>DATAKK010000057.1:0-21464 GCA_036261615.1 Propionibacteriaceae bacterium | reverse complement strand
GGGGCTACACGTCGAGTTCGCGGCGCAGCCGGTCGACGTGACCTGTGGCCTTCACGTTGTACTGGGCGTTGGTGATGGTGCCGGTGCCGTCCTCGGCCACGTCGACGACGAAGGTCGAACGGATCACACCCTCGATCGACTTGCCGTACAGCGTCTTCTCGCCGTAGGCGCCGTAGGCGAGCAGGACGTCGCGCTCCGGGTTGGCGAGGAGAGTGATTCCGAGTTGCTCCTTGTCGGTGAAGCGGGCGAGGCGCTCGACTGGGTCGGGGGAGATACCCAGCACCTCATAGCCGGCCTCCCGGAACGCGGGCAACGACGACGAGAAGTCGATGGCCTCGGTGGTGCACCCCGGAGTCATCGCGGCCGGGTAGAAGTAGACGACGACCCGGCCACCCGCGAAGGTGGAGAGGCTGACCTCGTTGCCTTGTGCATCGGGAAGAGTGAACGTCGGAGCGGTGTCGCCGGCCGAGAGGCGGGCGGGGGCGTTCGTAGCCATGCGGCCAACAATACGGGCTAGGCTGGCGATGACAGTGCCCGCCCAGGGCAGGTTGACCAACCCCGGAGGATCCAGATGAGTCCTAAGAGCGGTAAGCCGACCGACAACCGCAGCGCCGGACAGATCAAGGCCGATCTCGCCGCCGCGCGCACCCGCCTGGCCAGCAACATCGCCGGACTGATCGAGGAAGTCCACCCCGCTGAGGTGAAGGCGCGCACGATCGACGACGCGAAGGCCTTCGCGCGATCCGAGGCCGACTACGCCAAGGGGCTGGTCAAGAATCAGTCCGGGTGGCGCACGGACCGCCTCGTCCTGGCCGGCGGCGCACTCGTCGGGGCCGTCACCGTCGTGCTGGTGCTGCGGGCCATCGTCACGCGGGCGCGCTCTTCGCGCTGACCGTCGGGGCCATCCCTACGAATGAACCAGACTCCCTCGCCCGTGCCGGGCGGGGGAGTTCTTCGCGCCAGGGGGCAACGTTTTCGTCCGCGGACCGCTCAGCTCCCCAATGCGAGGCCCATCGCAAAATCCCCCCTCACAAGGTGTGATATCTGCACCCGAGGGAGACGGCCGGGGGCCCCTGCGTTTGGTGGAGTGTTGGTAACGATTGCCTCAACCTGACCGAAACTGTCCCATCTGAGGGCAACTTGGCTTATGTTCGGGTCAACCCCATAAGAGGGTTACACACGACGAAGTGAGGTAATCCATGACCAGAACCCGTTCCGTGCGGAAGATCGCACTGGTCGGTGCGTCCGTGGCCTCGGTGCTCGCGATCGCGGCCTGTGGCTCGGGCAACAGCAACAGTTCCAGCAGCGGCGCCAGCTCGGGGGGCGCCAACTGGACGCAGACAGGCCCGATCACGTACGTACAGGGCAAGGACACCTCGGGCAAGGTGCAGTCCTGGCTGGACATCTGGAACAAGGCCCACCCCGACCAGAAGGTCACACTCATTGAGCTGTCCGACCAGGCCGACCAGCAGCGGGCTTCGATGATCCAGAACGCCCAGAACAAGGGTGCTTCCGGCTACGACGTGCTCTCGGTCGACGTGGTGTGGACCGCCGAGTTCGCCGCGAACGGTGTCATCCAGCCGCTGCCCACCGACATGAAGACCGACGGCTACCTGCCGGCGGCCGTCGACTCGGGCACGTACTTCAACAAGCTCTACGCCTTCCCGAGCACATCCGATGGCGCGCTGCTCTACTACCGCACCGACCTGCTCAAGGCCGCCAACATCTCCGGGCCGCCCACGACGTGGGACCAGCTGAAGAGCGACTGCACCAAGATCAAGGCGATGCCGGGCAACAGCAAGATGATCTGCTACGGCGGCCAGTTCCAGAAGTACGAGGGCCTGACCTGCAACATCGCCGAGTGGATCAACAGTGCCGGCGGCCAGTTCCTCACCCCTGACGGCAAGCCGGACGTCAACTCGGCCGCCGCCATGAAGGGCGTCGACACGCTCGCCGCCTGGTTCAAGGACGGGACGATCGACCAGAAGGAGCTCACCTGGACCGAGGAGCCCTCGCGCACCGCGTTCGAGTCCGGGCAGCTGATCTTCCTGCGCAACTGGCCGTACGTCTACACGCTCGCCCAGACCGACGCCACCAGCAAGGTCAAGGGCAAGTTCGCCGTCGCCCCGATCCCCGGCCTCACCGGCCCCGGCGTGTCGACCCTCGGCGGCCACAACATGGGTGTCTCCACCTACGCCAAGAACCTCGGCACGGTGAAGGCCTTCATCGAGTGGTGGAACAACGAGGAGCAGCAGAAGGCGCACACGATCGCCACGTCGAACGCCCCGACGCTGACGGCGCTGTACACCGACCCAACGCTGACCAAGCAGTTCCCCTACCTGACGACGCTCTACGACTCGATCAAGAACGCGAAGCCGCGTCCGAAGGCGGTCAGGTACGGCGACGTGACGTCCGCGATCCAGGACGCCACCTACTCGGTGATCAGTGGTAGCGCGGACGCCACGACGGCGTTCAACTCGCTGCAGAACACGCTGACCACCCTGACTCAGAGCTGAGACCGTCTGAGCGAACCACCGCAGCGCCCCGGTCGGCCATGGCCGACCGGGGCCCTCGCAGCGAAAGGGAGGTACTTCGTGTCAGCAGCCGTTGCCCAGCCGACCCGCGCCACGCAGGGGTCGGCACCCCAACCGAAACGCAAGAAGAACATGCTGAGCGACGGCCAGGGGACCCTGGCCGGCATGCTCATCTCGCCGACCCTCATTGTCATCTTCTTCGTGGTCGGCATCCCGATCGCGATGACGATCCGCGACTCCTTCTACACCAAGAGCAACAAGGTCGACCCGACCACGGGCCTGCTCTCCAACAAGGAGCACTTCGTCGGGTTGCAGAACTTCACCAACGCGCTCACCAGCCAGCTGGGCACCGTCCCCGGGGAGTGGGGCAACCTTCCCCGCCTGGTGAACGCGTTCCTCAACAACATGTACTTCACCGTGGTCTGTGTGGTCATCGAGACGGTTCTAGGCGTCGCGATGGCCCTCATCATGTCGAAGGCGTTCCGGGGGCGCGGCATCGTCCGCGCCGCCATCCTGGTTCCCTGGGCGATTCCGACGATCGTGTCGGCGAAGATGTGGTGGCTGATCTTCCAGGCCTCCGGCGTCGCGAACAGGATCCTCGGGCACACCTACCTGTGGCTCGGTGACTCGGCGTCGTCGCAGGCGGCCGTGATCATCGCCGACACGTGGAAGACAGCGCCGTTCATCGGCCTGTTGACCCTTGCCGGCCTGCAGACGATCCCTGCCGAGGTGTACGAGGCCGCCAAAGTCGACGGCGCGAACGCCTGGCAGACGTTCGTCCGGATCACCCTGCCGATGGTGAAGCCGTCGCTCGTGGTGGCGGTGCTCTTCCGCACCCTCGACACGATGCGCATGTTCGACCTGCCGTACGGCATGATCGGCCCGCACAAGTACTACGTCGAGACGCTGTCGATGTTCGCCTACGACGAGGCCAACAACCTCCGGTACGGTCCCGCCGCGGCCTACTCGATCCTGTTGTTCCTCCTCATCGTCGTCGTCGCGTTCCTGTTCATCAAGCTGCTCGGCGCCGAGCTCATCACCGACGATGAGGTCCTCGCCCTGCGCCAGCAGCGCAAGCGGCAGAAGGCGATGCACAAGCGAGCCAAGGCCATGCCCACCATCACCTCCGGGGAGAGTGCAGTATGAGCGCCGCAGCTGTCACCGTGAACGAGGACGTCCAGGGCGGACTGACCCGTGCCGAGTTGGAGGAACTCCAGCGCCCGCGGCACAAGGGTCGCGAGACCTTCGGAATGGTCGCCGGCATCGTCGGCATGGCGCTCATCGTTCTCTACTGCATCATCCCGTTCTACTGGATGACGATCTCGGCGTTCCGGCTCCCGTCCGACGGCATGTCGACGGCGTTCTGGCCGAGTCCGGCGTCCATCGAGAACTTCAAGGGGGCGTTCCAGCCGAAGAACAACTTCACCCGGGCGCTGCTGAACTCGGTGATCGTCGCGTCCGTCACGACGGCGCTCACCCTCCTGTTCGGCATCATCGCCGCCTACGCGCTCGCGCGTCTGCGGTTCCGGATGAAGGGCCTCGTGCTCGCGATCATCATCGGCTGCTCGATGTTCCCGGGGATCACCCTGCTCATCCCGCTGCTCAAGCTGTTCACCGGTTACTACAGCTGGTTCCCGAACTGGATGAACACCTACCAGGCGATGATCGTGCCCGACCTGTCCTTCGGCCTGCCGCTGGCGGTGTGGAACCTCACCGCGTTCTTCAAGCAGCTGCCGGTCGAGCTCGAACAGGCGGCGATGGTCGACGGCTGCACCCCGGGCGTCGCGTTCCGGAAGGTCATCCTCCCGCTCGCGGCCCCCGGCGTGTTCACCACCGCCATCATCACGTTCATCGCGGTCTGGAACGAGTACATGATCGCCCTGACCTTCGGCGTCAAGCCGACGATGAAGACGGCGACGGTCGCGCTCAGCCAGTTCACGGGCACGACCAACTTCGACACGCCGTTCGGGTCGATCATGGCGGCGGGTGTCATCGTCACCGTGCCGCTGCTGGTCGTCGTCCTGCTGTTCCAGCGCCGCATCGTCGGCGGTCTCACAGCCGGTGGCGTGAAGTAGTTCACCCCGCCTCGTGACCGGGCCGGAACCTTCGGGGGCCGGCCCGGCCGCATGCCCGGCGGCCCATCGCCCAATTTGCCGGGGAGCGGCAGATCACGGTAACGTTCCTTACCGCGCGCGCCGCTAGCTCAACTGGCAGAGCAGCTGACTCTTAATCAGCGGGTTCGGGGTTCGAGTCCCTGGCGGCGCACTGGAAGAGGCCCGTGGCAGCAGCCACGGGCCTTTCTCGTGTCCTGGGCGAAACCGGCCGGACGTCACATCCAGCGGGACTGTCAGCGGCGTCCGGAGCGTACGTGGGTGATCCGTTCGCTGCGGAGCCGGTCGATCTCCGCGCTGGGCAGCGGTTCGAGGTCGCGACCCAGCGCGAGCGTGAGGACGTGGTCGGCCAGCTCCGGGTTGCGGGCGAGGACCGGGCCGTGGGGATAAGTGCCCATGACGCGGCCCTGGACGGCGCCCTCGGTGCCGTCGCCGGCGTTGCCCACGCCGATGTCCACGTGGGCGAGCGGAGCGGCGTCCGGCCCGAGCGTGGTGAAGCCCCCGTGATTCTCGAATCCGGTGATGAGTGACACCGAGCCGTCGGGACGGGACCACGAGGTGAGGATTTCGCCCACGGCGCGCTGGGGACCGCGCCGGGTGGTGACGTCGAGCAGGCCGAGCCCGTCGATGACCTCCTCGTGGTCGCCCACGGTGAAGGTCGTGCCGCAGATCTGGTACCCGGCGCACACGGCGAAGACGACGGCACCGGCGTCCACCCCGCGGAACAGGTTGCCGTCGGCCTTGATAGCTTTGACCGCGCTGATCTGCGCCATGTCCTCCCCGCCGCCGAGCAGGTAGACGTCGGCGTCCGCGGGGATCTGCTGCCCGGGTTCGACGATGATCAACTCGTGGTCGATGCCGCGCCACTCGAGCCGCTTGGCGAGGACGAACGCATTGCCCCGGTCGCCGTAGATGCCGAGCAGCGACTGGTAGATGAGCACGATGCGGACGCGGCTCATGCGAGGCCTCCCAAGCGGCGCAGGCGTTGGAACGGGGTGTACGTGGCGATGCAGTCGACGGTGGCGTCTCGATTGGTGAGGGCAGCGGCGAGGCTCGGCTCGACGGTGTGGTCGACGCCCGCGTACGACAGGCGTACCGCGAGGTCCTGGGCGCGGGGGCCGGTGCACACGACGTGCCGTCCGGCGAGCTGTTCGTAGTCGACGTCCCACAGCCAGGAGACGTCGCGGCCGTCGGCGGCGGCGGAGTCGATGGCCAGGATCACCGGGTCGGACGCCGCGAGGGGCAGCGACTCGGCCCAGCCGGCCGGGTTCTTCGCGAGCAGCAGCCGGGCCGTCGTCGTGCCGAAGTGGGCGGTCGCGTAGCGACCCGCGGGGGAGGTGACCTCGTGCATGCCGCGCAGGGTGTCCTCGGGGCGGACGCCGAACTCGACCGCGGCGGCCAGCGCGCAGGCGGCGTTGGCGCGGTTGAAGCGTCCAGGCACCTGGAGGTCGAGGTGGTGCACGGCGCCGCCCCGGGCGGTCACGTCGTCGCCCTGCACGACGTAGTCGGGGGCGGGTTGGGCGAGTCCGCAGGCGGGGCAGTGCCAGTGCGCCCGAGACGAGTCGGTTGCCGGCTCATGGACGAGGACGGCGCCGCACTCGGGGCACAGGGCCGCGTCCTGGGTCCATCCGTCGCCGGTGTCGACCCAGATGGCGCGGCGCGCCTTGGCCGCTGCCCACACGACCAGGGGGTCGGCGGCGTTCGCGACGACGACGGGGCCGGACTCGCCCGCCTCGATCAGCGCCTCGCGCCACGATCGGCCGAGGGCCTTGATCTCGTGGTGACGGTCGAGCTGGTCGCGGCTGAAGTTCAGCAGCACCAGGAGCTCGGGGCGTCCCTGCCGGATGAGCTCGCGGACCACCCGCTCGTCGGTCTCGAGAATCGCGACGTCGGCGCGGGGGTGTTCCCCGAGGGCCGACGCGATGCCGTGGAAGAGGTTGGCCCCGTCGGCGTTGGTGACCACCCGGGCGTCCCCGTCCGGGAGGGACGCCCGGACCGCGGCCGTGAGCAGGTGGGTCGTCGTGGTCTTGCCGTTGGTGCCGGACACGGCGGCGATCCGACGGTGCCGCAGCAGCTTCCCGAACGCCTCCGGGTCGATGCGGAGCATCACCTGGCCGCGGATGCTGGCCCCGCTGCCCCGACCGGCCAGCCGGGACGCCGCGGCGGCGACGCGTCCCGCGCCGATCGCCAGGCCGAGCCGGGCGCTCCCCAGCGCGCCGTCGGGACGCCGGTGGCGCGAGTTCGCTGTGACCATGGGCGCCATTGTGTCAGGTCGCGCCGGGGGCCCGGTCAGCTCGGACGGCCGTCGGCGTCCCCGGGGAGGCCGCGATAGGAGAAGTGGGTGCAGCGGATGGTGCCCGTCAGGCACTGGAGGCCGACCGTGCGACCGGTGAATCCGCCCGCCACCTCGGTCGAGACATGCCGCCCGTCCAGTTCGGCAAGCCGGTGCGGACGCCCGTCGTCGACCACGGACAGGGAGACGAGGTCGGGAGCGCCCGAACCGCGACCGGGCGCCGGGAACCGGGCCTCGATCCGAAGCGTGACGACCTCCGCCGCCCTGCGGTCCGCCGCCCCGAAGCACTGGTCGAAGGGGTCGCTGCGCCCGACGGCCCGGACGCCGGCGGCGTCCGCCTCGATGGCGTAGAAGTGCGCGTCGTCGAGGTAGACGAGCAGGCGAGCGGTTCCCCGGGAGACGTCCACGGTGGCCTCGGCCCGCCACTCGAGGTCCTCGACCCGGATCACCACCGGCCGTCCGGGCGCATGGCCCGCATGCAGCGCGAGGCCCCCCGGCCCGGCGTCCGCCGTGCTGAGATCGCCCTGCGGCGAGACCCACCGCGGGCCCAGCCCCTCGGCGAAGTCCGTGGCCAGAGACGTGTCGGGCGCCACTTGCGTGGCGAGGTCCTCTCGGAAGACGGGCCAGCCCTCGACCCACTCGACCGGGCAGATCATCGTCTCGCGCCCCAGCACGTGGAACTCGGGCGTCTGGCCGTGCGGGCGGGTGCCGTGGTAGCAGGCCCACCAACGTCCACGCCACTCGACGAGGTCCGCGTGGCCGACGGACTGGACCGGGTGGCTGGTCGACCGGTGGGTGAGGATCGGGTTGTCGGGGCACGGTTCGAACCCGCCGTCCGGTCGGGTCGAGCGGGCGACCGACACGCTGTGCCCGCGCTCGGTGCCGCCCTCGGCGATGAGCAGGTACCAGAACTCGCCCACTCGGTAGAGGTGCGGACCCTCGGGGTATTTCATCCCGGTGCCGGACCAGAGCCGGCGCTGCCCCGACCGCACCTCGCCGGTGCTCGGGTCGATGCTCACCTGGGAAATCCCTTCTGGGCCGCACCACGTGAGGTAGCACGTGCCGTCGGCGTCCCAGCACAGGTCGGGATCGATGCCGCTCGTGCCGGGCACCACGATGGGGTCCGACCAGGGCCTCGCAGGGTCGGACGCCGAGAAGATCAGTTGTCCCGCGGAGTTGGTGGCGATGTTGGTGGTGATGAACCAGTAGCGCCCGTCGTGGTAGCGCAGGGTCGAGCCGTACAGCCCGGCGGAGGCGCCGCGGAAGGTCGCGAGGTCCAACTGATCGCGGCGGTGCAGGACGTTGCCGACCTGCTCCCACTCGCGGAGGTCCTCCGACCGGAAGATCGGCGCTCCCGGGAAGTACTCGAACGAGGAGTTGGCGAGGTGGACGGCGTCCGGGCCCGCACACATGGTCGGGTCGGGGTGGAAGCCGGGGATCGCGGGTTGCAGGTTGTGGAAGGTCATGGGGCGCCTCGCCGGTGCTGGGGGTGCGCCCTCGACGGCGCGGGTGAACACCACCCTAGGGCAGGTGGTCGAAGCGCTTCGACGTGAACTGCGGTGCGGCCTGTGTCCCCGTAGGCTCTGATCGCAGAGGCGGACGCTGGTCCATGGTCCTCCGCGACGTTGGCCGCCTGAGCCCACGGCGTGAGAGCGGCCGCCGAGATTCTTCGGGACGTGGCGCCGAGGAGGGATGGCATGGGGACGCTGCTGGTGTGGGTGACGCTGCTCGCGGGGGTCGTCATTCTCACGTCGCTGACCGACAGACTGCGCATCCCCCTGCCCGTTCTGCTCACCCTGTACGGCCTGGTCCTTCCACTGCTGCCGTTTGTGCCGTCGCTGCGGATCGACCCCGCCGTCATCCTGCCTGTCGTCCTGCCGCCCCTGCTGTTCGCCGCCACCCAGCGGGCGACCACTCAGGAGTTCCGGCGCGACGCCCGCCCCATCCTGTTGCTGGCCGTCGGCCTCACGGTTGCCACCGCCGCGGCCGTCGCATATGCCGTGCACGTCGCAGGATTCACCTGGAGCTCCGCCTGGGTGCTGGGGGCCGTGGTCGCGCCGCCGGATCCGGTTGCCGCCACCGCCGTCGCACGCAGGCTGCGCCTGCCCGAACGCCTTGTCACCGTGCTCGAGGGCGAAGGCATGTTCAATGACGCCACCGCCCTCGTGCTGTACTCGCTCGCGGTCGTGGCGGTTGTCAGCGGGGGCGTCACCGCATGGGACGCGGCACTGCGCCTGGTGATGGCCGTGGTGGCCGGGGTCGGGCTCGGACTGCTCGCCGGCCTGCTCAGTCGGCTGGCCCTGGCCGCCCTGCACGACGCCACGGCCGAGACGACCGTGACAGTGGCCATGCCGTTCGTCGTCTACCTGCTGGCGGACAAGCTCCAGGGGTCGGGCGTACTGGCAGTGCTCACCCTCGGGCTGTTCCTGCGGAGCCACTCGCACACCGCCGTCACATCTGGAGGCTGGCTGCTCGGTCGCGCCGTGTGGAGGTACGCCGACTACCTCATCACCAGCCTCGTGTTGGTGTTCATCGGCTTCGAACTCACCGCGGTTCTTGAGGGCAGCGGCTTCCACTCGTCGGAGGTCCTACTCGCCGCCATGGTCATCGGTCTGTTGGTGGTGGTCCGCTTCGTCTGGATGTTTCCCGCCGCGATCCTGGCTCGGCTGGGGCTGCGCCTACGGAACGTGGTCTCGCCCTACGGGGCACGGGAAACGCTGGTCGCCGCGTGGGCAGGGATGCGGGGTGTGGTCACTGTGGCCACCGCACTCGCGCTTCCGACGGCGACGCAGAGCGGAGAAGCCTTCCCCAAGCGGGCGGAGATCGTGTTCGTGGGCCTCGCCTGTGTCCTCGCCACCCTCGTGGTCCAGGGCCTCAGCCTCGCGCCCCTGGTCCGCGCGCTCAAGGTCGGCAGCGACGCCGACACCAGCCAGAAGGTGGTCGATCTCCGCTGGCGTGCCACTGCGACCGCACTCGACCAGATCCGCTCCTGGAACACGGAGCCCGGCTCGGACGAGCATGTGTCAGAGCCGATCAGGGACGCCGTCGTCCGCCTCTACCAGGGATATCTCGCGAGTCAGGAGTCGCTCGGCGCCGCCCGGACGGCGAATGGGGAGCAGGACGAGCACTCGGGAGAACTCGAACTGATGTTGCGCCGGGCCAGCGAGATCGAACGCGACGTCGTGGTCCGGGCCCGTCGTCGGGGCGAGGTGAGCTCGGAGGTGGCGGACGCGGTTCTCCACGACGTGGAGACGAGGTCGGTGCGGGAGTTCCGTTGAGGCGCTCCGCTCGGCCGCGAGGTCGCTTCCTGTCGCCACGCGACTCGATAAATCCCTAGTGGCGGCGCCTTCCGACATTTTGGGCTGCTTCGATGGATCATTGGTCTGTGAGTTCGGAAACCTCGGGGGCCGGCCCGATCCAAGTGGCCGTCATCAACGACTTCGACCTGGTCGTCCAGGGGGTGCGGCGGATGCTGGCGCCCTGGTCCGACCGGATTGATGTGGTGGCGTTCGACGTCCGCGCCCCTGTCCGGCAGCCCATCGACATCGCCCTCCTCGACATGTTCGGTCAGGACCGCACCGTTCTCCACAGGGTGTGCCAACAGCTGCACGGGGTCGGGGTGAAGCACGTCGTGATCTACACCTGGCACTTCAGTCGCGAAACCGCACTGGCGTGGCTCGAAGCGGACGTGGCCGGGGTCGTGTCCAAGGGCCTTCGTGCCGACAAGCTGGCGGCCGCTCTCCTCGACATTGCCGGGGGCTACACCGTGGTCGCGGCGCCTGACTGGGGCCTCCGCGAGAACGCGCCGACCTCCCCGCCCGACGCGGCTGAGCACCACTCCGACTGGCCGGGTCGCGAGTACGGCCTCACCATGCGTGAGGCCGAGATGCTGGCGATGATCACGCAAGGCCTCACCAACGCCGAGATCGGGGAACGGACGTTCCTGAGCGGCAACACCGTGAAGTCCTACATCCGTGCGGCGTATCGCAAGATCGGAGTCACCCGGCGCTCGCAGGCGGTCGCGTGGGGGATGCGGCACGGGATGGTGCCCCCGACCAGGAGCACGCCCCTCGCGAGTTGACCGCGCCAGCCCGAGGCACCGGGCGGCGCGGCCTGCCCCCTTCACCTGAGGGCCGGCGCCGGTAGTGGTTGCCTCGGGCATCGTCTGCACTCAGGCGCTGCCGAGGTTGGTCACTCGAATTGGTGCACGCTCTGAGACCGCCCGATGGACGTCGGCCTCCCGCAGGCGCGCCAGGTTGGTTGGGTCGTGCATGCCCCCTCACCGTGCCCTCGTTGTGGTGGACGGGTGGATGTGGGAGCGGTGGTGGATGACGAGTACGAGAATGGCTGCGGTGGCACTGAGCCCTGCGGTGGCCCAGCCGAATGTGTGCGGTTGGGAGGCGATGGCGAGGCCGACGAGTCCGGGGGCGATGGCGTTTCCGATGGAGGAGGCGGCTGCTTGGAGGCCGATCACCTTGTCGGCGACCTGTGCTGAGGTGCGTTGGGCGGTGGTGAGGACCAGGAGCGGGTACATGGGGGCGGCGCCCCCGCCGAACAGCAGTACCGCGGCCGTGGCTGGTACGGGCGTTGCCAGGTTCGCCAGCGCTGTCGCGACGAGCAGGGAGGGTGGCGGCGGTGGCCATCACCTTCCAGGGTCCGATTCGCTCGGCCAGGGACCCGAAGCCGACCCGTCCGATGACGAGGGTGAGCCAGTAGCCCGACGCGATACCGCCGGCGATACCGGTGGTATCGCCGAGTTGGGTGAGGGAGGTGAATGCCCAGACGGCTACGGTTGCCTCGATGCCGTTCTGCACGGCAGCGAGAACCATGCCCAAGGCCGAGTCGAGGCTCCACACCCGGGTCGCGCGGGAGGGGGCGCTCCCCGTGCGGTGCGGGACGGCCAGGTCCCAGCGCTTCCAGGTCACGGCGAAGGTGAGCCCGACTAGGAGTTGGACGCCCATGACGATGAGGTAGGCCCAGCGCCAGCTTCGGCCGGTGGCGATGAGCGCGGTGGCGATCAGGGGTGACGCGGCGGCTCCGAGCCCGTAGGAAGCGTGCATGAGATTGATCCGTCGGGGTCCGAACGTGCGTGCCGCGACCACGTTGAGGGTGGTGTCCAGGCCGCCGGCGGCCAATCCCCCCACGACGACACTGGCGAGGAATTGCCACATGCTCGGGCTGGTCGCCCCCAGGGCGAGGCCCGCGACGGACCCGAACGTGCCGAACGTCAGGACCCGTCCGGCACCGAAGCGGCGGACGATGTAAGGGGCCAGGGCGGTCGAGACCAGGCCGGCAAGCACGCCGACCGGTGGCACCAGTCCGACGGCGCTGAGGGGCTGGCCGAACGACAGCCGCATGGACGGCCAGACGACGCCCAGCATGGAAGGGGGGAGGGCGAGGCTGACGAAGGCAAGGTAGGCCAAGGCAACGACGAACATGACGGACTTCCTGTGGGGGTGGGGCGGGCGATAAGGGCGCGCGCTCACCGTCGGCGAAGCCTGCTCGGGCGTCAGTGATCAACGGGGCAGGCACGCGCACGGCTGGAATCAGCGCCGCGTGCCCACCCGGCCGGGAAGTCCGTTCATGCCCGAAAGGCTAGACCCGCCCACCCCGAAGTGGTGCGGCAGAAGACGTGCATGTCCCAATCGAAGGCATTGGGTAGGGAGCGTTGGCAGGTCCGGCTGATTGCCCGTGAGGAAGCCAGCCCAGACTCTTGTCACGTGCAGGACGGCGGGCTGCACGGTGACGGGCCGTGCCCGTACACGCGTCCCTGCTGAATACGTGTGGCGAACAGCTGAAGCCTGCTCATCGCCCCCGTCGAGCGGATAGCACTGGGCCCGGGTAACCCTCCTGTTAGGAGCGTTACCCGGCCCGTGTTGTGCGTCTGTTGCGCGAAACCAGAAAACTGGCCTCTCACTAGGGGTGAGTAACGGGATTCGAACCCGCGACATCCTGGACCACAACCAGGTGCTCTACCGACTGAGCTATACCCACCATGCGGCCGCTCGCGCGACAGCGTGACAAGAGTAGCGGAACGCGCAGACGGGAGGAAATCGACCTCAGGCGCCCGGTGCCTCGTCGAGATCGAGCGGGACGGCCCCGGTCAGCGCCCCCTGATGCCGGCGGGCGATCTCGCGCGCCTCCGCCGAGTTCGGTCCGGGGCGGGGGACGAAGACCGCCTCGCGGTAGTAGCGCAGCTCCTCGATCGACTCCTGGATGTCGGCGAGCGCCCGATGGTTGCCCGACTTCGCCGGGGACTGGTAGTAGGCGCGGGGGAACCAGCGGCGGGCCAGTTCCTTGATGCTCGACACGTCGACGTTGCGGTAGTGCACCCAGCCCTCGAGCTCGGGCATGTCCCGGGCCAGGAACATCCGGTCGGTGCCGATGGTGTTGCCGGCGAGCGGCGCCTTGCGCTCGGCGGGGACGTACGTGCGGATGTAGTCGAGGGCGATCCGCTGGGCCTCCTCGAGCGTCACCCCGTCGGCCAGCTCCTCGAGCAGCCCCGAGTTGGTGTGCATCTCCCGGACGAAGTCGCCCATCTGTTCGAGCGCTTCGGCCGGGGGCTTGATGATGACGTCGACGCCCTCGCCCTGCACGACGAGGTCACCGTCGGTGACCAGCACGGCGACCTCGACGAGGGCATCGTGCTCCAGGTCGAGGCCGGTCATCTCGCAGTCGATCCACACCAGCATGTCGTTCACAGAGGTTCACCTTACGTCGTGGAGGTGCGGCGCCCGGGACCGCCGGGGACCCAGCGTCCGAGCCAGGCCGCCCCCGCCCAGGAGATCGCGGCGAGTGCGACGGACGCCGCCGCGAGCGGTGCTGCGACGGTCACCAGCGTGATGACGAGGGGACCGCTCGAATTGCCCGTGTCACCGAACAGCCGCCACACAGAGAGGAACTGCGGTCGTCCCACGGCCGGCGAGGCGTCCGACCCGAGCGTCATGACGATGCCCGACGACGTGCCGTTGCCGATGCCGAGCAGGGCCGCGACGGCCGCGATCGTCCACGCGGTGTGCGTGAGCGGCAACAGCCCGAGCCCGAGCCCGAGGACGACCATGGCGGGCACCGTGACCCACCAGCGTCCGAACCGGTCCATGATCCAGCCGCCGGGGAAGAACAGCAGCACGTCGAAGCCCATGCTGAGCGCGAAGATGAGGCTGGTGGACGCCGCGGACAGCCCGTTGCTCTCGCACCACAGCGGGATGATCGCCTGCCGGGCGCTGCGCACCGCCATGAGTACCAGGACGCCGACACCCTGCGTCGCGAAGACGAACTTGTGCTCGGCGACGACGGCCCGCAACGACACCCGGTGGGGAACGATGTGCACGTGGTCGGCCTGCTCGAGGTCGGGCAGCACCCAGGTGACCACGGCGGCCGTGAGGCTCATGCAGGCGGCGAACGCGAAGGCGGTGCGCAGGCTGGCCCCCGCGACGATGGCCGCGCCGATGAGCGGGCCGACGAAGAAGCCGATGCGGAACACCCCGCCCAACGAGGAGAGCGCACGGGCCCGCAGCCGGAGCGGGATCACCTCGGTGAGATAGGTCTGGCGGGCCAGGCCGAACACCGCGCCCGCCATGCCGTCGATGAACACGGCCAGGCCCAGGGTGAGGAGGGATCCGGACAGGAACATGCCGGTGAGCGCCGCGGCGTCCAGCAGGCAGGCGCCGATCATCGCCCGCCGGTCGCCCAGCCGGGCGGCGATCCACCCGGCCGGCAGGTCGCCCACCACCTGGCCGATGCCGAGGAGGGCGGTGACGAAGGCCGCGGTGCCGACGGAGGCGCCCTCGCGCAGGGCGATCACCGCGATGAGCGGGATGACTGCCCCGTAGCCGATCGACGAGAGCAGGGTGGGGCCGTAGCCCGAGACGATGATCTGCCGCCACTGGGCGCGTGTGGGCTCGTCGGGTTGGGGCCCAGCGACCTGGGTGAGGGGCTGGTGGCTGGACGTGATGGGTCCTCGGCGGGGTCGGGGATGGATGCGCCCCAGGCAGGACTCGAACCTGCGCGCGACAGATTAGAAGGCTGCTGCTCTATCCACTGAGCTACTGGGGCTTGCCAGGCCAGTCTAACCGGGGCGGCGTTGACCGGTCACTCGGCCGATCCCGGGGTGGGACGCCGCGAGGCCGCCGGTCGTCCCGCGGCGGCTACTCTGGACGCCATGTCGGTGCAGCTCATGACGGGTCCGGAGCCCCGGGTGGTTCCGGAGCGTCGCGCCCGGATCCTGTCGGGGCTGCCGCGCCCGGTCGACCGGTCCCGCTCGTGGCTGCGGCGCACCGTCCGCAACCCGTGGGCGTGGCTCATCCTCGCGCTGGTGCTCACGTACCCCCTGGGCATGTGGCAGATGTACGCGCTCCAGCACCCCGACCAGCACATCCAGGGTCACGTCATCCCCGGCCTCAACAACGACGCGCTCCGCGAGGCGACCGGCCTGGCCGCCCGCACGGCGATCGTCTGGACCCTGCTGTTCGTGTGGCTCGACCGGTTCCGTCGGCAGGCGTTCTGGATGTACCTCGTGGCCTGGGGCTGGGGTGCGTCCATCGCCACCCTGGCGGCCATGTACCTCAACTCCTGGCTGGGCGAGCTCATGATGGTGCGCGGCGCGGGCGACCCGGGCGCCGGTGCCCGGGCCGCGGTCTTCTCGGCACCGTTCATCGAGGAGGCGTGCAAGGCCACGATCGTCTTCGCCCTCGCGGTGCTCGTGCGTCACCGCGTGGCGAGCATCCTGCAGAGCGTCACCCTGGCCGGGCTCAGCGCCACCGGCTTCGCCTTCACCGAGAACATCGTCTACTACGCACGCGCCCGGGTGTACGCGTCCTATCAGCGGGGCGCCGGCGACGCGGACGCCGCCGTGGCCAGCCTGTTCCGGCTCCGCGGCATCTACACCTCGTTCGGGCACATGCTGTTCACCTCGATGACCGGCATCGGCATCGGCATCGCCGTGCGCACCCGCAGCAAGCTGGTCCGGGTGCTAGCGCCGATCACCGGCTACGTTCTCGCGGCCACCCTGCACATGTCGTTCAACGGCGTCTCGAGCACGTCGGGGTCGACCTCGCAGCTCATGCCCTACTACTTCCTCGCCCTCGGGCTGGTGGCGGCGGTGGTCGCCTTCCTCGTCTTCCAGACCTACCGGGAGTCGCGGCGGATCCGCCAGCGGCTCACCGACTTCGTCCGGATGGGCTGGCTCGACGAGCGCGACCCCATCGTCTACTCGAGCTGGTGGCGGCGCATCTGGATCCTCACCGTCGCGGCTCGCCGGGGCCGCGCGAGCTGGTCGGCGAGCCGCCGGTTCATGATCGCGATCACCGACCTCGCCTACACCAGGGACGCCGTCGTGCGCGGGGTCGTCGACGCTGCCGGGGACACCTACGCGAGGAGCCTGCTGGTCGAGCTCCGGGGGCTGCGTCCGCTGGCGATCACCGAGAGCGCGGGGCTGCGGCTGGACATCCCGTGGGAGCGTGCCCGGTTCTGGCAGCGCGGTCGCCGGGGGTGGCTGCCCCCGCAGCCGGGCGGCTGGACGGCCCCGGTGCCGGTGCCCGTGTCGCAGTGGCCGGCGCCGCCGCCGCAGCGCCGCTGACCGCGCCCGGACGGTGTTTCCCCGCGTCACGGCCCTCGACCGTGCCACAGTGTGGCCCATGAGTGGGCGTGGCAGGACCGTCTCGTGAGCGCGGCCGGCGTGAGCGGAGCGCTCACCGAACTGCGCGAGGCGCTCCTCCCCGTGCGCCTGCCCCTGCCGCTGCCGGACGCCGCCGACCGCGCACGGCTGGCCGGTGAGATCGCCCGCCAACTCGACGACTACATCCTTCCCCGGCTGGCCGACATCGAGGCCCCGGTGCTCGCGGTCGTCGGCGGCTCCACGGGGGCGGGCAAGTCGACGCTCGTCAACACCCTCATCGGCCGGGTCGTGAGCACGCCCGGGGTGATCCGCCCGACGACCCGGTCTCCGGTGCTGGTACACCACCCCGACGACGCGCGCTGGTTCGACACCGAGCGGATCCTGCCCGGCCTCATCCGTTCGCGGGTGTCGTCGGCGGACGCGAACTCGCTGCAGCTGGTCGCCGAGCCCACCCTGCCGCGCGGCCTCGCGCTGCTGGACGCGCCCGACGTCGACTCCGTCGTCGCGAGCAATCGGCGGCTGGCCGCCCAACTGCTCCAGGCCGCCGACCTGTGGTTGTTCACCACGTCGGCCGCCCGGTACGCGGACGCCGTCCCGTGGGACTTCCTGCATTCGGCCGTCGACCGGCATGCCGCGGTGGCCGTCGTCCTCAACCGGGTGCCACCAGGCGCCATGGCGCAGGTGCCGGCCCATCTCGGTCAGCTGATGACCGAGCGCGGGCTCGCCGAGGCCCCGCTGTTCGCCGTTCCCGAGACCCCGCCGGACGCCGAGGGCCTGCTGCCGGACGCGGCCGTCGCGCCCATCCGCACCTGGCTCGCCACTCTGGCCGCCGACCAGGCGTCCCGCCAGCGGGTGGTGCTGCAGACCCTCGACGGCGCGATCGGCTCGGTCGCCTCCCGGGCGCCCCTCGTCGCGGCCGCGCTGGACGAGCAGGCCGAGGCGCTCGACCAGCTCCGCAGCGACGCGGACCGATCCTTCGCCGAGGCCGTGCGCGCGATCGGCGTCCAGTCGGCCGACGGCACGCTGCTGCGCGGGGAGGTGCTGTCGCGCTGGCACGAGTTCGTCGGCACCGGCGACGTCATGCGCGCGCTCGACGAGAAGGTCAGCTGGCTGCGCGACCGGGTGTGGGGCTCGATCAAGGGGACGCCGCCCGAGGCGAAGCACGTGGGGGTGGCCGTCGAGGCGGGACTCGAGGCGCTGGTCCGCGACGAGGCGGACGCCGCCGCCGAGCGAGCCGAGGCCGCGTGGCAGGCGACGCCCGCCGGACGCGAGGTGCTCCGGCGGCTGGCGGGCTCCGGGATCGACCTGGCCCGGGTGTCGCCGGAGTTCCCGGCTCAGGCGGCGAGGGCCATCCGCGACTGGCAGGGCGACGTCATGGAGCTGGTGGCCGGCGAGGGGATGGGCAAGCGGAGCCGGGCGAGGTTCCTCGCCCTGGGCGTCAACGGCGCCTCGGTCGCTCTCATGGTGGCGGTGTTCGCCCACACCGGTGGGCTCACCGGCGCCGAGGTGGGCATCGCGGGCGGCAGCAGCGTCATCGCCCAGCGGCTGCTCGAGTCGGTGTTCGGCGACGAGGCGATCCGCCGGCTCGCTGAGCGCGCGAAGTCCGAGCTGGACGCCCGCATCTCCGGCCTGCTCGCCGCCGAGCTCGCCCGCTACGACGACGCCCTCACCGGGCTGGCGCCGGACGGGTCCGTGGCCGACCGCATCCGCCGGGCCGCGGCGCTCGTGGAGGAGGCCCGGACCTCCGGGTACTCCAGCTCGACGGCGGTCGAGGGGCCGGCGTCCGGGGCGCCCGAGCTGGGCGGCGAGACCCGGGTGAACCAGGTCACCGCGGCCGCGGACGCCGACGTCGTCGAGGCCGAACTGGTCGAGCACCCCGAGCCCGAGCGCCAGCCGGAGGACCGGCCGTGAGCCCCCGGGGATCGACCGACCGCGAGGGGCGACGGCTCGCCGAGCGGGTCCGGGCACTGTCGGAGGCGGTCGACCTCGCGGACGGGCGGGCCGACGTGGCCGTCGTCAGCGAGGCTCGGCGGGTTGTGACCCAGGCGGGACGCCGGCTCGCCTTCTCGGGCGACCACACGGTGGTCGCGCTCGCCGGCGCCACCGGGTCGGGCAAGTCGTCCGCGTTCAACGCCATCTCGGGCACCGAACTCGCGGAGCCGGGGGTGCGGCGTCCGACGACGGCGGCCGCGATGGCCGCGGTGTGGGGGAGCGAGCCCGCCGGAGAGTTGCTCGATTGGCTCGCCGTCCCGCGCCGGCACGACCTCACCGGCACCGACCCCCGCTTCGACGGGCTCGTGCTGCTCGACCTGCCCGACCACGACTCCACGGAGGTGGCCCACCGGCTCGAGGTCGACCGGCTCGTGCAACTCGTCGACATGCTCGTGTGGGTCGTCGACCCGCAGAAGTACGCGGACGCCGCCCTGCACGACCGCTACCTCGCCCCGCTGGCCGACCACGCCGAGGTGATGACGATCGTGCTCAACCAGTCCGACCGGTTGACGCCCGAGCAGCTGGCCGCCTGCCTGCGCGACCTGCGGCGGCTCCTCGACAGCGAGGGGCTGGCGAAGGCCCGGGTGCTGCCGATGTCGACCGTCACCGGGTCCGGGGTGGCCGACCTGCGCACGGTCATCGCCGAGGCCGTGCGGGCGAAGCAGATGGCCGCGGCCCGGCTTGCAGCGGACGTGAGCGCCGCGGCGTCCGCGCTCGCCGCCGATCTCGGCGACGCTCCGGCCCGGGACGTATCGGACGCCCGCGCGGGGCGGCTGGCCCGGGCCCTGGGCGAGGCCGCCGGCGTCCCTGTGGTCAGTGAGGCGGTGCTCGGGGCGATGCGGCGGCGGGGGACCCTGGCCACCGGCTGGCCGGCGCTGAGCTGGGTGGCGCGCCTGCGGCCCGACCCGCTGCGGAGGCTGCACCTCGACCGGCTCACGGGGTCGTGGGGGCGGCCGGCTGTGGAGCCGGTGCGGATCGCGCGCACCGCGCTGCCGGCCTCGACGAGCGGGGTGCAGCGCGCCCGCGTCGACACCGCCGTGCGCACCCTGGCCGACGAGGCGGCGTCCGGGCTGGCGAGGGGGTGGGCGGACGCCGTGCGGCGCGCCTCCCGCGCTCGCGACGCCCAGCTGTCCGACGACCTCGACCGGGCCGTCGCCACCGCCGACCTCGGGGTCGACCGGGGGCACGGCTACTGGCCGGTGTTCCAGGTGCTGCAGTGGGTGCTCATCGGCATCGTCGTGGCCGGCCTGCTGTGGCTCGGCGTCGACGTGGCACTGCTGTACTTCCAGCTGCCCCCGCTGCCGACGATGTACTCCTACCACCGCATCGGCCTGCCCACGCTGGCGGTGATCGGGGGCGTGGTCGCGGGTCTGCTCCTGGCCCTCGTCGGACGGCTGCTGGTGGAACTCACGGCGCGGGCGGCGTCCGCGCGGGCCACGCGCTCGCTCGCCGCCGCGGTCGGCGAGGTGGCGCGGCGTGACGTCGTCGAACCCGTGGACGCCGAACTGCGCCGCTACCGCGGTGCCCGGGAGGCCGTGGGCCGCGCTCGCTGATGTGGCCCCTGCGGCCCCGGCTGGCATACTTGAGGGTCGGCGCCCGCACGGTGTCACCAGACGACGTCCCATCCCACCTCGGAGGCACAGTTCGTTCATGGCCGAGTTCATCTACACCATGCACAACGTCCGCAAGACCATCGGCGAGAAGCTCATCCTCGACAACGTCACGCTGTCGTTCTTCCCCGGCGCCAAGATCGGCGTCGTCGGCCCCAACGGCGCGGGCAAGTCGACCCTGCTCAAGCTGATGGCCGGCCTCGAGCGGCCCAACAACGGCGACGCGGCCCTGGCCAAGGGCGCCAGCGTCGGCATCCTCATGCAGGAGCCCCCGCTCGACGAGGACAAGACCGTGCGCGAGAACGTCGAGGAGGCGGTCGCCCACATCAAGGGCATGCTCAAGCGCTACGACGAGATCTCCAACGCCTTCAGCGACCCCGACGCCGACTTCGACGCCCTCATGGACGAGATGGGCCAGCTGCAGGCCGACCTCGACCACCACCAGGCGTGGGACATCGACTCCCAGATCGAGCAGGCGATGGACGCCCTCCAGTGCCCGCCCGGCGACACCCCGGTCAACATCCTGTCCGGTGGCGAGCGGCGTCGCGTCGCACTGTGCAAGCTGCTGCTCGAACAGCCCGACCTGCTGCTGCTCGACGAGCCCACCAACCACCTGGACGCCGAGAGCGTCAACTGGCTCGAGGGTCACCTCAAGAGCTACCCGGGCGCGGTGCTCGCCGTCACCCACGACCGGTACTTCCTCGACAACGTGGCCGAGTGGATCTGCGAGATCGACCGCGGACGCCTGCACCCCTACGAGGGCAACTACTCGACCTACCTCGACACGAAGCGCGACCGGCTCAAGATCGAGGGGCAGAAGGACGCCAAGCGCGCCAAGATCCTCGAGCGCGAGCTGGAGTGGGTGCGCAGTTCCCCGAAGGCCCGGCAGGCGAAGAACAAGGCGCGCCTGGCCCGCTACGAGGAACTGGCGGCCGAGGCCGAGCGCAACCGCAAGCTGGACACCGGCGAGATCAACATCCCGCCGGGCCCCCGCCTGGGCAGCACCGTGCTCGAGGTGAGCCACCTCGTCAAGGGCTTCGACGACCGGGTGCTCATCAACGACCTGTCGTTCAGCCTGCCGCGCGCCGGCATCGTCGGCATCATCGGCCCCAACGGCGTCGGCAAGACCACCCTGTTCAAGACCATCGTCGGCTTCGAGGAGCCGGACGCGGGCACCGTCAAGGTGGGCGAGACCGTGAGCTTCAGCTACGTCGACCAGGGCCGCACCGGCCTCGACCCCGACAAGAACGTGTGGCAGGTCGTCTCCGACGGACTCGACTACATCAAGGTCGCCAACTTCGAGGTGCC
>DATAKK010000077.1:0-12273 GCA_036261615.1 Propionibacteriaceae bacterium | reverse complement strand
CGGGCGCTGCTATCGTTACCGAGGCTGTTGACCAGCACGGCAGGTTGCCCGAGTGGCCAAAGGGAGCGGTCTGTAAAACCGTCGGCTTCGCCTACGTAGGTTCGAACCCTACACCTGCCACCAGAGGTCCCGGATCGGATGGATCCGGGACCTCTTCGCATGTCCCGGGCCCCTCCGGACGCCCGCGCGTCTGCCTCACGGCCGCCCACAGCGGGACGGTGGCCACTTCCGGGTCGACGACGAACCCGAACCGGACACTGCCGGGACGCCGGCCCGCTCACAGTTCTCGCCAGAAAACCGGCCCCCCGGCCCTAGCTGGTGATACCTTCTAGTTGGTCACACCAACTAGCGGGAGGTGGGCATGGACGACCGGCAGACCCAGTTGCGCAAGGGGGCGCTCGAACTCGCCGTCCTCGCCATCCTGCGCGGCGGCGAGCGGTACGGCGCCGAGATCGTCGACGTGCTGGCGTCCCGGCCCGGGCTGGACGCCGCCGCCGGCACCGTCTACCCCGTGCTCGCCCGGCTCAACCGCTCGAAGCTCGTCGACACGTCGTGGCGGGAGTCCCCCTACGGGCCCCCGCGCAAGTACTACCGCTTGAGCCGCGCCGGCCACGGGCAGCTCGAGCGGCACATCGTCGCCTGGCGCCAGCTCGTGCAGGCCATGGACAGCGTCCTCACGTCGCCCGGGGACGCCGACGCGGTGGGGGAGAGGCCGTGAACGGGAACGGGGCCAGCGGACGGCGGGGCCGGATGCACCAGAACAACCTCATCGACAGCTACGTCGACGACGTCGACGCGCACCTGCGGCTTCCCCGCTGGTCGCGGCTCCAGGCGCTCGCCGACCTCCGCGCGGGGCTGCGGGCGGCGGCGCTCGATCTCGGCGCCGAGGAGGCCGTGCACACGTTCGGGCCGCCCGCCTCCACCGCCGAGCGGCTGGCCTCGGAGTACGCCGACCCCTTCCACCGCCCGTGGCTGCCGTTCGGCCTGTCGCCCCGCTCCCTCGGGGCCCGCGCCCGTGCCGCCATGGACCCCGCCGGCCCGTGGTTCGTCCCCCGCGTCGTGGGCGTCGGTTGGGACCTCAACCTGGGCCGGCTCGCCCGGGCGGTCGGCCTGCTGAACTTCGACGACCTCGACGACGACGTGGCGCGGGCCATCCCGCACGGCGCGTGGCGGTGGGCCTTCGTGGCGGTCTCGGTTCCCGCCGGGCTCGCCGCAGCGGTCGCGGCGTCCGGCCTCGGGGCGATGCGGATCGCCCCCGCCCACTGGCCGCTGCTCGGCCCGGCCGACCGCTGGGCCCCGCCCGCCGAGGCCTTCGCCCCGGTGCTGGTCTTCGCGGCGGTCGCCGAGACCCTCGCGGTGGCGGCCCTGTGGCGCCGCGCCGACCTCCCGGTGCGGCTGGCGCTGGCCGGGTTCGGCTCGATCGCCGCCGTGCTGGCCCTCGGCGCGGCAATCACCACCCGGTGGCTCGCCGCAGCGCCGGGCGGCCTCTCCCTCGCCACCCTCGGCATCGGCGCACTCGGCGCGGCGTCCCTCGTCGGCGCCGTCGTCCGCACCGGCCGCACCCGGGTGCGGGCCCGCTGAGGCCCGCCGCAGCATCCACCCCCGATCGTCAGGAGTAGTCATGGGGAATCGCAGTTCACTGGCCGACCTGCCCGGCTGGGCACTCCCCGTCGTCGTCGTGCTCGGCGTCGTCGAGGTCGGCCTGCTCGTCGTGGCGCTGGTTCGGCTGGTCCGGACGCCGCAGGGGCGGCTCACGCTGCCGATGTGGGCGTGGGCGCTCATCATCGTGTTCGTCAGCACCCTCGGCCCGATCGCCTTCCTCGTCGCCGGCCGCCGGCCGCCGGAGCTGTCCGGCGACGTCCCCCGTGCCGCCGGATCCGGGCGGGCCAGCTCGGCCGCCGACCTGCTCTACGGGCCCAAGCCGCCCACGGACCCGGGAGCACGCGCATGAGCGCCCCCGCCCCCGCCGCCATCGAGATCACCGGCCTGGTCAAGCGCTACGGAGAGGTGCGCGCTCTCGACGGCGTCGACCTCACCGTGGAATCCGGGTCGATCTACGGGTTCGTCGGCCCCAACGGCGCGGGGAAGACCACCACCCTGCGGGTGCTCCTCGGCCTCGCCAGGGCGGACGCCGGCGGCGTCCGGGTCTTCGGGGGCGACCCCGCCACCATGCGGCGGCGGATCGGTTTCCTGCCGGACGTGCCCGGCTACTACCCCTGGATGCGGGCCGACGAGTTCCTCCGGTTCGCGGGCTCGCTGTTCGGGCTCGCCCCCGACGTGCTCGAGGCGAGGGTCCGGGCGCTGCTCGACCTGTCCGGCCTCGGCGGCGTCCGCACCCGCGTCGGCGGCTACTCGCGGGGCATGCGGCAGCGTCTCGGCATCGCCCAGGCGCTGATCAACGCCCCCGACCTGCTGCTGCTCGACGAACCCACCTCCGCGCTCGACCCGATCGGCCGCAAGGACGTGCTCGAGATGATCGCCGAGCTGCGCGGGCGCACGACCGTGCTGTTCTCCACGCACATCCTCGGCGACGTCGAGCGGGTCTGCGACCACGTCGCGGTGCTCGACCACGGGCGGGTGCGCGACGCGGGCGCGATCGGCGAGGTGATGGGGCGCAATGCCGGGGAGCAGCGCGTCCTCGTCGAGCTCGAGGGGGACGCCGACGCCTTCCTCGAGCGACTGGCCGCCGAAGACTGGGTGGGCCGGGTCACCCGCACCGCCTCCGGCAACGGCGCGCCGGGCGGTCTCGAGATCACCACCGGCGACGTGGGCCGGGCCAGGCGACGGGTCCCCGCCCTGGTCGCCGGGCTGGACGCCGGACTGGTGCGCTTCGAGGTGCGCGAGCCGAGCCTCGAGGACGTCTTCGTTGCGCTGGTCTCACCCGACCAGCCCCCCTCGGACGCCGACCGGCGTCCGGTCGCGCCCGAGAGGGAGGTCGTCCGATGAGCCGCGCCATCGGCCCGTTCGCCGGCTTCGGCCCGCTGCTCGCCAAGGAGCTCACCGAGATCCGCCGGACGTGGCGCTGGCTGGTGCTGCCGGGGCTGTTGCTCTTCTTCGCGGTCACCGGACCCGTCTTCGCCCGGCTCACCCCGCAACTGCTCAAGTCGGTGGTCGGAGCGCAGGCGCTCATGCCCGAGCCGACCTACCTCGACAGCTGGGCCCAGTGGACCAAGAACCTCAGCCAGCTGGGCGTTTTCGTCCTGCTGGGGACGCTGGGGGGCCTCGTCTCCGGTGAGGTGCGCCAGGGCACGGCGCTGCTGGTGCTCACCAAGCCGGTGTCGCGCACGGCGTTCCTGCTCGCGAAGGTCGCCGCCAACGTCCTGCTCGTCGTGGTGGCCGCGCTCATCGGCGTCCTCGTCACGTGGGGACTCACGGTGGCCCTGTTCGACCCGGTGGTGCCCGGGCCGCTGCTCCGCGCCACCGCCGCCTGGCTCGTGTTCGCCGGGATGGTGATCGCGCTCATGGCGGCGCTCTCGGCGCGCTTCTCCACGATGGGTGCCATCGGTCTCGGCTTCGGCGTGCTCATCGTGCTGTCGCTGCTCGGCCTCTGGGGTCCGGCGACGAGGTGGACGCCGGCGGGCCTGCCGGGCGCGGTGGTGCAGCTCGGGGCCGCCAAGCCCGCCGGCGTGCTGTGGCCGGCCCTGACGAGCGGCGTCCTCATGGCGGTGTTCCTCGCGCTCGGAATCTGGCTGCTCGCCCGCCGCGAGCTCTGAGCGGGGCGTACGACCTGACCGAGGGCGTACGAAATGTCGCCCGTTTCGGACATTCCGTACGCCCCGGGCCACGAGTCGTACGCCCGAGGACGTGGCCGGGTCAGGCGAGCAGCGCGGCGGCCGCCACCCGCAGGGACGCCTGGAAGTTCGTCTCGCGCTCCTCGGCGGTCATGTCGCCACCGCCGCCCCCGCGCAGGTGGTCGCTGACCGTGAGCACCGCGAGCGCCTCGGCCCCCTCGATCGCCGCGCACGCGTACAGGGCGGCGGCCTCCATCTCGACGCCCAGCGTGCCGACCCGGTCGAGCCCGTCGGTGATGTCGGGGCGGTCGAGGTAGAAGAAGTCGGAGCTGAACACCGGGCCGACATGCACGGTGTGGTCGAGGGAGCGGGCCGCGTCGACGGCGGCGCGGAGCATGTCGAACGACGGCGCCAGCGACAGGGTGACGTCGGGCACGAACAGCTTGGCCACGGCCGAGTTGGTGTGGGCCGCGCTCGCGATGACGACGTCGCGCACCGCGACCTTCGCGCTGATGCCCCCGCACGTGCCGACCCGCACGATCCGGCGCACCCCGTAGAAGCGGAACAGCTCGGTGGCGTAGATCGAGATCGAGGGGATGCCCATCCCGGACGCCATGACGCTCATCGGCGTCCCCTGGTACGTGCCGGTGTAGGCGCCGATGCCCCGCACGTCGCTCACCTGGACGGCGTCGTCGAGGAACTCCTCGGCGATCCGGGCCGCCCGCCGCGGGTCGCCCGGCATGAGGACGAGGGGGGCGATGTCGCCCGGCTGGGCGGTGTTGTGGGGTGTGGGCATGGGGATCCTTTCGTGCTCTGGCCAGCACCCTATCTGGGTGCGGCGCCCCGCCGACCCCGGGACGCCCGGGGCCGGGAGCACCTGATTTGAGGCCGCGGCAACGTTCCCTGTATGTTTGTCCGGCGGCTGGCCCCTATAGCTCAGTAGGCAGAGCGTCTCCATGGTAAGGAGAAGGTCTGCGGTTCGATTCCGCATGGGGGCTCTGATCGTCGACGAATCCGCACACCGCGCGGATCACCGGATCTCCGGTCGTCGACGAACTCGGCGGGATAGCTCAGGCGGTAGAGCAAGCGGCTCATAATCGCTGTGTCGCGGGTTCGAGTCCCGCTCCCGCTACCACCCACCGCAGTCACGTATCATTGGCACTTCATCCCAGCCACGGAGGACACAATGGCCAAGAAGGCGCAGGACATTCGTCCGAAGATCACCCTGGCGTGCACGGAGTGCAAGCACCGCAACTACATCACCAAGAAGAACCGCCGCAACGACCCCGACCGGCTGGAGTTGCAGAAGTTCTGCCCGAACTGCACCAAGCACACCGCGCACCGCGAGACCCGCTGACCTCGTCAGCACCACCGCACCCGAGCCGTCACGTCGCGTGGCGGCTCGTGTCGTTTCGAGGGACTCCCGGGCGGTCGGCCCCGACCTCTGGGCCGTCTCGGCGTACGAGGTGACTGACGGCGTACGAGATGTCGGCCCGAATCGGACGACTCGTACGCCGCGGGCGACGACTCGTACGCCGCGATCGCCCGGGCCGAGGCGAGCACCGGCCGGTAGCCTTGCCCCATGCCCATCACTCCTGAGCACGTCGGACGCAGCTACCCTCCGACCCGCCCCTACCGGGTGAGCGCGGCGAAGATCGCCGAGTTCGCCGCGGCGCTCGGCGGCGTCGACGGAGGCGACCGCAACCCGGCCTACGCAGGGGAGCGCCCGGTCGCTCCGCCCACCTTCGCGGCGGTCATCGCCTCCCAGGCGTGGGGTGCGCTGTTCGACGATCCCGAGCTCGGGCTGGCGCTGCGCCGCACCATCCACGGCGACCAGAAGTTCGCGTGGCAGCGGCCGCTGCGCGAGGGCGACGAGGTGCTCGCCACCCTCACCATCGACTCCGTCCGCAGCCGGGGTCCCCTCGACTGGGTCGGCGTCCGCGTCGACCTCGACACCACGGCGGGGGAGCGGCTGTGCACGGCGAGCTCCACCCTGCTGCACACGCGACCCGAGGAGGCGACGGCATGAGCGACCCGACCCCGGCCCTCGCCTCCACGGCGGTGGGCGACGACCTGCCCCCGCTCGTCGTGCGGCTCACCCGGCCCGACGTCGTCCGGTACTCGGGGGCCTCCACCGACTTCAACCCGATCCACTTCAGCGACCGCCACGCCCGGGCCATCGGCCTCGACGGGGTCGTCGCCCACGGCATGTGGACGATGGGCACCGCGCTGCGGGTGGTCACCGACTGGTGTGCGGACCCCGCTCGGGTGCTCAGCTACGGGGTCCGGTTCACCCGGCCGGTGCGCGTGCCCGACACCGACGAGGGCGTCGAGGTCCGCTTCTCCGGACGGGTGACGGCCCTCGCCGACGGCGTCGCCACGGTCGCCCTCGAGGCGGTGTGCGGCGACGACAAGGTGCTCGGCGCCGCCAAGGCGGAGGTGCGGGTTGACTGACGTGACCACACCCTCCCTGATCGGCGCCGTCGGCCCCCTGGGTCCCGGGGACGCCGCCGGGTGCGAGGTCACCCGGGTCGACACCACGGCGAGCCCGGAGGCGCCGGCGTCCGGGTCGACCCTGCTGCGCGACCACACGACCCTGCGCGTCGGAGGGCCGGCCAAGCGCTACGTCGTGGCGCGCACCGAGGCCGAGCTGGTCGACACGGTGGTCGAGGCCGACCGTTCGGGCGAGCCGGTCCTCGTCCTCGGCGGCGGCTCGAACCTGCTCGTGTCGGACGCCGGCTTCGACGGCACCGTGGTGCAGGTCGCCACCCGCGGCGTGCAGGCCGACGTGTCCGGCTGCGGCGGGGCGCTGGTCCGGCTCGAGGCCGGAGAAGTGTGGGACGACGTCGTCGCGCTCGCCGTCGCGAGCGAGTGGATCGGCGTCGAGGCGCTCAGCGGCATCCCGGGGCTGGTGGGGGCCACCCCGATCCAGAACGTCGGCGCCTACGGCAGCGACGTGAGCCAGACCATCGCGTCGGTGCGCACGCTCGACCGCAGCACCGGGCAGTTCCGCACCTTCGCGGCGTCCGACTGCGGCTTCGGCTACCGCTGGAGCCGGTTCAAGGCCGAGCCCGGCCGCTACGTCGTGCTGCAGGTGAGCTTCCAGTTCACCCTCGGCACGCTGTCGGCGCCGATCCGCTACGCCGAACTGGCCGAGCGGCTCGGCGTCCGGCTGGGGGAGCGCGCCGACACCCGCGCCGTCCGCGAGGCCGTCCTCGACATCCGCCGCGGCAAGGGCATGGTGCTGGACGCCGCCGACCACGACTCGTGGAGCGCCGGCTCGTTCTTCACCAACCCGGTCCTCAGCCCGGAGCAGGCCTCCCTGCTGCCCGCGGACGCGCCGCGCTATCCGGCGTCCGACGGCATGGTGAAGACATCCGCCGCCTGGCTCATCGACCATGCGGGATTCCACCGCGGCTTCTCGACCGGCCGCGCCCGGGTCTCGACCAAGCACGCCCTGGCCCTCACCAACCCGGGCGAGGCGACCGCCGACGACATCGTCGGACTCGCCCGGGAGATCCGCGCCGGCGTGCGCCGGCGCTTCGGCGTGGTGCTCGCCCCCGAGCCGGTGCTCGTCGGCGTCGACCTCGACTGACCGCCGCACCGCGTCCCGACCGGCCCGCGGCTGGGCTATCGTGCCGGTGACGGCCACGCGGCTACGGAAAGGGCGGGCGCGCGATGAGGGGGATCATCCTCGCCGGGGGCACCGGAACCCGGCTGCACCCGCTCACCCTGGGCACCAGCAAGCAGCTCATGCCCGTCTACGACAAGCCGATGATCTACTACCCGCTGAGCACGCTCATGCTCGCCGGCTGCCGGCAGATCCTCGTCATCACCACGCCCGAGGACGCCGGGCCGTTCCGCCGGCTGCTCCGCGACGGGTCGCAGTTCGGCATCGAGCTCAGCTTCACCGTGCAACCTGCACCGGAGGGACTCGCCCAGGCGTTCATCCTCGGAGCGGACCACATCGGCGACGACACCGCCGCGCTCGTCCTCGGCGACAACCTGTTCCACGGGCCGGGCATGGGCACCAGCCTCGAACGGTTCAGCCGCATCGACGGGGCCGCCGTGTTCGGGTACCGGGTGGCCAACCCGCAGGCGTACGGCGTCGTCGAGTTCGACGCCGACCGGCGGGTCGTCTCGCTCGAGGAGAAGCCCGAGCATCCGCGCAGCAACTACGCGGTGCCGGGCCTCTACTTCTACGACAACAGCGTCGTCGAGCGGGCGGCGTCCCTCACCCCCTCGGCCCGCGGCGAACTGGAGATCACCGACCTCAACCGCAGCTACCTCACCGAGGGCCGGCTGCGGGTCGAGCTCATGCAGCGCGGCACCGCCTGGCTCGACACCGGCACCTTCACCGATCTCATCGACGCCGGCAACTACGTCCGCACCATCCAGGACCGCCAGGGACTTCTGGTCGGCTGCCCGGAGGAGGTCGCGTGGCGACGGGGCTGGCTGTCCGACGACGGGCTCGCGGACGCCGCCGACCGGTACGGCCGGTCGGGGTACGGCGCGGGGCTACGCCAACTGCTCGTGACGAGGCGCGGGTGAGGCGGGACGCCGGGGTCCGGCCGGTTCGACGCGGCCAGGCATCTCACGTACACTCTTGCTTTGGTGACGGGCCGTGGTGCTGATGCGCCCCGACGACGTCACCGTAGGGCAATAGCTCAATTGGCAGAGCAGCGGTCTCCAAAACCGCAGGTTGGGGGTTCAAGTCCCTCTTGCCCTGCGAGATGGCCGGCCCGATCGGGTGACCGACGGGCCGGCCGCTCACTGTAAGGACGTCCTGGCCGATCGCTGGGCACCCGAGCCGAAAGGCGAGACACCGAAGGAACACCAGTGACCGAAGACCAGAGCAAGTCTCACGACGATGCCGAGGAGACCTTCGGTCCTGAGCAGTCCGCCATCGAGCGCGTGCGTTCCGCCCGCCCGGTGAAGCGGACGGCGGGTCCGGAGTCCGAGGGCGTCGAGTCCACGCCCGCCATCGACGACCTGCCCACCGGTGAGGGGGCCACGGTCTTCAGTGGCCGCGCGGCGCGTCCGACCAAGGTCGCCGGCGCACCCAAGGGACGCCAGGCCGTGAGGCGTGACACCCGCGGCGAGGTCTCCGAGCGGCGCGTCGGCCCGGTCGAGTTCAGCCGCCAGTCCGCCGCCGAACTGCGCAAGGTGATCTGGCCCACGGGTGAGCAGCTCTCGCAGTACTTCGTCGTCGTCCTGGTGTTCGTCTTGTTCATCATCACGTTCGTCGGCCTGCTCGACCTGTTCTTCGGGTGGGGCCTGCTGAAGTTGCTGGGCAACTGACCCCGGAAGGTAGACACACACTCACATGACCGATCAGTCACACATGTCCGACGAGCCCGCCGACGAGGTGGAGATCAACCTCGACGCGCTCCGCGACGACACGCCCAGCGTCGACGACACCGAGCTCAACCTCGACTTCGGCGAGGAGGAGCCCGAGGTCGACTCCGTCCAGCTCAACCTCGACGCCCTCGAGGCCGAGGAGGCCGAGGCCGCCGCCGCGGCGGAGTCCGAGGAGTCGCCCGAGTACGAGAAGGCGATGGAGGAACTGCGCACCGAGCTGCGCACGAAGTTCGGTGACTGGTACGTCGTGCACACGTATTCGGGCATGGAGAACCGGGTCAAGCAGAACATCGACTCGCGGGTGAAGACGCTCAACATGGAGGACTTCATCTTCGAGACGATCGTCCCCACCGAGGAGGCGGTCGAGATCCGCCAGGGCACCAAGAAGACCGTCACCCGCACGGTCCTGCCCGGCTACGTCCTCGTCCGGATGGACCTCACCGACGAGTCGTGGTCGACGGTCCGGCACACCCCCTCGGTCACCGGTTTCGTCGGGCACGCCAACCTGCCGGTCGCGCTGTCGCTCGACGAGGTCGAGAAGATGCTCGAGCCGTCCGTGCGGGCCCGGGTCAACCAGGCGACCGCCGGCACCTCGGCGCGCAAGACCCGCAAGATCGAGGTCGTCGACTTCGCCGTCGGCGACTCCGTCCAGGTGGTCGACGGGCCGTTCGCCGGCGTCCACGCCACCATCACCGAAATCAACGTGAACAACCAGCGCCTCAAGGCCCTGGTCGAGATCCTCGGTCGCGAGACCCCGGTCGACCTCACCTTCGGGCAGATCACCAAGATCTGAGGCTGTTCACGCCGGACGCCGGCGACTCGCCAGGCCGGCGGCGTCCACCACAACGGATCGGGCATCCAGCCCGATCCACACCACGAAAGGACCCACTGCAATGCCTCCCAAGAAGAAGGTCGCAGCGCTCGTCAAGGTGGCCCTCAACGCAGGGGCCGCCACGCCGGCGCCGCCCGTCGGTACCGCTCTCGGCCCGCACGGTGTCAACATCATGGAGTTCGTCAAGGCCTACAACGCCGCGACCGAAGCCCAGCGTGGCAACGTCATCCCGGTCGAGATCACGATCTACGAAGACCGCACCTTCACCTTCGTCACCAAGACGCCGCCGGCCGCCGAGCTCATCAAGAAGGCCGCCGGACTGTCGAAGGGTTCGCCCGTGCCGCACCGCGACAAGGTCGGCCGGCTGACCAAGGACCAGGTGCGCGAGATCGCCGAGACCAAGCTCCCCGACCTCAACGCCAACGACCTCGAGGCCGCCATGAAGATCGTCGAGGGAACCGCCCGCTCCATGGGCGTCACGATCTCCTGACACACCCCCGTTCGAACACATCTGGGAGGGCCGGCGCGGCCCGTGACCAGAACCTGGTGAAAGGAACCAGACCATGAAGCGCAGCAAGGCATACCGCGCGGCGGAGGAGAAGATCGACCCCGCGCAGCTCAACTCTCCCGAGCAGGCCATCGCCCTCGTCAAGGACGGTGCGTCCGCCAAGTTCGACGAGACCGTCGACGTGGCGATCCGGCTCGGTGTCGACCCCCGCAAGGCGGACCAGATGGTCCGCGGCACGGTGAACCTGCCTCACGGCACTGGCAAGACGGCTCGGGTCCTCGTCTTCGCCACCGGTGAGCGCGCCGCCGAGGCTCTGGCGGCGGGGGCCGACGAAGTGGGCGCCGACGAGCTGATCGAGAAGGTGGCCGGCGGCTACCTCGACTTCGACTCCGTCGTCGCCACCCCCGACATGATGGGCAAGGTCGGACGCCTCGGCCGGGTGCTCGGTCCGCGCGGCCTCATGCCGAACCCCAAGACCGGCACCGTGACCATGGACGTCACCAAGGCCGTCTCCGACATCAAGGGCGGCAAGATCGCGTTCCGGGTCGACCGGCACGCGAACCTGCACTTCATCATCGGCAAGGCCTCCTTCTCGGCCGAGCAGCTGGCCGACAACTTCTTCGCCGCACTCGACGAGATCCACCGGCTCAAGCCGAGCGCCTCGAAGGGTCGCTACGTGAAGAAGGTGACGATGAGCTCCACCATGGGTCCCGGCGTCCAGGTCGACACCGCGGCCACCCCCCCGGCGGGCACCGTCGCCTGATCGCGAAGGACACCAGGGGAGGGGAGTCGGCGTTGGCCGGCTCCCCTCCTTCGTCTCTGGGGCCCGACATCCTGCGAAATTGACCCCACCTGCCATACGGTGCGGCTGGGGGCCGGGGTGTGGCAGGTGGTGCATGTTTCGGGGGGCCGGGCGGTGGTCGAGCGGCGGCGCCGGCTCAGCCGGGACGCCGCCGGCGTCGGCGCAATCCGGACGCCGCCGGCGTCCCGAGCCTGTGTGTCGCGGCCCCCGACGGCCGATCGGCCGTGGGGCACGACGTCCTGCGAAATTGACCCCACCTGCCACACGGTGCGGCTGGGGGCCGGGGTGTGGCAGGTGGTGCACGTTTCGCGGAGCCGGGCGGCGGTCGAGCGCCGGCGTCGGCTCAGCCCGGACGCCGCCGGCGTCGGCGCAATCCGGACGCCGCGGGCGTCCCGAGCCCCCGTGTCGCGGCCCCCGACGGCCGATCGGCCGTGGGGCACGACATCCTGCGAAATTGACACCACCTGCCACACGGTGCCGCTGGGAGCCGGGGTGTGGCAGGTGGTGCACGTTTCGCGGAGCAGGGCCGCGGTCGAGCGCCGGCGTCGGCGCAGTCCGGACGCCGCCGGCGTCCCGATTTGGCCGGACGCCGCCACCGCCGGTAGCCTGATAGGGCCGAAGACCGCCGGTCGTCTCGTTCACGAGGCGTCAAAGCAACAGTCGTTGCGCCCGCGCAGGTGATCATGATCGATGAGGGGCCCGCCCCTGTCGCCCTGACGCTTGCGCGCCAGGGCTTTTTTGTTGCCCAGCAGCAGCTGGGCGAGCGGAGGTCGACGACTCGACTCAGTGCCACCCGGCACGTCGACCACATGGAAGGAGACCCAATGGCGAGGCCAGACAAGGCAGCCACGGTCGAGGAGCTGACCGGCCAGTTCAGCGGCTCCGCGGCGGTTGTGCTGACCGAGTACCGCGGACTCTCCGTGAAGAACCTGCGCGACCTGCGCCGGTCCCTCGGAGACGACGCCACCTACGCCGTTGCGAAGAACACTCTGACCAAGATCGCGGCCAAGGGCGCCGGCATCGAGGGGCTCGACGAGCA
>DATAKK010000043.1:0-14186 GCA_036261615.1 Propionibacteriaceae bacterium | reverse complement strand
GCGCGAACCTAGACTCGGAGGGTCACCAGCCCGGGAGGACCGATGGACCCGTCGATGCCGCACATGTCGAGCGCGCGGTGGATGTGGATGCCCACAGAGCCGCCGACGCTCGCGCGGATGTTCGCCTGGCATCCCCAACCGGTGCCCGTGCTGCTGGTCCTGGCCGTCGCGGCGGCGGCGCTGTACCTGTGGGGGGCGGTGCGGCTCCGGGCGACCGGGCACGCGTGGCCCGTGGGCTACACCATCTCGTTCCTCGCCGGCATCGCGACGCTCATCCTGTTCACCGCCACCGGGCTCAACGGCTACGGGATGTCGCTGTTCAGCGTGCACATGGTGCAGCACATGGTGCTCTCGATGGTGACGCCGATCCTCGTGCTCATCGGGCGCCCGGTCACCCTGGCACTGCGCGCCCTGCCGAGTTCCTCCCAGGTGCGGCACGCGATCGTGTGGCTGCTCCGCAGCCGGCTGGCGAAGATCCTCACGTCGATCTGGTTCACCCTGCCGATGTTCGTCTTCACCCTCTACGGCCTGTACTTCATCCCCCCGCTGTTCGACGCGCTCATGAACAACTGGGCCGGCCACGAGCTCATGCTCGCCCACTTCGTGCTCACCGGGCTGTTCCTCTTCTGGCCGATCCTCGGGCTCGACCCGAGTCCGCACCAGCAGCCGGCGCCGCTGCGACTCGTCGAGAGCCTGCTGCCGATGCCGTTCCACGCGTTCTTCGGGATCACGGTGATGGGCGCCACGGCCCTGCTCGTCAGGACCTTCGCCAACCCGCCGGCGTCCTGGCACATCTCGCCGGTGGCCGACCAGCAGACGGGCGGGGGGCTCGCCTGGGCGTTCTCCGAGGTGCCGAGCCTGTTCCTCACCCTGTTGCTCGGCGTCATCTGGGCGCGCGAGAGCGGCCGGGAGGCCCGACGGCTCGACCGCTCCGAGGCCCGCAGCGACGACAGCCAGCTCACCGCCTACAACGCCTACCTGGCCAGCCTCAACGCGCACGACCAGCAGGCGGGCCGCTGACGGGCGGACCGGCCGGGGCGGCGTCCGGCCGTGCCAGAATCGACGGGTGACTCTTCCGACCCTGCATGACCGGACGCGCCGTGGCTTCGCCTCCGACAACTACTCGGGTGTCCACCCCGAGATCCTGGACGCGCTCGCGGCGGCCAACGGCGGGCACCAGTCGAGCTACGGCAACGACGCCTACACCGCGCAGTTGCAGGAGGTGATCCGCGGACACTTCGGGGCGCAGGCGGAGGCGTTCCCGGTGTTCAACGGCACCGGCGCCAACGTCACCGCGCTCCAGGCGGTGCTGCCGCGGTGGGGTGCGGTGGTCTGCGCGACCAACGCCCACATCCACACCGACGAGGGCGGGGCACCGGAGAAGGTGGCGGGGCTGAAGCTCTACCCGGTGCCCACCCGCGACGGGAAGCTCACCCCCGACCTGCTCGACACCGAGGCGTTCGGCTACGGCTTCGAGCACCGGGCCCAGCCGCTCGCAGTGTCGATCACCCAGTCGACCGAGCTGGGCACCCTCTACACGGTCGACGAGCTGCGGGCGCTCGCCGAGCGGGCCCACTCGCACGGGATGGTGGTGCACGTCGACGGGTCCCGGCTGGCCAACGCGGCCGCCGCGCTGGGAGTCGGGTTGGGCGAGATCACCACCGAGGTCGGCGTCGACATCCTCAGCCTGGGGGCGACGAAGAACGGCGCGATGGGCGCCGAGGCGGTCGTCGTGCTCACCCCCGACGTCGCGCCGGGCCTGCCGTTCCTCCGCAAGAACCTCATGCAGCTCGCGAGCAAGATGCGCTTCATCTCGGCCCAGCTCGTCACCCTCTACGAGGGCGACCTGTGGCTGCGCAGCGCCCGGCACTCCAACGCGATGGCCGCCCGGCTGCGGGCCGCGCTCGACGGCGTCCCCGGGGTCGAGTTCTCGCAGCCGACCCAGGTGAACGGCCTGTTCGTCCGCCTGCCCGACGGCGTCGCGGACGCCGTGCGCGACACCTTCTTCTTCTACGACTGGGACGCCACCGTCAACGAGGTCCGCTGGATGTGCTCGTTCGACACCACCGAGGACGACATCGACGAGTTCGCCCGGCTGATCACCGAGGCCTGTCAGCGGCTCGCGTAGCGCCCCGGGAGCTCCTGCGAAATTCGCACCACCTGCCACACCCCCGCTCCCAGGGGCACGGTGTGGCAGGGAGGGTCAGTTTCGCAGGGGAGCGGCCGGGTCAGACCGTCGGGTCCACGAACAGTTCGACGTTGACCACCGACAACGGTGGAAAACGTCGAACACCCAGGGAGGTGTCCCCGCGGGGCGTTCGGGGGCCCGGCAGGTGCCGGCGGCCCTTTCCCATCTGGTCTCTCTGCGAAATGTGCACCACCTGCCACACCCCGGCTCCCGGGGGCAGGGTGTGGCAGGGAGGGTCAGTTTCGCAGGGGAGCGGCCGGGTCAGCCCACCCAGTGGGGGCTCACGGTGACCACGTCGCCGACGACGATCACCGCCGGGTTCTGGACGCCGACCCGCTCGGCCACCGCCGGGAGATCGGCCAGGCGGGCCACCGTCGTCCGCTGACCCTGCCGGTGCGCCCGCTCGACGATCGCGGCCGGCGTCTCGGGGTCGTGGCCGCCGGCGACCAGGGTCGTCACGATGGACGCCAGCCGCCCGACCCCCATGAGGAACACGAGGGTGTGGTCGCGCCGCAGCGGCAGCGAGCCGAGCTGGTCGTGGGCGCTCACCACGGTGAACCCGTCGGCGAGGCCGCGGTGCGTCACCGGGATCCCGGCCGCGGCAGGCCCCGCGATCGCACTCGTCACACCGGGGATGACCCGCACGGGGATGCCCTCGGCGTCCAGGCGCTCGCGTTCCTCCCCGCCCCGCCCGAGCACGTAGGGGTCGCCGCCCTTGAGCCGCACGACCCCCCACCCCGCCCGCGCCTCGCGGACGAGCGTCTCGGTGATGTCCTCCTGGCGCATGAGGTGGTTGCCCGGGGCCTTGCCGACGTCGATGACCCGCACGTCCGACGGCAGGCCGGCGAGCACCTCGCGCGGGGCGAGCCGGTCGACGACGACGACGTCGGCCGCCCGTAGGGCCTGCCAGCCGGCGAGGGTGAGCAGCCCCGGATCGCCCGGGCCGCCGCCCACCAGCGCCACCCAGCCGACACCGGCCCGGCGACGCCGCGCCCGCACGTCGTGGGCGCCGGCAGCCACCTGGGCCGCAACGGACGCCGCGACGCTCGCCGCCCGTCGTGGGTCGCCTCCCCCGTGCACCGCCACCCGCAGGGGACCCGCCGGGGTCTCCACCCGGCGGCTGGCCAGCACGTGGGCACTCCCCCGCGCGGCCGCGCTCGCGTCGACGCAGAACGTCCGCTGGGCCTCGGCGTCCGCGGCGACCGCCGCATCGACCGCACGGACGCCGGTCGCCGTGTGCACCAGCCAGGCGCCGCTGAGGTCGGCCGACCCCGCGTAGGGCCTGGCCGCCCACCCGATCTCACCGGACGCCGCCAGCTCGGCCACCTCGTCGGTCACCACCGGCGAGATCACCTCGACCACCGCGCCCGCCTCGAGGAACCGGCGCACCCGCCGCGCGGTCACCGCGCCCCCGCCGACGCAGACGACGCGGCGTCCCGACAGGAGCACTGCCAGGTCGAGCCCGAGCTCGTCGGCCTCCCCGTGGCCCGTCGTCGGGCGGACGATCAGATCGGAGGTCATGACGCCACCATCCCGGCCGCGAGTGTGCCGCCCGAGGCCGGGTCGACGAGCAGGAACGCCCCGCCCGGGCGCGAGGTGGCGTAGTCGGTCGCGGGCAGCGGGGCGGCGAGCCGCAGGTGCACCCGGCCGATGTCGTTGAGCCCGAGCCCGGACGCCGGAACGTCCGAGAGGCTGTCGAGGTCGAGCCTGGACGAGACGGCGGTCACGATCGCCTGCACCGACGCCGACCCGTGCTTGACGAGGTAGCGGGTGCGCGGGGCGAGCGGCTGGTCGGACAGCCAGCAGACCACCGCCGAGAGTTCCCTGACCGGTGCGACGGCGAGGTCGGGCGAGACGATCGTGTCGCCGCGGGCGATGTCGATCTCGTCGGCGAGGCGCAGGGTCACCGACTGCGGGGCCCGCGCCTCGGCCAGCCGACGGCCGCCGAGGTCGATGCCGACGACGCGCGAGCGGCGTCCGCTCGGCTGGACGACGACCTCGTCGCCGACCGCCACCCGCCCGGCCGCCACCTGACCGGCATAGCCGCGGTAGTCGACGAGCGACGGGTCGACGGCCGCCTGCTGCGGCCGCACCGCGAGCTGCACCGGGAACCGGAAGCCGGGCTCGTCGCCGGCGGCGTCCACGGGCAGGGTCTCGAGCAGATCGAGCAGGCTGGGCCCGTCGTACCACGGCGTGTTCGCCGACCGCTCGACGATGTTGTCGCCGGTGAGCGCCGACGTGGGGATGGTCAGCACGTGCTCGACGCCCAGGCCGGCCGCCACGGCGCGGATGTCGGCCGACACCGTCTCGTACACCTGCCGGGAGAAGTCGACGAGGTCGATCTTGTTGACCGCGACGATGACGTGCGGCACCCGCAGCAGCGCCGCCACCGCGAGGTGCCGCCGGGTCTGCTCGAGCACCCCCTTGCGCGCGTCGGTGAGCAGCACGACGACGTCCGCGGTGCTCGACCCGGTGACCGTGTTGCGGGTGTACTGCACGTGCCCGGGGCAGTCGGCCAGGATGTAGCTGCGCCGCGACGTGGCGAAGTAGCGGTAGGCCACGTCGATGGTGATCCCCTGCTCGCGCTCGGCGCGCAGGCCGTCGGTGAGCAGGGCGAGGTCGGCGGCGGTGAGCCCGCGCTCCCGGCTGACCCGCTCGACCGCGGCGAGCTGGTCCGACAGCACGTTCTTCGTGTCGTGCAGCAACCGTCCGACGAGGGTGGACTTGCCGTCGTCGACCGACCCCGCGGTCGCCAGGCGCAGCAGCGTCCCGTGGGCGAGGTCGTCGGCGAGATGGCCGGCGACGTCGGCGGTGATGATGGGCGTGGCCATCAGAAGTACCCCTCCTTCTTGCGATCCTCCATGGCGGCCTCGCTCAGCCGGTCGTCACCGCGGGTGGCCCCGCGTTCGGTGATCGTGCTGGCCGCCACCTCGAGCACGACGTCGGCGGCGGTGGCGGCGTCCGACTCGACCGCGCCGGTGCAGCTCATGTCGCCGACCGTGCGGTAGCGCACCGTGCGCACCTGGACGGTCTCGGACGCCCGCGGCTGCGAGACCGGCCCGACGGCGTACCACATGTTGTCGCGGCGGAAGACTTCGCGACGGTGGGCGTAGTAGAGGGCGGGCAGGGCGATGCGCTCCCGCTCGATGTAGCGCCACACGTCGAGTTCGGTCCAGTTGGACAGCGGGAACACCCGCATGTGCTCCCCCGGCCGGTGCCGCGCGTTGACGAGGTTCCACAGCTCGGGACGCTGGTTGCGCGGGTCCCACTGGCCGAACTCGTCGCGCAGGCTGACGATCCGCTCCTTCGCGCGGGCCTTCTCCTCGTCACGGCGTCCCCCGCCGAAGACGGCGTCGAACCGGCCCGACTCGATCGCGTCGAGCAGCGGCAGGGTCTGCAGCGGGTTGCGGGTGCCGTCGGCCCGCTCGGCGAGCCGGCCGTCGTCGATCCAGTCCTGCACGTGGGCCACGTGCAGCCGCAACCCGAGCCGGGCCACCTCGACGTCGCGGAACGCGAGCACTTCGGGGAAGTTGTGGCCGGTGTCGACGTGCAGCACCGGGAACGGGATCGGCGCGGGCCAGAAGGCCTTGGCGGCGAGGTGGAGCATCACCACCGAGTCCTTGCCGCCGCTGAACAGCAGCACCGGACGCCGGCTCTCCCCGACGATCTCGCGGATCACCGCGATGCCCTCGGCCTCGAGCAGGTCGAGCTGGGTGAGGGCGGGTTCGGACGCCGGCAGCGCGGAGGCCACCCGGACGGGCGCAGGAGTCTCGACGAGGGTGCTCTGGGAGATGAGTTGAGTGGTCACAGGTGGATCCCGCATTCGGTCTTGGCGAAGCCGGCCCAGCGGCCGCTCCGCGGGTCTTCTCCAGGGGCGACGGGACGCGTGCAGGGGGCGCAGCCGATGCTCGGGTAGCCGTCGAGCATGAGCAGGTTGACCGGCAGCTGGTACTGCCGGGTGTAGCTGACCAGGTCGTCGAACCCCCACTCGACGAGGGGGTTGATCTTCACCAGGCCGTGCCGCTCGTCGAAGCTCACCACCGGGGCGTCCGCCCGCGTGGGCGACTCCTCCCGGCGGATGCCGGTGACCCACGCCTCGTAGCCCTCGAGGGCACCGGCCAGCGGCTCGACCTTGCGCATCCGGCAGCAGGCGGCGGGATCCCGCTCGTAGAGGCGCTCGCCGAACTCGGCGTCCTGCTCGGCGACGGTGAGCCGCGGCGCGACGTCGACGACGTTCACCGGCAGGGTCGCCGCGACGACGTCGCGGGTGCCGATCGTCTCGGGGAAGTGGTAGCCGGTCTCGAGGAACAGCACGTCCACGCCCGGGGCGAACCGGCTGATGACGTGCGGGAGCACCGAGTCGGCCATCGAGCAGGCGACCGCGAGGCTGCCGCGGAAGTGCTCGGCGGCCCAGGCGGCGACGACGTAGGCGTCCGCGCCGCGGAGGTCTCGCTCGCCGGCCTCGGCCAGCTCGCGCAGTTCGTCGGTGCTGCGGCGGGGGCGGGTGGTGGGGGCGGTGGTGGTCACAGCAGGGCTCCTTCATCGGCGCGGTGCACCCAACGGGCGAAGGTCTCGCCGGCGGTGCGCTCGTCGAGGAAGCGTCGGACGACGCGTTCCACGTAGTCGGGCAGGGTCTCGGCGCTCACCTTGAGGCCGCGGACGGTGCGTCCCAGGCCGGCCTCCTCACGGTCGGACGACGCGAGGCCGCCGCCGAGGTGCACCTGGAAGCCGGGCTGCTGGACGCCGTCGAGGGTGATCATCTGGCCCTTGAGCCCGATGTCGGCGGTCTGGATGCGGGCGCACGAGTTGGGGCAGCCGTTGATGTGCAGGCTGATCGGCGGCTCGATCGTCAGGCCGTGCAGCCGGCGCTCCAGTTCGGTGATCGCCTCCTCGGCGGTGGCCTTGGTCTCGACGATGGCGAGCTTGCAGAACTCGATGCCGGTGCAGGCCATGGTCGAGCGGCGGAACGGGGAGGGCGTCACCGTGAGGCCGAGCCGTTCGAGTCCGTCGCGCGCGTCGTCGACCCGGTCGGGGTCCACGTCGAGCACGAGCAGCTTCTGGTGCGGGGTGAGCCGCACCCGGCGCGATCCGGCGTCCTCGGCGAGGTCGGCGAGGTCGAGCAGGGTCTGCCCGGTGAGCCGGCCGACGATCGGGGCCGCCCCGAGGTAGAACCGTCCGTCCTTCTGCTCGTGGACGCCGACATGGTCGCCCGCGGTGCGGGCCGGCTCGGGCGCGGGGCCGTCGGCGAGCCGGTAGCCGAGGTACTCGGTCTCGAGCACCTCGCGGAACTTCTCGGGGCCCCACTCGGCGAGCAGGAACTTCAGCCGGGCCTTGTTGCGCAGCCGGCGGTAGCCGTAGTCGCGGAAGATCTGTACGACCCCGTGCCACACCTCCGGGGCCTGGTCCTCGGTGACGAACGCGCCGAGCCGCTCGGCCAGGCGCGGGGTCGTCGACAGCGCTCCCCCGACCCACAGGTCGTAGCCGACGCCCAGCTCGGGGTGCCGGACGCCGACGAGCGAGATGTCGTTGATCTCGTGCACGACGTCGAGGCTCGGGTGGCCGGTGACCGCGGTCTTGAACTTGCGGGGCAGGTTGGCGAGGGTCGGGTCGCCGACGAACCGGCTCTTGATCCGCTCGATCGTCGCGGTCGGGTCGATGATCTCGTCCTTGGCGATCCCGGCGACCGGGCTGCCGAGGATCACCCGGGCGCAGTCCCCGCACGCCTCGGTGGTGGTGAGCCCGACCGCCTCCAGCCGGCGCCAGATCTCGGGAACCGACTCGATCTCGACCCAGTGCAGCTGGATGTTCTGCCGGTCGCTGATGTCGGCGGTTCCGCGGGCGAAGTCCACGGAGATCCCGCCGATGGCCCGCACCTGCTCGGTGGTGAGGGCGCCGCCGTCGATGCGGACCCGCATCATGAAGTACCGGTCCTCGAGTTCCTCGGCGGTGAGGCTGGCGGTGCGGCCGCCGTCGATGCCCGGGCGCCGCTGCGTGTACAGCCCCATCCAGCGGAACCGGCCGTGCAGGTCGTCCCCGGCGATCGAGTCGAAGCCCTCGAGGGCGTAGACGTTCTCGATCCGCTCTCGCACGTCGAGGATCGGCTCCTCGGCCTTGAACTCCTCGTTGGCGTTGAGCGGGGCGGTGCCGTCGATGAGCCACTGCCCGTTCGACTGGCCGGCGCGGGGTGGACGCACGCGCGCCCGGGGCTCGCCGGCGTCCTCGGGGACGCTCTGGCGGGTGGTGTCGATGTCGGTGCTCACGTCACTGCCTCCTGGCATGGGGGGTGGTTGCGGGTGCCTCGGCGGGCACGAGGGAGGGGCCGAGCGGGTCGGCGGTGGGGCGCCCGAGCAGCCAGGCGACCGCGGCGGACGCGGCGGCTGCGACCCACAGCGTGGGACCGGGAGCGCGCAGCAGGGCGAGCGCGGACCCGACGAGCACGGCGGCGACGACGGGACGGGCCAGCGTGGGGGGCGCCGCGGAGGAGAACCTCGCCCCGAGCAGCACGGCGGGGATGGCACCGACGAGCAGCGACGCCGTGAGGCCCAGCCGGACGTCGCCGAACAGCAGGTGCCCCAGGGTGGCCGCGGCGACCAGCGGGATCGCCTGGACGATGTCGGTTCCGATGAGTTCGCGCAGGGTGAGGGCCGGGTAGGCGAGCAGCAGCATGGCGATGACGAGGGTCCCCGCCCCGACCGAGCTGAGGCCGACGGCGAGACCCCCGACGACGCCGATCGCCACCGTCACCGCCGGGCGCACGGCGAACGGACGCCGCTCGCCCCCGCGTCGCTCGTGCCACAACCGCACGAGGGTCGCGCCCACCGACGCCAGGAGCGCGATCGCCACGGCGACCTTGATCGTCGACTGCACGAGCGCGGCGTGCGCGCCGTGCCCGAGCACTCCGATGGCGACCGATCCGGCGAAGGCGGCGGGAACCGACCCGAGCACGAGCCACCCGAGCAGCGGCCTGTTGACGCTGCCCCGCGCCAGGTGGATCGCACCCCCGAACGGCTTGATGATCAGGCTGGTGAGCAGGTCGCTCGACACCGCGGCGAGTGGCGGGACGCGGAACACCAGCACGAGGACCGGCGTGAGCAGCGCGCCGCCGCCCATGCCGGTCACGCCGACGAGCAGGCCGACGAGCGCGCCGGCGACGACGAGGTGCGGGTGCAGCACGGGGAGGGCGACGAGCGCCGAGAGTGGGTGCAGTGCGCCCGGTGCAATGGGGCTCATGTGCGGGATGACTTCCTGCAGGGGATCCCGTCGGTGGGATCGAGCGGCCGGATCAGGAGGGACCCGGGAGTTCTGGGTACACGCGGGTACAGCGGTGCCCGGTGCGCGGAGCAGGGAGTTTCGTCAAGCCCCGATCAGGGGCGACGTCGGCCCGACGAGGGCCGGTGCGGCATCAACAGCCGCAGATGTGCATTCGCAGGAAGTCGACGTGCACGCGACGGACCAGCAGCAGTGCGTCGCCGGCGGCGAGCAGAGGCAGGTGCGAGTGCATGTCACGAGTGTTCGGGAATGGGGCGGTGCGGTCAAACCGGCATTCCGCAATTTGGGACCCCGGCAGCGTCATTCCGTGCGGAATGGGGACGTTTCACCGGCGTCATTCCTTGCCAGCGCGCCGAACAAATACCCCCTTCGGCATTGGGGAATTGCCGCGAAAAAAGTGCCCGTGGTCGGACGCCGAACCCGCCCCTCCGGGGCGCCGGGCACCCGGGGCGCTAGAGCCCGCAGGTTCCGGACGTGCGTTGGTACAGACCGAACCCAAGGACTGCCAGGGCGCCGACCGCTCCGAGCAGCCCCGGGCTCGAGCCGAGCAGGAACATCGCGACGAACACCGAGCCGCCGGCCATCGCCGCGCAGGGCGCCGGCGACGCGGCGGCCAGTCCGGCGGGGCGCGCGGATGCCGCCCCTGGCGAGCGGCGTGGCACGTACGTGGCGAGGACGAGGGCGGCGACGCCGGCCAGGACCGCCGTGGCGATCATCCACGGCAGACCGTCGCGGGCGGGTGACGGGTTGGCGGCGCGCATCGCGAGATAGGCGACGGGGACGAGCACGGCCATGGCGACGCCGTGCCGGGCGGACCAGCCCTCCCAGGGCAGGGGCAGGCGGCGTCCGGGCAGTTCGATGAGCGGCTCACGGCCGAGCAGCGACCCCGGAGCCCGGTAGGCGTCCGGCGTGCCCGCCTCGGGGACATCCCCGCCCATGCGAACCGCCCGGCGCCGCCCTCCAGGGGCTGCGCCGGGCGGGTTCATGGTCAGCGACCGAAGATGCCGAAGCCGGACCGCGAGGGGGCCTGCTTCTGGCAGGTGCACCACTGGTCGGCGGGCACCATGGCCTTGACCGACTCGACATGCTGGCCGCAACCGGCCCAGGTGGTCTTGCCGCACTGGCCACAACGAACGGGGCTGCACATAGGTTGACTCCTCGAATGACGAACCGTCGGGTACGGAAGGAAACTATACCCCCGGGGGTACTGCTTCACCAATCGGCCGGTCAACCCTGCAGCCGCACCATCGTCCAGCTGATCGGCGGCAGGTCGATGGACAGCCGACCGCCACTGAGAGCGGCCGACTCGTTCGCGGTCGGCACCACCGACTGGTCGTCGGCCGAGGCCTGCCAGCTGGGGTCGTCGTGGTGGTAGGTGAGCGCCTCCACCAGTTCGGAGACACCCTCCCGGACCACGCACTCGACGGACACGGCGTCCGAGACGGAGCGGTTGACGATGAACAGGGTGGTCGCCCCGCTCTCGGCGTCGTAGGTGGCGACCGAGTCGATCACCGGCACCTGGCTGCTGATGCCCTCGTGCGGGCGGAACTCGACGGTCGGCGACTCGAGCGCCACCTGGAGCACCTCGCCCTTCGCGTAGCGGGAGGTCAGCGCGAACGGGTGGAAGATCGTCTGCTTCCAGGCCGGCCCGTCGGCCTCCGCCATGATCGGGGCGATGACGTTGACCAACTGGGCCTGGTTGGCCGAGAAGACCCGGTCGGTGCGCCGGAGCAACGAGATGAGCAGGTTGCCGACGACGACGGCGTCCGCCACCGAGTAGTGGTCCTCGAGCAGCACCGGGGCGACCGGCCAGTCGTCCCCCTCCGGCACGCGCGACTCGGCGCGGTTCTGGTACCAGACGTTCCACTCGTCGAAGCTGATGCCGATCACCTTGGTGCTCTTGCGGGCGGCGGCGACGGCGTCCGCGGTGGAGCAGACCTGCTCGATGAACCGGTCCATGTCGACCGCACTGAGCAGGAAGTGCTGCAGGTCGGTCTCGTCCTTGGGGTAGTAGTAGACGTGCGCCGAGATCATGTCCACCTGGTCCCACGCCTCGTCGAGCACCATGTGCTCCCACTGCCCGAACGTGGGCATCGCCCGGTTGGACGACCCGCAGGCGACGAGCTCGAGGTCGGGGTTGATCATCCGCATGGCGCGGGCGGTCTCCGCCGCGATCCGGCCGTACTCCTCGGCGGTCTTGTGGCCGGTCTGCCACGGTCCGTCCATCTCGTTGCCGAGGCACCACAACGTGATCCGGTACGGCTCCTCCGCGCCGTTCTCCCGTCGCTCGTCCGACAGCGTCGTCCCGCCCGGGATGTTGCAGTACTCGAGGAGGTCCAGCGCCTCGGCCACGCCGCGCGTGCCGAGGTTCACCGCCATCATCGGCTCGACGTCGGCCAGCCGGCACCACTGCATGAACTCGTCCACCCCGACGGTGTTGGGCTCGGTCGAGTGCCAGGCGAGGTCGAGTCGGGTCGGACGCTGGTCGGCCGGGCCAACGCCGTCCTCCCACTTGTAGCCCGAGACGAAGTTGCCACCCGGGTAGCGGACGTGGCTCACCCCGAGCTCACGCACGAGCTCGAGCACGTCGCCCCGCCAGCCGCCCTCAACGGCGGTGGGGTGCTCGGGCTCGTGGATGCCCGTGTACACGCAGCGGCCCAGATGTTCGACGAAGCTGCCGAACGTGCGCCGCCGGACCGGTCCCACCCGAAAGGCGGGGTCGACGACGATTCGAGCGCTGGTCATGGTGGTGCTCCTCTCCGGGCGCTGCAGTGTGCCCGTGGCGGGATGGTCGGGTGGCGTCTCCGGCGCGACACAAGCGTTCGCGGAGATGGGCTGATCGGAACGTCCACGTGAACGGTAACAAACTTGTCGCCGGCCGTGAAGTGACCGGTCACAAAGGTGCGCGGAATGCTTGACGTGACCGGTCACATCTGTTGTGCTTGGGGACGGCGACGCGGACGTCGTCACAGCGCGCTCCCCGAACGGCGTTGTCCCAACCCCCGCGACGCGTCCTGGTCCAGCAGAACGACCTGCTGGCACCAGGACGCCGCCGAAGAAATCATCACAAAACACAACGAAGCACCCTGCCTGTCGCACCACCTTCGCCGTCGCCTCCGTTGCCGACGGCGCACACCCCCCGGGAGGTTCGTTTTCATGAGTAGTCCGACACCAGAACGCGCGACGCCGCGGTTCGGACGCCGAGCCCTGTTGGGCGGAGCGCTGGGCGCCGCCGCCACCACAACCCTGAGCGCCTGCGGAAGTCCCCTGGCCGCCGGCCTCGCCGGGGGGAAGCTCGCCCCCGGAACCGTTCAGTACTGGAACCTCTTCGGCGGCGGCGACGGCGCCCGCATGGTCAGCATGGAGCAGGTCTACCAGCAGAACCACGGGGGCCCCAGCTCCCTCCAGGCGGCCACGTTCGCGTGGGGCAATCCGTACTACACGAAGTTGTCGCTCGCGACCCTCGGCGGCTCGCCGCCCGACGTGGCCGTCTCCCACCTCACCCGGGCCACCAACCTCGCCCGGGGCGGACTGCTCAGCGAGATCACCGACGCCGACCTCGCCTCGGTGGGCCTGTCCCAATCGGACTTCAGCAGCAAGCCCCTCGAGAAGGCGAAGACCGACGGCAAGCTCTACGCCATCCCGCTCGACACGCACCCGTTCGTCCTCTACTACAACTCCGACGTCTGCCAGAAGGCGGGACTGCTCGACAGCGACGGCCTGCTCAAGCCGATCCACGGCGTCCAGGAGTTCGAGGCGGCCCTCACCGCGGCCAAGAAGGTCACCGGGGCCTACGGATTGTCGGTCGCGACCATCGGCGACACCGCCACCTGCTGGCGCTGGTTCACGACGCTCTACCACCAGCAGAACAACGACACCCCGTTCCTGGGCGACAACGGGCGGTCCCTCACGTACAACCAGGACCTCACGATCAAGACCCTCGAATACATGCAGTCGCTCACCAAGCGGGGCCTCGTCCCGCCGACGGCCGACTACGCCGGTGCCGAGACCATGCTGTTCACCGGGAAGGTGGGGTTCTACCTCGAGGGCGAGTGGGAGATCACGACCGCCCAGTCGGTCAAGGGCTTCAAGTTCGGCATGACCGCGATCCCGACGCTGTTCGACAAGCCGGCCACCCAGGCCGACTCGCACTCGTTCGTCCTTCCGAAGCAGAACTGGTCCCCGTCGCAGCGCAAGCTCGCGATGGGGTTCGTCAAGTCGATGCTCGACCAGTCGCTCACCTGGGCGAAGGGCGGTCACATCCCCGCCTACAAGCCGGTGCTCGACAGCCAGGAGTACAAGAACCTCACGCCGCAGAAGTACTACGCCGGCGTGGTCGACCAGGTCACCTACGATCCGCCCGCCTGGTACTCCGGCTCGGGTTCGACCTTCGAGAACATCATCGGCGCCCAGATCGGCCTCGTCGAACAGGGCATCGCCACCCCCAAGCAGGGCCTGGACGCGGCGCTCGGCCAGCTCAAGACCTACGTCAACACCGCCGACCCCCTGGCCTGACCCGCCGCTGAACGAAAGGAGCGATCATGAGCGCTGCACCCGCCGCCCCGGCTCCGGTGGCCGCCATCGATCGGAAGACAACCGTTCCAACCCACAGTCCCCGCCGCCTCACCCGCACGGCCTGGGCCTTCCTCGGCCCGTTCGCCGTGTTCTACGTGCTGTTCCTCGTCTGGCCGGTCATCTACATGGTGATCAGCAGTTTCTTCAACACCGC
>DATAKK010000019.1:0-18139 GCA_036261615.1 Propionibacteriaceae bacterium | reverse complement strand
AGTATCAACATCTTCGGCGGGTTCACCGTCACGCAGCGGATGCTGTCGATGTTCCGGAAGGCCAACTGACATGCTGCACAACTTCATCTCCGCCACCTACATCGCGGCCGGCGTCATGTTCATCCTGGCCCTCGCCGGGCTGAGCCGGCACGAGACGGCCAAGCGCGGCAACGCGTTCGGCATCCTCGGCATGGTGTTCGCCGTGGTGGCCACGAACTTCGTCATCGCCTACCCCGACCTCCGGGCCGGCACGCCGCGCTGGGCGGACGCCGCCCTGCTGTACATCGCGCTGGCCATCGGCGCGAGCATCGGCATCTGGCGGGCGCGCACCGTGGAGATGACCGGCATGCCCGAGCTCATCGCCCTGCTGCACAGCTTCGTCGGCCTCGCCGCGGTGCTCGTCGGCTTCGGCAGCTACGTCGAGAATCCCTCGGCCGACAGCTTCCACCTGTTCGAGGTGTTCCTCGGCGTGTTCATCGGGGCGGTCACCTTCACCGGCTCGATCGTCGCGTGGGGCAAGCTCAACGGGCGGATCGCCAGCAAGCCGCTCACCCTGCCGGGCCGTAACTGGCTCAACCTCGGCGCGGTCGTCGTGTCGGTGCTCCTCGGCGCCTGGTTCCTGCAGTCGCACAGCATCGTCCCGCTGGCGCTCATGACGCTCATCGCGCTCGGGCTCGGCGTCCACCTGGTGGCTGCGATCGGCGGCGCCGACATGCCGGTGGTCATCTCGATGCTCAACTCGTACTCCGGCTGGGCCGCCGCGTTCAGCGGCTTCATGCTCAACATGAGCGTGCTCATCGTCACCGGCGCGCTCGTCGGGGCCTCCGGCGCGATCCTGTCGTACATCATGTGCCGGGCGATGAACCGCTCGTTCATCTCGGTCATCCTCGGCGGCTTCGGCGACGACACGAGCGCCGCCGGCGACACCGAGATGGGGGAGTACCGCGAGTACTCGGTGGCCGACGTCGCGGAACTGCTCAACGATGCGCGCAGCGTCATCATCGCGCCCGGGTACGGCATGGCCGTCGCGCAGGCGCAGTATCCGGTCGCGGAGCTCACCGCCGCCCTGCAGGCCCGCGGCACCAGCGTCCGCTTCGCGATCCACCCGGTCGCGGGGCGCCTGCCCGGCCACATGAACGTGCTGCTCGCCGAGGCCCACGTGCCCTACGACATCGTGCTCGAGATGGACGAGATCAACGACGACTTCAAGGACACCGACGTCGTGCTCGTCATCGGCGCCAACGACACGGTCAACCCGGCCGCGATGGAGCCCGGCTCGCCGATCTCCGGCATGCCGGTGCTGCACGTGTGGGAGGCCCGCCAGGTGGTCGTGTTCAAGCGTTCGATGAGCGCGGGGTACGCCGGCGTCCAGAACCCGCTGTTCTTCAACCAGAACTCGGCGATGTGCTTCGGTGACGCGAAGGCGACCGTCCAGGCGATCCTCCAGGCCCTGCCCGCCGGGGCCAACCGGACGCCGATCAGCGCCTGACCCGCTCCGTGCGCCCCTTCGGCGTACGACATGACTGACGGCGTACGAGATGACGGCCAAAATCAGTCATCTCGTACGCCGGGGGCGACGGATCGTACGCCGAGGGGCGGATCGGGACGCGGGCGCGCTGGAACGTACGCCCGGGGGCTCAGGCCTTCTTGCCGGGCGACTGGGGCTCGACGCCGGGGGTCCAGTTGAGCATGCTCGAGCGCTCCATGAACTCCTGGGAATCGATCTCGCCCCGGGCGAAGCGCTCGGCGAGGATCTCGCGGGCGCGGTGCTCCGCGCTCATCGCGCCGCGCGACCGTGCGCCCCGCAGCAGCGCCCCGAGCTGGTCGCGACGCCGCCACGCCTGCCACCCGGCCACGAGGGCGAGCAGCATGAGCATCGTGACGAACCCGCCGACGAGCGGGGCGATCCACGACGCCTGCTCGCCGTAGACCATGGGATCCATGTGATGGGGCTCCAGCGGGAACATGCCGCGCACCTTTCCTCGGCCCGGGCCGCCCGAACCTCCCCACCATGATGACCCGCCAACCCCGCGCTGCACTGGGCGGGCGGTGTGAAGTCGCTGTGAGGGCACCATGAATGCCCCGGGCTGCGCTCAGGTGAGGTACCGGAGATCGGGCTCGACCGCGATGAGATCCTCGAGCACCTGCCGGGCCACGGCGACGGAGTCGACGAGGGGATGGCACGCCATGGCGAGCCAGGCCCGCCGCCGGCTGCCCGACTCGGCGGCCGCGAGCGTCATCCGCTCCACCGCCTTCACCTCGGTCACCAGCCCGACGGCGTAGTGCGGCAGGGGCGTGGTGGGTAACGGGTGCACTCCCTGCCCGTCGACGCGGCACGGTGCCTCGATGACGGCGTCCGGGTCGAGCTCGTCGAGGCGGGAGCCGTTCGCCGTGTTGAGGATGAGCGTCGCCGGCCGGTCGTGGCCGATCGCGTGCACGATCGCCAGCGCCACCTGGTCGTACCCGCCGCCCTGGAGGTCGGCCTCGTCGCGCTCGAACGACCCCGAGGCCTGCCGGTTGGTGGCCATGTACGTGCGCTCCCGGGCGAGGCGCACGTCGTCCCACCGCGCGAGGGCACCCGGGGCCCCCGGGTCGGGGACGCCGTAGAAGTCGCGCTGCTGCTCGGCGATCACCTGCGCCCGCGAGCGGGACGCGGCGGCGTCGGCCGCCAGCGTCTCCCGGGTGAAGTAGTAGGGGTGGAGGTACTCGTTGGGCAGCGCGCCCAGCGTCCGCAGCCAGGCCGCGCCGAACAACCGGCCCTCCTCGAACCCGGTGAGCCGCTGCGGGTCGGCGAGCAGGTCGGGGAGCACGTCGACGCCGTCGACCCGCAGGGCCCGCAGCCAGCCGAGATGGTTGAGCCCGATGTAGTCGAGCTCGGCCCGCTCGGGATGCTCCACCCCGGCCGCTCGCAGCGCCCGGCGTCCCAGACCCACGGGGGAGTCGCAGATGCCGATGACCCGGTCGCCGAGGTCGGCGCGGAGCGCCTCGGTGACCATGCCGGCGGGGTTGGTGAAGTTGATCACCCAGGCGTCCGGGGCGACGTCGCGGATGGTGCGCGCCATCCGGCGCACCACCGGGATGGTGCGCAGCGCGTAGGCGATGCCGCCGGCCCCGACCGTCTCCTGCCCGATGACGCCGTGCCGCAGGGGGATCGTCTCGTCGTGCGCCCGGGCCGCCAGGCCGCCAACCCGGATTGCGGAGAAGACGAAGTCCGCCCCCCTCACGGCATCGGCGAGGTCGAGGTGGGTGGTGACGCTCAGCCGCCCGGGGCGGGACGCCGCCTGCTCGGCGCACACCGCCGCGACGGCGTCCAGCCTGGCCCTGTCGGTGTCGAACAGGCGCAGCTCGGTGACGCGTCCGGGCTCGTCGTCGGCGAGCAGGGCCGCGTGCACGAGGGGCACCCGGAAGCCGCCGCCGCCGAGAATCGTGAGGATCACGCGGTCCATCGTGTCATCGTTGTCGGCCGGGACGGACCTACAGTGGCTGTGGGAGTGTCGGGGCTCGCCCGCCACCCGCCCCCGGACGCCTGCTGGAGGATCGTGATGCGGGACAGCGCTGATTTCGACCTGCTGGCGTGCGGGCTGTTCTTCACCGACATGACGTTCACCGGGCTGCCCAGCGGCGGCCCCCGGGTCGGGCACGAGATCCGGGTGGGCCCCTACTTCCAGACCCCGGGCGGCATCGCCAACTCCTCGATCTCGGCCGCCCGGCTGGGGCTCAGCGTGTGCATGGCCGCCGACGTGGGCGACGACCCGATGACCATCGGCGCCCTCGCCGCGCTCAACGAGGAGGGGATCGACACCTGCCACGCCCTCGTCCACACCGGCTGGCAGACCCCCCTCACCGTGCTGCTCAACTACGACGACGACCGCGCCCTGGTCACGTCCGAAACCGCGCATCCGGGCGACTGCATGCTGCGCGCCGACTTCCACCCCAGCTCGCTGGTGGCGATCACCCACCTCCAGCCCTTCCCGATGCCGTGGCTGCGGCACGCCGCCGACTCCGGCACCCTCGTCATCGGCGACGTCGGGTGGGACGAGTCCGGACGCTGGCAGCTCGGCGATCTCGCCGAGCTCGAGTCCTGCCAGGTGTTCACCCCCAACGAGACCGAGGCGCTCCACTACACGCGCTCCGAGACGCCCGAGCAGGCGATCCGGCGGCTCGCCGAGGTCGTCCCGCTGCCGGTGATCACCCTCGGTGCGCGGGGCGCGATGGCACTGGACGCCGGTACCGGCGAGTTCGTCCACGTGCCCCCGATCCCCGGGCCGGTGGTCGACACCGGCGGCGCGGGCGACGTCTTCTCGTCCGGTCTCGCCGCCGGCCTCATCGCCGGGCTGCCGCTGGCCGACGTGCTGCGCCTGGGCACGGTCGTGTCGGCGCTCACCATCTCGCGTCCCGGCGGCGCCACCACCGCCCCGGCCCTCGACGAGGTGAAGGCGTTCGTCGCGAGCCGGCCGCTGCTCGCCGCCGACTACGGGTTCGTCGCCGACCTGTCGTGGGACTGGTCCGGCAGCCGGGGCTGCCGGGTGGCCCCCGCGGGCTAGGGGGCGGGCGTCCGAACCGCGGTGGGGGGCGGGTCCGAGGGGGTGCGCTCGGAGTAGAGTTCCACAAGCTGTTCCAACCTCATCCTCTGGAGGAGATCCCCGTGACCTACGTGATCGCGCAGCCGTGCGTCGACGTCAAGGACCGTGCGTGCGTCGAGGAGTGCCCCGTCGACTGCATCTACGAGGGCAACCGCATGCTCTACATCCACCCGGAGGAGTGTGTCGACTGCGGGGCGTGCGAGCCGGTCTGCCCGGTCGAGGCCATCTTCTACGAGGACGACCTGCCCGAGGACCAGCAGGAGTACCTGGACGTCAACGCACAGTTCTTCGACGGCATCGGCTCCCCGGGCGGGGCCGCCAAGCTCGGCCCGGTCGACAAGGACCACCCGGTCGTGGAGGCGCTGCCCCCGCAGGGCGAGTGACCCTCGACGCCGTGAGAGTCTCGTCGAAGCTCCCCGACTTCCCCTGGGACACGCTGGCCGCGGCGAAGGCCGTGGCCGGCGCCCATCCCGACGGTCTCGTCGACCTGTCGGTGGGCACGCCCGTCGACCCCACCCCGCAGCTGGCGCGGGACGCCCTGTGCGCGGCGTCCGACGCGCCCGGCTACCCGACGGTGTGGGGGACGCCGGGGTTGCGCCAGGCGATCATCGACTACCTCGTGGGCCGCTGGCACGCCGTCGAGCTGCCGCACGAGGGGGTTTACCCGGTCGTCGGCACCAAGGAGGCCGTCGCGTGGCTGCCCACGCTCCTCGGCCTGGGCGCCGGTGACCTCGTCGTCATCCCGACGACCGCCTACCCCACCTACGAGGTGGGGGCCCGGATGGTCGACGCCGAGGTGCAGGCGTGCGACGACCCGGGCCTCGTCGAGGGCACACCCAGGCTCATCTGGATCAACTCCCCGGCCAACCCGCACGGGGCCATCCTCAGCGCCGCCCAGACCCGCGACTGGGTGCGCTACGCCCGCTCGATGGGGGCGGTGCTCGCCGCCGACGAGTGCTATGCCGAGTTCGCGTGGGACGCCGAGCCCGTCAGCGTCCTCGACCCGGCCGTCAACGACGGCGAGCCGACCGGCGTCCTCGCGCTGCACTCGCTGTCGAAGCGCTCGAACCTCGCCGGCTACCGGGCCGGCTTCGTCGCAGGCGACCCGGCCATCGTCGGCGAGCTCGTTGCCACGAGCAAGCACCTCGGGATGATGGTCCCGGCCCCCGTCCAGGAGGCCATGCGGGTCGCCCTGGGCGACCAGGACCACGTCGAGGAGCAGCGCGAGCGCTACCTCGCCCGGCGGCGGCTGTTGGCGCCCGCGCTCGAGGCGGCAGGCTTCCGCATCGACCATTCCGAGGGGTCGCTCTACCTGTGGGCGACGCGCGGCGAGGACTGTCGCGACACCGTCGACTGGCTCGCGCAGCGGGGCATCCTCGTGGCCCCCGGCGACTTCTACGGTGCCGCGGGACGCCGCCACGTCCGGGTCGCGCTGACGGCGTCCGACGAGCGCATCGCCGCGGCCGCCGCGCGCCTGTCCTGAGCCCCGCCGGCCCGGCACGACGGGATTTCCCCCGAAGGCACTACTAGGCTGGCGCGGTGACAACGAGCGAGATCGCCGACCAGGAGGACTTCGACCCCGCCGACGACGAGGGGATCCTCGAGCCCGAGGAGATCCTCGAACCCGAGGTCACCTACGACGAGGCCCGGTTCGCCGCCCGCCCCACCCGGTTGCGACCGAAATCGCGGCGGGCGACGAGGAGGCGGCAGGCGTCCGGCATCATGGCCCCGCCGTTCGAGCCCGTCGGCACCAACGGCGCCTACGTCAACTGGCTCGAGGAGCAGTCGATGCTCCGGGATGCGACCGAGCTGGCCAAGCAGCTCACCGGCCAGTCGAGCATGTGGGCGAACCCGTTCGCCGCGCCCGACCCGCGCGCCGCGGTCGACAAGGCGTCGGTCTGGTACACCGCCTACCCGTTGTCGCTCATCACCCGGCCGGATGCGAGCTTCCTCGCCGCCCTCGGTGACGAGGAGCTGTGGCGCACGTTCCGCCGGATCGGCATCGACGCGATCCACACCGGCCCGGTGAAGATGGCGGGCGGCATCCACGGGTGGGAGCACAGCCCGAGCATCGACGGTCACTTCGACCGCATCAGCATGGCGATCGACCCGCAGTTCGGCACCGACGAGGAGTTCCGGGCGATGTGCGCGGTGGCGGCCGAGTACAACGGCAGCATCATCGACGACATCGTCCCCGGCCACACCGGCAAGGGCGCCGACTTCCGGCTGGCCGAGCTCAACCACAAGGACTACCCGGGCATCTACCACATGATCGACATCCCCCCGGAGGCCTGGCCGATGCTGCCGGACGTCCCGGAGGGCCGCGACTGCGTCAACCTCGACCCCGAAACCGAGCGCCGGCTCGCCGACGAGGGCTACATCATCGGCGCCCTGCAGCGGGTGATCTTCTACGAGCCCGGCGTCAAGGAGACGAACTGGTCGGTCACCCCGCCGATCAGGGACGCCGCCGGCGTCGAGCACCGCTGGGTCTACCTGCACTACTTCAAGGACGGCCAGCCCTCGATCAACTGGCTCGACCCCACCTTCGCCGGCATGCGGCTGGTCATGGGCGACGCCCTGCACTCGCTCACCGACCTGGGCTCCACCGCGCTGCGTCTCGACGCCAACGGGTTCCTCGGCGTCGAGAAGGCGACCGCGGGCGAGACCGCCTGGTCGGAGGGGCACCCGCTCTCGGAGGCGGCCAACCAGCTCATCGGCTCGATGGTCCGCAAGGTGGGCGGCTTCACCTTCCAGGAGCTCAACCTCGCCATCGACGACATCCTCGCCACCGGCAGCCGCGGGCCCGACCTCTCCTACGACTTCGTCACCCGGCCCGCCTACCACTACGCGCTCATCACCGGCGACACGGAGTTCCTGCGCATGGCGCTGCGGGAGTCGCTGCGGCTCGGCGTCGACCAGGCCTCGCTGGTGCACGCGCTGCAGAACCACGACGAGCTCACCTACGAGCTGGTGCACTTCGCCACCCGGCACAGGGACGACCTGTACAGCTTCGAGGGCGAGGAACTGCGGGGCGAGGACATGGCCGAGCGCATCCGCGAGACGATGCGCCGCCGGATCACCGGCGAGGCGGCCCCCTACAACGCCGTGTTCACCCAGAACGGGATCGCCTGCACCAGCACCTCGATCGCCGCGGCCATCCTCGGCATCACCGACCTCGCGGAGATCGACGACGCCCAGGCGAAGCGGATCGCCGACGTGCACCTGCTGCTGGTCATGTACAACGCCTTCCAGCCCGGGGTGTTCGCCCTGTCCGGCTGGGACCTCGTCGGCGCGCTGCCGCTCGACCGGGCGCAGGTGAGCCCGCTCATCCGCGACGGCGACACCCGGTGGATCGAGCGGGGCGCCTACGACCTCATGGGCTGGGCGCCGCAGGCGGCGGGGTCGAGCGCGGGCATGCCCAAGGCCCGCTGCCTCTACGGCTCCCTGCCCGAGCAGCTCGCCGAGCGCAACTCGTTCGCCCGGCGGCTCGCCCGCATCCTGGCGGTGCGCAAGAAGCACGGCATCGCCACCGGAACCCTGCTCGACATCCCCGAGATGCCTCCCAAGCCCGTGCTCGTCCTCGTCAACCGGCTGGCGGTCGGCGCGATCCAGGTGACCGTGCTCAACTTCGGCCCCGAGCGGGCCGAGGTGACCGTGCAGTCGGACCACATCCCCGCGGGCCGGGTGCGCGACCTGTCGACGAGGCGGATCGTCGCGACGACCGGTGAGGAGCACAGCTTCTCGCTGACCCTGCCGGGCTTCGGCGGGCTCGCCCTGCTGGTCGAGGAGCCGGGCGACGACGACTGATCGGCGCGCGGCGTCCCCCGCTCACGACCGGACGGTGATCTGCACCCCGGTCACCGGGGTGCCCGCCGTCGCCCACGCGGCGACCTGCTGCCCGTCGTTGTGCCAGGCCCTGGAGGTCACCGTGGCGGAGTCGACGCCGTAGACGCCGGTCGTCATCATCGACAGCTGGGCGATCGCCCACAGCGTCGTCGGGTCGGACGCCGTGGCGGTCACGGTGTTCCCCGACCGGCTCGTCGTCACCCGGGGGAAGGCGCGGGCGAGGAAGTCGGCGAGGCCGCGGGCGTTGCCGGCGGTGGTGGCCCGGTTCACGCAGCTGAGGGACGCCGGCGAGTTTCCGGTGAGCGCGCTGGCGAAGGCCCGGGCCGCCTCGACGTGCTGGCGGTACCCGTTCGGGACTCCGCTGCGCTGCACGGCCTGGGCGACGTTGTTGATGTCGGCCGTCTGCCAGTCCTTCACCCGCACGAGGGCGGCGTAGAACTTGCCGGACGAGTACCACGGGTCGAGCAGTTGCGACTTCGAGCCCCAGCCCTGGGAGGGGCGCTGCTGGAAGAGCCCGATGGAGTCCTGGTCGCCGTAGTCGAGGTTGCGCAGCCGCGACTCCTGCATCGCCGTCGCGAGCGCGATGGACGCCGCCCGGGGCGCGAGCCCGCGGCGGATCGACTCCGCCACGATGATCGCGGCGTTCCCGCTCTGCTCGAGGTCGAGCGAGGTGGTGGTCGTCCCGACCGTGACGATGCACTGTTCGCTCGGGGGGATGATCAGCACCTTGCGGCCGGTGACGAGGTGCCAGACCACGCCGCCGATGGCCCCGGCGAGGGCGAGCAGGACCGCCAGGGTGAGGAGGGGGGCCAGCAGCCGCCGGCGTCGTCGTGATCTGCGGGCCATGGCGCGAGCTCAGTTGGCGTGCAGCGCATCGTTGAGGCGGATCGCCCCGCCGCGGCGCGGGCGGGCCAGCACCGCGCCCGACTGGGAGTCGCGGAGGAACAGCAGGTCGTCTGCACCGGACAGCTCGAGGGCCTTCACCACCCGCCCGTCCGGCAGGCGCACCTTGGTGCCCGCCGTGACGTAGAGGCCGGCCTCGACGACGCAGTTGTCGCCGAGGGAGATGCCGATGCCGCTCTCGGCTCCGAGCAGGGAGCCTTCGCCGATGCTGATCACCTGCGTGCCGCCGCCCGACAGCGTCCCCATGATCGACGCGCCGCCACCGACGTCGCTGCCGGCGCCGACGACCACGCCGGCGGAGATCCGGCCCTCGACCATCGACGTGCCGAGGGTGCCCGCGTTGTAGTTGACGAACCCCTCGTGCATCACCGTGGTGCCCTCGGCCAGGTGAGCGCCGAGCCGCACCCGGTCGGCGTCCGCGATGCGCACACCGGTGGGGAGGACGTAGTCGACCATCCGCGGGAACTTGTCGACGCCGAAGACGCTGAGCTGCAGCCCGGCCGCGCGGAAGGCGAGCCGGACGGCCTCGAACCCCTCGACCGCGCAGGGCCCGGCGCTCGTCCACACGACGTTGGGCAGCACCGCGAAGATGCCCTCGAGGTTGATCGTGCGGGGCGCGGCGAGCCGGTGGCTCAGCAGGTGGAGCCGCAGGTAGGCGTCGTCGGTGGACGCCGGCGGGGCATCGAGGTCGACGACCGTGGTGACGACGCGGGTCTCCACCCCGCGCAGGGCGTCGCTCCGCTGAGCGGCCACCAGTCCGGGGTCCGGCCGGGAACCGTCGGGCAGGTCGCCCAACCGCGGAGCGGGGAACCAGGTGTCGAGCAGCAGCGAGGAGGCGCCGTGGACGCTGGCCAGGCCATGGCCCCACGCGTGGCGGGTCGGGTCGGTCATGGGCGCGATCCTACAAGGCGCCCCTGTGGGGACCGCGGGGCGCGGCGTCCTCACCGGCCCCCAGGGGGCTGGGAGTAGCCTTCCCTACCGTGGAACGACTCCGGTGGTGGCAGCGCCAGACCCAGTGGCCGCTGACGGCCGCCGCGGCACTGTTCCTCCTCTCGTTCGCCCTGCCCATCATCGACACGCGGCTGCCCGCCCCCTGGGTCCGCTTCTTCGGCGTGCTGGCGTGGGCCACGTGGAGCCTGTTCATCGTCGACTACCTCGTGCGCATCTATCTCGCCCCGAAGCGGATGGAGTACTTCGTGCGGCACTGGTACGACTTCGTCGTCCTCGTGCTGCCGGTGTGGCACCCGTTCCGGTTGCTGCGGCTCGCCGCGCTGCTGCGGGTGCTCAACCGCAACGCCGCCCACACGCTGCGCGGCAAGGTCGCCACCTACGTCGTGCTCGGCTCCAGCTTCTTCGGGTTCTGCGGCGCGCTCGCGGTGCTGCAGGCCGAGCGGCCCGACCCCAACGCCAACATCAAGTCGATCGGTGACGCGCTGTGGTGGGCGATCGCGACGATGACGACCGTGGGCTACGGCGACCGGTACCCGGTGACGACGACCGGCCGGCTGGTGGCGGTCACCCTGATGATCGGCGGCATCGCCGTCCTCGGTCTCACCACGGCCACCGTGGCGTCCTGGCTGGTCGAGCGGGTCTCCGCGCGCGACGAGAACCAGCTGGCGGCGCTGAGCAAGCAGGTGACCTCGCTGCAGCGGCAGGTGTCCGAGCTGTCGAAGCTGCTGCGCGACGAGTCGGCGAGGCGCTGAGGCGGCTCCCGGTTAGGCTTCCGGCATGAGCCTCGACCTCGGCGACGACCTCGTCACCCTGCTCCGTGCGATCGTCGACATCGAGTCGGTCAGCGGCCACGAGGGTCCCCTCGCCGACGAGGTGGAGGGCGCGCTCCGCGCCTGCCCGCACCTCCAGGTCGAGCGGCTCGGGGACGCCGTCATCGCCCGCACCCGCCTCGGCCGCGACGAACGGGTGGTCATCGCCGGGCACCTCGACACCGTGCCGGTCAAGGACAACCTCCCCAGTTGGGTCGACGCGGACGCCGGCAGGGTCTACGGCCGCGGCACCTGCGACATGAAGGGCGGTGTCGCCGTCATGCTCAGCGTCGCCGCGCAACTGTCCGCCCCGTCCCGCGACGTCACGTGGATCTTCTACGACCACGAGGAGGTCGCGGCCAGCGCCAACGGCCTCGCCCGGGTCGCCCGCGAGCGTCCCGACCTGCTCGAGGCCCAGTTCGCCGTGCTCATGGAACCCACCGGCGCCCGGGTCGAGGGCGGCTGCCAGGGCACGATGCGGGTCGAGCTCGAGACCACCGGGGTGGCCGCCCACTCCGGTCGCGCCTGGCTCGGCCACAACGCCGTGCACGACCTCGCCCCGGTGCTCGCCACCCTCGCCGCATGGCACGACGCCGAGATCGAGGTCGACGGCCTGCTCTACCACGAGGGGCTCAACGCCGTGCGCATCAGCGGGGGAGTGGCCGGCAACGTCATCCCCGACCGGGCGGTCGTCGAGATCAACTACCGCTTCGCCCCCGACAAGTCGGGCGACGAGGCGGAGGCCCTCGTCCGGGGCTGGTTCCCGGGCCACCGCATCACCGTCACGGATCTGTCTCCCGGCGCCCGGCCGGGCCTCGACCGGCCGGCCGCGCAGCAGTTCCTCGCGGCGGTCGGCGGCGAGGCGCGCCCCAAGTACGGGTGGACCGACGTCGCCCGGTTCTCCGAACTGGGCGTGCCCGCGGTGAACTTCGGACCGGCCGATCCCGGCAAGGCCCACGCCGACGACGAGTTCTGCCCGATCGCCGACCTCGACACCTGCCGCACCGCGCTCGTCCGCTGGCTGAGCGATTCCCACCCCACCCGCTGAGCGACATCACACCGAGGAGCACGAGGTGAGCGACAAGCCGAGTGACCTGCGTCCGGACGCCGACCGGCCCGAGTCGGAAGCGGTCGACAACGCGCCCGCCCCGCCCCGCGGCCGGGGACGCCGCCGCTCCAAGCGGCGCAGGGTCATCCAGGGCCCGAGCTTCCGGGCGGAGCGGCAGCCCACGACGACCGACCAGCGGCTGCTGGCGTCCAAGGGCGACACCGGCTGGCTGCACGCGGACCCCTGGCGGGTCATGCGCATCCAGTCGGAGTTCGTCGAGGGGTTCGGCACCCTCGCCGAGATCGGCCCGGCCATCAGCGTGTTCGGGTCCGCGCGGACGCCGAAGGGCCACCCGATGTACGCGGCCGCGCAGGGCATCGGACGCGGGCTCGCGGAGCGCGGCTATGCCGTGATCACCGGCGGCGGCCCGGGAATCATGGAGGCGGCCAACCGCGGCGCCAACCGTGCCGGTGGCCGGTCGGTCGGTCTCGGGATCGAGCTCCCGTTCGAGACCACGATGAACCCGCACGTCAACCTCGGCATCAACTTCCGCTACTTCTTCGCCCGCAAGGTGATGTTCCTCAAGTACTCACAGGGCTTCGTCGTGATGCCCGGCGGCTACGGCACCTTCGACGAACTCTTCGAGGCGCTCACCCTCGCCCAGACCGGCAAGGTCACCGGCTTCCCGATCGTCCTGTTCGGCAGCGACTACTGGCGCGGGCTGCTCGACTGGCTCGGCGGCTCGACCCTCGGCGAGGCCTACATCTCCGCCGACGACCTCGCCATGCTGCTCGTCACCGACGACGTCCGCGAGGCGATCGACCACGTCACCCGGGACGCCGACACGTGGCGGGCGGAGGCGGCGGGGGGCTCTCACTAGACTGGCCGGGTGGAGTGGGTACTCGCCGGGTTCGTCGTCGTCGTCATGGCCGTGGCCGCGGTCGTCGGGTCCGGCCGGTGGGGCGCCATGCCCCCGGTGACCGACGACCGGCCGCCCGGCCGCCTCCCCGCCGGGCGCCTCACAGCCGCCGACCTCCGGCAGGCGCGGTTCGCTGTCGTCCCCCGCGGATACTCCATGGCCCAGGTCGACGCGCTGCTCGCCCGGCTGGCCGACCAGCTGGACGCCGCACCCGTGCGATCGGGCGCCCACAAGGAGGCCGCCGACGCCCGACAAGCGACCCCCGAGATTGGGTCTGACTCTCAGCATTTGGAATAATGGACCGCAAGGTCTGGCGAAGGTCGTCGGAGGGAAGAGGAATCTGCAATGGCTGCTATGAAACCCCGCACCGGCGATGGCCCCATGGAAGTCACCAAGGAGGGGCGCGGCATCATCATGCGGGTCCCGGTCGACGGCGGAGGCCGCCTCGTTGTGGAGTTGAACGCCGCGGAGGCCACCGAACTGCTCAACTGTCTCAAGGACGTCGTCGGCTGACGATCTCCCCCTCAGCAGCCCGAAGGGCCGGCCCTCCCATCCTGGGAGCCGGCCCTTCGGCATGTGCGGGCCGAGGTCAGGACGCCGACGCGTGCCGCTCGATCGCCGCCTGGTAGACCTCGATGGTCTGTCGGGCGATCTTCTCCCACGAGAACTCGTCGATGCACCGGCGGCGTCCGGCCTTGCCGAACGCCTCGGCACGTGCCGGATCGCGGGTGAGCTCGTTGATCCGCTCGGCGAAGGTGTGCTCGAACCGGCTGACGAACGCCGGGTCGGAGGCCTGCGCCGGGTCGTAGGGCACGAGGAAGCCGGTCTCGCCGTCGACGACGACCTCGGGGATGCCGCCCACGGCGCTCGCGACGACGGCGGTCTCGGTGGCCATCGCCTCGAGGTTGACGATGCCCAGCGGCTCGTAGATCGACGGGCAGGCGAACACCGTCGCGTGCGACATCACCTGGCGGACACTGGCCCGGGGCAGCATCTCCCGCACCCACACGACCCCGCCGCCGCGCTGCTTCTCGACGGCGGCGAACGCCTCGTTGAACTCGGCCGCGATCTCGGGGGTGTCGGGGGCGCCGGCCAGCAGGATGAGCTGGGTGCCCGGATCGAGGTACTGGGCCGCGCGCACGAGGTGGATCAGCCCCTTCTGCCGGGTGATCCGGCCGACGAACACGACCGAGGGCTGGTCGGGGTCCATCCCGATCTGCCGCAGCACGTCGGTGCCGGGGTCGGGCCGGAACTCGTCGGGGTCGATGCCGTTGAGCACGACGTGCACCTTGGCGGGGTCGAGTTCGGGGTAGCAGGCGAGGACGTCGGCCCGTTGCCCCTTGCTCACCGCGATCACCGCGTCCGCCCCGTCGTAGGCCGTGCGCTCGGCCCACGACGACAGGGCGTACCCGCCGCCCAGCTGCTCGCGCTTCCACGGCCGCTGCGGCTCGAGGGAGTGGGCGCTGGTGACATGGGGGATGTCGTGGAAGAGCCCGGCCAGATGGCCGCCGAGGTTGGCGTACCACGTGTGCGAGTGGACGACGTCGACCTCCGGCATCGCGGCGACCATCGACAGGTCGGCGCCGAAGGTGCGCAGCGCGGCGTTGGCGTTGGGCGGGAAGTTCTCGGCGTGCGCCGTCGCACCCTCGCGCGGCTCACCCATGCACTGCACGTCGACGTCGATGAACTTGCGCAATTGCGGCACCAGTTGGGCGACGTGGACGCCGGCGCCGCCGTAGATCGAGGGGGGATATTCCCGGGTGAAGATGGACACGCGCATAGCCGCATCGTTCCATAGAACCCCGCAGCCGGGGAGGGTTCGACCGGCCTCCACTCAACTCTCGAGTTTCGTTGTGCGTCCAGAGACCCCCCGCTAAGTTGATGCCATGGCGTCAAGACCAAGGGTGCTCTCGATCGTCCTCGCAGGTGGGGAAGGCAAACGGCTGATGCCGTTGACAGCCGACCGGGCCAAGCCGGCCGTCCCCTTCGGCGGCAGCTACCGGCTCATCGACTTCGTCCTGTCGAATCTCGTCAACTCCGATCTCCGGCAGATCGCGGTGCTCACCCAGTACAAGTCGCACTCGCTCGACAAACACATTTCGGTCACGTGGCGGATGTCGACGCTGCTCGGCAACTACGTCACCCCGGTGCCGGCCCAGCAGCGGCTCGGCCCCCGGTGGTACCAGGGCAGCGCCGACGCCATCTACCAGTCGATGAACCTCATCAACGACGAGGATCCCGACTACGTCGTCGTCTTCGGTGCCGACAACATCTACCGGATGGACGTCGGCCAGATGCTGCAGGCGCACATCGACTCCGGGCTCGGCGCCACCATCGCCGGCATCCGGGTCCCGCGCTCGCAGGCGTCCGCGTTCGGCATCATCGACGCCGACGTCGACCACCGCATCAAGAGCTTCCTCGAGAAGCCGGCCGACCCGCCCGGGCTGCCCGACTCGCCCGACGAGTCGTACGCCTCGATGGGCAACTACGTGTTCACCCGCGATGCCTTCGTGGCGGCGCTCGAGGACGACGCCCACGACCCGACCGCCCGCCACGACATGGGCGGCGACATCGTGCCCCGCTTCGTGAGCGACGGCGACGCCCAGGTGTACGACTTCCGCGACAACGTCGTGCCCGGCGCCACCGAGAAGGACCTCAACTACTGGCGCGACGTCGGCACCATCGACGCCTATCACGAGGCGCACATGGATCTCGTCGCCGTCGAGCCCGAGTTCAACCTCTACAACGCCGAGTGGCCGATCTGGACCAGCCTGCCGCAGCAGCCGGGCGCCAAGTTCACCATGCGGGGCACCGCGGAGGACTCCATCGTCAACGCCGGGTGCATCATCTCCGGCGGCGATGTCGACCACAGCGTCTTCGGACCCAACGTGCGGATCGAGAAGTGGTCGACCGTCGACTCCTCGATCCTCATGAGCGGCGTCCGGGTCGGGCGCAACGCGGTGGTCCGCCGGGCGATCCTCGACAAGAACGTGGTGGTGCCCGACGGCGTCCAGATCGGCGTCGACCACGAGCACGACCGATCCCGCGGGTTCTTCGTGTCCGACGGCGGCATCACCGTGGTCGGCAAGAACACGGTGATCTCGCGCAGAGGGTGACCCGGGTCCTGGATCGGACGAGGCGGCCGCGCTGAGCGCGGCCGCCTTGTTCGTCGTCCGGAGCGCGCGCGACGCCGCCCCGACGCGCGTCAGTCCTTGACGGCCACCATGAGGCCGTTGCCCACGGGCAGGAGCGCGGCGGTGAACTCCTCGGTCTCCTGCACCGACTGGAGCGCCTCACGGATGATGAGGGTCTCGTCGTCGTCGTTGCTCTCGTCGGCGACCAGCCCGTGCCACAGGGCGTCGTTCATGACCACCACGCCGCCGTGGCGCAGCAGTCGCAGCGACTGGGCGAGGTACTCGACGTATTCGAGCTTGTCGCCGTTGATGAGGACCAGGTCGTAGGCGCCGTCGCGCAACTTGGGCAGCACCTCGAGCGGCGAGCCCGCGATGAGCCGGAACCGCTGGGGCTTCAGCCCGGCGGCCGTGAACGCCTGGCGGGCGGCGCCCTGCCGCTCGGGCTCGGTGTCGATGCTCGTCAGCACGCCGGCGGGGTCCATGCCCTCGAACAGGGCCAGACCGGTGGCACCGGCACCGCTGCCGACCTCGACGACGGCCCGCGCCTGCACCATGCGCGCCACGAGGCGCAGCACGCTGACGGTTCCGCCGCTCGGCGGCTCGAGGCCCATCCCGACGGCGTTGCGCCGGGAGCGGGAGATCGACTCGTCGAGCGGCACGAAGTCTTCGGCGAACGCCCAGGAGTCGGGGCCGACACCGCCTTCGGCGGCGGTCTGGGGGGCCGCGGCCGGCCGGCCTGAAGCGGACGGACGGGAACCCTGCTCACTCTGACGCTGCGTCACGGCGTCACACTATCAGCGGGTATGTCCCGGGGGCCCAGCCGCCGCTCGCCTACGATGGGCGCCATGGACCCCGACATGCCGGCCGCGCCCGTCCCCTCGTCATCGCCAGCCCCGGCGGGTGTCGAGGAACCCGTGTTCGGGCGCGTCATCACCGCCATGGTCACGCCGTTCGCCGCCGACGGCTCGCTCGACCTCGACACGGCGCGGGCCCTCGCCCGACGCCTCGTCGACGAGCAGCACAACGACTCGCTCGTCATCAACGGCACGACGGGGGAGTCGCCGACCACCTCCGACGACGAGAAGCGCCGGCTGCTCGAGGCCGTGGCCGACGAGGTGGGCGACCGCGCGCAGGTGATCGCCGGCGTCGGCACGTTCAGCACCGCGCACACCATCGACCTGGCCCGCCAGGCGGTCGCGGCCGGGGCCGACGGCCTGCTGGTCGTCACCCCCTATTACTCCCGGCCGCCGCAGGACGCCATCGCCGCGCACTTCAGGGCCGTCGCCGACGCGACCGACGCGCCGATCATGATCTACGACATCCCGCACCGCTCCGGCGTCCCGGTCGAGACGGCCACCTTCCTGGCCATCGCCGACCACCCGCGCATCGTGGCGGTCAAGGACGCCAAGGGGCAGGTCGTCGCATCGTCCCGGGTCATCGCGGAGACCAGCCTGGCGTACTACGCCGGCGACGACGCCATCACGCTGCCGCTGCTGTCGGTCGGCGGGGTCGGTGTCGTCGGCACCGCCACCCACTTCACCGGGCGCCGCATGCGCGCGATGATCGAGGCCTTCGTCGCCGGCCGGCTCGACGAGGCCCTGGCCCTCCACCAGGCCCTGCTGCCGGTCATGACGGGCGTCTTCGCCACCCAAGGGGTCATGCTCGTCAAGGCCGGGCTCGACCACCAGGGCTTCCCGGTGGGAGGGGTGCGGGGGCCGCTGCTGCCGGCGTCCGCGGAGGAGGCCGCGCGGTTCGCCGCCGTCCTCGACGCCGCCGACCTCTGACCCCGGCCCTTGGGGGGAGGCCACCCTGGCCCGTCCCCCAACTCCTCCCGCCCCGCGGGTGTGCACAGGTTTGCCACAGGTTCGGCGCGGAAACTGCTGGAGTGCGGCCGAAGGGTTCGGCCAGAGGAGCATCATGATCACCCGATCGGCGCTCAAGCCCGC
>DATAKK010000013.1:0-81385 GCA_036261615.1 Propionibacteriaceae bacterium | reverse complement strand
AGGTGGTCGGCGTCGTCGTCGACCCGCCCGAGCACGCCCGGCTCGCCCCCGCGCACGGCGCGTTCGTCGGCGCGACCGGAGCACCGGAGGAGGTGCGCTTCGGCTTCCAGCCGCTGCTCTGGGGCCGCTACGAGGTGGGCCCCGCCCGCTTCGCGCTCGGCGACGCCCTCGGCGCGTGGCGGCTGCTCGGCGAGACCGGCGTCTCCCGGGTGCGGGTGCGGCCGTTCGCGTCCCGGCTCGAGGGGGCGAGCGGCGTCGCCCGGCCGATCGGGATCGCCGGCGTGCACCGGTCGGGGCGGCGCGGCGAGGGCACCGAGCTGGCCGGCGTCCGGGAGTTCGTGCCGGGCGACAGGCTGCGGCGCGTCAACTGGAAGGTCTCCTCGCGCACCGGACGCCTGCACGTCACCGAGACCTTCAGCGAACGCGACACCGACGTGCTGGTCGTCGCCGACACCCTCATGACCCTCGACGGACCCGGCGACGACCCGTCGAGCCTGGACGCCACCGTGCGGGCGATCGCCGCGATCGGCCAGCACTACGTGTCGTTCGGCGACCGGGTGGCGCTGCACGACCTCGGGCTGAGCATCGGCGACCTCCGTTCGGGCACCGGCCCGCGGCAGGTGCGGCTGCTGCTCGACCGGCTCGCTCAGACCCGCCGCGACCTGCCCGACCAGTGGCTGGTCCGCAAGATCCCCCGGCTGACGCCCGGCACCCTCGTGTTCGGGTGCTCGCCGCTGCTCGACGAGTCGGCGGTGGCCGAACTCGTCCGGTTGCGACAGCTGGGCGGGGAACTCGTCGTCGTCGACACGCTGCCCACCGGCCTGGGCCGCCAGCCCCTCCCCGGGCGCGACACCGAGTGGCTCCCCGAGGGGTGGATGCTGCGCCGGCTCGAGCGCGACCGGGTCGTCGACCGGCTGCGCGCGCTGGGGGTGCCGGTCACCCCCTGGCGCGGACCGGCGAGCCTCGCCAGCGTGCTGCTCGCCATGGAGGCGGCCCGTGAGGCCCCCCGGCTGAGGGGCGGACGCCGATGATCTCCGACCTCGCCGAGCGGATCTCCGACGTCCTCCAGGGGCTGCGGACGGCGTCCGCGCGGATGCTCGTCCTCCGCGCGCTGCTGCTGCTCGCCTGCCTCGCCGCGATCACGCTCGTCGGCCCGCTCGCCGCGGTCTTCCGGGTCGTGCTGATCGCGCTCACCGTGCTCGCGGTCATCGTCCCCGACTCCCCGGCCCCCGCCGCGGTGATGATCGGGGTGCTGCTGCTGTGGCTGGTCATCGGGCCGCACGCGTGGCCGGTGACCGCAGCGCTGGCGGCGTCCCTCGCGCTCGTGCACGCGCTCGCCACCCTCGCGTCGCGCGGCCCGCTGCAGGCCGACGTGCGTCCGGGCGGCCTGTCGGCCGGCTCCTGGGGGCTGTGGCTCGCCTGGTCCGCGGCCGCCGCCGGGCTGGTCGTCGTCGTCACCCTCACCCCGGACGCCGTCGGGCGCGGCGCCGCGTGGGTGATCGCGGCGTCCATCGCCCTCGTGCTGGCAGCGCTCGGGGTGCTCGCCGACGCCCGGCGCGGCTGAGCCCCCCGGCCCCGACTACGCGGACGCCGAGAGCTTGCGCATCGCCAACTCGGCCAGCAGCGCCGCGCCGTCGCCCAGCCACCGGTCGTCGAAGACGGCGTGCGCGGAGTGGTTGCTCGCCGTGGCCTTGGGATCGGCCCCCTCGGCCGGCGTCCCGTAGAAGAGGAAGCAGCCGGGCACCCGCTCGAGCACGTAGGAGAAGTCCTCGGCGCCCGCGATCGGGTCGTCCATGAGCTGGAACCGGTCGGCGCCGAAGACCTCCGTGACGGTGTCGCGGGCGAAGGCCATCTCGTCGGCGTCGTTGACCGTGGGCGGGTAGCCGGGCTCGTAGTCGACCTCGGCGCGCAGGCCGTGGGCCGTGGCGATCGACTCGATGAGGCGCACGGCCTCGGTGCGCATCGTCTCGCGGGAGGCGGCCGAGAAGGTGCGCAGGGTGACGTCGAACCGCGCGTCGTCGGGGATGATGTTGCTCTTCGTGCCCGCGTGGAAGCTGCCGACGGTGACGACCACGGGGTCGAAGATGTTGAACCGTCTGGTGACCATCGTCTGCAGCGCGAGCACCATCTCGCACGCGGCGGGGATCGGGTCGTGCGCCTCGTGCGGGGACGATCCGTGGCCGCCGGAGCCGACGACCCGGACGAGGATCTCGTCGACGGCGGCCTGGAGGATGCCGGGGCGGGTCTGGAAGACGCCCTGGGGGACGTTCGTCGTCACGTGCAGTCCGAACGCCGCGACCGGCCGGACGCCGGCGGCGTCCAGGACACCCTCGTCGATCATCGCCATCGCCCCGCCCTGGCCCTCCTCGCCGGGCTGGAACATGAAGACGACGTCGCCGGGAAGGTCGTCCTTCACCGCGCTCAGCAGCCGGGCGGCCCCGACGAGCATGGTGACGTGGAGGTCGTGGCCGCAGGCCTGCATGACCCCCTGGATCGTCGACGCGTACTCGACACCGCTGTCCTCGGTGACCGGCAGGGCGTCCATGTCGCCGCGCAGCAGCACCGCCGGCCCGCGGCGTCCGCCCCGCAGCACGGCGACCACCGAGCTCAGCGAGGTCCCGGTGCTGATCTCCAGCGGCAGGCCGGCGAGCGCGTCGAGGATCTTGCGCTGGGTGAGCGGCAGCTCCAGGCCGATCTCGGGCTCGCGGTGCAGGGCCCTGCGCAGGTCGACCAGGTCGGGCTGGATCTCAGTGGCGGCGGTGGCGAAAGTCATAGTGGGAGTCTCCTTCGACGGTGCAACCAAATCTAGCCACGCGGGGCGCGGTGGGGCGAGCACGGCCCCTGGCCGGTCCCCTCCATCCCCTGCCCGGGCGTACGAATCGTCCGGGGGCGTACGGAATGTGGCGGTTTTCCGGCGAACCGTACGCCCCGCGCGACGAACCGTACGCCCGGGGAACCGGGCCGAGGGCGGATGCCGCCACGCCCGGGCGGGCGGAGGGTGGCGCCTGGACCCGAGCCGTATTAGTTTTTTCACACAACGAATCGCCCGAAGGAGCGCTCATGCAGTTCGCGACGACGTCACCGCAGCCCGACCCGTCCCTCGCCCACCGCCGGGGGTCGCTCGACCTCACCGTGCTCGGGCCCGACGGCGTCCCCTTGGCCGACGCGGCCGTCGCGGTCGAGCAGGTGTCGCACGAGTTCGGGTTCGGCTGCATCGGCTTCGACTTCATCCCGCTCGCCAACGACGAACTGGACGCCGGCTCGCCCGACCACGCGGTGCTCGCGGCCCTGGCCGACGCCTGGTTCGACGTCTTCAACTGGTGCACCCTGCCCTTCTACTGGGGACGCTTCGAGCCGGTCGAGGGGCAGCCCGACACGGCGCGCCTCCGCCGCACCGCCGAGTGGTTCCGCGACCGGGGCGCGACCCTCAAGGGGCACCCGCTGGTCTGGCACACGGTCGGCGCGCCCTGGCTGCTCGGGCGTCCGCTCGAGGAGGTCGAGCGCCTCCAGCGCGAGCGGATCGTCCGCGACGTCACCGGCTTTGCCGGACTCATCGACATGTGGGACGCCATCAACGAGGTGGTGATCATGCCGGTGTTCACCGCCGAGGACAACGCGATCACCCGGCTCTCCCGCAAGCTCGGGCGCATCGGCACGATCCGGCTCGCCTTCGAGACCGCCCGGCAGGCGAACCCGCACGCCACCCTGCTGCTCAACGACTTCGACATGTCGACGGCCTACGACACCCTCATCGAGGGGGTGCTCGAGGCGGGCATCGAGGTGGACGCGATCGGGCTGCAGAGCCACATGCACCAGGGCTACTGGGGCGAGGAGAAGACCCTCGAGGTGCTCGAGCGGTTCTCCCGCTACGGGCTCCCCCTGCACTTCACCGAGACCACCTTGGTCTCGGGGCACCTCATGCCGCCCGAGATCGACGACCTCAACGACTACCGGGTGGAGTCGTGGCCGAGCACCCCGGAGGGCGAGCAGCGCCAGGCCGACGAGCTCGAACGCCACTACCGGACGCTGTTCTCGCACCCGAGCGTCGCGGCGGCCACCTACTGGGGCCTGTCCGACCGCGGAGCCTGGCTCGGCGCCCCGGCCGGCCTGATCCGCGCCGACGGATCGCCGAAGCCCGCCTACGACGCGCTGCGCCGGCTGGTCCGTGAGGAGTGGTGGACGCCGGCCACGGAACTGCGCACCGACGGCGACGGCCGGGTTCGGGTCGAGGGCTGGCGCGGCGACTACCAGCTGCGCGCCGACGGAGCCGCTCCGGCGCGGTTCGGGGTCGGCGGCGACCCGACGGGGACGCTCCGGCTCGGCTGAGCCGGGGCGAGTCAGCCGCGGCGCGGGGCGGCGGTGCTGTCGCGGACGACCAGGCGGGTGGGCAGCTGGACGTCGGTCTCCGGCACGTCCTCCCGCGCCATCAGCTGGAAGAGCACGGACGCCGCCCGGCGTCCGATCTCGATCATCGGCTGGGCCACGGTGGTGAGGCTCGGCACCGAGCGGAGCGATTCGGGGATGTCGTCGAAGCCCACGACCGAGATCCGACCCGGCACGTCGATGCCGAGCTCCCGGGCCACCTCGATCACCCGCAGTGCCGACAGGTCGTTCGCGGCGAAGATCGCGGTCGCGGGATCGGCGGCCGAGAGCAGCTCGTGGGCGGGTCCGGTGGCGCCCTCGAGCGAGTAGTCGCCCCGGACGACCAGCGCCTCGTCGACGACCAGGCCGTGTGCCGCCATGGCCTCGCGGAACCCCTGCTCGCGGGCGCGGGCGGAGGCGAGGTCGGCACGTCCCCCGAGGAACGCGATCCGGCGGTGACCGAGCCCCACGAGGTGGTCGACGGCCAGCCGCGCTCCCCCGGCGTCGTCGGCCCGGATGCTCGGGATGAAGCCGGGGCCCTCGTGCGGGTCGATGGCGACCATCGCGAAGCGGTCGAAGGGCACCGAGGTCATGCTCGGGGCGACGAGGATCGCGGCGTCGAGCACCGTGCCGGCGAGGCGGGCGATGAGCCGCTGCTCCCAGCCGCGGGCCGACCCGTCCTGCACCGTGCCGCCCGACCACGCCATGAGCTCCACCGGCGAGCCGTGGCACTCCTGGGAGATGCCCTTGAGCACCTCGGTGGCGTAGGGCTCGAAGTCGCTGATGAGGACGCCGATCACCCCGGTGCGGTGCACGCGCAGGCTGCGGGCGCTCACGCTGCTCACGTAGCCGAGCTCGTCGATGACCTCGCGCACCCGGTGCTGGGTGGCCTCGGAGATGCCGTCACGGTTGTTCATGACCTTGGAGATGGTGGAGACCGAGACGCCGGCCGCCTTGGCCACATCCCTGATCGTCACCCGTCCCGTGGGCACCATGGCAGCAGTGTAGCGGTAATGAAAACGTTATCGACATCGATTGACAAACATTTAGTGGTGTAGCAAGACTAATCCCCAGTGAGTCTCGGAAGCGCCCGGAGGGGGCGCCGAGCGCTACTCAACGATGAGAGGGAGGACGCCCGATGAAGGGTGGACGAGCATTCGGAGCGGTCGCCGCGGCACTCGCCGTGGGGGTGGCCGTCGCGGGTTGCGGAGGCAGCAGCGGGGCGTCGTCGTCGTCCAGCGGCGGCCAGGTGAACATGACGTTCTGGCACAACGCCACGACCGGTGACGGCAAGGCGTACTGGGAGAACACGGTGGCGGCGTTCGAGAAGGACCACCCGAACGTCCACATCGCCATCACCCCGATCCAGAACGAAGACCTGGACGGCAAGCTGCAGACGGCGATGAACTCGGGCAGCGCCCCGACGATCTTCATGGCCCGCGGCGGCGGCAAGCTCAGCGACATGGTGCAGGCCGGGCAGGTGCAGGACGTCACGGACAAGATCAACAGCGACGTGAAGTCGGCGTTCGGCAACGCGATCTTCCAGGCGTTCACGGTCGACGGCAAGCTCTACGCGATGCCCGCCTCGGTGCTTCCCGACGGCATCTTCTACAGCAAGGACCTGTTCAAGAAGGCCGGCATCACCTCGACGCCGACCACGATCGACGAACTCTCCGCCGACGTCGCCAAGCTCAAGGCCGCCGGGGTCTCCCCGATCGCCCTCGGCGGCAAGGACGCCTGGCCCGCCGCTCACTGGTACTACATGTTCGCCCTGCGCGAGTGCTCGCAGGACGTCCTCACCAGCAAGGCCATGTCGGGCGACTTCTCCGACCCGTGCTGGATCAAGGCCGGCCAGGACCTGCAGAACTTCGCCAACAGCAAGCCGTTCAACGAGGGCTTCCTCACCACCGCCGCCCAGCAGGGCGCCGGCAGCTCGGCCGGACTGGTGGCCAACCACAAGGCCGCGATGGAGCTCATGGGCGCCTGGGATCCCGGAGTGATCGCGTCGCTGACGCCGAACCAGAAGCCGCTGCCCGACCTCGGGTGGTTCCCGTTCCCGTCGGTGAGCGGTGGCGCCGGTGACCCGACCGCCATGCTCGGCGGATCCGACGGCTACGCCTGCTCGAAGGGCGCCCCGCCCGAGTGCGCCGAGTTCCTCAACTTCATCGCCACGAAGCAGAACCAGGAGGGTTACGCCAAGGCGTTCCAGACCCTGCCGGGCAACCAGCAGGCGCAGAGCGTCGTGACCGACCCGGCCCTCAAGGACATCCTGGCCAGCTACAACAAGGCCTCCTACGTCGTGCTGTTCCTCGACACGATGTACGGCCAGAACGTCGGCAACGCGCTCAACGCCGGCGTCGTCAACATGCTCGCCGGCAAGGGTGGCCCCGCCGACATCGTCTCGGCCACCAAGAGCGCCGCTGCCAAGGGCTGATCCTGCACATGGCTGAGAACACTTCCCTCGTGGAGGGCTCCAGCACCACGACGGCCGGGGTCCACGGAATCTCCGTGGCCCCGGCCGTCCGGGCAAGAAGGCCCCGTTCGAACTGGGGACAACGCTTCGAGATCCTGGTGCTGGCCGGCCCCGCCGTGCTGATGTTCATCACGTTCGTGATCCTCCCCGTGTTCATGGCGGCCTACTACGGGTTCTTCCGGTGGAGGGGCTTCGGGCCGCCGACCGATTTCGTCGGACTCGGGAACTACAAGATCATCCTCACCGATCCGCTGTTCCTCAGCGCGCTCAAGCACAACGCGTTCATCGTCGTGATGTCGCTCGTCATGCAGGGGCCGCTGGCGGTCGCCTTCGCCCTGCTGCTCAACCAGAACATCAAGGGACGCTCGCTCATCCGCGTCCTCATCTTCGTGCCCTACGTGGTCTCGGAGGTCATCGTCGGCACCGGCTGGGGTCTCATGCTCCAGTACACCGGCGCGCTCAACGACCTGCTGCAGAAGATGGGGCTGGGGTTCTTGAAGTTCGACTGGATCGCCAACCCCAACGTGGCGATCTGGACGCTGATGATCATCATCTCCTGGAAGTACCTCGGCTTCGCCGTCATCCTCATGCTCGCCGGCATGCAGAGCATCCCCGAGGAGCTCTACGAGGCCGCGGCCATCGACGGGGCGTCCTTCTGGAAGATCCAGCGCTGGATCACGCTGCCGCTGCTCGGCCCGACCATCCGGGTCTGGGCGTTCCTGTCGGTCATCGGCTCGCTGCAGCTGTTCGACCTCGTCTACATCATCTGGGGCCAGTACGTCTCGTCGACCGCGGGAACCTCGACGATGGCGACCTACATGGTCCTCCAGGGCCGACTGGCCGGGAACTACGGCTACGGCAACGCGGTCGCCGTCGTGATCTTCCTCATCTCGCTCGTCATCGCACTCGTGTACCAGCGCTTCGTGCTGCGCCGCGACACCGAGGGCGCGCTCACCGAGGCTCCCGGAAGGAAGGGCAAGGCATGAGTGTCGCAACCCAGGCGGCCGGACGACGGCTGGCCCGCCTCACCCGTCGGGACGAGGCCGCTCCCCAGTGGGGCAGCCCCGTCACCTACCTCATCGCGGTGGTGCTCATCGCCATCTGCGTGACCCCGGTCGCCTACATCATCCTCGGCGGGTTCCGCACCAACTCCCAGATCACCGTCGACCCGTCCGGCTGGCCCAGCCCCTGGCAGGTGGGCAACTACCTCGACGTGCTCAAGAGCAGCGTGTTCTGGCAGGAGTTCGGCAACTCGCTCATCTCGGCCCTGTGCACGACGGTCGGGGTGGTGGCCCTGGGACTGATGGCGAGCTTCGTCCTCGCCCGCTACACGTTCGCGGCCCGGGGCGCGCTGTACACCCTGTTCGCGGCCGGGCTGATGTTTCCGATCACGGTGGCGATCACCCCGCTGTACCTGCTCATCAAGAACCTCGGCCTGGTCAACTCGCTGGCCGGCATCATCCTGCCGCAGATCGCGTTCGCCCTCCCGGCGACCGTGATCATCCTCGTGCCGTTCCTGGCGGCCATTCCCAAGGAGATCGAGGAGGCGGCGGCCATCGACGGCGCGAGCCGGCTCGGCTTCTTCTTCCGGATGGTGCTGCGGCTGTCGCTGCCCGGCGTCATCACAGTGGGCATCCTCGCCTTCATCGGCGCCTGGAACAGCTACCTGCTGCCGCTGTTCATCCTCAACGACCACGCGCAGTACACGCTGCCGCTCGGCGTCCAGGCCTTCTCCAGCGAGCACTCGGTCGACACCGCCCGGGTGCTGGCGTTCACCTCGCTCTCGATGCTCCCCTCGCTGATCTTCTTCAGCCTGTTCGAGCGCCGCATCGTCGGTGGTCTCACCGGAGCCGTCAAGGGCTGACGAGCCGGGACGCCGGTCCGACCCGGGGCCGGCGTCCCACCATCGGCGTACCCGATGTCCGGCGTACGTGCGTTCCGGTCGCCCCCAGCGACCAGGTCGTACGCCGTAGCGGACGGAGCGTACGCCGCCCGAACCACGAGGAAGGGAGGTGCCTCACCACCACTTCGGGGTCCTGACCCCCACGGATTCTGCAAGGCATGCACCACACAAGGACACTGCACGGCACCTTCCGAAAGGAACCCACGGTAATGACAATGCAACGACGCATTGCGGTCCTCGCGGCCGTCACCGCTCTCAGCGCGACGCTCGTGACCGCCGCTCCCGCCCTGGCGACACCGGGGATGAGCAGCCCCACCCTCCGCAAGGAGGCACCCATCGATCTGCACATCGGCAGCGCCTCCTGGGGAGCCCGCGACCTCACCCCCTACGACCCGAAGCACCCCACGCAGTACCAGCAAGTCCTCAGCACCCAGTTCAACTCGATCACCCCCGAGAACGACATGAAGTGGGACGCCACCGAGCCCGCTCCCGGCGTCTTCGACTTCACCGGCGCCGACGCGGTCGTGAGGTTCGCCGAGGCGAACCACATGGCGGTGCGCGGCCACAACCTGCTGTGGCACAACCAGAATCCGCAGTGGGTGATGGACGCCTACAAGTCCTGGACCTGCGACCAGGCGAAGGCGGTGCTCAAGGACCACATCACCACCGTGGTCGGCCACTTCAAGGGCAAGATCTACCAGTGGGACGTCGCCAACGAGATCTTCCACGACACCTGGGATCAGAACGCCTACGACGCCAACGGCAACCTGCGGCTGCGCACCGATCAGAACCCGTTCCTCTACGCGTGCAGCTCCGACCCGGTCGGCCTGCTCGAGGACGCCTTCCGCTGGGCGCACGCCGCCGACCCCAACGCCGTGCTGTTCATGAACGACTACGCGGTCGAGGGCATCAACACCAAGACGGACGCCTACTACGCGCTCGCGAAGAGGATGCTCGCCGACGGCGTCCCGCTCGGCGGCTTCGGAGCCCAGGGCCACCTCGACCTCGACTACGGCTTCGACAACAGCCTGCAGGCGAACTTCGAGCGGTTCGCGAAGCTGGGTCTGCAGGTCGCGATCACCGAGGCCGACGTGCGGGTGCGGGTGGACGCCAACGGCCAGCCGATCAACCCGGCCGACGTGCAGCGCCAGGCCGACTACTACGGCCGCATGCTGCAGGCCTGCCTCAACGTTCCGCAGTGCACGAGCTTCACCGTGTGGCAGGACACCGACTCGAAGTCGTGGGTGCCGGGCGTGTTCCCGGGCAAGGGGTACGCCACCCCGTACACCGCCGACTTCACCCCGAAGCCGGCGTACTACACCCTGCGCAACCTGCTGGCCGAGGCCACCCCGGGACGTTCGCCCCGGGTGCCGATGGGCAGCTGACCTCATACCGACCCGGCGGGCGGGCGCTCCTCAGGGGCGCCCGCCCGTCGTCGTCCCCGGAACCGCTCGCGGCGGCGTACAACCTGACTGACGGCGTACGAGATGTGGGGCCTTTTCCGACATCTCGTACGCCGAGGGCGACGACTTGTACGCCGCCCGAGCGGGGGCGGGGACGCCGGTCCCCCTAGAATCCGGGCATGCGCAGGCAACTGGTCACGGGCGGAGCCGGGTTCATCGGCAGCAACTACGTCCGGCACGTGCTCGCGCACACCGACGACACCGTCACGGTGCTCGACGCCCTCACCTACGCCGGCAACGAGGCCTCCCTCGCCGGGCTGCCCCCCGAGCGGATGCGCCTGGTCCGCGGCTCGATCACGGACGCCGCGCTCGTCGACTCCCTCGTCGCGGACGCCGACGTCGTCGTCCACTTCGCCGCCGAGAGCCACAACGACAACTCCCTCGCCGACCCCTCGCCGTTCGTCCAGACCAACCTCGTCGGCACCTACACCCTGCTCGAAGCGGTTCGCCGGCACGGCACCCGCTACCACCACATCTCCACCGACGAGGTCTACGGCGACCTCGACCTCGACGACCCCGAGCGGTTCACCGAGGCCACGCCGTACAACCCGTCGAGCCCCTACTCCGCGACCAAAGCGGGGTCCGACCTGCTGGTGCGCGCCTGGGTGCGCAGCTTCGGCGTCCGGGCGACGCTCAGCAACTGCTCGAACAACTACGGGCCCTACCAGCACGTCGAGAAGTTCATCCCCCGGCAGATCACCAACGTCATCGACGGCGTCCGGCCCCGGTTGTACGGCGCCGGGCTCAACGTGCGCGACTGGATCCACGTCGACGACCACAACGCCGCGGTGCTCACCATCCTCGAGCGGGGGCGGATCGGCGAGACATACCTCATCGGCGCCGACGGGGAGAAGAACAACCGTGAGGTCATCGAGCTCATCCTCACCCTCATGGGCCGCCCGGCCGACGCCTACGACCACGTCACCGACCGCCCGGGCCACGACCTGCGCTACGCCATCGACTCGTCGAAGCTGCGCACCGAACTCGGGTGGACACCGCGCTACACCTCGTTCGCGGACGGCCTGGCCGACACCATCGACTGGTACCGGGGCCACGAGTCGTGGTGGCGGCCGATGAAGGCGGCCACCGAGTCCAAGTACGCCCGCACCGGCCAGTGAGACGGGGTCCCCGATGACGCCTCAGCCCCGGGTCTCCCCCACGCCCATCCCGGGGATGCTGGTCGTCGACCTGCCGCTGCTCGGCGACAGCCGCGGCTGGTTCAAGGAGAACTGGCAGCGGGAGAAGATGACCGCGCTCGGCCTGCCCGACTTCGGTCCGGTGCAGAACAACCTGTCGTTCAACGCGAGCGCCGGCGCCACCCGCGGCCTGCACGCCGAGCCGTGGGACAAGTACGTGTCACTCGCCTGCGGCCGCATCTTCGGCGCCTGGGTCGACCTGCGCGAGGGCCCCAGCTTCGGCGCGACGTTCACCCTCGAGATGGGCCCCGACAAGGGGGTTTTCGTCCCGCGCGGCGTCGCCAACGGCTACCAGGCGCTGGTCGACGGCACCGTCTACACCTACCTCGTCAACGAGCACTGGAGCCCGGAGGCGCGGGCGTCCTACACCTACCTCAACCTCGCCGACGAGACCGTGGCCATCGCCTGGCCCATCGCCCTCGACCGGGCCGAGATCAGCCCCGCGGACGCCGCCCACCCCCGGCTCGCCGACGTCGTCCCCATGCCCCCGCGCCGCACGGTGATCCTCGGCGCCGGGGGCCAGGTCGGGCGCGCGCTCGCCCGCATCCTCCCGGACGCCGTCGCGCTCACCCACGACGACCTCGACACCGCAGACGCCGACGCCCTCGACCGGTTCGGGTGGGGCGGGGTCGGCACGATCATCAACGCCGCCGCCTACACGGCCGTCGACGCCGCCGAGACCCCCGAGGGGCGGCGCGACTGCTGGGCGGCCAATGTCACCGGGGTCGCCAACCTCGTCCGGCTCGCCCGGCGGATCCGCGCCACGCTCGTGCACGTGAGCAGCGACTACGTGTTCGACGGGTCGGTCGAGCACCACCGCGAGGACGAGCCGTTCACCCCGCTCGGCGTCTACGGCCAGACCAAAGCCGCCGGGGACGCCCTCGTGGCCACGCTGGAGCGGCACTACATCGTGCGCGCCAGCTGGGTGATCGGGGAGGGCCGCAACTTCGTCCGGACCATGGCAGATCTCGCCGATCGCGGCGTCCGGCCGACGGTGGTCGACGACCAGGTCGGCCGGCTCACCTTCGCCGACGACCTGGCCGCGGGGATCGTCCACCTGCTCTCGTCCGGGGCCGCCTTCGGCACGTACAACCTGTCCAACTCGGGCGAGAGCCGGTCGTGGGCCGCGATCGCGCGGGAGGTCTTCGCCGCACGGGGCCGCAACCCCGACGACGTCACGCCGGTGAGCACCGCCGAATACGCCGCGGGCAGGGCCGGGGCTCCCCGTCCCGCGCACAGCACGCTCGCCCTCGATAGGATCACGGCTACCGGTTTCAGACCTCCGGACGCCGACGAGCGGCTGCACGCCTACCTCGACCGCATCCCGACGAGCTGAGTTCGGTCGACCAGGGCGGCGAGAGCTCTGGTCCGGCACAGGTTGGTGTGCGACAGTGGTGCCCACCACGTCGAGCCAGGACCCGGAAGGTAGGGGGAGGGTGCATGGCCAACGACCAGCTGCCGTTCTTCGACGACGACTCCGACAAGGAGGCGTCGGTCACTCCTCCCGCGGCCGCGGAGGCGGCCACGGAATCCCCGGACGCCGTCGGCGTCCCCGCTGAGGCGGCCGACAGGCCCCGGCGGCGCCGCGGGCGGCGGGTGCTCATCGGCTCCCTGTCGATCCTCGGCGTCCTCGTGCTCGCGGTGGCCGGCGTCCTCGGCTACTACCTCAAGTCGGTCGACAACGCCCTGAGCCAGGCGCCCCGCGCCGACATCCTGCCGACGGTTCCGGGCAACCTCACCGCCCCGAGCGGGTCCGGTGGTTCGGCCAGCCCGGGCCCCAAGACCGGCATCGACGTGCCGGCGCCAGACGCCGCCAACGCCATGAACATCGTGATCATGGGCAGCGACTCCCGCGGCACCGACCGCGGACGCAGCGACACGCTCATCCTCATGCACATCAGCGGCGACCGGAAGAAGGTCTACCTCATCTCGTTCCCGCGCGACATGTGGGTGTCGATCCCGGGCTACGGCAACGCGAAGATCAACGCCGCCTACTCGTGGGGCGGCCCGACGCTGGCCATCCAGACCCTCGAGAACCTCGTCCACGTGCGGGTCGACCACGCGGCCATCACCGACTTCACCGGGTTCACCGACCTCGTCGACGTGATCGGCGGCATCAGCGTCTACAACAACCAGGCGTCCCGCAGCGACGGCGTCACCTTCCCCATGGGCCAGCTCAACCTCAACGGCAAGGACGCCCTCATCTACACCCGTGAGCGCTACGACCTCGCCAACGGAGACCTCGACCGGGCCGCCCGCCAGCGCGACGTGATCAAGGCGATCTTCAAGAAGGTGCTCACTCCGGAGGTGCTGGCCAACCCGTCGAAGTTCAACGCGGTCGCGCAGAAGATCGCCCCCAACGTCACCGTCGACTCCGGGTTCACCAACGCGGCGATCGAGAAGCTGGCCCTGTCGATGCGGGTCACCTCCGTCGACGACGTCCGGTCACTCCAGGCCCCCGTCAGCGGCTTCGCGGTCTCGGCCGACGGTCAGGACTACGACGTCGTCAACACCCCGGTGCTCGCACAGCTCGCCACCGCTCTGGCCAACGACCAGATGGAGCTGTACTGGCAGCAGCACAAGAACGACCAGCGGGTCACCGCGCCCTGACCGGCGTCCGGGGTGCCACCCGCCTCGGACCCTCGAGCGCCTCGGCCTTCCATGCGAGCAGCCGGGCGATGAACTCCTCCTCGGCGAACTCCCGCGCCCGGGCGCGACAGGCCTCCGGGGCGCAGGCCCGAGCCGACTGGTAGGCGGCCCGCAGGGTGGACGCCGCGAAGTCGCGGACGAGGGCGCCGGTGACGCCCTCGACCACCGACTCGGGAGCCCCGCCCTCGGCATTCGCGACCACCGGGGTGCCGGCCGCCATCGCCTCGACCGGAACGATGCCGAAGTCCTCGACCGGCGGGAACACGAACACGCTCGCCCGCCGCAGCAACTCGCGCACCATCGGCGTCGACGGGGAATCGATGACGTGCACCGGCACCGTGGCCGCCTCGCCCCGGGCCAGGAGCTCCTCACGCAGCGGACCGGCGCCGGCCAGCACGACCGGGACGCCGGCCGCCTCGCCCGTGGCGATGACGACGTCGAGCCGCTTGTAGGGGATGAACCGCGACAGGCCGAGGACGAACTCCGTGGGCAGCGCGTCGAGCCGGCGCCGCTCGTCACCGGTGAGCGCGACCGGTTGGGAGAAGCCCGCCACGTCGACCGGCGGGTGGATCACCGTGGCCTCGCGCTCCCAGACCTCGGCGATGCGACGCGCGACGTAGTGGGAGTTGGCGGCCAGGGCCACCGCCTCCCGGGCCCGAAAGCGGTCGAGCGAGCGCAGCGGCGGTGCGGCCGCCCGGACGAACGGGGACGCCGCTCCCCGGTGGTCGAGCTCGGGCACCCACAGGTACCGGGCGGGCGTGTGGACGTAGACCAGCTTGGGGACGTCGCTCGTGCGGAGCCGGGCGTGATGGGCGAAGGCGTGGGAGGAGACGAGCAACCAGTCGTACCGGCCCTCCAGCACCCGCCAGGCGAGCGGCATGAGCGGCAGGCTCAGCGCCTTGTGCCCGCGCAGCGGGGTTCGCGCGAGCACCGACTCGCCGACCCGGCGTCCGGGATAGCGACCGGGACTGTCGTCCCACAAGACCCGCAGATCGGCGTCGGGCAGGGCCCGCATCATCGCGTCGAGGACGCGTTCAGCCCCGCCATGGCGCTCGAGCCACTCATGCACGATGAGGCCCGGCATTGTTCCTCCCCCGAGGGACCGCCCCCCGACGGTCTGCTGTTCAGCCTAGCCGCCGACCCCACCCCGCATCGAGAGACCGCAGGACTGGTGGGACCTGTTTGGAGGATCGGATCGACCGGCTGCGGTCGGGAGCAGCCGGGGATTTGCAGGATTTCGAGGATTATGCCGATGCCGGTCGTCCACAAGCACTGTGGACAGCACCATCGGGGACACGCTGGGACGCGCGCGCTCAGCCACGGCAGGGTCCGTCGGGGCGGCAGGGCCGACGGCGTCCCTCCAGGCCGTCGATGTCCCTCGTCTTGCCTTGTCAAATGGATGATTCCGGGTGCGGCCCGCGCTCCGTCGAGCTGCCCCGACCGGCACGGGGCGCCCGAGGAGCGGCGTCCACACGCGCCCTCGGCGTTTTGCACACCCCCTGTGGACAACTCCTGTGGTTGACCGGCCCGGCAGGCACGGGCGCGGCCGTCCCCGCGGCGACGACCGGGGCCGGGAGGGCGGCCGTGGAACAATGCGAGCGTGCGCGTCTACAACTTCTCCGCGGGTCCCGCCGTCATGCCGATCGAGGTGCTCGAACGGGCCCGGACCGAGCTCACCGACTGGCGGGGCAGCGGGATGTCGGTCATGGAGGTGTCCCACCGCGGCAAGGACTTCGTCGAGTGCGCCGCGGACGCCGAGACCCGCCTGCGCCGCGTGATGGGCATCCCCGACGACTACGCGGTGCTGTTCATCCAGGGCGGGGCGACCGGTCAGTTCTCCGCCGTGCCGATGAACCTCACCTCCCCCGGCGACACGATCAGCCTCGTCAACACCGGACAGTGGTCGAGCCGGGCGCTGAAGGAGGCCGCGGGCCTCGGTCTGGAGGTGGCGGTGGTCGCCGACGAGGCGGCGTCCGGCTACACCACGACGCCCGGGCCCGGCTCCTTCGCGGCTGCCGAGGGGTCGAGGTACCTGCACTACACCCCCAACGAGACGATCGGCGGCGTGGAGTTCGGGTACGTGCCCGACGTCGAGGTCCCGCTGGTCGCGGACGCGAGTTCGACGATCCTGTCGCGGCCGATCGACGTCTCGCGCTTCGGAGTCATCTACGCCGGCACCCAGAAGAACATGGGACCGGCCGGGATGGCGGTGGTGATCGTGCGTCGCGACCTGCTGGGCCACGCCCGCCCCGGGACGCCGAGCATCTTCGACTACGCCAAGATGGCCGACACCGACTCGATGCTCAACACCCCGCCGACGTTCTCGATCTACCTGCTCGGGCTGATCCTCGACTGGGTCGAGAACCAGGGCGGTCTGCAGGCGATGGGCAAGCTCAACAAGGACAAGGCCGACGCGCTGTACGAGTACATCGACGAATCGGCGTTCTACTCCAACCCCGTCGACCTGGCCGCCCGGTCGTGGATGAACGTCCCGTTCCTGCTCGCCCGGCCCGAGCTCGACAAGCAGTTCGTCAGCGAGGCGGCGTCCGCGGGGCTGGTGAACCTGGCGGGCCACCGCTCGGTGGGCGGCATGCGCGCGAGCATCTACAACGCCATGCCGATCGAGGGTGTGCTCGCGCTCATCGACTTCATGGACGGCTTCGCCGCCCGCAACTCCTGACGCCGACCCAGCTTGGCTCCTCCGCCGCCTCCCCCGCCGGGCGGGCGTTCTCGACGTCGGGGCGGGAGATCTCTGCTGATTCCGCGTCGGAAACGCCCGCATGAGCAGAGAACGCCCGCCCCTCGAAGCGGGCGACAGGATGAGGGCGAGGTGGGGACGCCGCCCCCCGGCGACGACCTCTGGACTGCCGCGCGGCTCACGCGGCGCGGACGAGCACCTCGAACAGCTCGGTCTCGGTGAGCACGATCGGGTTGCCCTTCATGCTGCTCGCGGCGGACGCCTTCTGCACCGCCTCGGCGTGCACGGAGGGGTCGAGCCCCAGCCGTCGCAGGCCGGGGACGCCGAGCAGGCGCATGGTCTCCGAGATCCACGCCAGCAGGTCACCGGGCTGGGCGTCGAGCCGGCCGGTCACCGCGACCGCCGCCTGGCGGTAGCGCTCGAGGGCGGGGTTCGCGGCGTCCCGGGTGCGCAGGGCCTCGATGTTCACCTCGATCACGGGCTGGAGCAGCGCCCCGCAGATCGCCCCGTGGGCGGCACCTGTCATGGCGCCGAGGACGCCGGCGAACCCGTGCACCGCGCCGAGCTTGGCGTTGGCGAGGCAGAGCCCGCCGTAGAGCGACATGAGCGACATCTCCTCGCGGGCCTGCAGGTCTGACCCGTCGTCGTAGGCGCGGCGCAGCGCATCCGCACGGTGCAGGCCCTCCAGGGCGAGCGCGTCGGTCATCGGGCTGGCCGCCCAGGAGACGAACGGCTCGAGGCACTGGGTGAAGGCGTCGAGGCCGGAATCGGCGGTGGTGCGGGGCGGGCAGGTGAGGGTGAGGGCGGGGTCGACCAGGGCGACCGCGGGGATCATGGTCACCGAGCGCAGGCTGACCTTGACCCCGTGCTCGGGGCTCAGGACGACGGCGTTCGCGGTGGCCTCCGATCCGGTCCCGGCGGTCGTCGGCACGGCGATGACCGGGAGCGACGGGGCCGTGATCGGACGTCCCTCCCCGATGACCTCCGCGTGGTCGAGCGGGTCGGTGCCGTTGGCGACGAGCATCGCCACCGCCTTCGCGGCGTCGAGGACGCTGCCGCCACCCACGCCCACGACGATCTCGGCGCCCGACTCGCGGGCCTGCTCGGTGAGGGCGCGCACGTCGTCGACGGTGGGCTCGCCCTCGACCCGGCCGCCGGGCGCGTCGAGCAGCGGGCCGAGGACGTCGGCGAGCCGCTCGGGGTGGGCGCCGGTGACGACGAAGGGACGCCGCCCGAGCGCGGCCGCCAGGTCGGGAAGCTGGCCGGCGACGCCACTGCCGAAGAGGATCTGCCGGGGGGCGTTGAAGCTGAACTGCATGTGCTCACCCTGACATAGCGCCGCCGGGGGACGCAGGCGCTCGCGGGTCTACCGCCGGGCAACCCACCCCTAGTAGCGTGGTCGTGCCCGGCGCAACGCGGCGTCCGGGAGGGCTGAGGGGGCCGTCATGGGTCGTGTCGTCCACTTCGAGATCCACGCGGGCAATCTCGACCGCGCGCTCGAGTTCTACACCAGCGTCTTCGGCTGGCAGTCGGAGGACTGGGGCCAGTTCGTCGGGATGCCCTACTTCGGGCTCATCACCGGGCCCACCGAGGAGCCGGGGATCAACGGGGCCATCCTCGGACGCGGCACCGACAACCCCGAGGTCGGTGGACCGATCGCCGGGGCCGTGCTCACCGTCCAGGTCGACGACTTCGACGCCACCGCCGAGAAGATCCTCGCGGCCGGCGGCTCGGTGGCGCTGCCGAAGATGGCGCTCACCGGCATGGCCTGGCAGGGCTACTTCCACGACACCGAGAACAACGTCTTCGGCATCCACCAGCCCGACCCCGACGCCAAGTAGGCCCTCCGGGGCCGGTCACGACCCCAGCAGGTCGCTCCAGCGGCGCCGGATGTGCTCGTCGATCCGCTGCTGGGCGGTGGCGACGTCACCGGCGGAGACGGCGTCCACGATGCCCGCGTGCTGCTCGAGCACCGCCGCCCGGAAGTCCGCCCACTCGACGTGGTGGGACGCCGCATCGCGCACCTCCCGCGCGATCGACTCCCGCACGGCCGCGACGAGGTCGGTGACCAGCTGATTGCCGGCGAGCCCCGCGAGGGTCGTGTGGAACTCGGTGTCGAGCTCGTTGAAGGCGCGCAGGTCGAGGCCGGGGTCGCCCTGCCGCTCGACCACCTCCCGGAGAGTGGCGGCGTCCCCCGGATCGACCCGGCGGGCGAGGACGCCGACCGCCTCGCACTCGATGAGCACCCGCAGGTCGACGACGTCGGTGCGCGGGAACCGGCCGAGGGCGACGTGCAGGCGCAGCAGGGTGGCCAGGGCGGGGCTGTGCCGCCCGGCGATCCGGGTGCCGCCGGCGTCCCCCGCGCCCACGCTCGACTCGATGATCCCCTGCGCCTGCAGGGTCCGCAGTGCCTCCCGGACGGCGGTGCGGCTCACCTCGAGGCGGGCCGCGAGGTCGCGTTCGGCGGGCAGCAGCGAGCCGACCCGATAGCTGCCGTCGAGGATGCCCGCCTCGACGTGCTCGAGCACCCGTTCGTAGGCCTTCACGTCCGCGATCGTAGCGGCGGACCGCGTCCGGCGGCGTCCGGCTTCACAAATGGTCCAACCAAATGTCATAGTGGACGCCAGCCGCGCAACGGCCATAGTGGATCCAGCAGTCACCTCATCGTCGAGGAGCGTCATGAGCTCACCCACCGCAGCACCCGCCCCACGGACCGGCGTGGGGCGCCCCGGGGACGGCGTCACCGTCGCCCTGTTCGCCACCTGCGTCAACGACACGATGTTCCCGGGGACGCCGAAGGCGGTGGTCACCGTGCTCGAGCGGCTGGGCTGCCGGGTGGTGTTCCCGGTCGAGCAGACCTGCTGCGGGCAGATGTTCACCAACACCGGCTACTTCGACGAGGCGATCCCGAGCGTCCGGGCCTACGTGCGGGCGTTCGACGACTACGACTACATCGTCGGGCCCTCCGGCAGCTGCGTCGGCGCGGTGCGCGAGCAGCACCCGATGCTCGCCGCCCGCACCAACGACCGCGGCCTGGTCGCCGCGGCTGAGAAGGTCGCCGCACGCACCCTCGACCTCAGTGAGTTCCTCGTCGACGTGCTCGGCGTCACCGACGTCGGGGCCTCCTTCCCGCACCGGGTCACCTACCACCCGACCTGCCACTCGCTGCGGGTGACACGGGTGGGTGACCGTCCCTACCGGTTGCTGCGGGCGGTCCGGGGCCTGGAACTGGTCGACCTGCCGGACGCCGAGCAGTGCTGCGGGTTCGGGGGCACGTTCAGCGTCAAGAACTCCGACGTGAGCATGGCGATGGCCACCGACAAGGCCGACAACGTCCAGTCGACCGGCGCCGAGTACGTCGTCGCGGGCGACAACTCCTGCCTGCTCAACATCGGCGGCGTCCTCAGCCGGCGCCGATCCGGTGTCACACCCATCCACCTCGCCGAGGTCCTGGCGAGCACCGAGGAGGTCGTCGCATGACCGAGCAGGCCCATCGCCTCACCCCCGCCCCGCCGACCGGGCGGCTCATCGACTCGCCGCGCTTCCCGGTCGCGGCCAGGCACGAGCTCGCCAACGACCAGCAACGCGCCAACCTGCGCCACGCCACCCACACGATCCGCGACAAGCGGGCCAGGGTGGTCGGCGAGATGGACAACTGGGAGCAGCTCCGCCTCGCGGGCGAGGCGATCAAGAACCGGGTGCTCCGCAACCTGCCCGAGCACCTGCTGCGGCTCGAGGCGTCCCTCACCGCCAACGGCGCCACCGTGCACTGGGCCCGGGACGCCGAGGAGGCCAACCGGATCGTCGTCGACCTCGTCCGGGCGACCGGCTCCCGCGACGTCGTCAAGGTGAAGTCGATGGCCACCCAGGAGATCGAGCTCAACGAGGCGCTCGAGGACGCCGGGATCGCGGCGTGGGAGACCGACCTCGCCGAGCTCATCGTCCAGCTCGGCCACGACCGGCCCAGCCACATCCTCGTGCCGGCGATCCACCGCAACCGCACCGAGGTGCGCGACATCTTCCGCGAGGAGATGGGCCGCTACGGGACGCCGGCGCCCGACGACCTCGACGACACCCCGGCCAACCTCGCCAACGCGGCCCGCGGACACCTGCGGGACAAGTTCCTGCGGGCCCGGGTCGCCATCTCGGGCGCGAACTTCGCGATCGCCGACACCGGTTCGCTCGTCGTCGTCGAGAGCGAGGGCAACGGGCGGATGTGCCTCACCCTGCCGGAGACGCTGATCAGCGTCGTCGGCATCGAGAAGGTGCTGCCCAGCTTCGACGACCTCGAGGTGTTCCTCCAACTGCTCCCCCGCAGCTCCACCGCCGAGCGGATGAACCCCTACACCTCGGTGTGGTCGGGCCGGTCGGAGGGCGACGGCCCCCAGGACGTGCACGTCGTCCTCCTCGACAACGGCCGCACCAAGGCCCTGGCCGACCGGCAGGGACGCCAGGCGCTGCGGTGCATCCGCTGCTCGGCCTGCCTCAACATCTGCCCGGTGTTCGAGAAGGTCGGCGGCCACGCCTACGGGTCGGTCTACCCCGGACCGATCGGCGCCATCCTCAACCCGCAGATCCGCGGCACCGCGTCGCCGGTCGACCGGTCGCTGCCGTTCGCCTCCACCCTGTGCGGGGCGTGCGGCGACGTCTGCCCGGTGCGCATCCCGATCCCCGACCTGCTCGTGCACCTGCGGCACGAGGTGGTCGAGGCGAAGAAGGCCGACCACGGCGTCCACCTGCCGCACGCCGAACCGCTCATGATGAAGAGCGGCGGCTGGATGATGGGCGACCACCGGCGGCTGGAGGCGGCGCAGAAGGCTGCGACCGGCAGCGGCAAGCTGCTCGGACGGTTCACCGACCACCTCGGACCGCTACCGTGGCCGCTGTCGGCCTGGACCAACGCCCGCGACGTCCCCACTCCCCCTACCGAGACGTTCCGGGAGTGGTGGCGCCGCGAGCACGGGGACGCCGGACCGGCCAGGCCGCCGGCCGCCGAGCCAGGAACAGGCACCAGCCCTCAGCAGCCCGAGGAGTCGCGATGAGCGCGCGTGACGAGATCCTGGCCCGCGTGCGTGACGCCCTGAGCGACGTCACGCCCGCCGAGGCCGACGTCGAGGTGCCGTGGGAGTACGGCCGGCCGGTCGACGTAGGGGAGGTCGTCGAGACCTTCGTCGAGCGGGTCGAGGACTACCGGGCGACGGTCGTGCGGTGCACGGCGTCCGAACTGCCCCGAACCATCGCCGTCGGCCTCGCCGAGACCGGGGCGGACACCGCCGTCGTCCCCGTGGGGCTCGACCCCGCATGGCTCGCCGAGGCCACCGCCGTACGGTTCGTCAGCGAGGACGCCGGACCCCTCGGCAACGACGACCTCAACCGCCTGGACGCCGTCGTCACCGCGGCCGCGGTCGGCATCGCCGAGACCGGCACCATCGTGCTCGACCACGGGCCCGACCAGGGACGCCGCGCGCTCACCCTCGTGCCCGACCGGCACGTGTGCGTGGTGCGCAGCGACCAGGTGGTGTCCGGCGTCCCCGAGGCGGTGAGCCGGCTGCGACCCTCGATCGAGGCGCGGCGTCCGCTCACGTGGATCAGCGGCCCCTCGGCGACCAGCGACATCGAACTGAGCCGGGTCGAGGGCGTCCACGGGCCCCGCCAGCTCTACGTCATCGTCGTCGACTGACCGGGCGTACGCCTCCGTCCGACGGCGTCAGGACGCCGGCGTGCGCACGTAGCGGGTGAACAGGAACCCGTCGGCCGTGTGCAGCGCCGCGAGGCGCATCGACAGCGGCTCGGGCAGGGCCGGGCCGTTGGTGATCCGGAACTCCTCCCCCGCCGTCACGACCGGCGAGACCGCCAGGCAGAGCTCGTCGACGAGGTCGTGGGCGAACAGCTGCGCGAGCAGGTGCGGGCCGCCCTCGGACAGGACGCGGGGCAGGCCCAGCTCGCCGAGCAGGGCGACGGCACGCGGCAGGTCGACCGACCGGTCGCCCACCACGTGGACGTCGGCTACCCGTCGGGCCTCGGCGACCCGGTGGGCCGCCGCGAGGCCAGTGGTCAGCACGATCGGGCGCTCGGTGGCCCGGGTGAACACCGACGAGCCGAGGTCGAGGTCGAGGGCCCGGGTGAGGATCGCGATCCGCGGGTTGGGCGCCTGGCCGAGCTCCGCGCGGCGTCCGGCCAGCTCGGGAAGCGCCCGCACCGGTCCGTACCCCTCAGCGCGAACCGTCGAGGCACCGACGACGAGCACGTCGCACAGCGAGCGCAGCACCCTGAGCAGTTCCTGGTCGGCGGGCCCGGTGAGGGCTCCGACCCGTCCGCCGATGGCCGCCGCGCCGTCGATCGACGACACCATGTTGGCGCGGACGTGCGGCTCGGGGCCGACGGGCGCCGCATAGGCGAAGGCCTCGGCGGGGGTCTCCGTCCCGGGCTCCGGCAGCAGGCGGGTGAGGGTGCGCATGGCCTGCACCCTACGGTCAGCGGCTCACCTCGACCACCACGGCCGTCCCCTGACCGCCGCCGGCAGCGATCGCCGCGGCGCCGTACCGGCCCCTTCCCTGCCGCACCAGCTGGCTGAACAGCCGGACGACGAGCACCGCGCCGCTCGCCCCCCCACGGGTGCCCGAGCGCGAGGGCTCCGCCCTGGGTGCACACCCGGTCCGGGTCGATCCCCAGCTCGTCGTAGCAGGCGAGCGCCTGCCCCGCGAACGCCTCGTTGACCTCGACGACGTCGAGATCGGACGCCGTGAGCCCGGCCCTCCCGAGGGCCAGCCGGAGTGCGGGCACGACGGCGATCCCCGGACGCCGCGGGTCGACCCCGGCGGAGGCGGTCGCCAGCACCCGCAGGCCCGGCATCCCGGCCGATCCGGGCGCGAGCGCCACCACCGCGGCCCCGTCGTTGATCCCGCACGAGTTGCCGGCGGTCACCGTGCCACCGGCCCGGAAGGCGGAGGGAAGCCGGGCCAGGCGGGCGGCCGTCATGCCCGCGCGCACCCGCTCGTCGTGATCGAGCCCAGCGACCGGGACGAGCTCATCGGCGAAAACCCCGCTGCGGGCCGACTCCCAGGCCAGGCGGTGCGACCTGGCCGTGTACTCGTCCTGCCGCCGCCGGCCGATGCCGTGCTCCTCGGCCAGTAGGTCGGCGGCGAGTCCCATGTCGGGGTCGCGCTCCTTGTCGGGGGCGAAGGGGGCGCGCTCGTACCGCAGCGGGGCGGCGTCCGGGTGCGCCGGGGGCCAGTACCGCCAGGGCGCGGTCGACGGGCTCTCGACGCCTCCGGCGAGCACCGGCCAGTGGTCGTTGGCGACCAGCCGGACGCCGACCTCGATCGCCGCCAGCCCGCTGGCGCACTGGCGGTCGACGGTGAGGGCCGGCGTCCCGTCGGGCAGACCGGCGGCCAGGGCGGCCACCCGGGCGACGTCGCCGCCCGGACCCATGCAGTTGCCGAGGACGACCTCCGCCGGCCGGCGTCCGACCCGCTCCGCGACGGCCGCGAGAACGGGCGCGGCGAGGCCGGCGGCGTCCACCCCGGCGAGGCCCCGGCCGGCGGTGCCGATCGGGCTCCGGAGCGCCTCGACGATGACGACGTCCCGGTCACCCATGGGATCCCCCCAGGCTTTCGGCGAGCGCCACCCGGTCGAGCTTCCCGGCGGCGGTGAGGGGCAGCACCGGACGCCGGTACCAGAGCCGGGGCCGCTGGGCGGCGGGCAGCGCCCGCGCGACGTCACGAAGCCGGGCCTCGTCCGCGGGGTCGGTCACGACGACGGCCAGCACCGCTCCGAGGGTCGGGTGCGGGACGCCGACCACCGCGAACGGTGCGTGCGCGGCCGCGCCCAGGGCGGCCTCGACCTCGGCGAGCGACACGGTCGCCCCGGCGGTGACGACGTGCCCGGGACGCCCGAGGACGACGAGCGAGCCGGCGTCCACCCGGCCGAGGTCGCCGACGCTCGCCCACTCCCCGTCACGGAGCAGCGGCCCGGTGGCGGCGTCCGCGTAGCCCTCGCACAGGTACGCCGATCGCACCCAGATGACGCCGCCGCGGACCTCGACCTCGACGCCGGGGAACGGACGCAGGTCGTCGGCCGAGGAGCCGGCGGCGACGAACGACAGCTCCGCCGCCCCGTAGTAGTGGGCGACCCGGAGTCCGCTGTCGGAGGCGGACGCGGCGATCGGGGCGGGCAGCCGGTCGCCGGCGACGATCACGTGGGTGCCGGGACGGAGCCGGTGGCCCTCCCGGGCGAGCTGGGCGGGGGTGAGGCAGGCGTGGGTCGCGTCACCCGGGTCGGCGACCAGCCGAGCGCCGACGGCCGCGGCGTGCACGGCGGCGAACAGGTTCATCGTCGCCCGCATCGGCCCCGGCACCCACAGCCGGGCGCCCGGCCCCACGCCGCTGAGGTCGCCGTACGCGTCGAACGACGACCACCACGAGGCGGTCGACCGGACGATCCGCCGCCCCCGGCCCCCGGTCGTCCCGGCCGTCGGGAGGGCCAGCCGCTCGCCCCGCGCGTGGGCTGCCAGCACCGCGGCCACGGGATCGGCCGCCAGGTCGGGTCGGACGGGTGCATCCACGCACGCGATGGTATCCAGACGTGCGATGGTGCTCCGATGAGCGATCCGCACGACGTGCTTGCCGCATGGCGCTCGCCCGCCTGGTCCGACGACATGTCCGGCTGGCTGGGCTCGATCGTCCGCGACGCGGGCGCGGAGCCCACCGCGCCGATGGTGCTGCACCGGGTGTCGTTCTGGTCGGCGCTGGTGAGCGTCGAGACGACCAGGGGCCGGCTGTGGGCCAAGGAGAACCATCCCGGCCAGGCCTTCGAGGGGCCGGTCACCCTCGTCCTCACCGGCGTCGTCGGCGATCGGATCGTGCCGCCGGCCGCCGTTTCGGGCGCCCGGATGGCGAGCTGGGACGCCGGCCCCGTGCTGTCCGCCGAGGGCGACCCCGAGGTCGGCACGCTCGTCGGCCTGGTGAGCGAGTTCGCGGAACTGCAGCGGCGGGTCGAGGCGCACGGCCGCGAGCTGCTCGCCGCGGGACTCCCGGAGTTCCCGGCGTCCGGGGTGCCCGGCTACGTCGCCGAGCAGGTCGCGACGTGCCGGGCCCTGCCGGACCACCACCCGTTCCATCTCACCCCGGACGCCGCCGGCGTCCTGCTCGCCGGGATCGACCGGGCCCGCGGTGCGGCGGCCGCGCTCGCCGGCGTCCCCATCCCGCTGTCGGTGGAACACAACGACCTCTACGGGGCCAACTGCTTCCGCGCCGCCTCCGGCCCGCACGGATTCCGCTTCTTCGACTTCGGCGACGCCGTGTGGACCCACCCGTTCGGCGTCCTGGCCATCCCGCTGCGGGTCGCCCGCAGCGCCGGGCTCTCGGACGCCGACGTGCACCGGTTGGTCGACGCGTACGTCGAGCACTGGAGCGATCTCGCCCCCGTCGCCGAGCTGCGCGGGCTCGTGCCCGCGGCCGTGCGCCTCGCGGGCGCCCAGCGCTACGAGACCTACCGGCGGCAGCTCGCCGGCGTCGGCCCGGAGGAGTTCGCCGGGTGGGCCACCTCGGCGCTCGGCTGGCTGGCGACGACGACCGACCCGGACCGATGAGACGCCGGACGCCGGGCCCACGGGGCGGGCCCGGCGTCCGGGGTCGGAGGGACGAGCGGTCAGACGAAGATGATCTGCGCGCCCTCGCTGATCTCGATGAAGTCGCCGGCGCTGATGACGCCCTCGACGCCGGGGTGCAGGTCGGCCTCGATCATCTTCGCCATGTCGAAGCTCAGTTTGCACGCGTACATGTGCGCGCCCGCGGCGTGCATGAGGTCGAGGAACTCGGGGACGGGAGGGATGTCCTGTTCGTCCATCTGGTCCTTGAGCATCCTGGTGGCGAACCTCGTCATGCCGGGGAGCTGGCCCATGAGCTGCGGCATCGACCAGTGCTCGGCGCCGCGCTTGTAGTTGCCGAGTTCGTTCATGTGCATGGCGGTGTTGCCGATCATGGTGAACTTCAGGTGGGCATTGGTCTTCTGGTTGACCATGTCGAGCCCCCAGAAGGTGAAGAAGAGGTGCACCTCCACCCCCTCGGCCAGCGCCGCGTTGCCGAGGATCAGCCCGGGGTAGGCCATGTCGAGGTTGCCCTTGCTGCAGATGATCGCCAGCTTGCGGGGGCCGGTGTAGCCAGCCGGGGCATTCTCAGGGCCGCCCTCGGTCGCGGTGCCGGTGGACGCCGGGCGGGCGCCCGGGGCGCCGAAGTTGGGGAGGATGAATCCCTCCGGAGCGATACGCATCGTGTCTTCTCCTGTCACACGCACCCGACGGGCTTGGGCAGGCCCGCGAGGTAGCTCATCTTCTTGGCCGGCTTGCCCGGGAACAGCCGGAACAACTCCTTGACGTCGAAGCCGCCCGCCATCTGCATCCGCCGCAGTGTCGGCGTCGCGCCGGTCTGGGCCTGGTCGTCACGCATGAACCTCAGCGCCTTCCAGTGCGCCTCGGTGAGGTGGTCGATGCCGATGAGTTCGGCGAGGATCTCCGCGAGCGGCTCGCTCCAGTCGTCCCGGTCGGTGAAGAAGCCCTCGTCGTTGCACTGGAACGTGTAGTTCTCGATGGTGTTGGTGGGCATGTCACTCGTCCTTCGTCTGGGCCGCCGGCACCTTGCCGGCCATCGACATGGTCACGGGGATCCCGGGGATCGGCCGACCGGGCAGGATCATCCGCCAGTAGATCTGCTCGAAGCCGAGCTTGCCCAGGTGGTTGACGCGGCTCTCGCGCAGCAGCCGGAGCGGGCCGACGACCGGAGCCGGGAAGACACCGGTCAGGGGCTCGGTGTCGTAGTTGAAGTCGATGAGCAGGGCCTTGCCGGCCCCCGACTCGATGAAGCAGTTGGCGTGCCCGTCGAACTCGTGGGTCATCGGCCGGCCCGCGAGGGCCTGCACCAGGTTCTCGGCCAGCTGCTCGGCCGCGAAGTGCGCGACCGCGCCGGCCTTGGACGTGGGCGCGTTGGTGGCGTCGCCGACGGCGAAGACGTTGTCGTAGTGCACCGATCGCAGGGTGGTCTTGTCGACCTCGACGAAGCCCATGGCGTCGGCCAGCTTGCTGCCCACGAGGAAGTCGGCACCGGTGTGCGGTGGGATGGTCACGAGCAGGTCGAAGGGCAACCGGCGTCCGTCGAAGCTGGTGAGCTCGGAGGTCGCCGGGTCGACGCTCTCGACGTCGAAGTCGGTGGCCAGCCGGATGCTCTTGTCGACCATGAGCTTGCCGAGCGCCCTGGACGAGACGGGCTTGGTGAAGGCGCCGTCGAGCGGGGTGACGTAGGTGATGTCGACCTTGTGCCGCATGCGGCGCCGGCGGAAGTAGTCGTCGGCGAGGAATGCGAACTCGAGCGGCGCGACCGGGCACTTGATCGGCATCTCGGCGATGTGGACGAGCAGGCGTCCGCCCCGGAACTTCTCGAGCGCGTCGTGCAGCGCGATCGATCCGCTCTTCGTGTAGAAGTCGAACGCCGACTTGTGCCAGACGCGCTCGTCGGTGAGGCCGGCGATCATCTCGGGATGGATGCGGGTTCCGGTCGCGATGACCAGCCAGTCGTAGCCGAGCACCCGCCCGTCGGCGAGGGAGACGGTGCGGGCGTCCGGGTCGACCCCGGTGATACGCCCCTCGACCGTCTCGATGCCCTCGTGCAACTGGGCCCAGCGCTCCTTCGTGACGCGACCGGGCGCGTAGGTGCCGAACGAGATGAACAGGTATCCGGGCTGGTAGTCGTGCCGGTTGTCCTGGTCGACGACGGTGATCGACCAGTCGTCGGAGAGCTCCCTGCGGAGCTTGTTGGCCAGCATGGTGCCGGCGGTTCCGGCTCCCAGAATCAGCAGCGTTGCCATAAAAAACGGTAACCCGACGGGGTATGGCCTCGCAGGTGGGGGGTCGAATAGGCCGGGCCCCCGCACGTCGGGACGCCGGGTCCCGGCACTAGAGTCGCAGCATGGTCGCGGTGCGGAAGAACGATCCGAAGCCCCCGCACGACCTGCGTCTGGGAGAGGCCCTCCGGCCCCGGACCATCGGCCCCGAGGAGTTCGCCGGCGACCTCATGATCGAGGACGCCGTCGTCTCCGACATCGCCCTCCCCGGCGAGACGGCCGAGTTCGCGGAGATCAGCGGCAGCAGGTTCACCGGCGGCAGCCTCGCCGACACCGACTGGCACCGCTCCTCGCTCGTCGACGTGGCGCTCGAGGGGGTCGACCTTGCCAACTCCCGCTTCGTCGAGTCGTTGTGGCGGCGGGCGCGCCTCGACCGCTGCCGGCTCACCGGCGTCGTGCTCGCCGGCTGCATCGTCGAGGACGCCGTCATCACCGGCAGCGTCCTCGACTTCGCCAACCTGCGCTTCGCCCAGTTCACCCGGGTGCGGTTCCAAGGATGCACGCTCACCGGCGCCGACCTCATCGAGGCCCAGCTGCGTGATGTGAGCTTCGAGGGGTGCGACCTCAGCACCGTCGAGTTCAGCCAGGCGCACTGCCAGCGGGTGCGGATCGCGGGCTGCCGGCTCGACGGACTGCGGGGCGTGGGTGGACTCGCGGGGGCGACGATCGCCCCCACCGACCTGTTGGCGCTCACCGACCAGCTGGCCGGGGCCCTCGGCATCCACGTCGACTGGGAGGGCTGAGCGCCCCGGCCACCCTACGGCGGGTGACCATGCCGACAGCGGAGGATCTCTGCCCATTGCGCTCCGGCCTTCGGGCCCGTTCAATGAGAGACCAGCACCCGCCCGACGGCGGTTCCCGGATCGGAGCCGAATGGAACATCTCGGAAGAACCTCGCTCGCGCCGGTCATCGTCGCCACGCTGGCCCTGTCGGCGTGCGGTGGCAGCACGCCCTCCGCCGGCGCCACGGCCTCGACGACGGCGCCGAGCACCGGCTCGGCCGGCAGCACGGCGTCCGGCCCGTGCCCGACGAGCAACACCCGCGACTTCGCCAAGACCCGATTCGTCGCCGACCTCGGCCTGGCCGCCGGAACCTTCCACCACTGGATCTACCTGCCCTACAGGGCGGGGTCCTTCGACAAGGGCGCGAAGGGCCGGCTCACCGCGCTCGTGAAGGCCGGCGCGGTCGCGCTCGTCGACGCGAAGCTGGTCGACAACGCCTACAAGAACGCCGAGGCGAGCCCGGCGTTGTGCAGGGTGCTCGTGGCCCCGCTCGGGCAGTTGGACGCCCGGCTGTCGAGCCTCAAGGGCCAGCTGCTGACGGGCAACGTGTCCGGCCTTGGCGGCGTCGACGGACTGGTGAAGCAGGTGGAGTCGGCCGCGGCCGGCAAGGGCCTGAGCATCACCGAGAACTCCGACCTGGGCGCGGCGAAGTCGGCGAGCACCAACCCCTGAGCCTCGACCCCGGGTCGCGGACGCCGGTCACGCCGTGATGGTGCCGTTCACCACCGTGCGCACCGCACCGCCGATCCACGTGTCGTCGCCGACCCGTTCGACCCGGACCCTGCCGTCGGCCCCGACGCAGGTGCCCTGCCGCGCCACGTAGTGGCTCGGGAGGATGCCCGCGTCGATGAGCCACAGCGCGAGGCCGGCGTTGGCGCTGCCGGTGACGGGGTCCTCGAGCACCGCGTCGCCCGGGCAGTAGAACGCGCGCACCTCCAGGTCGTGTCCGGCGGCAGGCTCGGCCGGTCCGGCGATCGCCACCTTGAGCCCCGCCATCCGGGCAGGGTCGGGACGGAGGTCGAGCACCTCCCGTCCCGAGCGCAGCAGGACGCCGATCCAGCCCGGACCGTTGTCGATCCAGGACAGGCCGACGACCCGGCCGGGGTCGCAGCCGAGCGCCCCGACCACCCGGAACCCCAGAGCCGGGTCGACGGGGCCGGACTTGAGCAGCGGAGGCGCGGCGAAGGCGAGCCGATCGGCGTCCCGGCGCACCGGCACGAGGCCCACCCCGCACTGCTGGACGACGTGCTCGCGGCGCGGGCGTCCCCCGGCCTCGAGCCAGGCGTGGCAGCTACCGAGCGTGGGGTGCCCGGCGAACGGGAGTTCCCCGGTGCCGGTGAAGATGCGCACCCGGTAGTCGGCCTCGGGATCGGTGGGCGGCAGCAGGAACGTCGTCTCGGAGAGGTTGGTCCAGCGGGCGATCGCGGCCAACTCCTCGTCTGCGAGCCCTTCCGCGTCGTGGATGACCGCGAGCGGGTTGCCGGTGAACCCCGACGTCGCGAAGACGTCGACCTGACGGAACGGGCGCACGGTCACGGCGTCAGCAGCACCTTGATCGCACGGCGCTCGTCCATGGCCGCATAGCCCTCGGGGGCCTGCTCGAGCGGCAGCAGGTGGTCGAACACCTTCCCGGGCTGGATGTCGCCGGCGAGGACGAGGTCCATGAGCTGGGGCAGGTAGGCGCGCACCGGCGCCATGCCGCCCCGGACGCCGACGTTGCGGGTGAACATCTGCCGGATCGGCAGCTCGACCCCGTGCGGGACGCCGACGAAGCCGACCATGCCGCCGGCCCGGCAGCTGCCGATGGCCTGCAGCATCGACGGCCCGGTGCCGACGCACTCGAGCACGGCGTCCGCGCCGACGCCGTCGGTGAGCCGCTTGACCGCCTCGACCCCGGCCTCGTCGCGCTCCTCGATGATGTCGGTGGCGCCGAACTCGCGGGCCAGCGCCTGGCGCTGGGGGTGGCGGCTCATCGCGATGATCCGGGCGGCGCCCTTCTGCTTGGCCGCGAGGACGCCGCACAGGCCGACGGCGCCGTCGCCGACGACCGCGACCGTCATCCCGGGCTGCACATTGGCCATCGTGGCGGCGTGCCAGCCGGTGGCCATGACGTCGGACAGGGTGAGCAGGCTGGGGATGAGCTCGGCGGCCGGCGGCTCGGGCGTCGCCACCAGCGTCCCGTCGGCGAGCGGCACCCGGAGGAACTCGGCCTGGCAGCCGTCGTAGCCCTGGAAGTTCACGCAGGCGTTGTGGAACCCGGCCCGGCAGTTGGGGCACTCGTTGTCACAGGCGAAGAACCCGCCGACGACGAAGTCGCCGGTCTGGATGGTGGTGACGGCGGAGCCGACCTCCTCGACGATGCCGCAGTACTCGTGCCCGATGGGCTGAGGGCCGCGCACCTCGTTGATGCCACGGTAGGGCCACAGGTCGGAGCCGCAGATGCAGGCGGCGGAGACCCGCAGGATGGCGTCGGTGGGTTCGACGATGACGGGATCGGGGCGGTCCTCGACGCGGACGTCGAAGGGGGCATGGATGACGGCTCCTCGCATGGACGCCAGCCTAGTAGGGCGCCACGACAGGCCCCTTTCCGCCCTTTCCGCAGCCCCGGCCCTCCCGTGCGGGCCCCGCCCGGCTCGGTCGGCGTACGACATGACTGACGGCGTACGACATGTCGGGCCGGAACCGACGACTCGTACGCCGCGGCGGTCAGGTCGTACGCCGCGCGGGCGAACTGGGACGCTTAGCGCCCGGAGACCTCGCGCATCACCGCGGGCACCGGGTTCTCGAGCGGCTCGCCCGCCGCCAGGTGCCGGATCTGCCGGGCGACGAGGGCGGCCACCCGGTTGATCATCGTCGTCGACCGGCCGCCCACGTGCGGGGTGATGAGGACGCCGGGAGCCGACCACAGCGGGTGGTCGGCGGGCAGCGGCTCGGGGTCGACGACGTCGAGCGCGGCCCGGACGCGTCCCGCCCGGCAGGCGGCGACCAGGGCGTCGGTGTCGACGAGCGCACCGCGGCCGATGTTGACGAGCAGGGCACCCGGCTTCATCCGGCCGATGAGCGCCGCGTCGAAGAAGCCCTTGGTCGTGGGGTTGAGCGGGGTGGCGAGCACGACGACGTCGGCCGTGCCGAGCAGCCCCGGGACCTCCTCCGGACCGTGGATCCGCCCGCGCTCGTCCGTGCGGGCCCGGGACGCCGAGCGCACGACCTCCATGCCGAACCGCGCGAGGTGGTCGGCGATCAGCTCGCCCACGCCCCCGACGCCGATCACCAGCGCGGTGAGGCTCTGCAGCCCGGGTCCGAACCTGGGACGCCACACCGCCCGCTGCTGGTCGAGCACGTGCTCGGCGAGGTTGCGCTGCGCCGCGAGGATGAGCCCGAGCGCGATCTCGGCGGTGGCGGCCTCGTGGACGCCGACCGCGTTGCTGAACCCGACGCCGGCCGGCAGGAAGTTCTCGATGTTGTCGAAGCCCAGCGACTGGCTCTGGATCCAGCCGACGTCGGCCCCGTCGAGCACGCGCAGCAGCTCGGCACCGACGAGGTAGGGCATCACCGCGAGGTCGACGCGCCCCTCGGGCGGGTCGGTCATCGGCCACAGGTCGAGCGTGATGCCCTCGGGGAGGTCGTCGGTGAGGAGGTCGCGGAGGTCGGCAGTGGGAACGGTCACGCGCATGGCGACACCCTACGACGGACGCCGCGGGTCCCGGCGTCCGGCCCGGCGGGCGGGCGGCGTTAGGCTGCGCCGGTGACCAGCCGCCGCCACCCTCAGGGCCGCCAGGTGCTCGCCCTGGTGAGCCTGGTGCTCATGGCGATGCTGTGGGGCTCGACGTTCTTCTCGATGAAGGCGTTCGTGGGCCAGGTGCCCGTGCCCGACATGCTCGCCGTGCGGTTCGTCATCGCGGCCGGGGTGGTCGGGGTGCTGGCGCGCAGGCACTGGCGGATGCCGCGGCGCACGCTGCTGCAGGGCGTGGTCATCGGCGCCATCTACGGGGTCGCCCAACTCGTCCAGACCTACGGGCTGGCGCGGACGCCGGCGTCCGTGTCGGGCTTCATCACCGGGCTCTACGTGGTGGTCACGCCGTTCCTCGCCGCCTGGCTGCTGCGCGAGCGGATCCCCGAGGCCACCTGGGTGGCGGTGGTGCTCGCGACGGTGGGACTGGGCGTGCTGAGCATCGGCAGCGGCTCGCTCGCGGGCAGCGGCCGGCTCGGGGAGGCGCTCACGCTGGTGAGCGCGGTGCTCTACGCGGGGCACATCATCGCTGTCGACCGCTTCTCCTCCCCGGCGACGGCGCTGCAGCTCACCAACGTCGAGCTGGTCGTCGTGGCGCTCATCTGCGTGGTGGCGGCCCTGCCCGGCGGGGTGACACTGCCGCACACCGGCGTCCAGTGGACCTGGATGATCTACTTCGCGGTCATCGCCGGCGCGATCCCGATCTTCCTGCAGATCTGGGCCCAGTCGTACGTCGAGTCGACGACCGCGGCGGTGATCATGGCCGGCGAACCCGTGTGGGCGGCCACCTTCGCGGTGCTCTTCGGCGGCGAGGTCGTCTCCTGGCGGATGGTCCTCGGCGGCGCCGCGATGGTGGGGGCCATGGTGCTCGTCACCGTGATGCCCCGGCTCAAGCCCACGGCCCGCGCGACCACCACCGGCGCGCTGCCCGACCTGACGGCCGACCGGGGCTGAGCGGGGCTGAGCGGGGGACCGGAGCACGGTCCCTACGATGGGAGCGTGAGCGATCAGCGGGTCGAGGTGCCGAAGTGGGCGCGGTTCGTCCTGGCCCTCACCGCGCTCATCGTCGGCGGCGCGGTCACCCTCGACATCGGCGCCCTCGCCATCGCCAGCTGGCTGCCCTGCCCGGCCGCCGGAGCCTGCCTGCGCCGCCCACTCGCCGGCTCGATCGGCCTCACCGTGCTCGCGTCCCTCTGCCTGGCCCTCACCTGGCTGGCGATCCAGGGCAGCGTCGCCAACCGCTACCGGATGGCCCTCGCGACCCTGCTCCCTCTCGTCGCGCTGTTCCTCGTGCTGCCGATGCTGTGACCGCCCCCGGCGGACGCATCACGTGCTCACAACGTGACACGCCGGACGTCCATTTCGCACGGGGCATGTCATGCCTTACAGTTGCGGAGTGCAGTTGATGCACAGGCTCGCCCCTCGGGGCTGAGCCCGACGAGGACCCGGACCCCCGACCGGGTCCTCGTTGCGTTACGGGGTACTTTTCCGCGCCGCCATTCCTCCCTGACCAGCCACGATGCCGCCCGCAGCGACACCCGGACGCCGCCGGCGTCCGGGTTGCCCGGGGGTCAGCGGGTAGAGTCCGTGGTCCTATGTGCCTCCCCTCACACTGGCCTCCGCGCGCGCCCCGGCCGGGTGGGCGCCGATGACGTCGGCGTTCGAGCACCTCTCGCCGGCGTTCCCCGGGCGTGCCCCGTGGGGGACGGCGTCCCGGCTGCGGGCGTGGCAGGCGGCCGCGGTCGAGCAGTACCACCGGGAGTCCCCCCGCGACTTCCTCGCGGTGGCCACCCCCGGAGCCGGGAAGACCACCTTCGCGCTGCGGCTGGCGTCCGACCTGCTCGCCTCGCGGGCCGTCGAGCGGGTCATCGTCGTGGCCCCCACCGAGCACCTCAAGGTGCAGTGGGCCGACGCCGCCGCCAAGGTGGGCATCCAGATCGACCCGGGCATCGGCTCGAGTTCCCGGGCCGGACGCAGCAGGCAGTTCCACGGCGTCGCGGTCACCTACGCCGGGGTCGCGGCCCGGGTGCACCACTACGAGGCCCGCTGCGTCAACCACCGGACGCTGGTGATCCTCGACGAGGTGCACCACGCCGGCGACGCGCTGAGCTGGGGCGAGGCGGTGCGCGACGCGTTCGCCCCAGCCGCCCGCCGGCTGCTGCTCACCGGCACCCCGTTCCGGTCCGACGACAACCCGATCCCGTTCGTCCGCTACGAGCCGACGGACGCCGGCGCCCGCATGTCGGTGGCCGACTTCACCTACGGCTACGCCGAGGCGCTGCGCGATCACGTCGTGCGCCCGGTGCTGTTCATGAACTACGGCGGCCCGATGCGCTGGCGCACCAAGGCCGGTGACGAGCTGAGCGCGAACCTCGGCGAGCTGCTCACCAAGGACGTGACCGCCCAGGCGTGGCGCACCGCCCTCGACCCGCGCGGCGAGTGGGTGCAGTCGGTGCTGCACGCCGCCGACCGGCGGCTCACCGAGGTCCGCCGGCACATCCCGGACGCCGGCGGGCTCGTCATCGCGAGCAACCAGAACCAGGCCCGGGCCTACGCCCGGATCCTCGCCGAGCTCACCGGCGTCCGGCCGAGCGTCGTGCTGTCCGACGACGCCGGGGCGAGCAAACGGATCGAGGCGTTTTCGGAGTCCGAGGACCGCTGGCTGGTGGCCGTGCGGATGGTGAGCGAGGGGGTCGACGTGCCCCGGCTGTGCGTCGGGGTGTACGCGACCGCCACCTCCACCCCGCTGTTCTTCGCCCAGGCGGTCGGCCGGTTCGTGCGGTCGCGGCGCCGCGGCGAGCTGGCCACGGTGTTCCTGCCGACGGTGCCGGTGATCCTCGCTCACGCCTCGATGCTCGAGCGCCAGCGCGACCACATCCTCGGCCGGCCGCGGACCCCCGACGAGTGGACCCTCGACGACCAGCTGCTCGAGCAGGCCAACCGGCGCGAGGCGGCGTCCGACGACCTGCTCGGCAGCTTCGAGGCGCTGGGGTCCGAGGCGCTCTTCGACCACGTCATGTTCGAGTCGAACCAGTTCGGGATGGCCGCCGTCCCGAGCAGCGAGGACGAGCGCGACTACCTCGGCCTGCCCGGGCTGCTGGACGCCGACCAGATCGACCGGGTGCTGCGCGACCGGCAGGCGCGGCATCTCGCGCGCGCCCAGCGCACCGAGCGGCGCACGGGCGTGCCCCCCGAGGAGAGCCTGCACCGAGTGCTCGGTGACAAGCGCAAACAGCTCAACTCACTGGTGGCCCAGTACGCGCGGGTGTCCCAGCGGCCGCACAGCCACGTGCACGCCGAGCTGCGCCGGCACTGCGGAGGCCCCCCGCTGGCCCAGGCCACGACCGAGCAGGTGGACGCCCGGATCGAGCAGGTGCGCCGCTGGCTCGCCGCCCCCGGACGTTAGCGTTCGACGTTTTCCACCGACTACGGTGGAAAACGTCGAACGTTCTTCCGCGACCCCACCGAGACCGCGACGAAAGACCCCATGCGCTCACTTCTTCGGATGGTTCTGTCCGCCCGCGACCTGTGGCCGGCGTACGCCGTCATCATCGTCGCGTCGCTGCTGACCGCGGCCACCGGCCTGCTGATGCCGTTCATCATCTCCCGGGCCACCGACCTCATCGTGAGCGCGCAGGCGGGGCCCGACAACCACGTGCGCGAGATCCTGCTGCTGGCCGTGGCCCTGTTCGTCACCGATCTCGCGAACACCCTGGTGAGCAACCTCGGCGGCTACTTCGGCGACCTCATGGCGGTGCGACTGCGGACGATCCTGTCGACCCGCTACTACGAGAAGCTCATGCGCCTGCCGCAGCGCTACTTCGACAACGAACTCACCGGGCGGATCATCAGCCGGCTGCAGCGCTCGATCACCGAGACCACCCAGTTCCTCAACGGGTTCGCGAACAACTTCTTCCCGATGCTGCTCACGGTCGGCGCGGTGCTGGTCGTCAGCATCATCTACTCCTGGCCACTGGCGGTGCTGCTGGCGGTGGTCTTCCCCGCGTTCGTCTGGTTGACCACCCTCACCAGCCGCAAGTGGCAGCGGATCGAGCGCACCAAGAACGCCCACATCGACGAGGCCGGCGGCCGGTTCGCCGAGGTGGTGCAGCAGATCCGGGTGGTGCGCAGCTTCGTCGCCGAGCGGCGTGAGCTCGACCTGTTCCGGCGTCACTACACGAGCGTCGTGGGCCTCACCCGCGAGCAGTCGCGGTGGTGGCACGAGATGGACTCGCTGCGCCGCGGCGTCCTCAACCTCATGTTCTTCGGCATCTACGCGATCATCTTCGTGCGCACCGCCGAGGGCGCGTTCACCGTCGGAACCATGGTGCTGCTCATCCAGCTCGTCAACATGGCCCGGGTGCCGGTGACGATGATGAGCTTCCTCGTGGACGCCTCCCAGCGCGCGATCGCCGGCAGCCGCGACTACTTCGCGGTGATGGCCGAGCCCGACGACGAGTGGCACGTGGGCGAGGGACGCAGCGCGACCTCGGCGGCGTCCGGCACCGATGTGGTGATCGAGTTCGACGCGGCGGGCTTCGGCTACGAGACCGGCGAGGACGTGCTGAGCGACGTGTCGTTCAGCGTGCGGCGCGGGGAGCGGGTTGCCCTGGTCGGCGAGTCGGGCGGCGGGAAGACGACCATCGTCAACCTGCTGCTCGGCTTCTACCGGCTGCGATCCGGGCACCTGCGGCTGCTGGGCAGCGACATCACCGACCTGTCGATCGACGAGGTCCGCGCCGACGTCGGCGTCGTGTTCCAGGACCCCGCCCTGTTCTCGGGCACGATCCGGGAGAACATCGCCTACGGGCGGCCGGCGGCGTCCGAGAGCGAGGTCGTCGAGGCGGCGCGCAACGCGAACGCGAGCACCTTCATCGAACGCTTCCCCGAGGGCTACGACACCCTCATCGGCGAGCGTGGCCTCAAGCTGTCGGGCGGCCAGCGCCAGCGGATCGCGGTGGCCCGGGCGATCCTCAAGGACGCCCCGATCCTCGTCCTCGACGAGGCCACCAGCGCGCTCGACACCAAGGCCGAGCGGCAGGTGCAGGCCGGGCTCGACCACCTCATGGCCGGGCGGACGAGCATCATCATCGCTCACCGGCTGTCGACGATCGCCTCGGTCGACCGGATCGTCACCCTGCGCGACGGCCGGGTCGACGAGATCGGGACGCCGGCCGAGCTCGCCCACACCGGCGGCATCTACGCCGAACTGCTCGCCCTGCAGCAGTCGGGCACCCGCGAGGACCGCAAGCGGCTGCAGTCGTACGACATCGCCGGCTGAGCCGCACCCGTCCTCGGTGGGCGTGGCTCGAACCACAACTGGGCAGTGCCCGGTTGTAGGTCGACGTCGACCCAGAACTGGCCAGTACCTACGACCACAATCGGGCGGTGTCCCGCTGTGGGTCGACGTCGAACCACAACCGGACAGCGCCGGCGTCCGTCAGAGGATGTTCACCGCGCGGGCGAGCACGAGCGCGACCGTCGCCAGCGCCACGATCGACTGCGCGGCCATCAGCCCCTTGGCGCGCAGCGTCATCGGCATCGTGTCGGTCGGCGAGAACGCCGTCGCGTTGGTGAAGCTCACGTAGAGGTAGTCGAGCAGCCGAGGATGCCAGTGCGAGGGGGCGACGTCGGGGGTGAGCATCTGGGGGAAGGCGAAGTCCGGCGTCCGGGGCTGCGCCTCGGCCCTCGCGTAGGGACCGCCGCGGTCGATCATCCAGTACCAGAGGCCGTAGACGAGCACGTTGGTCACCCAGATGCCGCCGCCGGCCGCGAGCAACGGGCCCGCCGTCTTCCCGGCCCCCTCGGTGGCGATCCGGTAGACGAGCACGACCGAACTGGCGGTGTTGTCGAGGGTGAGCAGGCTGACGAGGACGCTGGCCGCCCGCCAGAGGTTGACGTCCTGGGGCAGCAACTCGACGACGATCATGACGACGAGCAGCAGGCCCTCGACGATCGTGAACACTCCGTGGGGCCGCACGACGACGAACTGCGAGGGAAGCAGCTGCTGGAACACGGCGGCCGCCGCGACCGCGAGGGCGGCGGGCAGCAGGTTCTCCAGGTCGTGGGGACGCTGCCAGGCGCGCAGGGAGGACGTCATTGCTGCATTGTCCCGCCCTTACCGGGGGCGGGCGCGAGCTGAAGCGGGACGAGCGACCGTGTCGCCGCCAGCCGGAGCCCGGACGGGGGCTCGTCCTGGCCCCGCCCTCGTCCCGCCGGATGAGCCGTCGCGGCCCGCGTCCGCGTCCGGCCCCCTCCCGCCGTCACCGGTGCATCTTTCCGGTTGCGCCGCGGACGCCGGGCGCCGCGGACCATACTGAGCCGCGTCAGGCGACCCAGTTCACCGTTCAGGAGTCCTCCATGGCCACCGATGATCCGCACCCGGGCTTCCCCTTCGACCTCCCCGACATCGTCGACCTGTCCGCCGTGCCCACCGGCGACATGCCCGGCGACAAGGTCGAGATCAACGAGTCGCACGTGGCCAAGGCGCGGGTGATCGCCCCGCGGCTGTGGGAGCTGCTCGTCCCGCTGCTCGCCGACCCCCCGCACCGCGCGGTCGTCGCCGTGCACGGCGGCTCCGGGGTCGGCAAGAGCGAGATCGGCTCGCTGCTCGCCCACTACCTGCGCGCCAACGGCGTCGGCGCCTACGTGCTGTCGGGCGACAACTACCCCCGCCGCATCCCCCGGGACAACGACGCCGAGCGGCTCCGCACCTTCCGCACCGGCGGCCTCAAGGGCCTGCTGGACGCCGGCGAGTACGACGACGCCGTGCGCGAGCGGCTGGCGGCGCTGCAGGCGTCCGACCAGGACGCCGACCCGGCCCAGGTGGGCGACAACCCGTGGCTGGCGACCTACCAGCAGGCCGGATGCCGGGCGCTCGACTCCTACCTCGGCACCGCTCAGGAGATCGACTTCGACGAGGTGAGCGGGCTGCTCGGTCAGTTCCATGCCGGCGCGCAGACGCTGCTGCTCAAGCGGATGGGCCGCGAGCGCGACCAGCTCTGGTACGACAGCGTCGACATGTCCGGCGTCCAGGTGCTCGTCATCGAGTGGACCCACGGCAACAGCGACAACCTGCGCGGGGTCGACGTGCCGATCCTGCTCAACTCCACACCCGAGGAGACGCTCGCGCACCGCCGCTCCCGCAACCGCGACGGCAGGGTCGACAGCCCCTTCACCACGCTCGTGCTGGGGCTGGAGCAGGAGCGGCTGCACTCGCAGGCGCACAAGGCGCGGATCATCGTGTCCAAGTCGGGCGAGCTGCTCGACTACGACGCCTACCTGCGGAGCATGGGCCGCGACCTGCCGGCGTCCGGGGTGATGATCAACGTCTACCCCGACAGCCTCGGGGGACGCCTCTCCGGGCTCGTTGACTTCCTCACCGATCCCGCGGTGCGCGGCGCGTTCTCGTCGGCCTACGTGCTGCCCAGCCTGTTCAACTCCGACCTCGACCGCGGCTTCTCGGTCATCGACTACGACCTCAACGACTACTACGCCACCCGCGCCGACCTCGACGCCCTCGCCGCCGCCGGCGTGAACCTCAAGGTCGACTTCGTCCTCAACCACGCCTCGGTGCTGTCGCCGCAGTTCCAGGACCTGCTCGCCCGCGGCGCCCGCTCCCCCTACAAGGACTTCTTCATCGACTGGAACGAGTTCTGGGCCGGCCACGGGGAGCTGACGCTCGAGGGCTACGTGCAGCCGGACGCCGACATGGTCGCCACGATGTTCTTCCGCAAGCCGGGCCTGCCGATCCTCATGGTGCGGATGCCCGACGGCACCGAGAAGCCCTACTGGAACACCTTCTACCAGGAGGTGCGCTACCCGCGTCCCGAGGCCGAAGACCTCATGGACGCCGCCGGCCTGCAGTACACCTCGGCCGCGGCCCTGGCCCGGAGCGTCTCGGCGTCCCTCGATGCCGGCGCCACCCCCGCCCAGCTCGACTTCGCGGGCTTCGAGGGGGTGCGGGACGCCGTCATCGAGTGGCTCGAGTCGCGGCGGCGCTACCTCGGCCAGATGGATCTCAACATCGCCTCCCCGCTCGTCTGGCAGTTCTACGAGGACACCCTCGACACGCTCGCGGGCTACGGGGCCGAGATCGTCCGCCTCGACGCGTTCGCCTACGCGCCCAAGGAGCCGGGACAGCCGAACTTCCTCAACGATCCGGGCACGTGGATCCTGCTCGACCGGGTGAAGCAGCTCGCCACCCGCCGCGGGCTCAAGCTGCTGCCCGAGATCCACTCCCGCTACGAGGAGCGGATCCACGAGGTGATCAGCCAGAAGGGGTTCATGACCTACGACTTCTTCCTGCCCGGCCTGGTCATCGACGCCCTCGAACACCACGACGCGACGACGCTGGCCCGCTGGATCGACGACGTGCTCGCGAAGAACATCCGCACCGTCACCATGCTCGGCTGCCACGACGGCATCCCGCTGCTCGACCTCAAGGGCCTGCTCACCGACGACCAGATCGACCGGCTGATCGCCACCGTCAAGGGCCGCGGCGGCTACGTCAAGGACCTCCATGGCGAGAAGACGATGTACTACCAGGTGAACGCCACCTATTACTCGGCCCTGGGCGAGTCGGACGCCGCGATGCTCCTGGCCCGCGCGATCCACGTGTTCACCCCCGGCAAGCCGCAGGTCTGGTACCTCGACCTGTTCGCCGGGCGCAACGACCACGACGCCGTCGCGAAGGCCGGGCCCGGCGGCCACAAGGAGATCAACCGCACCAACCTCTCCATGGAGCAGGTGCGCGCGGGGCTGCAGGAACCGGTCGTCCGCCGCCAGCTCGACCTGCTGCGGTTCCGCAACAGCTTCGGAGCGTTCGGGTTCGACGCCGAGTGCGTGGTGGAGCTGCCGGCGTCCGACAAGCTCCGGATCACGTGGCGCAGGGACGGCCACGAGGCGGTGCTGGACGCCGACCTCACCGCCGTGAGCTTCGCGATCACCGCCGACGGGCAGGCGTTCGCGTTCGCCGACTGAGGGCCGACTCTCTGCGGAATTCGCCTGTGCTGCCACACCCTCCCCCGCCTGAGGGCGGGCGTGGCAGCACGGGTACATTTCGCGGCGAAGGGCCCGGGCGGGGCCCACCACTCAGGAGGACGCCATGATCGTCGCCACCCCGGTCGACCAGTCGGGAAACACCATGCACTCGTGGGGCAGGGCCCACTGGGTCGCCACCGCCGACGTGCGCGAGACGGACGCCGGCGGCCCGCAGGTGTTCGACTGGCGGGTGCACGAGGTCGCCTGGGACGAGGGCCACGACGCCGGCAACCACGGCTCGCACCACGCGACCATCGTCCGATTCCTCCGTGACAACGGCGTGCAGGCGATCGTCGTCGACCACGTCGGCGAGGGCATGCAGCGGATGCTGGCGACCATGGGCATCCCGATGCTGCCGGCGTCCGGCGGGGACGCCCGCGAGTCGGTGGCCCGGGCTGTGGCCTGGGCGGTCGACCAGCTCGGCAGCTAGGGCGCTCGCTTACGGCGGCCGCGCGCCGGATCACCTCGACCCTTGTGTGACAAGTGTCCTGCCACTACCATGTGAGACATGGCACTTGGGGACGCCCGCCGGACGGAGTTGCTGCGAGGCGTGCTCGACCTCTGCCTGCTGGCGGTGATCGCCGAGGGCCCGGCCTACGGCTACGAGATGTCCAAGCGGCTGCGCGAACGGGGTCTGGCGATCGTGGGCGAGGGATCCATCTACCCGTTGCTCGGGCGTCTCGAGCGGGACGGGCTCGTCGACACCTTTCGCGCCGCGAGCAACGGCGGTCCCCCGCGGAAGTACTACCGACCGTCCGCCGCCGGGAGGGCCGCGCTCGCCATCGGTGTCGCAGAGTGGCGCGCCGCACGGGACGCGGTGGACGCCGTGCTCGCCCCTGTCACGATCGAGGTCCCCGATGAGTGATTTCGTCGACCAGTGCCGGCTTGAGTGGAAGCGCCTCGGCGTCCCCGATGCGCTCGCCGAGGAGATGGCCACCGACCTCTCGAGTGACCTGAGGGACGCCGAAACCGAGGGGTTGTCCGCCGAGGAGTTCCTCGGATCGAGCGCTTTCGACCCGCGCTCGTTCGCCGCGACCTGGGCCCGAGAGCGCGGGGTCGTCCCGGTGTCCCCCATGTCGCGGCCGGCCGGCCGCGGGGCGCGAGGACTCGTCGCGTTCACGACCGTGGCGGCGATCGCGCTCGTGATCACCGTCGTGCTGCTGGTCACGGGCGAACCGCGCGTCTCCCTCACGACCACGGTGTCCCCAGGCGCTCACGTCCCGCTCCCCGGCGGCGCAGCCGGGCCGACCCGGGTGAGCGCCAGCGCGGCCGCCCCGATCGAATGGCTGCTCCTGGGCTTCGCGGTCGTGGCACTCGGGTTCGCCGGCACCATGTGGCGGCGACGGGCACGGTAGGTTGCGGCTGAGACGTCCGGCACCGGTTCCCAGGTTCGCTCACGCCGCCCGCGTCACGATGCGACCATCGAGGCGTGACCGAGCAGCTCACCCCCAACCCGCTGTTCCCCGGGCGGGAGTTCATCAGCACGATCCTCGACGCGCTGCAGACCAAGCAGCAGATGTCGGGGACGATGCGCCGCCGCTACCTGCAGCGCGCGGGCATGGCCGGAATGATCGTCGGCCTCATGTACCTCAGCTACTTCGCGGTGGTCGCCGTGTTCACGGCGATCCCGGCCGGCTCGACCAACCTCGGCGGCATCGGCAAGCTCGTCGGCTCGCTCGTGTTCGGGTTCGCGCTCGTGTTCATCTACTACACGAAGAGCGAACTGCTCACGTCGAACATGATGATCGTCTCGATCGGCATGTACCACCGGGGCACGAGCGCGCTCAAGGCGCTCCGGCTGCTCGGCTGGTGCTATCTCGGCAACTTCCTCGGCGGCCTGGTCATCGCGGTGCTCGTCCGCGGCACCACACTGCTCGACGGTGCCACCCGTGACACCCTCATCGCCACCTCCGAGCACAAGCTCGCCTACCTCGGGCAGGGCCCGTTCGGCTGGGGCGACCTGTTCGTCCGCGCGATCTTCTGCAACCTGCTCATCAACCTGGCGATGCTGCTCGTCTACAACGGGCTGATCCACGACGACTTCACCAAGAGCGTCGTCATGATCATGTCGGTGTTCCTCTTCGCCTTCCAGGGCTTCGAGCACTCGGTGGCCAACACCGTGGTGTTCACGATGGCCGGCCTGTACGGGCAGCTGGACGTGCTCAAGGCACTCGGCAACGTGGTCATCGTGCTGCTCGGCAACTACGTGGGCGGCGGCGTGCTCATCGGCCTGTACTACGCCTACGTCAACGACGACCGGGTACGCGGACGCCGCGCGGCGTGAGCAGGCCTCACGCGGCCGCCTGCCGCGCCTGCGCCCGCCGGGCCAGGCCGGCGTAGGCCCCGCCGGCGGCCATCAACGACTGGTGGGTGCCACGTTCGATCGTGCGCCCGTGGTCGAGCACCAGCACCTCGTCGGCGTCCTCGATGGTCGAGAGCCGGTGGGCGATGGTGACCGTGGTGCGTCCCCGGCTGAGCCCGTCGAGCGCCGCCTGCAGGGCGCGCTCGGTCTCGTTGTCGAGGGCGCTGGTCGCCTCGTCGAGGATGAGCACCGCCGGGTCGCGGAGGATCGTCCGGGCCACCGCGATCCGCTGCTTCTCGCCGCCGCTGAACCGGGAGCCGCGCTCCCCCACCCGGGTGTCGAGGCCGCCCGGCAGGGACGCGATGTGGTCGGCGATCTGCGCGGCGGCCAGGGCCTCCCAGAGGTCGGCGTCCGTGGCGTTCGGGTCGGCGAGCAGCAGGTTGGCGCGGATCGTGTCGTGCACGAGGTAGGTCTCCTGAGTGACGACGCCGACCAGCTGGGTGAGCTGCTGCGGGTCGAGGTCGCGCAGGTCGACGCCGTCGAGGAGGATCCGCCCCTCGGCGGGGTCCATCAGCCGCGACAGCAGGGACGCCGCCGTCGACTTGCCCGAGCCGGTGGCCCCGACCAGCGCGAGCGAGCCGCCCGGCGGGACGGTGACGGTGAGGTCGTCGACGGCGGGGCGCTCGGCTCCGGGATAGGTGTAGGAGACGTGCTCCACCCGCAGCTCGCCGCGGGCGGTGGCGGGGTCGAGGTGCACGGGGCTGGCTGGGACCGGGAGGGCGTCGTCGAGGTCGAGGAACTCGAAGACCCGGCTGAACAGGGCTCCCGCCGTGATCAGCTGGGCCCCGGTGTTGAGGACGCCCATGAGCGGGCGGAAGATGCCGGCCTGCAGCGTCGAGAACGCGATCAGCGTCCCGATGGTCATTCCACCCGAGGTGGCCGGCAGCCCGGCAACCAGGTAGATGGCGGCCGGGATCGCGGCGAAGATGATCTGCATCGCGGCCATCCGCCACCGGCCGGCCAGCTGCGACTCGAGCTCGAGGTCGACCAGGCCTCGGGAGTCCGCGGCGAAGCGCGCCGACTGCTGCGGGCCGAGGCCGAGCGTCTTGCTCAGCAGGACGCCGGACACCGACAGCCCGTCGTTGATCTGCGACTGCAGTTCGGCGAGCCGCTCCTGCTGCCGGGTGGTGATCTCGCGCCGCACCAGCGCCACCCGGCGGGTGAGCCAGATGGCCGGCGGCAGGATGACCGCCGACAGCAGCGTGAGCCGCCACGAGAGCGCGGCCATCGCGACGATCGTCGCGATGAGGGTGGTGACGTTCGACGCGATCGACGTCGCGGTGTCGGTGACCACCGACTGCATGCCCGCCACGTCGTTGGTGAGTCGCGACTGCACCTCGCCCGCCCGCGTCCGGGTGAAGAAGCCGAGCGACTGGCGCTGGACGGTGTCGAACAGCTGGGTGCGCAACTGGTGCATCACCCGCTGCCCGACGGTGGTGGCGAGCCACGTCTGCAGGACGCCGAGCAGCTGGCTGACGATCGTCACGCCGAGCATGCCGCCGACGCACCAGAGCAGCAGCGTGACATCCTGGTGCGGGATCGCCCGGTCGACGATCGCCCGGATGAGGAACGGCTGGGCCATCCCGATCACGGAGGTGATGACGATGGCGATGGTCACCAGGGTGAGCGCGAGCTTGTGCGGGGTGAACAGCCGCAGCACCCGGCGCAGGTCGAGGGGGACGCTCTCGAGCTGCGCCCTGTCGGAGCGGCTCGCGCGCTGCGGGCGTCCGGGGCCACCGCCGCCGAAGATGGCGCCGACACGCGGCGCGCCACCCAGCGAGTGGGCCATCGGTCCTGGCATGAACAGTCCTCTCTGGTGCCTGGGATGGTGGTCGGCACGCTGGCTCGCCGGCGTCCGGGATCCCGTCGCTCCGCCGTCCGCCAGTTCCGCGGGGCGGGCGATTTCGACGCTGGGGCGGGCGATCTCTGCCGATTCGGCGTCGAGAACGCCCGCATGAGCAGAGAACGCCCGCCCCTCGAAGGGTGAGCGGGGCCGGGCCGGTGTGACGCGGCGACTTTTAGTGAGCTTACCTCACATTGAGGCAACGAGGGAAGGGGCGGTAGCATTCCTCCATGGCCGAGGCGACCGCGCACGACGAGTCGACGGGCGAACTGTTCGCCCGCAACGCCCGGTCACTGCGCCGGCTCTGGGCGGACGCCGCGGCTCCCTTCGGGCTCTCACCCCACCAGGTGCGGGCGCTCCGGGTCATCGGCGACGCGCCCCTCCGTCCCGGCGCCCTCGCCGAGCGGCTGCACATCGCCCCCCGCTCGGTCACCGACGTCGTCGACTCCCTTGAGCAGACCGGGCTGATCGCCCGCGCGCCCGACCCCGGCGACCGCCGCGCGGTCGTCCTCGACATCACGCCCGCCGGACGCCGCACCCTCGCCGATGTGCTGGTCGCCCGCGACGAGGCGGTCGAGGGCTGGTTGGGCCGGCTCGACGCGCGCGACCGGGACGAACTGCACCGCATCCTCACGCTGCTCGACCCCGACCGCCACTGCTGACGCGACCCGGCCCGGGCGCTCGCGCACCCGGGCCGGTCGGTACCGAACTCAGCGACTGGAACTCAGCGGCCGCTGAACCGCCACTCGATCCGCGACGTCCACTCCTCGCCGGGACGCAGCACGCACCGCGTCGACCAGTGCTGGTTCGGCGCGTCGGGATGCTGCTGCGGCTCGAGCGCGATGGCGTCCCCCTGGCGCAGGCGGACGCCGGCCGACGTGACGAAGACCCCCTTGAGCATGTTGCCGGTGTAGACCTGCACGCCCGGCTGGTCGCTCGACAGCTCGAGCGCCCGCCCGGACGCCGGATCCTCGACCCGCGCGAACGTCCGCAGGCCCTCGCCCCGCACCTGGAACGACTGGTCGATGCCCTTGGCCCGCCCGATCTGCTCGTCGTCGGAGCGCACGGGGTCGCCGACCCGGGTCGGTTGACGCAGGTCGAACGGCGTCCCGGCGACGTCGGCGAGGTTGCCGAGCGGGATCGACTCCGGGTCGATCGGCACGTACTGGTCGGCCTCGACGCTGAGCAGGTGGTTCTCGGCGGTGCCGCCCCCGGCCAGGTTGAGGTAGAGGTGGTTGGTGAGCAGGCAGACCGTCGGGGCGTCCGTCGTCGCCGAGAGGTCGAGGGCCAGGCCGTCGTCGAGCAGCGTGTAGCTGGCCCGGGCCGTGAGCGTGCCGGGGAAGCCCTGGTCGCCGTCGGGGCTCACCAGTTCGAACGTGATCGACTCCGGCGACGACTCGACGACCGACCAGATGCGCTTGTCGAACCCGTCGACACCGCCGTGCAGGGTGTTGCCGTTCTCGTTGGTCGACAGCTGGTAGGTGTGCCCGTCGAGCTCGAACCGGCCGTCGGCGATCCGGTTGGCGTAGCGCCCGACGACCGCGCCGAAGTAGCCGGAGATCGCCGGCAGCCGCTGGTCGAGGTCGGTGAACCCGATGACGACGTCGGTGCCGGGGTCGTCGGCGTCCAGGCGGATGCCGTTGATCGCGGCACCGAGGTCGAGCAGGGCGACGCGCGGTGCCCCGGGGCGGGTGAGCACGTACTCGTGCACCTCACCCTCGGGCAGGACGCCGTACACGGTCGATTCGGGCGAAGTCATGATCCCATCAGCTCCTTGAGGGTCGCGGCCGGAAGTTTCGGGTTGCGGTGCTCGTCACACAGGCCGTTGGCCTCCTGCAGTGTGTCGGTCAGCTGCGTCCAGCAGTACCCGCCGAGCACGGCGGACGCCTTGACGGGTTCCATGATGTCGCGCACCCGGCGCTCGAAGTCGTCCGGGTCGGACGCCGACGAGTAGCCCCACGTCTCGTCGGCGCTGCGCTCGGTGACGAACTCGACGCCGCCGAACTCGGTGAGCAGCACCGGCAGGCCGGCGACCTGGTGGTCGCCGACGACGAGCGGACGCCCGGCGGGACCGGTGGTCTCAAGGAGATGCTCGACGCCCTCCCGCGTGTAGCGGGCGGCGAGCACGTCGCGCCGCCACTCGTAGTCGTGGATGGTGAGCAGGTCCGAGTCGGTGTGCTCCCAGCCGTCGTTGGAGATCACCGGACGGCTCGGGTCGAGCGCCCTCGTGAGGTCGGACAGTCCCCGGGAGTAGGCCTGCTGGGCCGGGTCGTGCGCGAGCTGGGTGACGCCCCACGACTCGTTGAACGGCACCCACGCGATGATCGCCGGGTGGGCGGCGTACTGCCGGACGATGTCGACCCATTCGGCGGTGAGCAACTGCACCGCGCGCGCATCGAAGCTGTAGGCGGCCGCGGTCTCGCCCCAGAGCATGAGCCCGAGCTTGTCGGCCCAGAACACGAACCGCTGGTCCTCGACCTTCTGATGGATGCGGGCGCAGTTGAAGCCGAGGTCGAGGATGAGCTGCACCTCGGCCCGGATCGCCTCCAGGCTGGGGGCGGTGAGGTGCGACTCGGGCCAGTACCCCTGCTCGAGCACCGCGCGGAGCACGATCGGCCGCGAGTTCAGCAGCACCCGGTCGGCGCCCACGCGCACGTCGCGCAGGCCCAGGTACGACCGGACCTCGTCGTCGCCGCTGGGGGCGCTGAGCACGATGCCGGCGTCCAGCAACGTCGGGTGCTGGGGCGACCACAGCAGGTGCTCGTGGTTGACGCCGTTGTCCTGGCCGGCGAGCGGCAGCACGACCTCGAGGCTGCGGTCGGTCATGGCCACGGTGGCGTCGGCGAGCACCCGGCCGTCGTGGCCGATCGCCACCGAGACCGAGGTGCCGGCGTCCGGACGCCGGTTGAGCTCGATCACCGCGGTGGCCCGGCCCTGCGCGACGTCGGTGCGCCACCCGAGGTGGGTGACGTGCACGGCGGCCACCGACTCCAGCCAGACCGTCCGCCAGATGCCGGTGGTGCGGTGGTACCAGATGGCGTGCGGGTCCTTGCGCCAGTCCTGCTTGCCCCGCGGAATCCGGGTGTCGAGCGGGTCGTCGACCGCGCGGACGACGATGGCGTGCTCGTCGGCGTCCGGGTCGAGCGCGTCGGTGATGTCGACGGTGAAGGCCGCCTGGCCCCCGACGTGCTCGCCGACCCGCTGTCCGTCGACGAAGACGATCGCCTCGTGGTCGACGCCGCCGAAGTGCAGCAGCAGCCGGCGTCCGGCGGCGTGCCCGGACGCCGCGACGTCGTCGGCGCTGATCGGGATGCGGTACCACACGCACGGGTGGAAGCCCTTGTCGGCGACGCCCGACGCGTCGGACTCCGGCGGGAACGGCAGCTGGATGGTGCGGGTGAAGGGCGACTGGTCGCGCTGCCAGTGCCGCTCGAGACCCACCGCCTCGTCGTCGTGGGCGAAGCCCACCTCGCGGTCGAGCACGACGCCGTGCGACCGGACCAGCTGCGGACGCGGGTGGCTTCCGTCCTGCTGGGAAGCGGGCGACGCGGTGATCAGCGAGATGGCGGGAGATTCCATCAGGGGCTCCTTGGGGATTGCTTCGTCCACGAACTTAATGGACGGCAGGGACGGATCGACTGGTGTCCAAGTCTTTTGCAACGGAGGCAAAAGGTCAACCGAGGCGGGACGTCCGCGGCGCGGCAAGGCCCGGGCTCCCCCGGACGCCGCACGGTGCGGCACTAGGATCGGCCCGTGGCAGTTCGACTTCGCGATGTGGCAGAGCGAGCCGGGGTCTCCATCCGCACCGCCTCAAACGTCGTGAACGACTACGAGCACGTGCGGCCGGAGACCCGGGCCAAGGTGCAGGCGGCCATCGACGAGCTCGGCTACCGCCCCAACCTCAGCGCCAAGCAGCTGAAGTACGGCCGCAGCGGCTTCCTCGCCCTCGCCATCCCGCAGATCGATTCCCCGTACTTCGCCGAACTGGCCCAGAAGTTCACCGCGGCCGCCGCCGAACGGGGCTGGATCGCGATCATGGACGTCACCGGCGGCACCGCCGAGCAGGAGCGGATCGTGTTGTCGGGCATGCAGTCGCACATGGTTGACGGCCTGCTCTTCTCGCCCCTGGCCGTCAAGGCCGAGGACTTCGCCCACCGGCGCGACACGACGCCCCTCGTCCTGCTCGGCGAGCGCGCCGTCCCCCACGGGTACGACCACGTGGCGGTCGACTCGGTGGCCGCCTCCCGCACCATGGTCGAGCACCTGCTCGGCCTGGGACGCCGGCGGATCGCGGCGATCGGCTACGAGGCGTTCGACGGCACGGCGTCGGTGCGCGTGCAGGGCTACCGCGAGGCACTGGCGGCCGCCGGCGTCCCCTTCGACCCCGCGCTCATGGTGGGCGTGTCGGCGTACGCCCGCGAGGAGGGACGCCGGGCGATGCAGCAGCTGCTCGCCCTCCCCCAGCCACCGGACGCGGTCTTCTGCTTCAACGACCTCATGGCCATCGGGGCGCTGCAGGCCTGCCGCGCGGCCGGCGTCCGGGTGCCCGACGACGTCGCCGTCGCCGGCTTCGACAACATCTCCGAGGCGGAGTTCACCGAGCCGCCCCTCACCACGATCGCCCCCGACCTGGACGCCCTGGCGCGGGAGTCGATGCGCCTTCTCCTCGGCCGGATCGACGGCACCCGGTCGGGCGAGAACGCCGAGGACGTCCAGATCCCCTGGCGCCTGGTCGTGCGCGGCAGCACCCTCCGCTGACGCCGGGGACGCCGCCCCGTCCCCACCCCCGCGAGCGGGCGCGCCGCCCTCCCGATCGCCGGGCGCGCGGCGTCCCGTCACCACCACGACCCCGCCCCCACCCTCGCGACCGCCGATCCGGAGGCGCACTCCCAATTTCCCTCATCCAAACCGTTTACAACGGGTGCAAAACGAGGTGGGATGGGGACACCCCCTCCCCAGATCGGAGCAGCCATGACCACTGCCTCACTCCGGTGGGCGGCCCTGGGAGCAGCGCTCGTCGCGTTCACAGGGCTGAGCAGGCCGGCGTCCGCGGCACCCGTCGCCGCCGACGTGCCCGCCTCGGCCCCCGCCGTTCCACCCACCTACACCAATCCCCTCCGCCTCACGCTGCCCAGCGGTCACCAGGCCGACAACTGCGCCGACCCCTACGTCATCCACGGGCAGACGGCCGGCGACACGAACTGGTACCTCTACTGCACCACCGACGAACTCGACCCGACCCAGACGACGAGCTCGGGCGACCTCGTGATGCACCGGTTGCCCACCTACCGGAGCACCGACCTCACCCACTGGACCTACGTCGACGACGCCCTCGCCGCGAACCCGTCATGGGTGGCCCCCTCGGCCGGCCTCTGGGCGCCCGACGTCACCTACAGCGACGGGCTCTACCACCTCTACTACACGGCGAGCGACACCAGCCTCCCCGGAGGCGGCTCCGCGGTCGGCGTGCTCACCAGCACCTCGCCGACGGGCCCGTGGACCGACGCCGGCAAGCCGGTCGTCGAGCCCGGCGGCACGCCGTCCAACCCCACGAGCAAGGCGTGGAAGTTCGACCCCGAGGTCGTCACCTCCGGCGGCCACAGCTACATCTACTACGGCTCCTTCTTCGGCGGCGTCTTCGTCCGCGAGCTGACCGCCGACGGCATGTCGACCGTCCCGGGAACCGAGCGCCAGATCGCCATCGACAACCGCTACGAGGGCACCTTCATCGTCAAGCGCGACGGCTGGTTCTACTTCATGGGCTCGGCCACCAACTGCTGCTCCGGCCCGCTGACCGGCTACACGGTGTTCGCCGCCCGATCGCGCAGCCCGCTCGGCCCGTTCCTCGACAAGGACGGCCGCTCGATCCTCGACTCCCGGGTCGGCGGGACGCCGATGCTCTACCAGAACGGCAACAAGTGGGTCGGCACCGGGCACAACGCCGTGGTCACCGACTTCGCCGGGCAGGACTGGGTGTACTACCACGCCGTCGACCAGCAGGATCCGTACGTCGCGGGCCACGTGGGCTACACCAAGCGGCCGCTGCTGGCCGATCCGCTCGACTGGCACGACGGCTGGCCGATCGTCCGCGGCGGTGCCGGCCCCTCCGACCAGCCGATGCCCGGGCCGGTGGCCCAGCCCGGATGGCGCACGACCTACCACGCCCGCTATCTGCCCCAGCCGCAGCCCGGGCGCCCCGACACCGCCCTCTCCGACGCGTTCACCGGGTCGCAGCTGTCACCGCAGTGGAGCTGGGTGCGTGAGCCGGACGCCGGCACGTGGTCGGTCGGCGGAGGGTCGCTCACCATGAAGACCCAGAACGCCGACATCCACCCGCCGTCGACCCCCCTCGCGTCCGTGCTCACCGAGCGGGCCCCGTCCGGCGACTACGTGGCCCAGGTGCGGGTGAAGGTCGACACGCCCACGTCGGGCTGCTGCTACAACTACGTGCAGGGCGCGCTGATGATCTACGGCGGCGACGGCCACTACATCAAGCTCGACTCGGTCTCGATCTGGAACACCCGCCAGACCGAGTTCGGCAAGGAGGACAGCAGCGAACCGTCCGGCTACCCGAGCTACGGCAACAGCGTCGTCGGGCCGGTGGGCGACTGGACCTGGCTGCGCATCGTCCACCACATGGTCGGCGGCTTGGACGCGTACAGCGCGTACACGAGCCTCGACGGTGAGAACTGGGTGGGCGGCGTGACGTGGACCGCCGACCTGGGGTCGGCCCCGCGGATCGGGCTGGCGAGCTTCGGCGGCAGCGGGTTCACCACCACGTTCCAGCAGCTGAGCGTCTCGGCCCTGGCGGGGGCGCGCCCGTCGAGCTGAGCGGGAGCACGGATCGCGGGATGCCCGCGGCGAGCCGTCCTCAGGGACGGGGAGCCGCGGGCATCTGCGTTGTCGGGGTCACCGGCTGCGGGACGCCGCCCTTCCAGGTGAGCGGGCTCAGCCACAGCTCCCGCCCCGGGTAGGTGCTGCCGATGGCCTGCGGTTGCCACGCGTGGTAGAGCAGCCAGGTGGAGCCGTCGGGCAGGGCGAACGGGTAGCAGTGGCCGGGTCCGGCGGCCACCTCGTTGCTCGACACCAGCGGCACCTGCGAGCGGTCCTGGCAGGGTCCGAGCGGGCCGGCGCAGCTCGCGTAGCCGATGTCGTAGTTCGCCGAGGCGTAGTCGTTGGCCGAGTAGAACAGCACGTGCGCGTGGTCGTGGACGAACATCTCCGGCGCCTCGACGAGGTTCCCCTGCCACCCCAGGGTGTTCGACAGCAGCGGCACGCGGCGGCCGACGAGGCGCGCGGCGTCCGGGGTCAGCTGCTGCCCCCAGAGCTGCACCTTCTTGCCGCAGCAGTTCCCGTCGTTCTTCCAGTAGAGGTAGAGGTGCCCGTCCGGGTCGCGCACCGGGTTGGGGTCGATGGATCCGCCGAGGTCGGGCTGACAGAGGAACGGCTGCTTCGAGGAGTCGACGTAGGGACCGCCCGGCCTGCTCGAGGTGGCGCGGCCGATGCACTGGACGCCGCGGGCCGAGTCGCGTTCGACGTAGAACATGACGTAGTGCCCGCCGACCGTGATCACCTCCGGGGCCCACGTGGCCCCGCCCTGCGCCCACCCGGGCAGCATGGGCAGGGCGTCGGCGCGCTTGGTCCAGTGCACGAGGTCGGACGACGTCAGCTGCTGGATGTTGCGGCCGTCGCCCTGGGTGGCGAAGGCGTAGAAGGTCGACCCGACGTGCAGCAGCGACGGGTCGGGGAAGTCGTCGGCGTAGACCGGGTTCCGGTAGCCGGTCGCGGACGATCCGGTGCTCCGGGGAGTGGGAGCACCGGACGGGCCCGCGGAGGGAGCGGAGCACGCGGTCACCACCAGGGCCAGCAGCACGGCCACCAGCAGCCGGGCGCGCCCCGTCACGGGAGCACTCGCCATGTCAGCCCTTGATGCCGCTGCGCGCGACGCTCTCGACCAGCTGCCGCTGGGCCAGGATGAACAGGATCAGCGCCGGGACGCTGGCGATCACCGCCCCGCTCATGATGAGCGAGTAGTTGGTGGTCGCCGCCCCCTGCAGCGTCGACAGGCCCGCGGGCAGGGTGAGGTGGGAGGGGCTGAACAGCACGTACACCGGCCAGAGGAAGTCGTTCCAGTTGGTGAGGAAGGCGAGCACGCCCAGCGTCGACAGCGCGGGCCGCGCGTTGGGCAGCACCACTCGCCAGAAGATCTGCCAGGTGTTGGCCCCGTCGATGGCCGCCGACTCCTCGAGCTCCTTCGGCAGGCCGAGGAAGAACTGCCGCAGGAAGAACACCCCGAAGGCGCCCCCGGCCGACGGCACGATGATCGCCATGAGCGAGTCGAGCCAGTGCAGCTTGGCCACCAGCAGGTAGTTGGGGATGAGGAAGACGAATCCGGGCACGAAGATCGTCCCGATGACCAGGGCGAACACCACCTTCTTGCCGGGGAAGTCGAGGCGGGCGAGGGCGTAGGCCGCGCAGGCGTCCACCGCCACGACGAGCGCCGAGTTGCACAGTCCCGCGACCAGCGAGTTGGCGAACCAGCGCAGCACCGGCGTCTGCGAACCGGGCGCGAGCAGCTGGCTGTAGGCCTGGGTGGTGAACGGATGCGGCAGCCACGACAGGGGCAGCGACGTCGCGTCGTTCGGGGTCTTGAACGAGGTCGACAGCATCCACACCAGGGGCGCGAGGAAGACCAGCGTCAGCACGACCAGGGCCACCCAGAACAGGGTGCGGCCCACGGGGTTGCCGGTCGGACGCCGGCGTCGGCGGGTCTGGTCGGGGCGGGAGCCGACCGTGGTCGGGCGGGTGATGACGGTGCTCATGACTCCTCCTGGGACCGGAACAGCCGGAAGTTGAGCAGGCTGATGCCGATGAGGATCGCGGCCAGCAGGTAGCTCATGGCGGCCGCGGCCCCCTGGCGGTACTGGCTCATGCCCACGTTGGCGATGTACATGATCGCCGACCTCGTCTCGTTGGCCGGCGCCCCCTGGGTGACCAGGAACGGCTGGCCGAACACGTTGGCCGAGGCGAGGATCGTCATGGTGAGCACGAACAGCAGCACCGGACGCAGGCCGGGCAGGGTGACGTGCACGAAGCGCTGCCACGTCGACGCGCCGTCGACCTGGGCGGCCTCGTAGTACTCGGGCGAGATGTCCTGCAGCCCGGCGAGGAAGATGATCGCGTTGAAGCCGAGGGTCCACCACACGGTCATGCCGACGAGGGAGATCCACGCCCACGGCACCTGCGTCGTCCACGGGATGTTGTGCGCGATCCCGAGCCTGCCGAGGTAGTAGTTCAGCATGCCGATGTTCGGGTCGAGCAGGAAGCGGAACAGCACACCGACCACCGCGACGCCGAGCACGTAGGGCGCGAAGAACACCGCGCGGAAGAACGTGCGCCCCGGGAACCTGCGGTTGAGCAGCAGCGCGATGAGCAGCGGGATCACCACGAGGAACGGCACGCTGGCCACGGTGAAGATGCCCGTGGCCCGCATCGAGCGCCAGAAGTCGGAGTAGTCCCGCGAGGACGGGTCGAACAGGCTCTGGTAGTTCCCGAGGCCGTTCCACGGCTGGTGCGGCAGCAGGTAGTCGTAGTCGTGCAGGCTCACCCAGATGCCGTAGAGCGCCGGGCCCAGCACGAACCCGACGAACAGCACGCCGAACGGCAGGAGGAACAGCCAGGGCGTCAGGCGCCGGCGGGGACCCCGCCCGCGCCGGGAGGCGACGGGCGGGGCGGCGGTCACGAGGGCCTCAGGCACCGTACTTCTTCTTGTTGTCGGCCAGCACCTTGGTCGCGGCCTGCGCCGAGGTCGACAGCGCCTGGTCGACACTCTGCTTGCCGAGCACCGCGGCCTGGATCGCGTCGTACAGCTTCGCCGTCGCGTCACCGATGCCGGCCACGGCGGGCGGGAAGTGCACGTCGGGGACGTCCGCCGCGAACGACTGCAGCTTGGTGAGCTTGGTGAAGTCCGACGACTGCGCGAGCTTGTTGGACGCCGGCACCTTGGCCGAGGTCGCCCACTCGCTCTCGTGCTGGGTGAACCAGTTGATGAAGTAGCGGGCGGCGAGGGCGGTGTTCTGGTCCTGGCCGGTCGTCTTCGGCAGGACGAACTGGTGGGAGTTGCCCCACACGCCGCGCTGGGTGCCGATCTTCGGCAGCCGCGCCGTGGTGATCTTCGTGGTGCTCAGCGTCGTCGCGTCGTTGACCTGCCAGATGCCCTGCCAGTTGAAGGCGTTCTTGGCGTTCTTGAGGGCGATGTAGTCGGCGTCCTGGGCGACGTTCTTCGGGCTGTAGCCCTGGGAGATGAGGCCGACCATCCACGAGAGCGCCTTGTGGCCGGCGTCCGAGTTCCACGTCGCATTGGTGGTGCTGCTGTCGTAGAGGTCGCCGCCGAACTGCCACAGCAGCGACTGGAACATGAAGCCGCCGGTGAACTGGAACGGGCTGACCCAGCTGCCCTGGATGCCCGCCTTGCTCTTGATCTTGTCGAGCGCGTCCATGTAGCTGTTCTCGTCGGTCGGCGGCTTGGTCGGGTCGAGCCCAGCCTTCTCCATCACCGACTGGTTGACGTACAGGCCGAGGTCGTGGACGTCGATCGGGATGCCGTAGCGCTTGCCGTTGTACATGCCGCCGTTCCAGACGGCCGGGGCGAAGTCGCTCGACTGCAGGTTGAGGGCGGTGGCGATCTCGTCGATGGGGACGATGACCTGCTGGGCGGCCTGGGTGGGGATGTCGTCGATGTGCATCACCGCGACGTCGGGGCCCGAGCTCGTGGAGACGGCGGCGGGCAGCTTGGTGAAGAAGTCGGCCCACTGCATCACGTTCATGTTCACCGTGATGTTCGACGTGGCGGCGTTGAACTCGTTGATCATCTTCTTCGCGACGTCGCCGTCCGCGCCCGTCCACCCGCACCAGAAGCTCACGGTGACCTTCGGGCCGGTGTAGGCGGTGCCGCCGGCGCTGGCGGACGGCACGCTGCCCCCCTGCGGGGCGGTGCTGGAGCCGCCGCAGGCGGAGAGCGCGGCGAGGCTGGTGACGCCGACGGCGCCGGTCAACAGTCCGCGTCGCGAGAATGCGGCGTCGGACAGCCTGGACGGGGTGAGGCGAGCAGACACGGTGAACTCCTTCGTTCGGGGCGCGAGGGCGGAAGTTTTGGCAGAACCACGGCGACGCTACTGCACTTTGCTTCCGTTGCAAAGACGAGACCCAAGCTGTTATGCATCCGTTGCAAACCAGACCGCTGACTGCTATGCATGACGGGGACGATCGGCGGCCCTGCGGCACGGCGGGCCGCAGGGACCCGAACCTGGCCTGCCGGCGGGGTTCTTCCTGGCTGCCCGTCGCCCCTCGTGGCACGGGAGTTGCGGCACCGGAGGGGTGGGCTGACGTTGCATGCCCGGAGGTAGGGGTGCACGCTAGTGGTCCGTGACACAAGTTCCGGCGAGTGCCGACACCGTGGCGCAGCAGACCGCGCAGCCCCACCGTGAGTCGCTGCTGGCGCTCGCCCTGACGGCCGTCGGGGTGGTGTTCGGCGACATCGGCACCAGCCCGTTGTACTCGCTGCAGACGGTGTTCAGCCTCGACAACAATCGAGTCGCCGCCACCCACGGTGACGTCTACGGCGTCCTGTCACTGGTGTTCTGGTCGGTGACCCTCGTCGTCTCGGTCAAGTACGTGGCCCTGGTCATGCGCGCCGACAACGAGGGCGAGGGGGGCATCCTCGCCCTCACCGCGAAGCTGCGCGCCTCGCTCAAGCGGCGGCCGCGCGAGCTCGCCATCGCGACCATGATGGGCATCCTCGGCGCGGCCCTGTTCTTCGGCGACAGCCTCATCACCCCGGCCATCTCGGTGATGTCGGCGATCGAGGGCATCGCCGTCGAGGACAACGCCCTGCAGGAGTTCGTGCTGCCGATCTCGGTGGTGATCCTCACAGCCCTGTTCATCATTCAGCGCTGGGGCACGCACATCGTCGGGCGCGCCTTCGGCCCGGTGATGGTGCTGTGGTTCGTCGTCCTCGCCCTGCTCGGCCTGCCGCACATCGTCGCCTACCCGATGATCCTCACGTCGATCTCGCCCCACTACGCGGTGCTGTTCATCCTCGACCGCCCGCTCATCGCCTTCGTGTCCATGGGCGCGGTCGTGCTGACGATCACCGGCGCGGAGGCTCTCTACGCCGACATGGGCCACCTCGGCCCCCGTCCGATCAAGCTCGCCTGGTTCGCGCTCGTCTTCCCCGCGCTGATGATCAACTACCTCGGCCAGGCGGCGATGATCCTCACCGAGCCGAGCACGGCCGTCAACCCCTTCTTCCTCATGGCACCGGGCTGGGCGACCCTCCCCCTCGTGGTTCTCAGCACGATGGCCACCGTCATCGCCTCCCAGGCCGTCATCTCGGGCACCTACTCGGTGGCGTATCAGGCGATGCGGCTCGGCCTGTTCCCCAGACTGAAGCTCAAGCACACCTCGTCGTCCGAGGCAGGGCAGATCTACCTGCCGGCGATGAACTGGATCCTCTTCGTGGGCGTGCTGCTGCTCATCTCGATCTTCCGCAGCTCCGCCCGCCTGGCCACCGCCTACGGCCTCGCCGTCACCGGCACGCTCCTGCTGACCACCTCACTGTTCCTGCTCCTGGCCAAGCGGGTGTGGAACTGGTCGTGGGGGGTCTGCGTCGCGATCGCGGTGGTCATCGGTGGCCTCGAGGTGCTGTTCTTCGGCGCGAACCTGCTGAAGATCGTCAGCGGCGGCTGGCTGCCGCTGGTCATCGCGTTCATCGCCACCTCGATCATGCTCATCTGGCGCAGTGGGGCACGCCGGCAACGGATCGCCCGGATCCGTCGCGAGGGCACCATCCGCCACTTCCTCGACATCGTGCACAGCGGCCGCTACCAGCGGATCCCGGGCCTGGCCGTGTTCCCGCACCCGACCGTCGGCACCACGCCGCTCGCCCTGCGGTCCAACGTCGAGTTCAACCACGTCGTGCACGAACAGGTGGTGATGGTGACGATCATCACCGAGAACGTTCCGCACATCCGGCACGTCGACCGGGTGACGGTGGACGACCTCGGGAACGCCGAGGACGGCATCACCCAGATCACCGTGCGGGTCGGCTTCAACGACTCCCAGGACGTGCCCAAGGCGCTGGCGAACGCCGCCGCCCAGCGTCCGGAGCTGGGACTCGACTGCGAGAAGGCGTTCTACTTCCTGTCACTGCTCGACGTGCGCCGCGACCCGGCACGGCAGGGCCTGGGCGCCCTCGCCGACTCCATCTACGTGTGGCTCAGCCATATCAAGGCCGACCCGCCGCAGGTCTACCACCTGCCCTCCGACCGCACGGTCGTCATGGGCGAGCAGTTGCAGCTGTAGCGCCCGGTCAGCCGAGGTCGGCCAGCGCCTCGATCGGCGTGGCCCGTGCGGCTGCCCGGCCGGGCAGCACGGACGCCGCGGCGCCCGCGACCACCACGGCGAGCCCCGCCAGCGCGATCGGGATCCACGGCACGATGAGCGGCGTCGGCGGTGCGCCCACCTCACGCAGGACCACGGCGGCGCCCGCCCAGCCGAACCAAGCCCCGGCCAGACCGCCGAGGACGAGCGCGACCACGCTGAGCGCCACCGCCTCGACGAGCAGCATGAGCCGCAGTGAGCGGCGTCCGAGACCCAGGGCGCGGAGCAGCGCCGACTCGCGGGTGCGCTCGATGACCGACAGGCCCAGCGTGTTGCCGACCCCTACCATCGCCACCACGGCCACCACCGAGAGCAGGCCGATGAGGATCCGCCGGGCGCCGTCGATGACGCGGCGCAGGTTCTCCTGCTGCTGGACGCTGCCGCTCACGTCGAGGCCGGAGTTCTCGGGGATCAGCCGGGCGGAGAGGTTGTCGAGCACGGTGGCGGCCGGCCTGCTGCCGTCGAGCCGGGTGAGGATGAGCCCGGGCTTGGTGTGGACGCCGATCCGGGCCAGCGTCGCCGGCGTCACCACCGCGAGCGCCGGGCCGATGTTGCTCTCGACGACGTGCAGGTCGACCTCGTTGCCGACCAGCGGTTGCAGGGTCACGGTCGCCCCCGGGGAGACCTTGAGCGCGTGCATCACCTCGGTGGGCAGGCCGACCTCGCCGTCGGTGAGGGTCACCGGGCTGGAGAGGAGGGGCTCGGCCGCGGGCACGAGGGCCATGACCGGAAACACCCCGTTGAGGCCCGGCCCGGCGATGATGGAGAGCGGCTCCGAGGTGAGGAACTCCCCCGCGGCCGCGACCCCGGGCGTCGAGCGGACGAGGCCGAGCGCGTCCGCCGAGAAGCCGACGAGCATGCCGTTGGCGTCCCGGTTGCTGATCGGCGACCGGCCGAAGGCCATGTCGACCGGTTCGGGCTCCTGGATCGCCGCCTGGAGGCTCACGTCGACGGGGTAGCGCTCGCGGAGATGGGCCATCGCCCCGGCGCTGCCCACCGCCGTACCGACGATCACCGTGACGATCAGCCCGACGGCGAGCATGAGCGAGGCCGACGTCGCGCCCGAACGCACCGGGTTGCGGGCGGCGTTGGACGCCGCGAGCTCGACGACCGGATGCCTCCGCGCGGCGCGGGCGAGCACCCGCATCACCGGCGGGAGGTACAGCGGCGCCGCCGCCAGCAGGCCGACGGTGACGGCCAGCGCGCCGGCCACGACGAGGGCGATCCGGACGCCGGTCGGCGTCCGCGAACCGGCGACCAGGGCCGCCACCATGGCCGCGGCGCCCAGCGCCACCGCCCCGGCCGTGGCCACGCGGTGCCGGAGGCGACCGCCGCGGGAGGGGCCGCGGGTCGCCGCCTGGTTGAGTGCCTCCAGCGGCGACACCCGGGTGGCCTCGCGCGCGGGCACGAGGGCGGCCACGACGGCGGCGAGGACGCCGGCGGCCGCGATCACCGCCAGCCGGGCCCACGGCACGACCAGGCCGTAGCCGATCGAGTGGGTGCCGAGCCAGCAGATGAGCGCGGCCGTGCCGATGCCGGCCGGCGTCCCGACGAGCGCGCCGACGACGCCGAGCAGCGCCGCCTCGACGAGGAACCAGCGGGCGATCTGGCCCTTCGAGGCCCCCACCGCCCGGAGCAGGCCGATCTGCCGGCGGCGCTGGGCGATGAGGATGCCGAAGGTGGTGGCCACCGTGATCGCGCCGACGACGAGCGACATGGCCGCGGTCGCGGTGGTCAGCGACCCCAGCCAGCCGGTACCCCCGAGACCGGACGCCGTCGCCTCCTGCCGCACCTCGGCCGCGCTCTTGGGGTCGGCGTGCAGCACGATCTTGCGGAGGAACAGCTCGCGCATCCGCTCGGCGAGGGTGCCCGCGGTGCCGGGGTCCTTGGCCTTGACGAGGATGACGATCCCGATGCCGTCGCCCGACGAGTAGGGCGTCTGGTCGAGCTTGGCGGCGGGGTCGGCGACGATGTCGTAGTTGGGCGTCGGGAACTGCTTGTCGGCCTCGAGGAGCAGCCCGTAGGTGACGTAGGCGGGCGGGGTGGCGTCTCCGCGCTGGTCGGTGAGCCCGACGACGGTCATCGCACCCCCGCGGACGACGTCGAGGTGCACGACGTCGCCGAGTCCCACCCCCAGCTGCCGGGCGGTCTCGGTGGTGAGCATGATCTCGCGGGTGGTGCGCGGTGCGCGGCCCTCAGTCACCGGGTACCACTGGAGGCCTGGGTGGGTAACGACGGAGTTGAGCATGACGCCGGTGAGCGTGCTGCCGTTGCTCAGCCGGGCCGCCAGCCGGCTGAACCGCTCGTGGTAGGCCACGTCGGGATCCTGGTCGAGCAGGCTCTCGGCGTCCGCGAGCGAGGTGTCCCGGTCGTAGCGGGCGTCGGGCCAGTGCCACAGGTGGGTCTCGACGACCACGTCGGCCCGGCTGGCCCACAGCGCGGCCCGCGCCTGGGCGGCGTCCGCCTCGGTCGCGGTGTACACCTGGATCGCGGCGAGGAACCCCACCGACAGCACGAGGGCCGCCAGCATGGCGAGGAACCGCGACGGGTGCAGCCGCACCTCGCGCCACGCCAGGGAGAAGGAGTTCATCGTCGAGCCTCTCGGCCCACCCGACCGTTCGGACGCCGGTCGGTGGAAGTTCGCTGGGGGTGTTCGCCCCGCATCCTTCCACGCGTGCGGACCGGCGGCCCTGGTCACGAGTCCTGTGGAAGCCGCCGGCGTCCGCGAGGCGCGGGAGCCGAGGGCGGCGGGACGACCGGACCGATGTCCCCGTCGGGAGCCTCGTCGAGGTCGACGATCACCGGTGCGTGGTCGCTCGGACCGGTGCCCTTGCGGGCCTGGCGATCGACCCAGGCGGCCCGGACGCGGGCGGCCACCGGCGTCCCGGCGAGGACGAGGTCGATGCGCATGCCGAGGTTCTGGTGGAACATGCCGGCCCGGTAGTCCCAGTAGGTGAAGATCCGCTCGTCGGGCCAGTGGTCGCGCACGACGTCGTGCAGCCCGAGCGCGAGCAGGCCGTCGAGGGCCTCGCGTTCCGGCTCCGACACGTGGGTGTGGCCGAGGTAGGCGTCGGGGTCGAACACGTCGGCGTCCGCGGGGGCGATGTTGATGTCGCCGCACACCATGACGTCACTGCCCAGGGTGCCCAGGTGGGCGCGCAGCGCCTCCAGCCAGGCGAGCTTGTAGGTGTAGTGGTCGGACTCCAGGGTGCGCCCGTTGGGCACGTAGACGCTGTGCACCCGGACGCCGCCGCACACCGCCGAGACGCAGCGGGCCTCGGGGTCGGGAAAGCCCGGCTCGCCAGGGAAGCCGCGGACGGGGTCGTCCAGCCCGACGCGCGACAGCAGCGCGACGCCGTTCCACTGGGCCAGGCCGTGACTCACGAAGTCGTAGCCGAGATCGGCGAGCGGGCCGCCGAGCAGGTCGGCGAACAGGTCGTTGCCGACCTTGGTCTCCTGCAGGCAGACGACGTCGGGCGCCCGCTCGGCCAGCCAGGGCAGCAGCCGGGGGATGCGCTGGCGCACCGAGTTGACGTTCCACGTGGCGATCCGCACCCCGCGAGGCTACCCAACCGGCCGTCCCGGCCGACAGGGGTGACAGGGGTCCGGCTCCGCTGCCGCGTCCGGCTCCCCTGCCGCGTCCGGCTGCCCGAGCGGCGTCCCGGGCCCCGCCCCTCTGCGAAACGTGCGCCACCTACCACACCCCGGCTCCTGGGCGCAGGGTGTGGCAGGTGGTGCGAATTTCGCAGGATCTCTGTCCAGAGGACAGAAATCACACCGGTGTAGTTCTCCCCAGTGTGGACAACCCCTGTGGACAACCCGGACGCCGGGACGCTCAGTCCTTCACCGCACCCCCGGTGTTGTTCATGATCTGGCGCTGGAAGACGAAGAAGATGATCGCGGCGGGCACCGTCATGAGCAGGGCGGCGCCGAGCTTGAGCGGGTACTGCGTCCCGCCGCCCAGCCCACCGGACGCCAGCGTGGCCACCCCCGTCGTGAGCGTGCGCAGGCTCGGGCTCTGGGTGGCGATGAGGAAGTGGCTGAACTCGTTCCACGACCCCTGGAAGCTCAGGATGATGATCGTCATGAGCGCCGGGCGCGCCATCGGCAGCACGATCGACCAGAAGGTGCGGAAGGTGCCGGCGCCGTCGATCCGGGCCGCCTCCTCGACCGACTCGGGGATCGAGGTGAAGAAGTTGCGCATCATGAACACCCCGCCGGCGTCCACGAGCAGCGGGAGGATCATGCCGGCGAAGCTGTCGTAGATGCCGAGGTAGTTGATGACGAGGAACTTCGGGATGAGCAGCACGACGCCCGGCACCGACATCACCGCGATGAGCAGGTAGAACACCACTTCGCGCCCCCGGAAGCGCAGCCGGGCCAGGGCGTAGCCGGCGAGCGAGTCGAAGAAGACCCGGCCGATGGTCACCGCCAGGGTGACGATGAACGAGTTGCGCACCCACAAGGGGAAGTCGGAGTTCGTGAACAGCCGCTGGTAGGCGAGGCTCGACCAGGTCTGCGGGATGAGGCTCATCGGGTTGTTCGCGGCGTCCCCCTCGGTCTTGAACGAGGTGGAGATCTGCACGAGGAACGGGAAGATGTAGATCACCGCGAGCACGATGAGCACGAGCAGCACAACCCATGTGCCGATTCCCTGGCGGCGCCGCCTCACGGTGCCAGGGGACGCCGCCCGCGTGCGAGCCTCGGTGGTGGTGGCGGTGCTCATCACAGGCCTCCCTGCTCGGTCTTCTCGAGGGCCACGAGGGCGGCCGCCCGCTGCGCCCGGTCGCGCCGCAGGTCGCGGCGGGTCATCTTGGTCGCGTCCGCCTCACCGAGGATGAGCCGCTGGAGGATCGTCATCACGATGATGATCCCGAACAGGATGAACGCGATCGCCGCGCCCTTGCCCCAGTTGCCGCTGAAGGCGGTGTCGTAGGCCATGTAGGCCGGGGTGGTCGTCGTGTACGCCGGCCCGCCGTGGGTGCCGATCCACACCTGGTCGAAGATCTGCCAGGTGCCGATGAGACCCAGGGTGATCACGGTGTAGAGGGTCGGACGCAGCAGCGGGAGGGTGACGTAGCGGAACCGGGCCCAGGCGCCGGCCCCGTCGATGAGCGCCGCCTCCTCGGTCTCCTCGCCGATGTTCTGCAGGGCCGCGATGAACAGCAGCATGAACGTTCCCGAGGTGGTGAAGATCGCCATGATGATGAACGCCGACATCGCCACCGAGGGGCCGGCGAGCCACTGGTACCAGTCGATGCCGAGGAAGTTGCCGCCGGCCAGCCAGCCGGTCTCGTGCAGGTGGAACACCTTGGTGCCGAGCCCGTTGGGGTCGTTGAACCAGTCGGGGCCGTTGATCGCGAAGTACGACAGGAACTTGTTGACGACCCCCGCGCCGGAGAACAGGAACAGCCACAGCACGGTGATCGCCACAGAGCTGGTCACCGACGGGAAGTAGAAGGCCATCCGGAAGAAGTTGCGTCCCTTCATCGCCCGCCGCGACACCATCACGGCGAGGAACAGCGACAGCACGGTCTGCAGCGGGACGACGTAGAGCACGTAGTAGAGGTTGTTACGGACGGCGAGCCCGAAGGTCTGGGCGGTGAGACCCTGCCCGTTGAGCACCTGGGTGTAGTTCTTGCCGCCGACGAAGTGCACCTGCGCGGTGAACGGACTGCCGGAACCGCTCCAGTCGCTGACGCTCACCCACAGCGCCATGAGGATCGGCACGAGAAGGAACAGCCCGAGGATGATGACCACGGGCGTGACGAACAACCAACCTGCGGCACCCTGGCGCTGTGCGGTGCCGCGGTGGCGGCGGATCGCGATCGCGGACACGACGGACCTTTCGTGAGTGCATCCGCCCGGGCGGATGACGGTGGGATGCCGGGTGGCCGGCGTCCGCGGACGCCGGCCACCACGACACAGGGGGTCAGCCGTTGGAGATCGCGGCCTGGAGGTTCTTCTGCTCGGCGTCGAGGATGGTCTTCGGGTCGGTGGTCGCCAGCGACGGCAGCTTCTGGTCGAAGTCGGTGATCACCTGGGAGGCACCGGGCATCGACGGGAGGTTCTGCGCGTAGTCGGCGCCGTTGACGAAGGCCGCCATCGACGGGTTGTCCTTGATCCACTGCGCCTTGGCCGACTGCACCGACGGCATGACGCCGAAGGCCTTGGCGAAGGCGAGCTGCTGGTCGGTCGAGGTGAGGAACTGGACGAGGCTCTCCGCGCCGCCGACGTTGCCGCTCTTGGCCGTGATGCCCCAGCAGTTGGTGTACTCGAGGGTGCCCTTCTGCTTGCCCTGCGGCAGCTCGACGACCTTGTACTTCACGTTCTTGTAGTCGGTCTGCATGGCGCCGGTGATCCAGTTGCCCTCGATCGTCATGACGGCGTACTGCTTGCCGAACGCCTCACCGCCCCACCCGGCGTTGTGCAGGGTGTTCGAGTAGGCGGCGGTGCCGTCCTTGAGCAGCTTCTGCACCTCGGTGAGGCCGGCGACGTTGGCCGGGCTGTTCACCGTGGCCGTCTTGCCGTCGGAGCTCACGAGCGAGCCGCCGGCCTGGGCCATGAAGACGCCCACCCGCTCGATCTGCGGACCGAAGGTGAGCGGCACCATGCCCTTGGCCTTGATCTTCTGGCCCACCGCGTCGAGCTGGTCCCACGTGGTGGGGATGTCGGCGCTGGTGAGGCCGGCCTTCTGCCACATCGTCGTGTTGATGACGAGGGCGAGGGTGGAGAAGTCCTTCGGCGCGCAGTAGAACTTGCCGTTGTAGGTGAACGCCTGCTTGAGCGGGGCGTAGAAGTCGCTCGCGTTCGACAGGGTGTCGCCGTAGGCGTACATGTTGCCTGCCTTCGCCCACGTCGCGAGGTCGGCGGGCGACGTGTAGAGGACGTCGGCCGGCTTGCCGGCGGCGAAGCCCTTGGCGGCGTCCTGCTCGAGGTTGCTCGACGCGACCACGTTCGCCTGGATGCCGGACTTCTGCGACCAGGCGGCCACGGCCGTCTTCACCGCCGTCGTCTCGGCGGGGCCGGACGAGCCGATGAGCACGGTGAGCGGGTTGGTGTTGGCCGACGCGGACGCCGAGCCGGAGGCCCCGGCCGAGCTGCCGCTGCTGAAACCACTGCCGCCGCAGGCGGACAGGGCCAGGGCGGACGCGGTGCCGAGGGTGACGATCGCCGCGATGCGGTGCTTACCCATTGATTTCTCCTGTTGGTCAATTCGGGACCCCGGGGTGAGCCGGGTGATCGCGGGTGCGATCGGGGGTGCCGGCCGGCGGCTGCCGGACGGCGATGCTGATCGGACTGCAGTGGCCTGCCGTTCAGAGTTCTGGTGGTTGCCGCGCCCGGGCCCTGGCGGACGCCGCGGGCGGCCCGATCGCCTGGAGCCTGCGCACCTGGAGCGACGGGGTCAGCAGGTGACCGTCGGCGCCGACCGGCGCGGCGGCGGGCAGGCGCTCGGGGTCGGCGTCCCGGCCGGTGGCCCGGGCGACCAGCCGGTGCACGAGCATCGTCGCGACGTCCTCGACCGGCTGGGTGACGCTGGACAGCCCGATCGCCCGGACGACGGGCGTGTCGTCGAAGCCGACGATCGGCAGGGCACCGTCGCGGTCGGGGCGCCCGCGGAACACGTCGAACGCCCCGGTGGCGAACGAGTCGCTCGCGCAGACGAGGGCGTCGCACCCGCGGTCGAGCAGTTCGAGGGCGGCCGTGCTGCCCTCGACGATCCCGTCGACAGACTGGACCCGCCACGCGTCGAGGTCGCGGACGCCGAGACGCTCGGTGACGGCGTCCGCCCAGCCCTGCAAGCGGTCCTGGCCGACCCCGGGCCCGTCGGGCCAGCCGATGAAGCCGATCCGGGTGCAGCCCTGGTCGACGAGGTGCTCGGTCGCCGCGCGCGTGCCCGCCCGCCCGTCGACGTCGGCCCACAGGTGCGACGTCGACGCCTCGTGGCCCCAGGGGCGTCCGAAGGCCCCGAAGACGACGCCGGCCTCCGTGAGTTTGGCGGGCCGCGGGTCGCCGGCGGTGGTGGAGGTGAGCAGGCAGGCGTCGATGCTGCCGCGATCGACGAGGTCGCGCAGGGTGGCCACCTCGTCGTCGTCGTCGCTGGCAGTGAACAGGACGACCCGGTGCGTGAGCGACTCCGCCTGTTCGACCACGCAGTGGAGGAATCGGTCCATCACCGCGCCGTTGATGCCGTCGACGCTCGGGTACATGCGCATCGCGATCGTGCTCGACGACTGGCGGCGCAGCGCCTGCGCGACCGCGGAGGGGCGGTATCCGGCCTTGTCGATGGCCTCCTGCACCCGCTGGCGGGTGCTGGGCCGCACGAGGTGGGGCGCGTTGATGACGTTCGACACGGTCTGCCGGGAGACGCCGAGTTCTCGGGCCAGGCTGACCAACGTGGGTCGACTCATCGGGCACCTCTGGTTCGCAGTGCTGGGGACATGCGGTGGAACGGAACGGCTCTGTTCGGATCGGCTCTGCCGGGCTCGATCGAGATCCAGTCAGCAACGATTGGAACGATCAAATTACTGGTAGATTGCACATCGCGCCAGTCCCGTGTCAAGACCCCCAATACCTTGGGGGGGTGCCACGACCGTGACCCGTGCCGCCGCTCGTCCACCGACCGAGGAGACTCCGATGACGCAGCCGTTCCTCCACAACCAGTCGATCGTGCTCCAGGCGCCCGTCCAGTGCTGGTCACGCCCCGACGGGCAGATCGTCGGGCCGCCGGCGTCCGAGCGGCGCAGCAACGCCCAGGGCGTCTTCTGCGGCGACGACCGGGTGGTGTCGTCGCTGGTCCTCGACGTCACCGGGCGCGAGCTCGAGCACATCGCCACCGACGAGCCCGGCGGCCCTCGGGCGCGCTACGAGTACGTCGTCCGGACCCCGGAACTCGGCGTCGACCCCCTCCTGCTGCTGCACCGGGAGCGGCACCTCACCGGATCGTCGGTCACCGAGACCTACCGGCTCACCACCGCCGCCACCCACGAGCTCGAGGTCACCCTCGTGGTCACCCTCACCCCCGACGCCACCCCGATGGCCGAGATCAAGTCCGGACGCCCGCGGGTGCCGGTCGCGCCCGCCGAGGTCGTCGACGGATCGGTCACCTGGTGGTGGCGCGACGGCGCGACCACCGCCACCCTCTCGGCGAGCGGCGGCGAGCTGGGCACCGACGGCGAGGCGTATCGCGTCGTCTTCCCGGTGACCGTCCCCGCCCGTGGCGAGGCGTCGGTCTCGCTGCGCCTCGACCTCGACGACGCCGCGGCCCCGTTCGTCGCGACCACCGCGCCCGCGCTCCGGGTGCCCGAGGTGCCCGGAGCCACCGCCTCACTCACCCGGCTGCTCAGCCACGCGTTCCTCGACCTCGGCGCGCTGCGGCTCGCCGAGCGCGGCACCTCCGCGGACGCCTTCCTCGCCGCCGGCTCCCCGTGGTTCTTCACCCTGTTCGGGCGCGACTCGCTCATCGCGTCGCGGTTGCTGCTGCCCACCAACGTCGAGCTGGCGGCGTCCACGCTGCGCGTGCTCGCCGCTCGCCAGGGCCGCGAGGTGAACCCCAGCACGGCCGAGCAGCCGGGCAAGATCCTGCACGAGGTGCGCCGGGTCGCGCTCGACCTGCACGACACCCACCAGGAGGCCGACGGCCAGTCGCTCGACATCGTCATCCCGCCCGAATACTTCGGCACCATCGACGCGACCACCCTGTGGATCCTCCTGCTCGCCGATGCCGCGGACGCCGGCATGCCCGACGACGAGGTCCGCGAGCTGCTCCCGGCGCTGTGGGGGGCGCTCGGCTGGCTCCGCGACCACGCGGACGCCGACGGCGACGGGTTCATCGAGTACTTCGACGAGTCCGGCCACGGCCTGGCCAACCAGGGCTGGAAGGATTCCGGCGACTCGATCCGGTGGGCCAACGGCGACCAGGCCGAGGGGCCGATCGCCCTCGTCGAGGTGCAGGGGTACGCCTATGCCGCGGCGATGGCCGCGGCGCGCCTGCTCGAGCGCTTCGACTCCGCCGACGACGCCGGCTTCTGGCGCTCGTGGGCGGCCCGGCTCTCCCAGCGGTTCCGGGAGCGGTTCTGGGTGTCCGACGAGTTGGGGCCCTACCCGGCACTGGCCCTCGACGTGCAGAAGCGGCCGGTCGACGGCGTCTCGTCCAACATCGGCCACCTGCTGGGCACCGGCATCCTGGACGCCGACGAGGCGCGGGCCGTCGTGCGGCGGCTCATGCACCCCAGCCTCGCGTCGGGCTACGGCGTCCGGACGCTCTCGACGACCAACGCTGGGTACTGGCCGCTCGGCTACCACGTCGGCTCGGTGTGGACCCACGACACCGCGGTGATCATCGACGGGATGCTCCGCGAGGGCTTCCGTGAGGAGGCCGGCGTCCTGGCGGCCCAGGTGCTCCGCGCGGCCGAGGGGTTCGGCTTCCGGATGCCCGAGCTGTTCGGCGGCGAGCCGGCCGACCGGATCTTCCCGCCGCAGCCCTACCCCGCCGCCTGCCGTCCGCAGGCGTGGGCGGCGGCCAGCGCCGTCGTCGTGGCCCGTGCGCTGCATCCCGAGTGGAGCCACGCCGGCTGAACCGGCACCCGACAACAGCGGGCGCCCACGGGACAACACCGGGGCCCGGCGGGACACCAGCCGCACCCACAACGCCCCGCGACGGTGGGGACCACCGAACCACGGAGGTCCCCATGTCCCGCCCCACCGCCACCCGCACCCGCCTCGACGCCGACTGGCTCGACACCTGCCGGCGTCACGACGCCCTCGCTCTCGAGTGGGCACGCTCGTGTCCGGCCCTCGAGGGCTGCACCCGCCTCGACGACGTCGTCGATGCGTGTCGCCGCGACGACCTCGCCATGCTCGCCGTCCTCTCCCGCGCGCAGGCCGGCTGTCCCGTCGCCGGGCGCTGCCTGTTGCAGGCCCTGCTCCCCCACCTCGCCGGCCTCGCCCGGCACGACCCCCAGCGCGACCTCGACGACTACCTCGGCGCGTGCTGGCCGGTCGCGATGGGCTACCGCCCCGAACCCGGCGCCCACGTGCTCGCCACCCTGGCCCTCAACACCCGCAAGGCGATGGTGCGCGAGCACGGCGCCCTCTGGCTCGTCCCGATGGCCCTCCCGGACGCCGCTCAGCTGCCAGCCGAGCCGGAGGTCCGCGTCGGCGACGTCGTCGCCGTGTCCAGGCGGCTGCGGCTGGTGCCGCCGGCGTCCGCCGACGTGCTGGCCTCGGTCTACGGCGACGGCCTGAGCGGCCGCGAGGCGGCGCAGCGGCACGGCATGAGCCACGACATGGTGCGCTACCGCTGCTCCAGCGCCGTGCGCGTGCTGCGCGCCCACCGGCACGAAATCCTCGACAACCTCCCGGCCTAGCTGAACGAACGTGCAAAGCGGTTGAAGCTGCAAGGAAGATGCTCAGAAGTAAGAATCGGCTGCTGAGACGTTCAGGAAATGCGCTCCGCCGGGCGTACCTTTTTCGCAGAGGTTGTGTGACCGTGTCCAACGATGGACTCCACCAACCGCCCGACGCCCGGGGGGTCGCTGCGGTGAGTCAGCGGCCCCCCGGTGCCCCTTCTCAGCGGCCCACGCGAGTCGCGCCGTCCCGGAAGGTCCGCCTCCGCTGACACCCACCCCATCCCAGGGGGACTCGCGGTCAGGAGGGATCGTCTTCCCGCCGCGGCCACCGGACGCCGGAACGGGAAGCCTGCCCCTCAGCCGGCGGCCAGGCGCCGCTCGAGGAACTCCGACAGGGGGCCGGTCTCGCCGTCGCGGCCGCCGCGTCCGACCACGAGCGGCGGAGGGCTCGGGTCGAGCTTGACGCCCTTGAACCGGGTGAGCAGGCCGCCCGCGAGCGGCACGGTGAGGATGTAGTAGCCGCCGTCGGTGCCCACCGCGATCGACTTGTTCTTGCGGATGTACCAGCCGACCCTGTCGGTCTTCACCCGCGTGCCGTTGTGGGTGGTGGCGACCAGTGGCTCCGGCTCGATGTGCTGCTCGGTCGCCTGGGCGATGAAGTCGTCGATGAGTCGCTGGGCCTGTCCCGACTCGTGCCGGGCGTGCGCCTTGGCGAGTTCGTCACGACGTCGTGCGTCCTCGGTGCGCTGGTTGTCCATGCCTTCAGCCTAGTTCTCACAACCCCCGCACAGACGGGCCCGTTAGGGTGGACGTGACGACTGCCCACCACTGCAGCCTGGCGTCCGGGCGTCCGCGCCGGAAGGGAAGACCGTTGCATCTCCTGGCCATCCTGCGCCGACTGCTGGCACTCCCGGCATTCCGGCGGCTGTTCGCCATGAGGGTGTTCACGCAGGCCGCCGACGGCACGCTGCAGATGGGCATGGCGAGCTACATCCTCTTCTCGCCCCAGTCGCAGCCCAACGCCTGGTCGATCGTCACCGTGCTGGCGATCACCCTGCTGCCGTTCAGCCTGCTCGGACCCTTCGTGAGCATCCTGCTCGACCGCTGGTCGCGGCGGCAGTCGGCCGTCGTCGTCGACCTCGTCCGCGCGGTGATCGGGGTGGCCATCACGCTCATCGTGGGTTCGGGGCATCGCACGACGGGCACGCAGACGGCGCTCTACCTGCTGCTGCTCGTGGCGCTCAGCCTCAACCGCTTCCTGCTCGCCGGGCTCGCGGCCGGGATGCACCACACCGTGCCGCGCAGCGAATTCCTCAACGCCTCCGCCCTCATGCCGATGATCGGCCCGGCCGGCGTGATGCTGGGCGGGGGCGCCGCCGCGGCGATCCGCCTCATCGGGTCGCAGTACATGCCGACCTACCGCGCCGACGCCATCATCTTCTCGCTGGCGTCGGTGATCTGGATCGCCTCGGCCGTGCTCGCCCTCGGCTTCAGCCGCACCGCTCTCGGTCCCGACCGCACCGACCGCCCGATCGCCCCCGGCCGCTCGGTGGCCGAGGTGGGCCGCGGCATGGTGGCGGCGTTCGGGCACCTGTGGCGGCGTCCCCCCGCGCTGCTGGGCCTGGTCATGATCGCCTGCCAGCGGTTCGGCTTCGGCCTGCTGTCGGTGGCCGTCATGCTGATGTACCGCAACTACTTCCACGCCCAGACCCAGGTGAACAGCGCCCTGCTGAGCTTCGGCGCCTGGGGCGCGGCGACCGGGCTCGGCTTCGTCCTCTCCGCGGCCCTGGTGCCACCCATGACCCGGTGGGTCGGCATGAGCGCGACCGCCGCGCTGCTGCTGGCGGCCAGCGCCGTCGTCCAGGCGGCCCCCGGGTCGATCCTGCGGCCGTGGGCCCTCGTGATCAGCGGGTTCTTCATCGGCTGGTTCGCCCAGTCGTTCAAGATCTGCGTCGACACGCTCGTGCAGGCGCACGTCGACGAGGACATCAAGGGCCGGGTGTTCGTCCTGTACGACGGCGTGTTCAACGCCGCGATCGTGGCCGCCGCGGTGTTCGGCGCGCTCGTGCTGCCGGTGACCGGCGCCTCCCACGCCGTGTTCTGGGGCATGGCGGGCGGGTACGCCGTGCTGTCGGTCGTCTTCTGGCTGAGCAGCCAGCGGATCGGCGCCCACCGGTTCAACGAGGGCACCGAACTGGGCGTCTGACCGGCGTCCCGGCGCCACTATGCTGACCGGCATGCAGGCATCGGCGCGGGGCGGCTGGCTCCGGGTCGCCTTCCTGCGGCTGGGCGCGTGGCTGCTCGACTGCTTCTTCGTGTTCTGGTGGGTGATGATCATCGGCTCGGTGGTCATCCCGCTCTACCTCGGCGGCCTCACCGGCGCCCTCGGGCCGGTCGGCGCCAACGTCCTCACCGCCCTGCTCATCATCGTGCCGGTCACCGGCGTGCTCGCCTACCAGGAGTCGAGCGAGCGCCGCTCAACCTTCGGCAAGCGGCTGCTCCGCCTGAGCGTGGGGGACGCCGCCGGCGCCCGGCTCCGCCCGGGTCGGGCCGTGGCCCGGAACCTGGTCAAGTTCGGCGTCCCCTGGGTGTTCGCGCACGCCGCGTTCGTCGGGCTCTGGCAGGTGTCGGGGCCGCGGGTGCCCTCGGGGCTGTGGCCGCTGCTGGCGGTCGCCTACCTCGTGCCGCTCGTGCTCGTCGTGTCGCTGTTCGCCGGCCGCGGGGTCGCGATCCACGACCGGGTGGCGAACAGCAGGGTCACCTGGTCGCCAGAGGGGTGAGACCCGGCGCGGGTTCGGCCAGACTGGCCCCCACCGCCTCGACGACGAGGTCGATGTCGTCCTCGGTGGCGACGATCGGCGGCGCCAGCCGGATGGTCGACCCGTGGGTGTCCTTGGCCAGGACGCCGTGGGCCGCCATCCGTCGGCAGAGCTCCTTGCCAGTCATGAGGGCGGGGTCGATGTCGACACCGGCCCAGAGCCCGCGGTGGCGCACGGCGACGACCCCCCGGCCGACGAGCGCCTCGAGCCCGCCGCCGAGCCGCCGGCCGAGGTCGGTGGCCCGCCGCTGGAACTCGCCGGTGGCGAGCATGGCGACCACTTCGCGTCCGATCGCGGCGGCGAGCGGGTTGCCGCCGAAGGTCGACCCGTGCGACCCGGGCGTCAGCACCGCCATGACGTCGTCGTCGGCGGCGATGGCCGACAGCGGCACGATCCCGCCGCCGAGGGCCTTGCCGAGCACGTAAATGTCGGGAACGACCTGCTCGTGGTCGCAGGCGAAGGTGCGTCCGGTGCGGGCGAGTCCGGACTGGATCTCGTCGGCGATCATGAGCACCCCGAGTTCCGTGCAGAGCTCCCGGACGCCGCGCAGGTACCCGTCCGGCGGGATGACGACCCCCGCCTCCCCCTGGATCGGCTCGAGCAGCACTGCCACCGTCCGCTCGGTGATCGCCGACCGCAGCGCGTCCACGTCGCCGTACCTCGTGGTCTCGAACCCCGGCGTGAACGGCCCGAACCCTTCGCGCGAGTCGGGGTCGCCCGAGAAGCTGATGATCGTGGTCGTGCGGCCGTGGAAGTTGCCGTCCATGACGAGGATCTCGCTCTGGTTGGCGGGCACCCGCTTGACCTGCTCGCCCCACCGGCGGGCGGTCTTGAGCGCGGTCTCGACCGCCTCCGCTCCGGAGTTCATCGGCAGGATCCGCTCCTTGCCGGTGAGCCCGGCGAGGTCGCGGGCGAACGGGCCCAGCTGGTCGCTGCGGAACGCGCGGCTGGTGAGGGTGACCCGGTCGAGCTGCGCCCGGGCGGCCGCGACCAGCCGCGGATGGCGGTGTCCGAAGTTGAGCGCCGAGTACCCGGCGAGGGCGTCGAGGTAGCGGCGTCCGTCGACGTCGGTGACCCACGCGCCGTCGGCCGAGGCGATGACGACGTCGAGCGGGTGGTAGTTGTGGGCGAGGAAGCGATCCTCGAGTTCGACGTAGCCGGCTGTGTCCACGGGTGCCCCTCCCCGGTGATCCTCGAACTGCCCGGAGGCCTTGTCGCAAGGATGACACCGGTGGACGGCCCGGGCGGCGTTTCCGTGATCCTCCCCTTCGGCAGTGGGCCCGGCTCGTGGCCGGGCGCGGGTTCCAGCCTGCCCGGCGGGTTCGGCGTCCGGGGGGACGGGAATCTAGGCTGACCAGGTGAGCCAACCCCACCAGGACGAATCCCAGCGCGGCGTGATCGCCGCTCTTGTCGCCTACCTGCTGTGGGGACTGTTCCCGATCTACTTCGCCGCCCTCGCGCCCGCCAACGCTGTCGAGATCCTCGCCCACCGCATCGTGTGGACGCTGGTGACCTGCGCCGTCGTGCTGGCCTGGCGTCGCGACGGGGCGTGGATCCGGCGGCTGCTCGGCGATCGCCGGATGGCCGCCCGGGTCACCGTCGCCGCCCTCGTCATCGCCGTGAACTGGGGCGTGTACGTGTGGTCGGTGCGGATCGGCCGGACGACCGACGCCGCGCTCGGCTACTTCCTCAACCCCCTCGTCACGGTGGCGCTCGGCGTCCTCGTGCTGCGCGAGCGGCTCCGTCCGCTGCAGTGGATCGCCGTGGGCATCGGACTCGTGGCCGCGCTCTACCTCACCCTCGCCGCCGGGGGCCTCCCGTGGATCGCGCTCGTGCTCGCGGTGACTTTCGCCACCTACGGCCTGCTCAAGAAGCAGGTGGGGGGAGCGTTCGGACCCTGGCAGTCGCTCGCCGGTGAGACAGCGGTGCTCGCGCCGCTGGCGCTCGTCGCGCTCGCGGTGATGGGGGCGCACGCCCAGACCACCTTCACCGGCCACGGCAGCCTGCACACCGTGCTGCTGCTCGCCGCCGGCATCATCACCGCGGTCCCGCTGCTGCTGTTCGCCGCGGCCGCGCAGCGGATCCCGCTCGTGCTCGTCGGGCTGATCCAGTTCATCACCCCGATCATGCAGTTGATCGTCGGCGTCCTGCTCCAGCACGAGCGGATGTCGTCGTCGCGCTGGGTGGGCTTCGGGATCGTCTGGCTCGCGCTCGTCGCGCTGTCGGTCGACTCCGTGCTCGCGTTCCGGCGCCGCCGGGTGATCCTCGCCCAGGGGGGCCAGGTCGCGCTCGCCGCGCCGGCGTCAGGCCTCAGCGCGGTCCCGGGGATCGGCGAGCGGAGCGATGAGGGCCAGCAACCCCAGGACGACGGGGACGACGAGATAGGCCTGGCGGATGTCGGCCAGGTCGGCGAGCCGCGCCAGTAGGTAAGGAGCGCCGCCGATCGCGAGTCCGGACGCCAGGAGCGTACGGGCCGCCGCCGCGTCCGGGCGGTCCGGCCACGCCGCGATGGCGTGCGAGACGCCGACCGGGTAGATGACCGAGATCCCGAGCCCGATGACGAGCAGCCCGGCCACGGACACCGGCCACCACGGCGCGGCCCAGAACAGGGCGAAGCCGCACCCGGCCAGGGCCACCTGGCGCCAGATCACCACCCGCACCGGATGGCCGGAGGTGCGGGAGGACAGCCCGACCCTGCCCGCTGCCATCCCTACGAGGAAGGCCGACAGACAGGTCGCGGCAAGGGCCGGCGAGAGGTGATGCCAGGCGGTGAAGGCGTCCGCCGCCCACAGCAGGCAGCAGAACTCGGCGCTGACGGCGAACACGAGCACGACCCACCGCCAGAGCATCGGCCGGTGCTCCCCGGCTCCCGGCAGGGCAGGCGCCGTCAGGGTCGCGGCGTCCTGGCGGCCGGAGCGAGCCACCGCGAGGACCACGAACACCGCCGCGACAAGAGGGAGAGCGAGGTAGCCGAGCCGCCAGCCGAGCCCGAGGGCCATCGAGCCGCCCACGGTCCAGGGGACGAGGATCGCCATCACGGACGCAAGCCCGTTCGCCTCGGAGTTCGCTCGGCCCGACAGGGTCGGGAACTCCTCGGCGAGAGCCACCATGACCGTCAGGGAGGTGAGCGAGCAACCGATCCCCAGCACCATCGCGCCGACGATGGTCACCCACCGGTTGGGCACGCAGAGCAACCCGGCCCCGGCCGCCATGCCGACGACGGACAGGGCCATGGTCGCGCGGCGTCCGATGGCCCGGATCAACGACTCCCCCGTGAGCCCGGTGAGTACGAGCGCCACCGCGAACAACGACGGGTAGAAGGCGACCTGCGACCGGTCGACCCGCAGATCGAGCCGCAAGGGAGCGAGGATCGTGCCGAGTCCGTTGAGCCAGAATCCGAGGAGCCCGAGGGTGCCGTAGGCCGCCCACGTCGACACCGTCCGCTTCACCCGCACATGTTATGGGCCTGCGGCCCTGAGGGGGCGTGCCCCCTCGGACCCCCGTCGCTCGGCGCACCGGCGCTGCCGGGCAGCGCCTGCCTCGCTCCATGGGCTCCTGGCGGCCCCCACCCTTCACCCTCTCCCCCGCGGCTCCTTGCTCCACAGGCGCCCGGGGCGTACGAATCGTCGCCTCGGGCGTACGAGATGACCAGAATCGCCACCATCTCGTACGCCCTCAGTCAGTTCGTACGCCCCGCGTCGGCCCGTGCCCCGAGACGCGGAAGCGGGGGCCGGCGCCCCCACGGCACCGACCCCCGCCCCCAGACAGGTGGGTTCCACCCGCGCTACTTGCCGCCGGGGTGGCTCCTGGTCAGCAGGTCGTCGGACAGTCCGTAGGCGTAGTGCATGACCTCGATCGGGTGTACGACCTTGGCTCCGCTGCCCTGGCGGATCTGCCAGCGGCAGGTCTCCGTGTCGCAGGTGGCGAAGTCGGGGTTGGTGTCCTTGACGAACTCGAACAGCGGCTTGCCGACCGCCTGGGCGATGTCATACTTCTCCTTCTTCAGCCCGTAGGTTCCGGCGATGCCGCAGCAGGGCAGGCTGCTCTCGATCACCTCGACGCCGGGGATGAGCTTCATGAGTTCCATCGCCGGGAAGCCGATCCCCTGGGTCTTCATCTGGCAGGGCTGGTGGTAGGGGATGGTGATGTCGATCCGGCGGAAGTCGGTGGGCAGCTCGCCCGCCGCGTAGAGCTCCATGAGGAACTCCGACGTCTCCCGCATGCGGGTGCTCACATCGAGCACCGCCGGGTCGTCGACGCCCATGATCTCGTGCGCCTCGTGCTTGACCATGCCCGCGCACGAGCCGGACGAGGAGACGACGACGAGGTCGCGGCCGGCCGAGCGGAGCTGGTCGCACAGCGCCTTCACCGACTTGGTCGCCCCCTCGAACAGGCCGTTCGACTGCTGCGCGAGCCCGCAGCAGCCCTGCCGGGGAACGATGACCTCGAAGCCGATGTGCTCGAGCACCTCGACGGTGCGCTTGCTCGTCTCGACCTCGAAGTACTCCCCCGCGCAGCCGTGGAAGAACACCACCGGGCCCTTGGGCGCCGGCGTCGTCCGGGCCGGACGCTTGCGGAACCAGCCCTCGAAGCTCTGGGTGTGGGCGATGGGCATCGGCGCGTCCTTGTGGACGCCGACCACCCGCTGCACCGCCGCGCGCAGCGGCTTGAACCGCAGCGCCGCGTTCGCGACCGGGGCCACCGGGGTCATCGCCCGGCCCATGAGCGTCGTCTGGGCGATCATCCGGTCGCGCACGGGCATGTGGTCCTCCTTCATCACCGCGCGCGCCATCGTGTTGAGTTCCGCGATCTTCACCCCCTGCGGGCAGCTGAGCGTGCAGATGCCGCAGCTGCTGCAGTAGTCGAGGGAGTGGTCGACGGACTCGCCGTGCCGGAACCGCTCGGCCTGCGGCCCGACGTACTTGGGGCCGGAGAACAGCGGGGTGACCGCCGAGACCGGGCAGGCCGTCTCGCAGATCGTGCACTTGACGCAGTGGTCGAGGCTGGCCCGGTTGAGCTGGTCGTAGTGGTAGGGCAGGTCGTCGCCGACGGGTGCGTCGGCGTTGAACTCCTCGTGGAGGTCGGTCATGTGCTGCTCCCCTCGCTTCTGCTCAGAATCGTGTCGACCGCGGCGACCGCGCTGCCGAGCGCGATCCCCTCCCCGGACTTCTCCCGCCAGCGGGTGGCCCCGGCGAGCAGGCCGCCCGCCGCGTACAGGTTGTCGTAGACCGGTTCCCCGGACTCGTCGAGCACGCGCATGCTCTTGTCGACCCGGACGCCGACACGGAACAGCGGCTGGGGGTCGCCCCAGTAGTCGGCGTGCACCGGCCAGCCGTCGACCAGATCGGTCTGGTCGAGGCCGGTGAGCGGCAGCCCGAAGACCCGCTCGCTGATCGTGCCGTAGGAGTCCATCGTGAGCGCACCGGACTCGAAGCCGCCCGGGGCGAACACCAGGTGGTCGGCGGCGTAGGCGCGTTTGCCACCGGCCGCCTCGATGACGACCGAGGTGACCCGGCGTCCGTCGGTCTCGGCGCCGACGACGAACGAGCCAGCGACCATCGCGATGCCCCGCGCCTTCGCCCGGGTGACGAGGGCCCGGTTGAGGCGCTGTCCCGGGACGCCGGGCGGTGGCAGCGGGATCTCGAAGACCGGCTGCCCGAGCTGATCCTGGATGGCGCGCCACGCGGTGACGTCCTGGTAGCCGAGGAAGGCGGGCAGCCCGACGATCTCGCCCGGTTCGACGACCCGGCGAAGCAGGCCGACCAGCCGCCGGCGTCCCTCGGGCGCGTCGAGCGAGCCGGCGTACCCCAGCGCGGACGAGTCGGCCTCCCCGGGACGCCCGTTGAGGTCGATGGTGGCGGCCCGGGCCTCGAGCCGGCCGCCGCCCGGGAGCTCGGTGCGGGCGAGGTTCTGCGCGACCAACTGCGGATAGAAGTCCTTGAACTGGCGGGGTCCGACGATGACGAACTTTGCGTCGGGGGTGCAGACGCCGTTCATCATGCTCGGCATGGCGAGGGCGGTGGGGCGCACCGCCCCGACGGCGGTGGGCAGGTTGACGTTGGTGTCGGCGTCCCCGACGAGCAGGTCGCTGCCGAGCGTGTCGGCGAGCCACTGGACGCCGCGGCGCACGGCCCCCGCCGGGATCACGGCGTACGGATGTTCCGGCTTGTCGGACACGTAGTCGGGGATCGCTTCGAGCGGGCGCTCGACCCGCTGCGGCGCGTACCCGAGGATGTCGACGCTGCCCTGCGACAGTTGCAGCCCGCCGATGCCCTTGTGGATGAGGGTGACGCGGCGTCCGGTGGCCCGCAGCTGCAGGGCCGCGGTGAGCCCGGCGAGTCCGGCTCCGATGACGACGACGTCGCTGCGGGAGGCGAGTGGGGTGGTGCTCATCAGACTGTCACCTCGTTGGCGCTGTCGGGCAGGTGTTCGATGTCGAGGGTGCCCTGGAAGATCCAGTTGTCGAGCGCGGTCTGGCGCACCTGGTCGCCGTAGAGGATCGGCCACAGCCCGATCCAGCGGTTCTTAAGGAACAGCCGCAGCAGCTCGCTGGCGCGGTCGATGTCGATTTTTTCGTGGTCGAGCGCGATGCCGGTGGCCCGCATCGAGCAGAACCCGCCCTGGCAGGGCCCCATGCCCATGCGCAACTGCCGGCGCAGGTCGTCGAGGGACGCCGTCGGCTGCTCGTCGATGAGGTCGACGAGCATCTTGCGGTTCATCAGTTCGCACTCGCAGATGATCTGGTCGTCGAGGCGGTCGTGCTCGCGGTCGGCGAGCCGGTGGGTGATGTGGAACGTCCTGCCCGACTCCGACCCGGGCACCGGCTCCTGGTCGGTGGTGCAGGGCCGGTCCTCGCCGAGCTGGGCGCACATGGCGTCGACGATGTTCTTGGCCATCAGCCGGTAGGTCGTGAGCTTGCCGCCGGAGATGGTGAGCAGCCCCTTGAGCCCGTCGCGCTCGTCGTGGTGGAGGATGCTCATCCCCCGGGACATGTGCCGGGTGTCGGCCGCGCCGACCCGGGAGTCCTTGACCAGCGGACGCGCGCCGGCCCAGGCGTGCACGGCCCGGGCCATCCGGAAGCCCGGGATCAGCACCTCGCCGGCGTCCAGCATCTGCTGCACCTCGTCGTGCGGGATGGTGAGCTTGTCGGGGTCGTCGGCCTTGACGTCGGTGGTGCCGATGATGCTCACCGTGTGCACGGGCACGATGATGTCGCCGTCGGCGGGGTAGATGCACCGGTTGACCACGGTGTTCACCAGCCGGTGGTTCATCGCGATCATGATCCCGCGGCCGGGCACGACCTGGACGTCGTGGCAGTCGGCCATCGCGGCGATCTCGCCGGCCCACGCGCCGCCGGCGTTGAGCACGAAGTGGCAGTG
>DATAKK010000011.1:0-48160 GCA_036261615.1 Propionibacteriaceae bacterium | reverse complement strand
CGCGACCACGGCGGAGCTGTAGAAGGCACGGTTGATCGTGCGCAGTCCGTTCTCGTTCGCCCGGGCGCGGGTGAGCGCGACGCCGACGAGGGCGGTGAGCACGCCGATCCCGGTGATGATGAGCGGGAACACCAGTCCGTCAACGCCGAACGCAGCCCGGCCGAGGATGAGGGAGGCGACCAGGGTGACCGCGTAGCTCTCGAAGAGGTCGGCCGCCATGCCGGCGCAGTCGCCGACGTTGTCGCCGACGTTGTCGGCGATGGTCGCCGCGTTGCGCGGGTCGTCCTCGGGAATGTGCTGCTCGACCTTGCCGACGAGGTCGGCGCCGACGTCGGCGGCCTTGGTGAAGATGCCGCCGCCCACGCGCATGAACATCGCCAGCAGGGCCGCCCCGAAGCCGAAGCCCTCGAGGATGGTCGGGGCGTCGTCGCGGAAGATCAGCACGACGATCGACGCGCCGAGCAGGCCGAAGCCGATCGTCGCCATGCCCACGGCCGCCCCCGTGCGGAAGGCGATGTGCATCGCGTCGCGGCGTCCGGAGTCGCGGGCGGCGACCGCCACCCGGAGGTTGGCCCGCACGGCGAGCCACATGCCGAGGTAGCCGATGAGCGCCGAGAACCCGGCACCGATGAGGAAGGCGACCGAGCGGGCGGTGCGGAGCACCCAGGTGTTGAGCGATCCGTGGGCCGGCAGGGCGAACAGCAGGACGACCGCGACCACCGCGAACACGCCAAGGGTGCGGAACTGCCGGGCGAGGTAGGCGGCCGCGCCCTCCTGCACCGCGACGGCGATCTCGTTCATGGCGGTACCGCTCGACGGCGCCGCCAGCACCTGACGCCGGAACACGAGGGACATGGCCAGGGCCACGGCGGCGAGGGCGGCGACGACCACGACGATGGTGAGGTTCAGGGAAGAGAGAGGCATTTCGAGCGGCTGGGCGGCGTGAGGCAACGCGCGGCTCCTGTCGGGTCAGGGGCGGGCGGGGTCCCGGCGCCCGCCGGATTGCGGCAGTCTATGAGCCGCCCAGCACAAATGCCACCGGGCAGGACGCCGCCCCGCCGCAGATAGTTGCGCCGTCGCGCAAACCCCGGATGCCGCCCTGGCCACGGGTGCGGAAGGAGGGCCCTCGGATTTCTTCCCTTTGCCCCACTGTCGGGATAGCGTGCCTGCATCCCACCAGCCGCCCTCAGGGCACGATCAGGAATGGAGGGTCATGTCGTGAGTCGGCATGTGTTCGTCCGCCGGGCCTCCCGAATCGCTGCCGCCGCCACCCTCGCCGTTGCGTTCGCGAGCGGTCCAGCAGTCGGGTCCGCCCACAGCGCGCCCAACCCCAACACCGACGGGTCCGCCGCGTCCACCGTCGACACGAGCAGCGTCATCGTCCGGCTCAGCCAGGACCCGCTCGCCACCAGCCCCACGTCCGACCGCAGCCACGGCCGGGTGAACCCGTCCGGCGCCCACAGCCAGGCGGTCCGGGCCTCCCTGGCGCACCAGCGCAACGCCTTCAAGGCGTGGCTCCGCACCAACGCGCCGAAGGCGCAGGTGACCGGCGAGTACGACTTCGCCCTCAACGCCGTGGCGGTGCGACTCAACGGCACGTCCGCCGATTCCCTCAAGAAGGCTCCGGGCGTCGTCTCCGTCGGCTACGAGGAGACGTACACGCCCGCCTCGTCCGACGACCCCGACCTCGCGCAGATCGACGCCACCCAGGGGTGGACCGCCGCCGAGGCCAACTCGGTGAAGACCGACCCGGCCACCTGGGCCGGGTACGGCGTCAAGGTCGGCATCATCGACACCGGCATCGACACCCGTCACCCCTGCTTCAACGACGCGGGCTTTCCCGCCACCAAGCAGCTCGGCGACACCAGCCTCACCAACAACAAGGTGATCGTCGCCAAGGTGTTCAACAACTTGCTGCACCAGAGCCACTACGACGCGAGCGCGGTGCAGGAGCACGGCACCCACGTCGCCGGGACAGTCGCCTGCGACCTCATGACCCCGGCCGTCGTCCGGGGCGTGAGCATTCCCTACGACCCGAGCGGCGTCGCGCCCGGCGCCCAGCTCGGCAGCTACAACATCTTCCCCGGGGACGTGACCGGCGCCCGCAGTGAGGACATCCTCAACGCCCTGCAGGCCGCCGCGTACGACGGCATGGACGTCATCAACATGTCCCTCGGCGGCGGCTACCACGGCGCCCAGGACCTCGAGACCACGGCGGTCGACAACCTCGACAAGGCGGGCATCGTGGTGGCGGTGGCCGCGGGCAACAGCGGGCCCGGCTACCTCACCGTGGAATCGCCGGGGTCGGCAGGGCGCGCGCTCACCGCCGGCGCCTCCTCGGTGGGCCAGTACATCGGCCTGAAGATCATCGCCAACAGCCAGAACGTCGCGGGTGCGGCGGTCGGTGACTTCCCGGTGCCGACGTCGGACATCACCGCGCGGCTCGGTGTGGTCAGCGACGGCAGCGGTGGCCTCAGCACCGCCTGCACGGCGCTGCCGGCCGGCTCGCTCAGCGGGAGGATCGCCCTCGTCTCCCGCGGCACGTGCAGCTTCAGCCAGAAGATCTACGACGCCGAACAGGCCGGGGCGCTGGCCGCCGTGGTCGTCAACAATGTCGCCGGCGACCCGGTGGCGATGGCCACGACGGCCGGCATCACCACGACCATCCCGGCGGCCATGGCCTCCCTGTCCGACGAGAGCAGGCTGATGGCCCTCGACGGCCAGACCGTCACGCTCGGCAAGGACCTCACGTACAACCGCACCGGCAACGACAACTTGTTCGCTGACTTCTCGTCGTGGGGTCCCACCCGCGTCGACTACCGGGTGAAGCCCGACGTCGTCGCCCCGGGGGTCAACGTCCTCTCCTCGATTCCGCTGCAGTTCTGCAAGGACGCCTCGTGGGTCGACCAGTACGGCTGCTGGGCCTTCTTGCAGGGCACCTCGATGGCCACCCCGCACCTCGCCGGCATGGCGGCCGTCGTCCGCTCGGCGCATCCCACCTGGGACGCCTGGCAGGTGCGGTCGGCGATCGTCAACACCGCCAAGCAGAACGGCGTGATCAAGACGACCGGCTCGGGCATTGAGACCGACGTGCAGAAGGTCGGGGCCGGGCTCGCCGACCTCAAGGCGGCGGTCAACGCCGATGTGGCCCTGAGCCAGGTCAGCGTCTCGTTCGGTCGGGTGGCCCCGGGTGAGGGCACCCAGAAGCGGACGGTGACCATCAGCAACCTCACCGCCGGGACCCTGACCCTGCCGGTGTCCGTCGAGGACTCCACCGGGGCGGGCTCGTTCTCGGTGTCCGCCCGGTCCGTCACGATTCCGGGGGGCGGAGCCAGGTCGGTCACGGTGAGCTTTACCCGCGGCCGTGCGGCGTCGGGGCAGACCCAGGCGTTCCTCCACGTCGGCACCGAGCACGCGGCGTTGTACGCCTACATGAGCTGACGCTCATCTCGGCACGGGACGGCCCCGGTCCTGCTCAGGCGACCGGGGCCGACCCGCGTCCGGACACGACGGGAGGGTGATGGAGCAGCTGACAGGCGGGAACATGGGGGCCGTGCACCGCGACGGCCCCGACGTGCTGCGCCCGAGCGGGCCGTGGACGCCGAGCGTCCACCGGCTGCTGCGCCACCTGCGCGAGCACGGTGTCGCCGGCGTGCCCGAGCCGCGCGGGATCACCGGCGACGGACGCGAACGGCTCGAGTTCCTCGAGGGGGAGGTGCCTCCCGGGTTCCCGGTGCCCGGATGGGTCTGGGAGGAGCGGGCCCTCGTCAGCGCCGCGGTCCTGCTGCGGCGGATCCACGACGCGTCGGCGTCCGCCGACCGATCGGGCCCGTGGCGCAGCCCGGCCCACGAGCCGGTCGAGGTGGTCTGCCACAACGACTTCGCCACGTACAACCTGGTCTTCCGGGAAGGCCGGGCGGTGGGCGTCATCGACTGGGACTTCGCGTCACCGGGGCCCAGGCTGTGGGACCTCGCCTATCTGGCCTACCGGATCGTCCCGCTCACCTCCGCCGACCGGTCGGACGGGTTCACCGACGAGGAGCGATGGCGCCGGTGCGACCTGCTCCTGGACAGCTACGGGTCGACGGCGTCGCGGGCCGGGCTCCTGGCCACGGTGAGGGAGCGGCTGGTGGAACTGGCCGACTTCAGCGACCGGATGGCCGTCGAGCTGGGGAACCCGGACCTCGCGGAGCACGCCGCCGGCTACCGGCGCGACGCCGCATGGCTCGCCGCCCGTCTCAGTCGGCGGCCAGCGCCCTGAGCACAGATCCGCTGGTCTCCAGGCGGTAGGGCCGGGGCAGCTCGGCGGCGTCCAGCCACGAGCCGGTGGGGACGCCGGCGAGGTCGACGCTCCATTCGCGGCGCCCCTCGACGATCGCCGGAACCCAGGCCAGTGCCTCGCGCCAGCCGTGCGCGAGGGCGGTGCGGATGTCGTCGTGCACGGCGACGGCCGCCTCGCGCGGGTCGACCGGCCGCTCCCCGGCCTCGGTGAGCAGGTCGACGCAGCGATGCCAGACCCGGTGCGCGAGCTCCCGGTGCAGGGTGGCCACGGTGGGGGCCGCGGCGACGAGGGTCGGCAGGTCGGGGTCGTCGCTGCGGCTGACGACCCATCCCGGACCCTGGGTGGAGGGCAGCTCCACGGCGGAGATCCCGGGTCCGCTGAGAACGAGCCCCGACCCGGGGGGCCAGCCGGCGTCCTGGAGGTCGGGCTGCGGCACGGGCACGAGGTTGAGCCAGATGACGCCGATGTGCACGACCGGGGTCGCGTCGGTGTCGAGGTTGACGGCGTCCGGGAGCACCGAGGCCAACCAGGTCCAGACGGTGAGGAGCTCCTCTGACGTCGCGGTGGTGGTGCCGTCGGCGTCCGCGTCGATCCAGGCGTGCAGCACCTCGACGGGCGGCGTCCGCAGCCGGTCGGCCCACTCGGGGGGAACGGCGACGCTCATGGCGCCAGGCTAGACCCGCGGGGAAGAGCCACAGCCCCTCACACAGATCGCACCCCGGCTTCATGGTGGCTTCATCCGGCTTCGGAAGGCTGTGACCAGCGGCCGAGGTCCGGCCGGCGTTTCGGAGGGTCATCATGGCTGTTCCATCGGTGCGGCACCCGTCGTCGGGAGTTTCGGGGGGCACCGCCGGCCGGCGGCGCGGGCCGACCAGGGCGCAACGCAGGGCCCGGGACATGGCGAGGGTGAAGCGGACGCGGCACCTCGTCCAGGCGGCCGTGACCGTGGTCGTGGTGATCGTCGCCCTGCGGCACCACCTGAGCGGGGCGGGGTCGACCGCCTCGATCGACGCCGTGTGCCCCTTCGGCGGGGTCGAAACCCTGGTGACCTGGCTGACGACCGGTGAACTGATCTCCCGCACCCACCCGTCGAACCTCATCCTCGGCGCGGCCGTGGTCGCGGCCGCGGTGCTCGTCGGCAACGCGTTCTGTGGCTGGATCTGCCCGTTCGGAGCGGTGCAGGACGCCCTGGCCTGGCTTCGCCGGCGGCTGCGACTGCCGACGATCGGAGTGCCTCGCCGGGCGGACCGGATCATGCGGTACGGCCGCTTCCTCGTGCTCGGGCTGGTGGTCTATGCCAGCGTGCACACCGCCCGGTTGTGGTTCGCCGACTACGACCCGTACGCGACGCTGTTCGGGCTCGGCCCGCTGCTCGAGTTCGACGCGGCGGCGATGTGGCCGGCGCTGGTGATCACCGTGCTGGTGCTGGCGGCGTCCCTGCTCGTGGAGAGGTTCTGGTGCCGCTACCTGTGCCCGCTCGGGGCCGTGTTCTCGCTGGTCGGTCACCTGTCGTTCCTGCGGATCCGGCGGACGCCGAGCGCGTGCACCGCGTGCACCCTGTGCGACCGCACCTGCCCGGTCGGGCTCGCGCCCAGCCGGGCCGAGCCGTTCGTCTCGACGGACTGCGTCGGCTGCATGGACTGCGTCGCGACCTGCCCGGTGAAGGGAGCGCTGGGCGTGGACGGGCCGGTGCTCGCCGGCGTCCCCCGGAAGCGGGATCTGGAGCGGGTCAGCAGGATCACCGTGGGGAGGGCCGGGAAATGACGATGGCACGGATCTGGATCGGGCCGGTCGCGACGATGGTCATCATCGCGGGGACGGTGGGCGTCAGCCAGGCCACCGGGGCGTGGGTGACATCCGGGCGGCAGGTGGTCACGTCGACGACCGTCATGGGCATCGACGACCTCAAGGGCTGGATGACCCTGCAGCAGGCGGCGGACGGGCTGGGGGTGCCGGTCGCCGAGCTGATCGCTGCGCTCGACGCCCCTCCGGGCGTGGAGGTGGCCCCGGCGACCGCGTTCAAGGACCTCGAGTCGCTCGTGCCGGGGTTCGAGTTGAGCGCGTTCCGCGAGGTGCTGCGGGCGCGGTTGGGCTGAGACCGGGCCCCGGGACGCCGAGCCGGGGACGTGGTGTGCTTGTCGCATGGCTCTCCTGTCCGCCGATCTGCTGGTGATGAAGCAGGTCACCCAGTTCATGAGCAACGACTTCGACATCCTCGACGCCGCCGGCGCCGTCGTGGGGACCGGACACACCGAGGGCTCGCTGCTGTCGCGGCTGGTCCTCGGACCGCGCCGGATCGGCGTCCGCGATGCCGACCGGACGCCGCTGCTCACGGTGACCGACCCGCTCCAGTTCCTCCGGCGTGACCGGATGGCGATCTCCGACGGTCGGGACCGCCCGCTGGCGGAGGTGGTCAAGCGGATCGCCCTCCGCACGTCCCTCGAGGTGGCCATGGCGTCCGGTGGCGAGCTGCTCATCCAGGGCAGTTGGCTGCAGCGCGAGTTCGACGTGGTGCGCAACGGGGTCACGGTGGCGACCATCACCCGCAAGCTCGCGACCCTCGAGGAACTGCTCGGCTACGGCCGCTACGCCATCCGGTTCGCGCCCGGGCAGGGCGAGGACCTCAAGCGGGTGGTCATCGGCTCGGCGATCGCCGTCGAACTGATCCCGATGAGGTTGCCCGGTGCCGCCGGGTTTCCTGCGAAGTTGACCCCACCTGCCACACCCTGCCCGCTGGAGCGGGGTTGTGGCAGGTGGTGCGCGTTTCGCAGGAACCCCGGGTGTAGGCGCCTGTCACCACCGGGTGCCGGCAGCGGCGTCCCGAGGGCCGCCGCACGCCGAAAACGGCACGTCGCGCGGCCCGCTGCACGCCGAAAACGGCACGTCGCGCGGCCCGCCGATCTATCCTCGAAGTAGGGGGTATTTCGCCTTTGACTAGGTGAAATGGTTGATCGGAGTGATCATGGGAAGACTCAGAAATGCGGTTCGCATCGGCGCCGTCGCGGCGGCGTCGCTGGCGATCTCGATGGCCACGGTGCTGCCGGCGGCGGCCAATCCGGCGACGTCGATCGCGTATCCCAACGGGTCGACCAACACGAGGTACGTGGGCAAGGCGTTCGACGCGTGCACCGCTCCCTCGCTGGCCACGATCCAGAAGTGGAGCGCGTCGCCGTACCGGGCGCTGGGGGTCTACGTGGGAGGCAACAGCCGCACGTGCACCCAGCCGAACCTCACCGCAGCCTGGGTGACTGCGGTGACCAAGATGGGCTGGCGGCTCATCCCGATCTACAAGGGGGCCCAGCCGACCTGCGGCGGCCGGGTGACCGATCCGAAGATCATCCCGTCGACCGCCGCGGCCCAGGGCAAGGCGTCCGCCGACGACATGATCAGCAAGGCCAGCGCGCTCGGGATGGTCGCGGGCAGCGCGTTCTACCTCGACATCGAGGCGTACAGCCGCACCGACGCCACCTGCCGGACTGCCGTCCTCACGTTCGAGTCGGCCTGGACGAAGCAGCTGCACGCTCGGGGCTACCTGTCCGGGCTGTACCTCAACCTGCTCAACGGCGCCGCGGACACCGCGGCCGTCTACAACTCGACGACGTACGCGCGACCGGACGCGATCTGGGTCGCCCGGTACGACCTGTCGACCTCGTTGACCAACTGGACCGGCATCCCGAACAGCTACTGGGCGGTGCACCAGCGGGCCAAGCAGTACCGCGGCGGTCACGACGAGACCTACGGCGGTGTCACCCTCAACATCGACAACGACTACTTCGACGCGCCGGTGGCGACCGTGCGCTACTCCTACAAGGTCACGTCGACAGTTCCGCTGAACGCCCGCACCGGCCCGTCGACGACCTACCCGGTCGTCCGGCAATACAGCAGCGGCTCGAACCTCAGCGTCCTCTGCCAGACCACGGGGCAGACGATCTCCACCACGAGCGTGTGGGATCGCCTCAGTGACGGCTCGTACGTGAGCGACTACTACGTGAGCACTCCGTCGAACACCGGGTTCAGCGCGCCACTGCCGCGATGCAGCTACGGCTATCAGATCAGCGGCGCCTCGATCGTCAATCTGCGCTCCGGACCGGGGACCACCTACCCCATCGTCGGGACGATCCCGGAGGGCGGACTCGCGGCCGTCACCTGCCAGAAGTCGGGCGCGCTCGTGCTGACGACCCGCATCTGGGACCGGCTCGACAACGGCAAGTGGGTGAGTGACTACTACGTCGTCAACCCGAGCAACACGACCTACAGCGGACCGGCGCAGCGCTGCTGACGGTGTGCCGCAGAGGCGCGGCGGACGGCTCCACAACAACGTTCGACGTTTTCCCCCGTAGTCGGTGGAAAACGTCGAATGTTGTGTGCCTGGAGGTCAACCCACGGTCACCGCGGCGCCACCGGGTACGAGATGCCCCGACCGCCAACGAGCCGGGCATCCCGACGGGAGAATGGAACGGTCAGAGTCGTCCGCTGGGAGGTCGCGATGGACGCCACGTTTGACCACACCTTCGACGTCGTGGTCGTCGGGTCGGGAGCTGCGGCGTTCGCCGCGGCGATCACGGCGGCCGATCGCGGCCTGACGGTGGTGATGATCGAGGGCAGCGACAGGTGGGGCGGCAGCACGGCGATGTCCGGCGGCGGCCTGTGGCTGCCCAACAACCCGCTCATGAGGCGGGCCGGGGCGGCCGACTCCCGCGACGAGGCGCTCGCCTACATGGAGCAGACGGTCGGCAACGACGCCGGTCCGGCGGCCTCGGCCGAACGGCGGGCGGCCTTCGTCGACGGCGTGGACGGCCTGGTCGAGGTGCTCGAGCGGCTCGGCGTCCGCTTCACCAGGGCCGCCGACTATCCCGACTACTACCCCGAGCTCCCGGGCGGCAAGATCGGGCGGGCGCTCGAGGTCGAGCCGTTCGACGTGGCGCGGATCGGTTCGTGGTGGGAGAGCTCCCGGGGTCAGGACGGCCTGCCCGCGCCGGTGAAGACCGACGACTTCTGGCTGCTGCAGCGCGGCTGGTCGAGCCCCGGCGGCTTCTTCCGTGGAGCCCGGGTGGCCAAGCGCATGGCCACCATGGTGATCAAGCGCGAACACCTCGTCGGCATGGGGGCCGCGCTCTCGGCGGCACTGCTGGCGGTCGCCCAGCCGCTCGGGGTCGACCTGTGGCTGTCCACCCCGCTCACCGGCCTCATCGTCGAGGACGGCCGGGTCGTCGGCGTCCGGGCCACCCGCGGCAGCCGTGACATCACCATCGGCGCCACCGCCGGCGTGGTGCTCGGCGGGGGTGGCTTCGACCACAACCGGATGTGGCGCGAGCGCTACCACGGCGTCTCGGGCGACGCATCCTCCGGGTCGCGGTCGAACCTCGGCAGTGTGATCGCCGTCGCCGAGCGGGCCGGCGCCGCGCTCGACCTCATGGACGACGCGTGGTGGGGTGCGTCCGTGCCGCCCGTGCAGCCGGAGGGCACCCCGGCGTTCCTCGTCAGCGAGCGCTCGATGCCGCACAGCATCATCGTGGACGCCGTCGGGCGGCGGTTCGCCAACGAGTCGGAGAGCTACGTCGACCTCGGTCACCACATGCTGGGGCACCCGTCGAAGGGACGATTCTGGCTGGTCGCCGACGCCCGGCACGCCCACCGCTACCTACGGTCGTACGCCCTCGACCCGAGGGTGACGAGGGCGATGGCCAAGGCCGGCGTCCTGCACCGCGCCGACACGCTCACGGCTCTCGCCCAATCGGCGGGTATGCACGCCAGCGTCCTCGAGGCGAGCGTCGCCCGCTTCAACGGCTTCGCCCGCACCGGGATCGACCACGACTTCCACCGCGGCGACTCCGCGTACGACCGCTACTAGGGCGATCCGCTGTGCCACCCGAACCCCAACCTCGGGACGCTGGAGAAGCCGCCCTTCACCGCCATCGAACTCGTGCCCGGCGACCTCGGCACCAAGGGCGGCGTGGTCACCGACGCCGATGCCCGGGTGCTGCGCGCCGACGGCTCGGCGATCGAGGGGCTCTATGCCGCCGGGAACTGCTCCGCCTCGGTGATGGGCCGCACCTACCCCGGGCCCGGGGCCACCCTGGGGGCGGCGACGGTGTTCGGGCACCTCGCCGCGCTGCACCTGGCCGGGGCCTCCCGACTGCGGCCCCAGCCGGCCGCGGCGTCGGTCGCGACAGGCTGACGGGTCAGTCCTGCCTCGAGCTCGGCCGGCCCCTCCGGGGGAGGGGGCCGGCCTGCTTGGGCAGCCGCCCGGCGGCGGCGAGGGCGTTCCGCAGCGCCACCTCGATCTGTGAGTTGACGCTGCGGAACTCGTCGTTCGCCCAGCGCACCAGCGCGTCGTGGATCTCGGGGTCGATCCGCAGCAGCACCCGTCGGCGGTCGCTCACGTGTAGAGCGACCCGGCGTTGACCACCGGCGACGGCGGCTGGTCGCCGCACAGGACGACGAGCAGGTTGCTCACCATCCCCGCCTTGCGTTCCTCGTCGAGGTCGACGACCTGGTTGTCGGCGAGCCGGGCCAGCGCCATCTCGACCATGCCCACCGCGCCCTCGACGATCCGGGCGCGCGCGGCCACCACCGCGTTGGCCTGCTGCCGGCGCAGCATCGCCTGCGCGATCTCCTGCGCGTAGGCGAGGTGCGAGATGCGCACCTCGACGATCTCCACGCCGGCGATGGCGACCCGCTCGGACACCTCGTGCGCCAGTTCCTCGGCGACCATGTCGGTCGACCCGCGCAGCGACTCGCCGTCGCCCGCGTTGTCGTAGGGGTGGGTCGTGGCGACGTGCCGCAGGGCCGACTCGGCCTGCACCGAGACGAAGTCCTGGTAGTTGTCGACCGCGTAGGTGGACTTGGCGGTGTCGGCGACCTGCCAGACGACGATCGCGGCGATCTCGACGGGGTTGCCGTCGGCGTCGTTGACCTTGAGATGGTTGGTCTCGAAGTTGCGCACCCGGATGCTCACGCTGCGCCGCACGGTGATGGGCAGGACGCACCAGAACCCGGGCCGGGAGACGGTGCCGACGTAGCTCCCGAAGAACTGCACGACCGAGGTGCGGCCCGGCGGCACCACGACCAGGGACGACGCGACCAGTGCGGCGACGAGGATCGGCAGCCAGAGCCAGGCGGGCTGGCTGCGCAGCGGCCAGATGGCCGCCCACACGCACGCGGCGATGAGGATCACCCCCAACCACCCGTTGACGGCGAACGCCGGCCGCTGGCTGATCGCGACCCTCGCTCCCTGTTGCCCGACCGGTCCGGTGACCGACGCTGGGGCCACGCTCATGACTGCTCCTTCGCAGAAGTGACTATCACCGTGATAGCACTTTTCTGCCCGGCGCGGCCGCGATTTCGATCACGAACGGGTGGTGGCGCCGCACGATGTCAGGTGGGACGCCGGAACCTCGCCTACTTCTCCTGCCGGGCCAGCCGGCTCGGCCACCAGGTGCGGCGTCCGAGCTCGACGGTGAGGGCCGGCACCAGCAGCGACCGGACGACGAGGGTGTCGAGCAGGACGCCGAACGCGACGATGAACGCGATCTGGGCCAGGAACAGCAGCGGCACCACCGTGAGCGCCCCGAAGGTCGCCGCCAGGACCACGCCGGCACTCGTGATCACCCCGCCTGTGACCCGCAGCGCGGTGAGCATCCCCTCGCGGGTGCCGCGCTCCTTGGACTCCTCCCGGGCTCGGGTCATGAGGAAGATCGAGTAGTCGACGCCGAGCGCGACGAGGAAGACGAACCCGTAGAGGACGGTCGTCGGATCGCCGCCGGCGAAGTGGAACAGGTGGTTGAACACGACCGCGGAGACGCCCATCGTGGCCCCGAACGACAAGATGTTGACGACCACGAGGAGCAGTGCCGCCACCAGCGAGCGCAGCAGCGCCGCGAGGATGACGAAGACGACGGCGATGATCGCCGGGGCCACGACGCGCAGGTCGCGGTCGGCGGCGTCCCGGGTGTCGAGCGCCTGGGCGGTCTGGCCGCCGACGAGGATGTCGGGGCTGACCTGCTTGAGGTCGGTGCGCAGCCGCTTCACCGTGTCGAGCGCCGCCGACGAATCGGCCTGCGAGGTGAGCGTCGCCTGGACGAGCACCTGCCCGTCGACCTGCTTGGCCGGCTGGCCCGGGTTGAGGCCGACGAAGGGGTTGCTCACGCCGCTCTCGGAGCGCAGCCGCTGCACCACCTGGTCAGCGACGCCCGCCGGGGCGATGATCTGCACCGGGCTGCCGGAGCCCGCGTCGAAGTGCGCGGCGAGCACCTTCTGGCCGGTGACGGAATCGACCGTGGTGAGGAAGGTGTCCGACTGGGAGATGCCGTTGGCGCGAAGCGTCGGCAGGAAGGCGGCCGCGACGAGCAGCGCCACGACGGTGACCACCCAGGTGGTGCGCGGGCGGCGTCCGACGACCGCGGCGACGCGCCCCCACCCGAACCGGGACGCCGGTCGCTCCGAGCTGTGCCGGTGGTCGACCCGGGGGATGGCCGGCCAGAAGATCCACCGGCGTCCGAGAACGAGCGCCGCGGGGAGGAAGGTGAGGGCGGCGAGCAGGGCGCCGATGATGCCGAGCGCGCCCACCGGCCCGAGCCCGGAGGTGCTGTTGAGCTCGGCGAGGGTGAGCGCGAGCAGGCCGAGCATGACGGTGAAGCCGCTGGCCGCGATCGGCTCGACCGAGGCGCGCCAGGCGACGCGCAGCGCCTCCCACGTCGACTCGCGGTCGTGCAGTTCCTCCTTGTAGCGGCTGACCAGCAGCAGGGCGTAGTCGGTGGACGCGCCGACGACGAGGATCGACAGGATGCCCTGGCTCTGCCCGCTCACGGTGATCCAGCCGTGGTCGGCGACCTGGTAGACGACGAATCCCGCGGCGGCCAGCCCGAACATGGCGGTGAGGAGCACGACGATCGGCAGCACGGGGCTCCGGTAGACCACGAGCAGGATCACGAGCACGACGACGAGCGCCACGACGAGCAGGACGCCGTCGATCCCGCCGAACGCGGTGACGAGGTCGGCCACGTAGCCCGCGGGTCCGGTGACGTGGGCGGTCAGCCCGACGGGGGTGAGCTCTGAGTCGATCGCGGTGTGGACGGCGTCCGCGATCGCGGTGACCGGGGAGGTGCCGCCCGCCGGGGTGGCGATCTTGTCGTTCGCGAGGGCGAGGACGACGAGTTCGGCCTTCCCGTCCTTGCTCGGCACGGGGATGGCCTGCGGGGTCGCGAGGTAGTCACCGAGCGTCTGGCCGCCGACGGTCAGGCCGGGGAGCGACGCCGCGAACTTCTGCACGGCGCCGCGCTCGGTGGTCGAGAGGGTGCCGGGCGCCTCGACGACGACGATGAGCGGCAGCGATGTCGTGTCGCTGAACTTCGCGATGTCGGCGGCAACCCTGGTCGACTCCGCGGACGCCGGCAGGAACGAGGCGTTGTCGTTCTTCTGCAGCGAGGAGAGCTTGCCGATGAACTGACCGCCCACCCCGCCGACGGCAAGCCAGGCGAGGATGAGGACGACCGCCCAGACGGTCACCCGGGCCCCGGTTCGTGATGTGGTCATGTGGGCGCCCCCGGTCTACGATAGTTCCGCAGCTAACTCAGAAAGTTGCTAACCTTTCTAATAATCTAGCAGGCGGGACGATGGCGGACAACTCATCGCGGTGGGGCACGACGGGCACGATGGAGGCGCTCCAGCGGCTCATCGACGCCGCGACGCTCGCCCCGGCGGCGGTGGCCCGGCGCAGCGAGATGAGCACCTCCGAACTGCACGCGCTCCGCCACCTGTCGCGCGAGCCGGTCGGTCCCGCGGAGCTCGCCCGCCGGCTCGGTGTCACCACTGCTGCGACGTCGGCCGTCATCGACCGGCTGGTGGCGCACGGGCACGTCGCGCGGCGTCCGCACCCCACCGACGGCCGGCGCACCGTGCTCGAACTCACCGATGCCGGGCGGGCCGAGGCCTACCGGGAACTCGGCGCCATGTTCCAGCAGCTCCGGGCGCTCGACGAGTCGCTCGACGAGCACGAGCGGGCGGTCGTCACCGACTTCCTCGAGCGGGCCACCGCGGCCGTCCGCTCGATCATGTGAGGCGAAGCGGTTCGATCCGTGGCAGGCTCGGGGCGTCAACCCCGAGACCACGAGGACCGCCATGACCGAGACCACCGTCCCCACCGGGCGCTGGGCGCCCATCTACGCGGAGCGCCTGCCCCTCATCGCCTCCTTCGACCGCCTCTACGCTGACGACTTCACGCCCGAGGACGCCGCGGCCGTCGCCTCGTGGCTGGAACCGTTCGGGCCCCCCGAGCCGACCCGCGCCGACGTCGAGGACGCCGAGGTGGCCGGACCGCACGGTGTGGTGCCGGTGCGGATCTACCGGCACGCGGACGGCGAGCGGAGCGGCGCCGGGCTGGTCTGGATCCACGGCGGCGGCTTCGTCAACGGCGGTCTGGACATGCCAGAGGCCGACCTCGTCGCGCGGGGCCTGGTCACCCGCACGCACGCGGTGGTCGTCTCCGTCGACTACCGCCTGTGCCGTGACGGAGTGCACCACCCCGTGCCCCACGACGACTGCTGGGCCGTCTACGAGTACGTGGCCGGGCACGCTTCCGAGTTGGGCATCGACCCGGCCCGGATCGCCGTCGGCGGGGCGTCGGCAGGGGGCAACCTCGCCGCGTCGGTCGCCCTGCACGGGCGGGACGCCGGCCTGGTCCCGTGGCAGTCGCTACTCGCGTATCCGGTCGCGCACGCGACGCTGCCCGAGTTCTCGCCCGAGCTGAGGAATGCGACCCGCGACATGCCCCGGTGCCTCGGCTTCGTCGAGCGGATGCGCGACATGAACGAGAACTACCTCGGCGGGTCGCTCGAGGAGCACGCCCGCGACCGCTACGCCTTCCCGGGGGAGGCCCACGACCTGTCCGGGCTGCCGCCGACCTACATCGAGAACTGCGAGTTCGACGACCTCCGGGCGACCGGGGAGCGGTACGCCGCCCAACTGGCCGACGCAGGGGTCGACGTGACCGTGGTGACGGCGGCCGGCGTCCCGCACGGTCACCTCAACGCGATCGGGTCGCCGCTCACCGCGGCGTCCCTCGACCGCTTCGCCACGCGCCTCGCTATGCCTCGCGGGTGACCTCGGAGGGGTCCTTGTCGGGGCGCCACCCGCGCCATACGGGGTGCCGGAGGATCCCCGACGAGGTCCACTCCCCGTACTGCACCTCTCCGACGAGCACCGGCTGCACCCACCGCGCGGCCCGCCCATGCTCCCGGGGGACGCCGGCGAGCGGTGGGTCGGGGCGTTCCAGCGCCTCCAGTCGACGCAGGGCGTCGCGGGCGGATGCCTCGGTGAACCCGCTGCCCGCGTGGCCGGCGTACACGAGCCCGTCGTCGCCGTTGACCGCGAGCAGCACCGAGCCGAGGCTCCCTCCGCGGCTGCCCTGGCCCGGCTTCCAGCCCACGACCACCACCTCGGCGTGCCGGACGTTCTTGATCTTCAGCCAGGAGCGGCTCCGGCGTCCCGGCGAGTAGGGGCTGTCGGGGCGCTTGGCGATGACGCCCTCGAGTTCGAGCTCGCGAGACGTCGTGAGCGCGACGTCCCGGTCGGCGCCGAACGTCGGGGGCACGTGCACGTGCCGCCCGTCGCGGGGGAACAGCCCCTCGAGGGCCCGCCGACGTTCCAGGTAGGTGCGGCCCATGAGCGACTCGCCGTCGAGCCAGAGCAGGTCGAACGCCATGTAGTGGGCCGACGCCCCGCCCTTGCCGTGGTTCTGGAGCAGCTCGAAGTGCGACCGCCCGTCGGCGCCGAGGGCGACGATCTCGCCGTCGAGCACGGCCGCGTGCCCGTCGAGCAGGTCGACGAGCTCGCGCAGTTCCGGGTAGCTGCCCGCGAGGTCGAGGTCCTTGCGGGAGCGCAGAGCCAGCTCGCCGCCGGCGACCGCGGCGACGCCACGGTACCCGTCCCACTTGATCTCGTAGTGCCAGTCGCGGCCGCGCACCTCGTCCGCGGTGGACGCCGTGGCGAGCATCGGGTCGGGCAGCGGCAGGTCGGAGACCGACCAGCGTCCGGGCGGGGGTGCGGGAGCGGCCGACGGCTCCGGACGCTCCTCGGGTGCGGGTGTGGCGGCGTCGGGCGTCTCGGTGGCCGGGGCCATGAGATGGAGCAGCCAGTTCTTGTCGTCGTCGCCGTGTCCGGTGTGGATCAGCGCGTAGCGCCGCGGGATGCCGCCGAGCCCGCCGTCGGGGCGTCCGTGCAGGGTGACGATCACCTCGCGGCCGTCGCGCCACTTCTCCGCGGCGTAGGTGCCGGAGTCCCAGATGGTCACCTCGCCGGCGCCGTACTCCCCGCGCGGGATGCGGCCCTCGAACGACCCGTACTCCAACGGGTGGTCCTCGGTCTGCACGGCGAGGTGCTGCACCTTCGGCCGCAGCGGGGTGAGTTTGGGCACCGCCCACGACACGAGGACGCCGGCACGTTCCAGCCGGAAGTCGTGGTGCAGGCGGCGGGCGTGGTGCTCCTGGATGACGAAGCTCGTGCCCTCGCCCGGGCTGGGGGACGCCGCCGGCACCGGCTCGGGCGTCCGGGCGGCGTCCCGCTTGGCGCGGTAGGTGTCGAGCCGGTCGCTGCCGGACTTCGCCGGCCCGGCCGGAGCCCCGCCCCGGGGCAGGCGGGCCCGCAGGTCGTCGGGCAGCAGTACCGCGAGTGGGTCGCCGATGCTCTCGAGCCGCTCGAGGGCCTGGTGGTAGGTGAGCTGGGTGAGTCCCGGGACGATCTCGTCCCACGTGCGCGGGGCGGCAACGAACGGGTGCGGCCGGCCGCGCAGCGAGTAGGGCGCGACGGTGGTCTTGGCGGCGTTGTTCTGCGACCAGTCGAGCAGCACCTTGCCCTGGCGCAGCTCCTTCTTCATGTCGGAGACGACGAGGTCGCGATGGGTCGCCTCCAGCCCAACGGCCAGCTGCCGGGCGAAGTCGGAGGCCTCGTCGGAGGTGAGGTGCCCGTCGAGCGCGGCGTACAGGTGGATGCCCTTCGAGCCGGACGTGACCGGCACCGAGGGGAGGCCCACCCCGTCGAGGACCTCCTTCACGAGCAGCGCGAGCTCGACGCACTCGTCCATGCCCGCGCCCTCGCCGGGGTCGAGGTCGAGCACCAGCCGGTCGGGGTTCTGCTGGGCGCCGTCGGCGTCGAACCGCCACTGGGGCACGTGGACCTCGAGAGCGGCCAGCTGCGCGAGGAACACCAGCGTCGCCGCGTCGTCGACGATCGGGTACCGCGCCGTCTCGCGGCTGTGCTCGATGGCGCCCAGCCGGATCCAGTCGGGGGTGCCCGAGTCGCGGTTCTTGCTGAAGAACGCCGGCCCGTCGACGCCGTGCACCCACCGCTTGCGGGTCACCGGGCGCCCGGCGGCGTGCGGCACGAACCACGGGGCGACCGCCGCGTAGTAGCCGATGACGTCGCCCTTGGTGGTGCCCGTCTCTGGGTACATCACCTTGTCGAGGTTGGTGACGCGCAGGCGCCGGCCCTCGATCACCACCTCGGACGCCCGCTCACCCGCCATGGGCCCAGCCGACCACACCCGCGGCTCTCGGGCAACCGCCCACGGGGCGGGTTTCACCAGACGAGGACGCCACCCCCGGGGCCGTCGAACCCGAGCCGCACCCCGTCCCCGTCCACGGTGATGCCCGACCCGAAGGCGAGCCTCCCGGCGTCCGCGCCCGCCACGGCGTCCAGCGGGACGGTCACCGGCCCGCACGCCGCCCTGGCGACCGCCACCAGCGCGGTCTCGCCCTCGCTCTCTCGGACGTAGGCGATGAGGTCGTCGTCGGCCACCAGCCAGCGGAGGCCGCCATGGGTGAGCGCGCGGTGGTGGCGCCGCAGCTGGGCCAGGTCGCGGTAGGTGGCGTGCGCCCGCTCGTTCCAGCGCTCGGGGTGGGCCCACGGCATGGTGCGCCGCCCGTCCTCGCCGAACGTGCCCTCGAGACCCACCTCGTCGCCGTAGCAGACCATCGGCACGCCGGGCATCGTGAACATGAGCGTGACGGCGGCCTCGAGCAGGGCGTTGTCACCGCGGATCAGCGTCGCCAACCGGGTCGTGTCGTGGGAGCCGAGCAGGTCGAACGAGTGCGCGTAGGCCGTCCAGGGAATTCCGGCGTTGAACGCGCGCATCGCGGCGACGACGGCGCCGCCGGGAAGCCGGGGCAGTTGCATCGCCTGGCCGAGGAACGACGGCGCCCACTCCTCACTGCGCAGCCAGGTCCACGCGGGACGGGTGAAGCCCGAGTAGTTCATCGCGCCGTGCCATCCGTCGCCGTCGAGCTCGCGGTAGAGGTCATGGCAGTGCTCGGCGACCACCCAGGCGTCCGGACGGGCGGCCGTCGCGGCCTCCCGCATCGTCCGCGCGACCTCGTGGTAGTCGTCCTGGGCCCCATAGCGCCCCGACATGTTCGCCACGTCGACCCGCCAGGCGTCCATGCCGTAGGGCGGCCGCAGCCACTTGCGGATGACGCCCTCGTCACTGCCGAAGAACCGCTCGCGCAGGATGGCCGAGGCGTGGTTGAGCTTGGGCAGGCTCCGGGCACCCAGCCAGCCGACGTAGCCGGTCTCGGAGTCGTCGAAGTAGTAGAACGAGCGCTCCTCGGACGCCGGGTCGCTGCGGGCGATCTGGAACCACTCGTGCCCGGCGCCGGTGTGGTTGGTCGTCACGTCGCCCATCACCCGCAGCCCCCGCTCGTGGCAGGCGGCGACCAGCCGGGCGAACGCCTCGTCGCCGCCGAGCAGGGGGTCGACGTGGTCGAAGGTGCTCGCGTCGTACCGGTGGTTCGAGCGCGCCGGGAAGATCGGGGTGAGATAGACGACGGTGACGCCCAGGTCGACGATGTGATCGAGGTGCTCGATGATGCCGTCGAGGTCGCCGCCGTAGAACTGGCGGCCGATGGTGCCGTGGTCGAGCTCGATCGGGTCGTCCCAGGCGCGGGGGAGGGCCCAGTCGGGCAGCGACCGGTGGTCGGCGGCGTCCGAGCGCGCGAACCGGTCGGGGAAGATCTGGTAGACGACCGCGTCGTCGGACCACGCGGGCGGCGGCGCGAAGGTGGAGACCCGGAAGTCCTCGGCGTCCGGCACGTCGCGGCGGTGGGTGCCGGAGGCGTTCACCCAGGCGTAGCCGAGCGGGCCGCCCCGGACGATCCACCGGTAGTGGGTGACGGGGTTGTGCAGCGGGATCTCGGTGCGCCACCAGATCGTGCCATCGGCCGCCGCGGCGTCCGCTCGCGCCTCGGCCCAGCGGGGCTCGCCGTCGCTGACGTACCGGACGCCGCACATCTCGACGGGCGCCCTGCTGCTGGTGCGCAACCGCAGTTCCACCGTGCCGCCGGGTTGAGGAGCCTGCGGGCGGCGGTACAGCTCGGATCCGTCGTGGTGGGGGAGGTACGCCTGGGCGATCTCGGTCATGCCAAGCCTTCGGTGTCGGGGGAGTCGGCGTGCGGGCGCCGCCATGCTAGCCCGAGCGGAAACGCCGCGCCCCCGATCGGCTGGAAAGCGATTTCCTTACCGGGTAGCGTCGGCCGCAGTCCCGAGGAGGAGCCATGGAGTTGTACCGCAATCCGCTGGCCGGTTTCGACGACCTCGACGGGTTCGTCGTCGAGGGCGACGCGGCCGTCACCTTCCCCCAGGGGCGGCTCCGGCTGGAGAGCCGCCGCGACCCGGCCGAGGGTCAGGCCGCGAACCTCGTGCTGTGGTGCCCGGAGGCGTTCCCGGACGGGGTTGAGATCTCCTGGGACTTCTGGCCGGTGCGCGAGCCGGGGCTGGCCATCCTGTTCTTCGGGGCGCGGGGGAGGGGCGGGGAGAGTGTCCTGGCGCCCTCGCTGGCTCCGCGCAACGGGCCCTACGAGCAGTACCACTCGGGCGACATCGACGCCTACCACGTCTCGTACTTCCGCCGGATGTGGGAGAGCGAGCGCCGCTTCCACACCTGCAACCTGCGCAAGTCGCACGGGTTCCACCTGGTTGCGCAGGGTCCCGACCCCCTGCCCGGGGTGCTGGACTCCGCACCGCCCTACCGGGTGTCGGTCACCCTGAGAGGCGGCCGGGTGACCTTCTCCATCGACGGCCTGCGCTGCCTCGAGTGGGTGGACGACGGCGCGCTCGGCCCGGTGCTCGGCCAGGGTCACATCGGCTTCCGGCAGATGGCGCCGCTCATCGCCGAGTACGCGAATCTCACCATCCGTCTCATGGAAAATCCGGAAACGACTTGACAGATGAATCCTTTCAAGTGAGGGTGGGGTAAATCCTCTTTACCTCACCTCGGGAGTAGCAGTGTTGCTACGGGAAGCGCATTCCGCGCCCACGCCGCCGGCCGTGCCGGTCCGTCGAGGCGTCCCCACCCCCGGACGCCTGTCCCGCTGGGTCGCCCTGTTCGGCGTTGTCCCCGACGCCATGGTGCTCACGTGGTGGTGGCTGGCCGGCGTGGTCGCCGGCGTCGGGGCGCTGGGCATCGTTCCCGCAACGGCCGCGGCGTCCACCATCGCCCTGCGGCGCGCCCGCGGCGACGAGGGCGACGGCTGGCGGGAGTTCTGGAGCGAGTGGCGCAGGGCGCTCGTGCCCGCCAACCTCGCCGTTCTCCCGCTCACCGCTCTTGCCGTCATGGCCGGCGTGAACCTGGACGCCGCCCTCGCCGGCGGCAACGCGTGGCTGGCCCCGCTGGCCGGCCTGGTGCTGATCGTGCTGCTCGCCGCGCTCCTCTGGTTCGGGCCCCTCTACGCGTACTACCAGCTGCCGCGCCGACGCCATTGGGCCGCCGCCCTGCGGCTGGTGCTGTTCAAGCCGGTCCCGACCCTGCTCATGGTGCTGATCGCCGGGGCGGTCACCGTCGGCACGGTCAAGCTCCCCGTGCTCCTGGTGCTCATCGCGCCCGGGGCTCTCATCACCGCGCTCACGCTCCTCGCGAAGGGCGCGTTCGACCACAACGAGGCTGCCCTTGCGCAGGGCCCGGACACGAGAGGCGACACCCTGGGGCTCCCCCACGAGCCCCTGCGCATCCACTGAGACCGCGGAACCACCGGCGTCCGGCCGACGACGACCGCGACGACCCGAGACGCACGACCCGAGACACACACCGACGAAAGGACCGACGCAGATGACTGGTGGGATCAGCCGCCGCACCCTCATGAAGGGTCTGGGGGCCACAGCGCTGGGAGGGGCGCTCGCCGCGTGCGGCAGCAAGTCCTCCTCGAGCAGCAACGGCTCCGAGATCTCGATCATGGCCCCCGTGCTCACGACCCAGGCCCCGACGGGCGACGGTCAACTGCAGAAGGCGATCGAGAAGTTCACGGGCAAGAAGCTCAACATCACCTGGGTGCCGAACTCCGACTACGGCGACCGCACCAACGTGACGCTGGCCTCCAACGACATTCCCGAGCTCATGGTGATCCAGGGCAAGACGCCGGAGTTCGTCCGCGAGGCGCAGGCCGGCGCGTTCTGGGAGCTCACCGACAAGCTGAGCAAGTACCCGAACCTCACCGCCAAGGACCCGGCGATCCAGCTGAACTCCTCGATCAACGGCAAGGTGTTCGGCGTCTTCCGGCTCCGCGACCCCATGCGCACCTCGACGATGGTCCGCAAGGACTGGCTGGACAAGCTGGGGATGAGCCTGCCCAAGACCACCGACGACCTCTACCAGCTGGCGAAGGCGTTCAAGACCGAGAACCCCAACGGCGACGGCAAGAAGGACACCTACGGCCTGATCATCCCCAAGTGGCCCGCCGGCTACGGCACCGCCAGTCCCTACGACGTGATGGAGGTCTGGTACGGGGCGCCCAACGGCTGGGGGGAGCGCAACGGCAAGCTGGTGCCGGGGTTCGACACCGAGGAGTTCCTCGCCGCGAACACGTTCATGCGCAAGATGGCGTCCGAGGGGCTGATCAACCCCGACTTCGCGACCATGGACTCGGCGAAGTGGAACCAGCCGTTCTTCAACGGGCAGGGCGGGATCATCATCGACGTGATGTCGCGGGCGTTCGTGCTGCTCAACCTGTTCCAGAAGGACCACCCGAAGACGTACACGAACTACGTCGACTTCACGGGCAACCTCACCGGCCCCAACGGCAAGCACTCCTACCCGACTATCGGCTACGCCGGCTTCGTGGCGGTGAGCAAGCAGAGCGTGCCGACCGAGTCGGGTCTGGCCGACATGCTGTCGTTCCTCGACAAGATGTCGAGCAAGCAGGGCCAGGTGCTGGAGAACAACGGCATCGAGGGCGTCAACTTCAAGGTCGACGGCGACTACTCCGTGCCGATCACCGGCCAGCAGGCGGACCTCGTCACCAACGACGCCAAGTCGTTCGCCCAGCTCGGCACCAACCCCAACGGCGCGCTCTACTACGTGGCCAAGCCGGCGACGCCGGCGGCGGAGGCGCTGTACAAGAAGCGGATCGCGATCCAGGACGAGGACATGAAGACCGCCGTGCAGAACCCGGCGAACGCCCTCGTGTCGCCGACGTACACGACCAAGGGCGCGCAGCTCGACCAGCTCATCGCGGACGCGCGGCTGAAGTACGTGGCCGGGCAGCTCGACCTGGCAGGCCTCAAGTCGCAGATCTCCGCCTGGCACTCCCAGGGCGGCGACCAGATCATCTCCGAGATGAACGACCTGTATTCGAAGCTGCACAAGTGAGCGGCCCGCGAGGGGACGCCGCCGGCGTCCCCTCGCCCGGCGGTCGCGCCCGGGGACGGCGACGTCCACCGGCCGCGCCCCTCATCGCCCCCTGCAGGGATAGGTAGACCACAGTGAGTACAGACACGATCAGCGAGGGCGCGCACGCGAACGCCGCCATCGCACTGGAAGTGGAACGGACCGAGGAGCGCAAGCCGGCACGCACCGGCCCCGGCCGGTGGGCGGGGGTCAGGCGGCACTTCTGGCTCTACGTCATGCTGATTCCCGGCATCGCCTACTTCGCGATCTTCAAGTACGCCCCGATGTACGGCATCACCATCGCCTTCCAGGACTACCTGCCGTTCCTCGGCTACTCCGGCAGTCCCTGGGTGGGACTCAAGCACTTCCACGAGTTGTTCGGCGGCCCCGACTTCCTCCGGATCCTCGGCAACACGCTCATGCTCGCGCTGCTCCACGCCGTGTTCGTGTTCCCGGCCCCGATCATCGTCGCGCTGCTGCTCAACGAGCTGCGGATCAGCTGGCTCAAGCGCGCGGTGCAGTCGTCGATCTACGTGCCGCACTTCCTGTCGTGGACGATCGTCGCGTCCCTCACCTACCTGCTGTTCGGGCTCACCGGCCCGATCACGGCCGCGGCGTCCCACGTGCTCGGCTACACCCCGGACTTCCTCGCGAGCCAGGGCTGGTTCCGGCCGCTCATCATCCTCCAGTCGATCTGGAAGGGCACGGGGTGGGGAACGATCATCTACCTCGCCGCGCTCACCGGCGTCGACCCCAACCTCTACGAGGCGGCCCGGATCGACGGGGCCAACAGGTGGCAGCAGATGTGGAACGTCACCCTGCCGTCGATCAAGAGCACCGTGGTGGTGATGGCGATCCTCATGTCGGGCACGCTACTCGACACCGGTTTCGAGCAGATCTACCTCATGACCAACTCGCTCAACCGCAACGTCGCCGACGTCTTCGACACCTACGTCTATTTCATGGGCATCACCCAGGGCGCCTACAGCTATTCGACGGCCGTCGGGCTGTTCAAGTCGCTCGTCGGCATCATTCTCATTTTCGGTTCCAATTTCCTCGCCCGCCGGTTCGGCGAGGCCGGGCTCTTCTGAGGAGGTGGAGATGGCTCGCAGACGACGCGACATCAACTTCAACACGCCCGGCAGCCGGGTTTTCGACGCCGTCAACGTGGTGTTCCTCATCGCGCTGGGCCTGGCCACGGTGCTGCCGTTCATCTTCGTGATCGCGGGCTCGTTCGCGTCCGAGGCGGAGATCACCGCCCGCAAGTTCTTCCTGTGGCCCCACCACTTCACGCTGGGGCCCTACCAGTTCATCTTCTCGACCGACACCTTCGTCCGCTCGCTGCTGGTCACCGTCGGGGTGACGGTCGCCGGAACGGTGCTCCAGGTGTTCATGACGTTCCTCATGGCCTACCCGCTGAGCCGGCGACGGCTGCCCGGACGCCGGTGGCTGCTCAACCTCGTCGTCTTCACCATGGTGTTCTCCGGCGGGATGATCCCGCTGTTCCTCGTCGTGCGCGACCTCGGCCTGCTCAACACCTACTGGGCGCTGATCCTGCCGATGGCGATCAACCCCTTCTACCTCATCATCGTCAAGAACTTCTTCCAGGAGATCCCCGAGGAGTTGCAGGAGGCGGCCCGCATCGACGGCGCGTCCGAGATGGCCGTCTTCTGGCGGATCATGCTCCCGCTGAGCAAGCCGATCCTCGCCACCTTCGCGCTCTTCTACGCCGTGGGGATCTGGAACGACTACATGTCACCACTGCTCTACATCAGCGATTCGAGCAAGTGGACGCTGCAGATGTTCGTCCGGCAGGTCACCGTCTCGACCGACGTGATCCAGAATCTCGACCCCAACTACGTGCCACCGGAACAGGGCCTGAAATTCGCCATCATCGTCGTCGCGACGCTGCCGATTCTCGTGTTCTACCCATTTCTCCAGAAGCACTTCACCAAGGGCATGTTGATCGGATCGGTCAAGGGATGAGAGGAAACGTGACTTCTGTGTCACCCATGATTCTGCTGGCAGGCGACTCCACCGTGGCCAACTACGCCGCCGCCGAGCGGCCGATGTCGGGCTGGGGCGAGCACCTCGGAACGCATCTCAACGCGCTGCTGGGCTCACCGGCGTCCGGTGGCGGCGTCGTGGTCGCCAACTTCGCCAAGGGCGGGGCGAACACCTCGAGCCACCGCGGCGAGGGGCTGTGGGACGCACTGCTCCGGGCCGCGCGCCCGGGCGACCTCGTGCTCATCCAGTTCGGGCACAACGACTCGAAGCTGCCCTCGCTCGCGGCCCGGGGCGGCTACCGGGAGAACCTCGCACACATGGTGCAGGACTGCCGCGACCACGGGTTGACGCCGGTGCTCTGCACGCCGGTCGGACGCCGAACGCTCGTCGACGGCGCCTACGCGGGCTCGCACGGCGAGTATCCGCTGGTGGTGCGGGAGCTGGCCGAGTCCCTCGGCGTGCCGCTCATCGACGTCGAGGCGCTGAGCGCCGGCGTCTACGAGTCCTACGGCGACGAGGGATCTCTGCGGTTGTTCATGCACTTCAGTCCCGGCGAGCACCACCTGTGGCGCGACGGCGTCCGCGACGACACCCACTTCTCGCTCCTCGGCGCGAGCGAGGTGGCCCGGGCGGTGGCCGGCGAGCTGCGTCCGCTCGTCGAGTCGACGGTGACGACGGGGGAGGCTCGATGAGGCAGCTGAGCGCTCCCGTCCACCGCATCGCGGGCGGAGCCGACCGCCCTGTGGCCTGGGGGATGCCCTGGCCGAGGGGAGAGGTGGCCCCCGACAGCGCGTTCCGCCTCGGCGGCATCCCGGTGCAGTCATGGCCGCTGGCCACCTGGCCGGACGGCAGCCTCAAGTGGTCGGGGCACGCGGTGTCGGGCCTTCCCAGCGGCGTCCACACGCTGGCCCCCGGGGAACCGGAGGCGCCGGACGACCCCGTCAGCGTCACCGAAACCCCGGACGCCGTGGTCGTGCGCACCGGTGGGATCGAATGGCGGGTGCCGCGGTCGGGCAACCGTCTGCTCAGTGAGATCGGCGTCGACGGCACGTCGGTCGCCCGGGACGTCGAGCTCGTGAGCGAGCGGCGCGGCGTCCCCGCGGGCGACCGGGCGGGTTCGGTCGCCGCCGAGGAGTGGGTCGGGCAGGTGCGATCGGTCACCGTCGAGCAGGCCGGCCCCGTGCGGGCGCTGCTACGCATCGACGGCATGCACGTGCCGAGGGCGATGACCGACCGTCCGGTCGCGGAGTGGCTGCCGTTCCGGGTGCGCCTCTACGCGACCGCCGGAAGCCCCGACCTGCGGATCGTGCACACCCTGCTCTGGGACGCCGACCCCGACACCGAGTGCCTTGCCGGTCTCGGGCTGCGCGTCGGGGTGCCGCTCCGCGAGGACCCGGTCAACCGGCACGTCCGGATCGCCGGCCCCATGGGAGCCGACGGCCGGCCCGGATTCCTCACCGAGGCCGCCCAGGGCATCACCGGCCTGCGGCGGGACGCGGGTGCGGAGGCGCGCGACGCCCAGATCGGCGGACGCCGCATCACCGCCCTGTCCGACGTCGTCGAGCGGCTGCTGCGGTTCGTCCCGGTGTGGAGCGACTGGCGGCTGGAGCAGCACAGCCCCGACGGGTTCACCCTCGCCAAGCGGACCGCGCCCGACTGCTCCTGGGTGAAGATCCCGGGGGGCACGCGCGCCGAGGGCTTCGCCTACCTCGGCGACCCGTCCGGCGGTGTCGCTGTCGGGCTCCGGGACTTCTGGCAGAGCTACCCCACCCGGATCGACGTGACCGGCGCGGGCGCGGACGCCGGCTCGCTCACCCTGTGGATGTGGTCGCCGAGCGCCCCTCCCATGGACCTCCGCAGCTACCACGACGGGCTGGGCATCGGGGGCACGGAGGAGGAACTCCGCGCCATGGACATCACCTACGAGGACTTCCAGCCGGGCTTCAACGACCCCCGCGGCATCGCCCGCACCCACGAGCTGCACCTGGTCGCCTACGCCGCCACCCCGCCGGGCGACGTCCTGGCCCGGGACGCGGCGTCCGTGCAGGACCCGGCCGTCGCCGTCGCCCCGGTCGAGTACCTGCACGCCCAGCGGATCTTCGGCGACTGGGCCCCGGTCGACCGGTCGACCCCGGACGCCGCCACCCTCGAGGACCGCCTCGAATGGCTCGTCGACTACTACCTCGGACAACGCGAGCTGCGGCGCTGGTACGGGTTCTGGGACTACGGCGACGTCATGCACACCTACGACGTCGACCGGCACCAGTGGCGCTACGACGTCGGCGGCTTCGCATGGGACAACTCCGAACTGAGCCCCGACCTGTTCTTCTGGCACCAGTTCCTCCGCACCGGCTCGGCGCGGACCTACCGCTTCGCCGAGGCGATGACCCGGCACACCGGGGAGGTCGACGTCTACCACCGCGGCCGCTTCGCCATGCTCGGGAGCCGGCACAACGTCCAGCACTGGGGCTGCTCGGCGAAACAGGCCCGGATCTCCTCCGCCGTCTACCGGCGCATCTTCTACTACCTGTCCGCCGACGAGCGCACCGGCGACCTGCTCGCCGAACTCACGGAGGTCGAGCGGGCGTTCGCGACCCTCGACCCCAACCGCAAGGTCCGCGGCGACGGGTACGCCGCCAATCCCGACGTCGTCTCCATCGGGCTCGGCACCGACTGGAGCGCCCTGGCCGCGGCCTGGCTCACCGCCTGGGAGCGGGTGGGCGACCCCGGGGTACGGGACCGGGCGCGCGACCGGCTGCTCGGGACGATGGAGGGGATCGCGGCTCTTCCCCGCGGCTTCCTCAGCGGCGAGGCGCGGCTGCGCCTGGCCACCGGGCGGTTCGACACCTTCCCCGACCAGATCCAGGTGTCGCACCTGTCCGCGGTGTTCGGACTGGTCGAGGTGTGCTCGGAACTGGTCCGGCTCACCGAGGGGACGCCGGAGGAGGTGCCCGGTTTCGCGGCCGCCTGGGAGCAGTACTGCCGGCTGTATCTGGCCACTCCGGAGGAGCAGCGGGCCGAGGTGGGCCAGCAGCTCAGCGGGATCTCGCTGGTGCAGGGCCACAGCCGGCTGTCGGCGTGGCTGGCGCGTCGCCGCGGCGACGAGGAGCTTGCTCGGCGCGCGTGGGAGGCGTTCTTCGCCGGCGCCGACCGGCTCAACGTCAACCCGGTCCAGCGCCAACGGGTCTGGGAGACGACCACCGTCGAGGGCCCCGAGGTGCTGCGTCCGGTCACGGAGGCGGCCTGGGTGAGCACCAACGATGCCGCCCAGTACGGCCTGGCCGTCATCCAGAATCTCGCGCTCATCCCGGACGCCCTGCCGAGCGTGCCGGCGTCCCCTGGCGCGGGGGCGTGAGCCGGTGCTACTGTCAGCATGAAACGATTCAACGCATCGACGACGATGACTGGAGAGACGCACATGACACACCTCGCCGACCTTGATCCCGAGGCCCGCTCGCTGCTCGAGCAGCAGACGATCGAGGTGCCGAGCTGGGCCTACGGCAACTCGGGCACCCGGTTCAAGGTGTTCGGCAGCCCGGGCACGCCGCGCAACCCCTACGAGAAGATCGCCGACGCGGCGCAGGTGCACAAGTTCACCGGCCGCGCGCCCCGGGTCTCGCTGCACATCCCGTGGGACAAGGTCGACGACTACTCCGACCTCGCCGGGTTCGCCCGCGACCACGGGGTGAGCATCGGCATGATCAACTCCAACGTCTTCCAGGACGACGACTACAAGCTGGGCAGCCTGTGCAACCCGGACGCCGGCATCCGCCGCAAGGCGGTGGCCCACCACCTCGAGTGCATCGACATCATGCGCGCCACGGGCAGCCACGAGCTGAAGATCTGGCTCGCCGACGGTCTCAACTACCCGGGGCAGGACGACCTGCGATCGCGGCAGGAGCGGCTCGCCGAGGGGCTGCGGCAGATCTACGCCGAACTGGGCGAAGGGGAGCGGCTGGTCCTCGAGTACAAGTTCTTCGAGCCGGCCTTCTACGCCACCGACATCCCCGACTGGGGCACCTCGCTCGTGCACTGCCTCGCCCTCGGTGACAAGGCCTTCGTGGTCCTCGACACCGGGCACCACGCGCCCGGCACGAACATCGAGTTCATCGTCGCGCAGCTGCTCCGCCTCGGCCGGCTCGGCGCCTTCGACTTCAACTCGCGCTTCTACGCCGACGACGACCTCATCGTCGGCGCGGCCGACCCGTTCCAGCTGTTCCGGATCATGAACGAGATCGTCATCGCCGGGGCCCTGAGCCCCGACTCCGGGGTCAACTTCATGCTCGACCAGTGCCACAACATCGAGGACAAGATCCCCGGCCAGATCCGCTCGATCATGAACGTCCAGGAGGCCACCGCCAAGGCGCTGCTCGTCGACCGGGCGGCCCTCGCCGAGGCGCAGGCCGCGGGGGACGTGCTCGCGGGCAATGGGGTGCTGATGGACGCGTACAACACCGACGTCCGCCCGCTGCTCGCCGAGCTCCGCGAGGAGCACGGCCTGGCCCCCGACCCCCTCAAGGCGTTCCGGGCCACCGACTACCTCGCCACCATCGCCCGCGAGCGGGTGGGCGGGCAGCAGGCCGGCTGGGGCGCCTGACATGGGGGAGGCCCGATCGTTCGCCGCCGTCGATCTCGGGGCGACCAGCGGCCGGGTCATGCTGGCCACGCTCGTCCCGGACGCCGCCGGCGTCCGGGTCGACCTGCGGCAGGCGCACCGGTTCACCCACGACCCGCTGCCGGTGTCGGGCGAACTGCACTGGAACGTGTCCCGGCTCTTCCACGAGGTGCGCGAGGGGCTGCGGATCGCCGAACGCGACAGCGGCGGACTGAACGGCATCGGCATCGACACGTGGGCTGTCGACTACGGGCTGCTCGACCGCAGCGGCGCCCTTGTCGGCGACCCGTTCAACTACCGCGACGCCCGCACCACCGGCGTGCCCGAGCGGGTGTTCGACCGGATCCCGGCCGAGGAGCTGTACGCGCGCTGCGGGCTGCAGGTGCAGCCGTTCAACACGATCTTCCAGCTGGTGGCCGCCGCGGCGACGACGCCGTGGGACGTCGTCGACCGGATGCTGCTCATGCCCGACCTGTTGAGCCACTGGCTCTGCGGACGGTCGGTGGCCGAGATCACCAACGCCTCCACCACCGGGCTGCTCGACGTCCGCACCCGCAGCTGGTCGGGCGCCACCCTCGCCGACCTCCGGACGATCTGGGGCGTGCCGGCGTCCGACGTGCTGCCCGAGCTGGTCGAGGCGGGCACGGTGCTGGGCCCGGTCTCCTCCCCGGTGCTCGACACGGACGCCGCCGTTGTCGCGGTCGGCTCGCACGACACTGCCTCGGCCATCGTCGCCGTACCGGCCTCCGGCCCCGACTTCGCCTACATCAGCTGCGGCACCTGGTCGCTCGTCGGTCTCGAGCTCGACGCCCCGGTGCTCACCGAGGCGAGCCGGGCGGCGAACTTCACCAACGAACTCGGGGTCGACGGCACCGTCCGGTACCTGAAGAACGTCATGGGCCTGTGGGTGCTGTCGGAGTCGATCCGCATGTGGGCCGAGTCCGGGTTGGACGCCGACCTGGCCGGGCTGCTCGCGGCGGCAGCGCGGATTCCCGCTCTGACCACGGTCGTCGACATCAACGACCCCAGCCTGCTGCCCCCCGGTGACATGCCCGCGCGCATCGCCGCGCTCGCGTCCGCCGCGGGGGAGCCCGTGCCCGGTTCCCCTGCCGAGGTCACCCGCTGCATCCTCGACTCGCTCGCCCTCGCCCACCGGCAGGCGGTACGGCAGGCGTGCGGGCTCGCGGGCCGCGACGTCGAGGTCGTGCACATCGTCGGGGGCGGGTCGAACAACGCCCTGCTCTGCCAGCTCACCGCCGAGGCCACCGGACTGCCGGTCGTGGCCGGCCCCGACGAAGGGACGGCGCTCGGCAACGCCCTCGTCCAGGCCCGGGCCCTCGGGGCATTCTCCGGAGACCTCGACGACCTCAGGCACGTCGTCGCGACGTCCTGCGCCCTCACCACCTACCGGCCCGGGCGGCTCGCCGGGCTCGGCGAGGACGCCTGGCGGCGGGCCGAGCGCCGGATCGCCCGCTGACCGGCGTCCCACAGACACCACGATTTCCAGTACGACAAGGAGACACGATGACCACCGTGAGCGACCTGCTCGCCCGATCGAACCGACTGGGCGCGGACAAGCGCACGACCAACTTCGCCGGCGGAAACACCTCGGCGAAGGGCACGCTGACCGACCCGGTCACCGGCGAGGACGCCCCGATCCTGTGGGTCAAGGGGTCCGGAGGCGACCTCGGCACCCTCAAGGAGTCGGGACTCGCGGTGCTGCGGCTCGACCGGCTGCAGGCGCTGCAGAACGTCTACCCGGGCGTCGAGCGCGAGGACGAGATGGTCGCGGCGTTCGACTACTGCAAGCACGGCCCCGGTGGTGCTGCTCCGTCGATCGACACGGCGTCCCACGCGCTGGTGGACCAGCCGCACGTCGACCACCTGCACCCGGACGCCGGCATCGCGATCGCCACCGCCGCCGACGGCGAGCGGCTCACCCACGAGATCTTCGGCGGGAAGGTCGGATGGATCCCGTGGCGGCGTCCCGGCTTCCAGCTCGGCCTCGACACCGCCCAGCTGCAGCGCGAGCACCCGGAGATGATCGGGGCGATCCTCGGCGGACACGGCATCACCGCGTGGGCCACGACGAGCGACCAGTGCGAGGCCAACTCGATGTGGATCATCGAAACCGCCCAGCGCTGGATCGACGAGCACGGCGTCCCCGAGCCCTTCGGCGCGGTGCGGCCGGGCTTCGAGCCGCTGCCGGACGCCGACCGCCGCGCCCGCGCGGGGGCCCTGTTCCCCGTGCTGCGCGGGATGGCCTCGGTCGACCGACCAATGGTCGGGCACTTCACCGACACCCCCGAGGTGCTCGATTTCCTGAGCCGGGAGAAGATGCCGGCCCTCGCCGAGCTCGGCACCAGCTGCCCCGACCACTTCCTGCGCACCAAGGTGAAGCCGATGGTCGTCGACCTGCCGGCGTCCACCCCGGTCGAGGAGGTGCTCGCCGCGCTCCCCGCCCTGCACGAGCAGTACCGGGCCGACTACGCCGCCTACTACGAGCGCAACAAGACCCCGGACTCCCCGGCCATGCGGGGGGCCGATCCGGCGATCGTGCTCGTGCCCGGCGTCGGCATGTTCAGCTTCGGCAAGGACAAGGCGACCGCCCGGGTGGCCGGCGAGTTCTACGTCAACGCGATCAACGTGATGCGCGGGGCCGAGGCGCTGTCGACCTACGCCCCGATCGACGAGTCGGAGAAGTTCCGCATCGAGTACTGGGCGCTCGAGGAGGCCAAGCTGCAGCGGATGCCCAAGCCCAAGCCGCTGGCCACCCGGATCGCCCTGGTCACCGGCGGCGGCTCGGGCATCGGCAAGGCCACCTGCGAACGGTTGGTCGCCGAGGGGGCCTGCGTCGTCGTCGCCGACCTCAATGCCGACAACGCCGCCGCGGTCGCCGAGGAGCTCGGCGGTCCCGACAAGGCGGTCGGCGTCCGGGCGGACGTCAGCAAGGCGGAGGCGGTGCGCGCGATGGTGGACGCCGCGGTGCTCGCGTTCGGCGGGGTCGACCTCGTCGTCAACAACGCCGGCCTGTCGCTGAGCAAGCCGCTGCTCGAGACCACCGAGGCCGACTGGGACCTCCAGCACGACGTCATGGCCAAGGGCTCGTTCCTCGTCAGCCGGGAGGCCGCGCGGGTGATGATCGCCCAGGGCATGGGCGGCGACATCATCTACATCTCCAGCAAGAACTCGGTGTTCGCCGGCCCCAACAACATCGCCTACTCCGCGGCCAAGGCCGACCAGGCCCACCAGGTGCGTCTGCTCGCGGCGGAGTTGGGCGAGCACCAGATCCGGGTCAACGGCATCAACCCCGACGGGGTCGTGCGCGGCTCGGGCATCTTCGCCGGCGGCTGGGGCGCGGCCCGGGCCAAGGTGTACGGCGTCCCCGAGGAGGAACTCGGGAAGTACTACGCGCAGCGCACCCTGCTCAAGCGCGAGGTGCTGCCGGAGACGATCGCCAACGCCGTGTTCGCGCTCACCGCGGGCGACCTCACCCACACCACCGGGCTGCACATCCCCGTGGACGCCGGGGTGGCGGCGGCCTTCCTCCGCTGAGGTCCCCGGCTCCCTCCGCGTCGGCGGGTGCCGCGCGGGCTCCCGATGCTGCGAAACTCGCACCACCTGCCACACAACCCGCCCACGGGCGGACGTGTGGCAGGTGGGGTCAATTTCGCAGGGAAAGCGCCCTCCGGTCAGCCGCTCGACTCCCGGACGACGAGTTCGGGCTGGAAGACGACGTGGCGCTTCTCGGCGTCCCCGTCGAGCAGCAGTTCGGCGGCGGTGCGCCCGAGGTCGGCCATCGGCTGGTGCACCGAGCTCAGCGGGGTGATGAGTTCGGCGGCGACCATGATGTCGTCGTAGCCGACGAGGGCCATGTCCTCGGGGATGTGGACGCCCTCCCGGCGCAGGGCCCGCATCGCCCCGATCATCATGACGTCGTTGGCGGCGAAGGTCGCCGTCGGCACCTCGGCGCGGGCGAGCAACCGGTTCATGGCGTCCTCGCCAGCGTCGGCCGTGAAGGCGTCGGTCTCCACCGGCACGAGAACCGCGTCGGGATCGAGCCCGGCCTCCGTCACCGCCCGGCGTGCCCCACTGAGCCGGTCGCGCGCCTGGCGCAGCGACATCGGGCCGGTGATCATCGCGATCAGCCGGTGCCCCCGCTCGAGCAGATGCCGGACGGCCATCGCCCCACCCGCGACGTCGTCGACGCCCACCGACGGGTATCCCTCGATGTCGCCGGGGCTGTCGAGCAGCACCACCGGGATGCCGCGATCGCGCAGCATCGGCAGGAGCGCGGGGGTCTCCTCGGAGGGCGTGATGATGACGCCCCGCACCTGCTGCTCGATGAGCGTGCGCAGCACCCGGGCCTCCCGCTCGGGCTCGGCGTCCGAGGAGGAGATGACCAGCGCGAGTCCCGCGGCGGACAGAGCGTCCTCGATGGCGCGTGCGGGGTCGGTGTAGAACGGGTTGCCGATGTCGAGGACGACGAGACCGACCATGGTCGAGCGTCCCTGGCGCAGTTGCCGGGCGGCCCCGGAGCGGACGAAGTTGAGGTCCCTGATCGCGGCCGTCACTTTGTCGCGCAGGGCCGGCGACACCCGCTCGGGGTGATTGAGCACGTGCGACACGGTGCCCACCGAGACGCCCGCGCGGTCGGCAACGTCGCGCAGCGACGCGTTGCCACGTTCCGCCACTGCCCACCGCCTTTCCGGCCGTCCCCCGCGTCCGATCGCCGTCACGGTAACAGGACCCGGGGGGACGGAGGGGTGGTGAATCGATTCAACCACGGCTAGGCTGGGATTTCCACCCTCACGAGGAGATTCGATGCTTGACGGCGCCGTCATGATCACCGCGGACACCGACCGGGGGACCGCGATCCGCTTCCACACCGACGTCCGCCTCGACCAGCCGCCCGGTCAGGTGCGGTCGGCGGTGCTGCGCGCCACGGCCCACGGCATCTACCAGGCCACGCTCAACGGACGCCCGGTGTCGGACGCGCTCTTCTCCCCGGGCTGGACCTCGTACGAGTGGCGGCTGCAGGTGCAGGAGTACGACGTCGCCGCCCTGCTCGCCGACACGACCAGCCTCGACGTGCTGCTCGGCAACGGCTGGTACCGGGGAGACCTCGGCTTCGCGGGGGCGGACGCCAACTACGGCGACGACATCGGGTTCATCGGGGAACTGGTCGTCACGTTCGCCGACGGCGCCGAGCAGCGGGTGGTCACGGGCACCGACTGGGCGGCCGCGGAGAGCGAGCACGTCGCCAACTCCATCTACCAGGGGCAGACGATCGACGCCCGCCGGCGCTCGGGGACGCCGGACGCCCTCCCCGTGCGGGCGCTCGACCTCGACCGGTCCACCCTGGTCGCGCAGGTCGGCCCCCCGGTCACGAGGCACGAGGTGCTGCGACCCCAGCGGATCTGGGCGTCACCGAGCGGTCGGACGCTCGTCGACTTCGGGCAGAACCTTGTCGGCTGGGTGCGGATGCGCGCCCACGGGCCGGCCGGCACGGTGGTCACGGTGCGCCACGCGGAGGTGCTCGAGCACGACGAGCTCGGCACCCGGCCGCTGCGCAGCGCCGAGGCCACCGACCGCTTCGTCCTCTCGGGCGGCGACGACGAGTTCGAGCCCACGCTCACCTTCCACGGCTTCCGGTACGCCGAGGTGACCGGTCTCCCGGGCGACCTGACGCCCGACGACCTGGAGGCCGTCGTCGTCCACTCCCATCTGCGCCCCCTCGGCGGCTTCGAGTGCTCAGATCCCCTGGTCAACCGGCTCGTTGCCAACTCGATGTGGAGCCAGAAGGGGAACTTCCTCGACGTGCCCACCGACTGCCCGCAGCGGGACGAGCGGCTCGGGTGGACCGGCGACATCGCCGCGTACGCCGCGACGGCGTCCTACCAGTTCGACACCCGCGACTTCCTGCACAAGTGGCTGCTCGACCTCGCCGAGGAGGTGGGGCACAGCCCCCACGGCTGGGTGCCGCACGTCGTGCCCGACGTGCTCAAGCGGAGCAAGCACCCCCAGTTCCGGGAGCGGGCCGAACAATGGGCCGGTCCGACGACCATCTGGGGCGACGCGGCGGTGTGGGTGCCGCAGGCGCTCTGGCAGGCGTACGGGGACGCCGACCGGCTCGCCGCGCACTACCCGGCGATGGTGCGCCACCTCGACGGCGTCCTCGAGCGTCTCTCGCCGGCCGGTCTGTGGGACACCGGCTTCCAGTTCGGCGACTGGCTCGACCCGGACGCGCCGCCCGACCGCCCGGCGGATGCGAAGGCCGACGTGGGCGTGGTCGCCACCGCCTGCCTGTACCGGTCGCTGCGGTTCGCGGGCGAGGCCGCGGCGATCCTCGGCCACAACGAGGACGCGCGTCGCTGGACCGAGCTGGCCGACCGGACGCGGGCCGCCTTCGGCGAGAACTACGTCTCCGACGAGGGCATCGTCCGCTCCGACTGCGCGACGGTCTACGCCCTCGCGATCTGCTTCGGGCTGCTCGACGACGCCCTGCGCGCGAAGGCCGGCGAGCGGCTGGCCCAGCTGGTGGCCGAGCGCGGCTACGTCGTCACCACCGGCTTCGCCGGCACCCCGTTCGTCACCTGGGCGCTCTCGGAGACCGGGCACGTGGACGCCGCGTACCGGCTGCTGCTCGAGCGCTCGTGCCCGTCGTGGCTCTACCCGGTGACGATGGGCGCCACGACCATCTGGGAGCGCTGGGACTCGATGCTCCCCGACGGCTCGATCAACCCGGGCGAGATGACCTCGTTCAACCACTACGCCCTCGGCGCGGTCGCCGACTGGATCTACCAGGTCATCGGCGGCATCCGTCCGGCCGCCCCCGGCTACGCGGAGCTCCTGCTGCAGCCCACCCCGGGCCCCGGCCTCGACTTCGCCCGGGGGACGCTGGACACGCCTCACGGCCGCGTCGAGTGCGGGTGGCGCCGGGAGGGCGGCGCAGTCATCGTCGACGCCGTGGTGCCCGAGGGGGTGGACGCCGTCGTCGTCCTGCCCGACGGTGCCCGCCACCCGGTCTCGGGCGGCGCCCACCGGTTCACGTGCGCGGGCTGAGGCTCAGCTTTCGGCCCCCAGGCCGAAGCCGTACTTGTAGCGGTGACCGGCCGCGTCCACGTACGGCTCGTAGTCGTTGAAGACGTCCTCGCGGTGCGCCTCGATCGTCGCCATGTCGCGCGGCAGGGTGACCGGGAGCCGGCCGCCCGCCCGGGCGCTGCCGCTGACGACGTCGAGCAGCGCCCGCTGGGACACCCCGAAGTGCACGTACACGGAGTCGGCGAGGGGCTCCACCTCCGCCATGACGACCGGCACGTCGAGCCGGAGGACCGCGACCACCGGTCGGCCCCCCATCGCCCGCCGGGCCTCCTCGAGGTTGTCGAGGTCGGCGGTGTTGGCGACCACGGCCGGGCGCCCCCGGTAGGAGCGGTCGCCGGCCAGTGAGGGCTCCCGGGCCGTCGGCGCGTCGTAGGGCCGGTACTGCAGGCTGATCGGGCGGAAGCCGTCGACGTACGGGTCGCTCATCGGCGAGACCATCGCGACCAGGGCGGCGTCGGCGTCCTCGGGCCGCTCGACGAGGGTGAAGTAGTCGCCGGCGATGGCGGGATCGAAGCCGTCGCTGTCGGACGCCGGCACCGGCCGGCGGAAGAAGCCCTTGTGCTCGTCGACGTGGCGCCTCGGGACCCAGACCTTGCTGCCCCGCGGGAGCGGAGCGCCGCCCTTGAGTGTCACGATCGAGTCGAGCTGCGCCTGGAACCCCGAGGTCACGAAGTCCTCGCGGCCCACCACCGACCGGCTGGTGTCGGCGTCCAGGTACGGGTCGTCGAACAGCCCGACTCGGAACATGCCGCGCAGCAGCCGCACGGCCGACTGCTCGAACCGCGCACGCATGGCCTCCTCGCCGTGTTGTTGGCAGCCGAGCGCGTACGCCTCGAGGACCGGACCGGCGTCGCTGTTGCCGCCGAACTGGTCGACCCCGTTCAGGATGAGCCGGAGGTGCCGCTCGGCGACCGTGAGGTGCTCGACGCCGAAGCAGCGGCTCTCGAACCCCTCGAGCTCGCCGCTCGAATCGCCGGTGATGCCCCAGTCGGTGCACACGACGCCGTCGTAGCCGTACTCCCCGCGGAGCAGGTCGGCGATGAGGTGCCGGCTGTAGGAGTTGCCGACCTCGCCCTCCGCCTGCCCCACCGAGACGGAGTAGTAGGGCATGATCGCCCCCGCCGCGCGCGTCGGCCCGTCGAGCGCGAGCGCCCCCTCGGTGAACGGGCGGAGGTGCTCCGCGAAGTTGCCGCCGGGGTAGACGTTGTACATGCCGAACCGGTAGTGGGCGTCGCGTCCGCCCTCGCCGGTGCCGCCGCCGGGCCAGTGCTTGGCCATCGCGACGACCGAGCCCGGGCCCCAGCCCGCGGCGGAGCCGGGGGTCGTCTGCACGGTGTCGATGTAGGTCTTCGCGAGCTCGGTCGCCTGGTCGACCTGGCCGCCGAAGGTGTCGACGGCCCGCATCCACCGGGGCTCGGTGGCGAGGTCGACCTGGGGGCCGAGGGCGGTGGTGATGCCGAGGGCTCGGTACTCCTGCCGGACGGCGTCCGCGAACCGGCGGCAGGTGTCGGGGGAGAACGTGGCGGCGATCCCGAGGCCCTCGGGCCACTTCGACACGGCCACGCCGTGCGACTTGAACTCCGCCGCCGAATCGGAGGCGCCGTGCCGGGGGTCCGAGGAGAAGTTGATCGGGACGCCGAACGGCTCGCGCTCCGCGAGCTCCTGCATGGCGTTGTGCCAGGTCACCGCGGTGTCGACGTCGGCGAAGCTCACCACGAGCACGTGCCGGATGTGATCGCGGAGCAGGAGGTCGCGCTGCTGGTCGCTCAGCGCCGCCGGGTCGTGGACGGCGGGGTCGAACTCACGGCCGCCGTAGGTCGCCCGGAACGGGCCGCCCGGCAGGGTCGGCACCATCTGGTGCGGTGAGTAGAGCATGAGCCCGGCGATCTGCTCGAGGCTGAGCCGCCCGGCCAGGTCGCGCGCCCGCTCCTCCGGGCCGCGCCGCCAGTCGGCGTAGGGGAGGAGTTCCCCGGTTCCCGCCGGGTCGCGGAAGTAGCGGCCGTCCCGGCTGATCACCCGCCCGGCCGCCGTCGAGACGTCCGGGCCGTCGGGGTTGTGGAAGCGCTGGATCATGCGGGTCTCCTCGTCGAGAACTGGCGCACACGCTAGCGGCTGGCCAGTTCCGCTCGGAACCCGGTCGTCAGGCGGCGGGGTCGGCGGGGCAGGCGGGCGGGTCGGCGGGACACGTCGGCGGATCGGCCGGGCAGGCGGCGTCCGCGGTGACGGTGAGCCGGCCGGCGGGGTCGAGCCGCGTGAGGACGGCCAGCATGAGCCGGGCGAGGTCGTCGACGTCGTCGGGGCCGAGCGCGTCGAGCACCATCGTGCGGACGGCCGCCGCGTGCCGGGGACGGGTTCGCTCGAACGTCGCCAGGCCCTCCGGGGTGAGCACCGCGTTCGTGGCCCGGGCGTCGGAGGGGCACGGCGTCCGCTCGGCCAGGCCCTTGCGCTCGAGGCCGGTGACGACGCGGGACAGTCTGGGGAGGCTCGCGTTGGTGCGGGCGGCGAGGGTGGACAGGCGCAGCCGGTGGTCGGGCGCCTCGGCCAGCGCCTCGAGCAGGGTGTACTCGAACGCCGTCAGCCCGGCGGGGGCCAGTTCGCGGTCGAGGGCCGTCGGGAGGAGTTCGAGCATCGCCTGGAGTCGCGCGATCGCGACGCGTTCGGGTCGGGTCAGCTCGTCGGTGGTCATGGGACCAGTCTAGCAATTAGTTGCAGATACAAGCGTCAGGGGAGTATGTTCTAGTTGTACCTACAACTAATCCTCTGAGGAGCACTCCAATGACAAGCTTCACCATCATCGGCACCGGCAGCATGGCCTCCGCGATCGGCGGCGTCCTCGCCGACGGGGGCAGCTCTGTGGCCTACGTCGCCCACGACCAGATCGGCAGCGCGCCGCTCGCCGGCGACGTGATCGTGCTGGCCGTGCCGTATCCGGCCGTCGCGGGGATCATCGAGACCTACGGCGACCAGTTCGACGGCAAGGTCGTCGTCGACATCTCCAACCCCCTCAACTTCGAGACCTTCGATTCGCTCGTCGTGCCGGTGGGCAGCTCGGCGGCGGCCGAGATCCAGAGCGCGCTCCCGAAGGCGACCGTGCTCAAGGCCTTCAACACCACCTTCGCGGGCACCCTGGTCGGCAAGCAGCTGGGGGCCGTCCCCACGACGGTGCTCATCGCCGGCGATGACGGCTCCGCGAAGGCGGTCCTGGCGAGCGCCATCGAGGCGGGCGGGGTTGCGGCGGTCGACGCGGGCTCGCTGGCCCGTGCGCACGAGCTCGAGGCGATGGGATTCCTGCAGCTGACCCTCGCCGTGGGGGAGAAGCTGCCCTGGACCGGGGGCTTCGCCGTCGTTCGCTGACCGTCCGTCCGGCCGGTGTCTCGGGGGCTCCGGGTCGGTCAGGACACCTGCGCCGTGGCCGCCCGCAGTTCCTCGAGGGCGGACAGGGTGGCCGTCAGCAGTTCGTCGGGATCGCCGTCGGCCGACCACGCGGCGTACCCCTGCTTGAAGGCGAGGACGCCGAGCTCGGCCGCCACCCGCGCGACCGGCTCGGCGACGCCGCGTTGGACGAGGGCGTCGGTCATCGCGGTCGCCATGCCGACGCGCTTGAGCGCGTCCCGCTCCTGCAGCTCGGTGTTGGCCGCGACCGCCGCCTTGAACCTGGGCGCCAACTGCCGGTTGAAGGGGGTCATGGCGCCGGCCGCGCGCCTCAGTCCGGCCGCGATCGCGTCGAGCGGGCCGGCGTCCGGTGGCGCCTCGCGGATGCCCTCGGCGAGCAGCCTGCTCAGCGCGTCCTGGCCGGCGACGAGCAGGTGGCGCTTGTCGGGGAAGTGGCGGAAGAAGGTGCTCTTGGTGAGACCGGCGCGCTCGGCGATCTGCGCGACCGTGGTCGCGTCGTAGCCCTGCTCCGCGAACAGGTCCATCGCCGCCAGCACGAGCCGCTCGCGCGCATCGGGTTCCCATCGAGCCATGTCGCCATGGTACGTGATGGCACATTTGTCCCATCAGTGGCTATGATGGGACAAAAGTCTCATCACGAGTGGAGTTGCCATGCACGTCTTCCTCACCGGTGCCACGGGCACCATCGGCTCGGCCGTCCTGCCCGAGCTGCTCGGCGCCGGCCACACGGTCACCGCCCTCGCCCGCTCCGAGGCCTCGGCGTCCGCCGCCGCGGCGGCCGGAGCCCAGGTCGTGCGCGGCGGTCTTGCCGACCTCGACGTCCTCCGCGCCGCCGCCGACGCCGCCGACGGCGTCATCCACCTCGCCTACAACCACGACTTCAGCGCGTTCGAGGCGGCCGCGGCCGAGGAGGGCCGGGTGCTCACGGCGATCGGCGAGGTGCTTTCCGGCACCGACCGGCCGCTGGTCGTCGCCTCCGGGACGCCGACCACCCCCGGTCGCGCCTCGACCGAGGACGACCCGACGCCGACGCAGGGGCCGCTGGCCGCCCGGGGCCGCAACGCGCAGGCGGTGCTCGACCTGGCCCATCGCGGCGTCCGGTCGGCCGTCGTGCGGCTGCCGCGGACGGTGCACAACCGCGGGAACGGCGGGTTCGCCGGCATGCTCGTGGCGACGGCGCGGCGGGAGGGGGTGGCGGGCTACCCCGGCGACGGGGCCCAGCGGTGGCCGGCCGTGCACGCGCTCGATGCCGCCCGGCTGTTCCGGCTCGCGCTCGAGGGGGCAGCACCCGGGTCGGTGCTGCATGCGGTCGGCGACGAGGGCGACCATGTCCTCGACATCGCCGGGGTCATCGGCCGCCGGCTGGGCCTGCCCGTCCGGGAGGTGCCCGCGGAGACGTTCGGCTTCCTCGGACAGGTTTTCGTCGTCGACCAGCCGGCGTCGAGTCGGCTGACGCAGGAGCGGTTCGACTGGCACCCCACCCACCCGAGCCTGCTGGCGGACCTGGAGGAGTTCCTCGCGCCGGCCGCGTGAACGCCGGCCGGCGTCGGTGTCACAGGCTGTCCAGCACCGCGTCGAGGCGCTCGAAGTCCTCGTCCATCCCGGCGTCCATGCCGCTCGCGAGCATCGCGTCGCAGGAGTCTTTGCTCGTGTACGTCGAGGTGACGTCGAGTCGGGTGCGGCCGCCGGGGAGATCGGTGAAGACGAGCGTCTCCAGGGTCGCGTCCGGCTCGCCCTCGTACTCCCATGTGTGGATGATCCGGCCGGGCTCGACCCGGTGGTAGACGCCGTTGAAGGCCCAGCCGCTGCCGTTCGGCGACTCGACGACGTAGCGGAAGCCGCCGCCCGTGACGGCGTCGAAGCGGTCGAGCCGCAGCGTGGTGCCGCGGGGGCCCATCCACTGGCGGAACAGATCCGGGTCGGTGTGGGCCCGTTGCACGAGGTCGGCGGGGGCGGCGAACTCCCGGCGGTGGTGCAGGCTCTGCTCGCCGGCGCGGGTGTGCTCGGTGGTGCCGGGGCGGCGGATGTCATGGGCGGTCATTGGTCGGTCCCTTTCTCGGGTGAGGGGTCGACGGGCGCCGGCCCCCTGTCGTGCTCGGGCGTCGTTGCCCGGGTCGTGTGGTCGGACAGCAGTCCGGCCAGCAGGTCGTCGAGTCGCTGGTAGCGCTGTTCAAGTCGCAGCCGGCGCCTCTCGAGCCATTCGGTCGCCTCGATGAGTGCAGCGGGTTCCAGGCTGACCCGCTGATGGCGTCCCTCCCGGTGCCGGGTGACGAGCCCCGCGCGTTCCAGCGTCCGGACGTGTTGCGACACCGCCTGGAAGGTGATGGTGAACATCGACGCCAGCTGGCCCACGGTCGCGTCGTCCTCGGTGAGCCGGTCGATGATGGCGTTGCGTACGGGGTCGCCGAGCGCCGCGAAGACCGCCTGGCTCACGACAACTTCCTGACATTCAAGTGCACGATTTAATGTTAGGTCAGGTGCGCGGCGACGTCCAGAGGTCGTGCGGATGCGCTAGTCGTCCTCGGGCACGTACGCCTGGCCGAGGCGCAGGGCGTGCACCACGTCCCGAAGAAGTCGCACGGCCGAGACCGCCACGATCGCCGAGACGAGACACGCCGCGGCGGCATCGAGCCAGTACCAGCGACCGGTGAGCGCGATGACTGCACCGGCGACGGCGACGACCGCGGCGGCCGCGCCGTCCGCGAGGGTGTCGAGCAGGATCGAGCGCATGTGGAGGTCTTCGCTGCCGGCGTCCGCGCCGAGGATCGCGGCGGCCACGAACATCACCAGCGCCGCGACCGCGGACGCGATCAGCACCGGCCGTCCGTGCACCTCGGGACTGCCGTGGATCAGCCGCACGAGCGCGGCGACCGTCACCCAGACCGACAACACCACGAGCCACACCCCGTTGATGAGGGCGACCCAGGTGGTGGCGTGCTCGTGCCGGTGCCGATCGCGGAGGCGGATCGCCAGCAGGCCGAGCGCCAGGGCTGCGGAGTCGGCGAAGAAGTCTGCGCCCTCCGAGATGAGGGCGAGCGAATGCGCCGTCAGTCCCGCCACCACGAGACCACCGATCATCAGGACGTTCAGCAGCAGGACGAGGGCGACGCGACGGCTCTGACTCACCCGCCGACCCTAGTCCAGAGCCTCCCGGCGGCTCAGCCGGCGAGCGCCTTGGTGATGGTGGCCAGCAGCGCGTCCGCGGTGGGCTGGGTGTTGGTGAGGTCGAGGGTCACGACCTTGCCGTTGGCGTCGGCCGCCTTGAAGGTGGGCGTGCTGGTGACCCCCGCCTCGCCGGCGTTGGTGTCGACGGCCTTGACGAAGTTGAGCGTCGCCTTCGTGTCGTAGCACTGCTGGAACCTGGTGAGGTCGTAGCCGGTGATGCCGGCGTCCTTCGCGAAGGTGTTGCGCAGTTGGTCGTCGGTGTAGCCCGCGCCCTCCTGGGTGGGCTGATTCTGGTAGAGGACGTCGTGGTACTTCTCGTACGCACCGACCGTGTCGGCACAGTCGGCCGCGACGGCCGACCTCGTGGAGGCGTCGTTGCGGAGGTTGATGTCGAGGAACGTCATCGTCCGGTACTCCAGCTTGATCTTCCCCTGGCTCACCAGCTGGTTCAGCACCGGCCCGAACACGTCGAAGTACTGCTTGCAGATCGGGCACTGGTAGTCCTGGTACTCCGACACGACGGGAGCCGAGGCGCCGGGCGTGGCGCCCCCCGGCGCGTGCACCATGATGCCGTCGGTGCCCACGGCGTCCGGCGGAGTGATCTGGCCCCCGGACGCCGTCGGTCCCGAGTTGGCTCGCGACGCCACGCCCCACCAGACGGCGCCGCCGATGAGCACGACCGCGACGATGGCCGAGACGACCACGAACAGACGCATGCGCCGCTGGCGCTTGGCGGCCTCCAGTTGCTGCTGGCGCAATCGCTCGCGCCGGCCGATGGAGGGGGACGACTTCGGCTGGGTCTTGGGCACGGTCAGCTCCTCAGGGAGGGGTCGGCGGGGGAGCCGACGACCGGCTCGGCGGGGTCGGCGGCGTCCTCGAGTTCGAGCGGGCCGGACAGCCACCGGTCGACGCTGGGACGCGACAGCGGCGCGACGGTGAGCCACAGGCCACCGACCAGGGCCGCGACGTCGCGGATGATGTCACTCAGGTAGTGCGTCTGGCTCGGGTCGACCTGGCCGCCGGTGCCGAAGCAGCCGCAGTCGATGCTGTAGCCCTTGGCCCAGACCCAGGCGATCGAGAACGTGAACACCGCCATGAGCAGCGCGCCGACCGCGGCGGTGACACGGGTGAACGCGCCCGCAACCACGAGCAGCCCGACGAGCACCTCGATCGGCGGGATCGAGTACCCGAGGATCTTGGTCCACTCGTAGGGCACCAGGTGGTAGGCGCGGATGTCGAGGGCGAACTTGGCGAGGTTGCCGAGCTTGATGGCACCGGCGACGAGCAGCATGCCGCCGAGGTAGAGCCGTGCCGCCAGCGACAGCCAGGTGCGCCAGTCGTGCCACGACCGCCATGGTGCGTCGATCACCGGGCGATGATAGCTGCGCCCGCTGTGGGCGCGGGCTTCGCCGTCTGCGCGAGGGGCGGGCGGGGTTGTCGGACGAACCTGCCGTTCCGCCGCTGCCTGCCACGCAGGCGCCGCACCCTCCTGACTCTCGCGGCGTCCTCGGGGGGCAGGTGTCGCGCATGCGTAGCAGCCGGGTCAGGCAAGGCGCTGACAGTCTTGGTCAGCGCCGATTTCGGATGGCGGAGGATACGAGATTCGAAGATGCGCTGCACGATTTGCGGCGATCCTAATCAGGAGATAATTCCAGGCCCGGCTAGGAATGACAGATCGGTGAATCGAACTGGAGCAGAGCCATGTCCATGCATGTCCGGGGGAATTTAGCGCATAGATAGCGCACAACTCTCTGGCGTACGCTCAGGATACGAGATTCGACCGGAGGCATTTCGTGGCACGGAGCAAGGGCACCTGGGGCACCGTCCGCGAGGTGCCGCGCAAGGGCAGCGGGCGCTTCCAGGCGTCGTATGTCCACGGCGGCGTCCGGGGCATCCAGCCCGGCACCCGCTACACCGCCCCGCAGACCTTCGACACCCGCGGGGACGCGTGGGCATGGCTCGACCGGGAGCGCCGCCTGATCGACAAGGACGACTGGACCCCGCCCAGGGAGCGGCTCCGTGCGGCAGAAGTGGAACTCGAGCAGCTCAGGGAGGCGCGCCGGCTCGCTGGGCAGGTCCCGACGATCGCCGAGTACGGGGCCCGGTACTGCGACCGGGACAACCTCGCGCCGACCACCCGCGACCGGTACCGCATGCTGCTCCGGCTCTACATCAAGGCGGAACCGTCGCCGATCACCCGGCGTGGGGCGACGATGGGCAAGTCGATCGTGAAAGTCGGCCTGGGGGATGTCCGGGTGACCGAGCTGACACGCGCCCACGTCCGCCAGTGGTGGCAGGGGTTGCCGGTGAAGACGAGGGAGGCGTCCTCCCGTCAGGCGTACGACCTGCTGCGGGCAATCATGAACGAGGCACTCGACGACGAGCTCGTCGACGTCAACCCCGTTCGACTGAAGGACGCCAGCCGCGCGCAGGCCGGACGAGAACGCGACCTCGACCCGCTGCCCATCGACACCCTGTACGCGGTCGCCGATGCCATGCCGGACCGGTACCGGCTCGGAGTCCTCCTCGGTGGCGTCCTTGCGCTGCGGTCGGGTGAGATCCGGGGGCTCCAGCGCCGCGACTTCCACCTTGCGGACGGCGTGGCGACGGTCAAAGTGGAGCGTTCGATCAAGGAGGCCGGTGGGGAGGTGATTCTGGGCCCGTTGAAGACCGCCCGCAGGGGCATCGCGACGCGGACGCTGCCCATCCCGGCGGCCCTGGTCCAGGATGTGAAGGCGCATCTGCGTGACCACACTCAGCTGGGCCGGACCGGTCTGCTGTTCTGGCGTCCCAAGGACGGCGGGCCCGTGCGGAACTCGGACTGGCTGCGCGTCTTCAAGAGGGCCTGCCGGAAGGTCGCCGACCGGATGGAGCGTGACGCCGAGCTGCGACGTCTCCAGACCGGCGAGCCGGAGAGTGACGAGTCGCTGCGGATCCGGGAGTTGCTGACCGGTAACGGCGGTTACATCTTCCACGGCACCCGGGTGACCGCACTCACCTGGGCGTACCGGCTCTCGGGTGGCAACCTCCGGGCGGTGCAGGCCATCGCCGGCCACACCTCACCCAAGATGGCGCTGCGCTACCAACGCGCCGAGATGGACTACCTGGCCGCGATCGCCGACAACGTCTCCGAGATGATCAAGCGCGACGCGACGACGTGGCATTGAGGCGGCCTCGTTCCCGCAGCACCGTCCTCTCATGACCGCTGAGTGCTGGCGGCGTGCTCTCTCCATGGCGGCATCGGACAATCGTTCGGCGAATCCCGATCGGCGCATACTTCTGGACTTCTGCAGCCGACAGTGGAACGTCCTGTCGTCCGGGCAGCGATCGCTGGTTGAGCTTGTCGAACCAATGCGTGATGATGGCGACGAATGGGTGACAGAAACCGTTACCACCTCATGGGCGAGCAGTCGCCCTGAGGTACTTGGGCGGCCTGGTTTCACGCGAAGTCATTGGGGCGAAGCTCTCAGACCACCCGCCCTGTTCCGACTTCACAAACAATGTCCCAGGCGTCGCTGGTGGAAGTCATCGATCGTTACGGCGAGGCGTGCCACAGTCGAGTACTGCTACTCCCACGTCTCCAGCGCGTCGGCCACTACGGGCGCGTTTTTCGCTAGGGTCGTTCGCCAATCCAGCCGGCCTTTGTGCTGCAGATGGCCGATGACGACGATGCGAGCGACGCCGAGTTGGTTGGCGACTTGGTCGACCCACGACCCGCTGATTCTGGCTGGGATCTGCGGAAACGCGGACCGGAACAGCAGTTCGCCAGCTGCGTCGTCAGCCTCCAACTCCTGAACGCCGTGCGCCACGTGCGGATCCACAATCTCCTCGACGATGTAGTGCTGTTCGTCGACATGCCCTTTCAGGATGTGACTGATCTCGTGCAGCAGCGTGAACAAGACCTTGTCTAGGCGCTTGCCTCGTCCGGACAGGCCGATCACCGGGTAGCCGTCGACGTACATGGCTCCGCCGTCGATCTTCGCTGAGGGGAAGGCGTCGACGAAGACTAGACGCACGCCGACCTCCCGGAACCAATCCGGGAGTCCATTGAAGTCCTCCGATGATTGCAGGGCCTGCGAAAGGCTCCGGGCCAAGTCCCTGAGCTTGGCCTCACTGTAGGGCTTTGCCGGCGGTCGCCGGCGCGCCTGTCGACGCACGCAGGCGAACCAGGTGGTCTGCAGGAGGGTCAGGTCCTCGTGCTTGTTCGCGCGACGGGCTGCGACCAGAAACGCCGGCTCGCCTTCGAGGGAGGCGAGCTCATAAAGGTCCATGACCTCCTTCGCGAGGTCATCCAGGTTCGTAGCTGTCAGCATCCGACGCTTGCGGAGTAGTTCGACGGGCGCGTGCTTGCTGATCAAGGCTCGAGTGCGGACCTCATCAAGGCGGGTCTGCGTCCCTGCGTCCTTCGCCTGGGCGGCCAGCAGAAACTGGTCCTGCAGATTGAGCCATAGTTCAGCGCTGGTGCCGAGCGCCGCCGCGATTTGGGCAGCCGACTCGCGCGTGAGCTCTTTCTTGCCGTTGATGATCTCGGAGACGAACTGGGTTGGTCGTCCGAGGATTGCGGCGAAGTCACCCTGTGACCAGTCACGGGCATCGAGTTCATCGGCGAGTAGCTTTCCGACCGGGTCTTGGTCGGTCGGCAGCGGGTCATGCGCAGATGTGGTCTTCACGGCGTGTCCCTCCCAGGAAGGAGCGCGAGGACCACAGGGCCCTCGACGCTCTTGAAGTTCAGTCCGATCACGCGACCCGAGCTCAACCTGGCCCGCGCCATGTCGGGGTCGTGGGGCTGCGGCTCGATCCGCAGCATGCGCAGGTTCCGAAGGTCCGTGTGGATCCTTGCGGCCCGTACGCAGTAGACGAGGCGGCGGTACTCCTTGGCTTCAGCGTGGCTCCAACCGTCCGGCAGGAATGCGGCGTCGCCAGCCAGACGGCTCAAGTCCCCGTCCAG
>DATAKK010000103.1:0-9524 GCA_036261615.1 Propionibacteriaceae bacterium | reverse complement strand
GACGTCCGCGAGGCGCCGGCCCGGTTCCACGGGTTCATGCTGCTGTTCGCGGCGGCGGTGCTCGTCACGGTCACGGCCACGAGTTTCCCGGCGCTGCTGCTGGGGTGGGAGATCATGGGCGCCACGTCGTACGCGCTCATCGGGTTCCGTTGGCGCGAGGCCCACCGGGTGACCTCGGGCCTCACGGCCTTCCTCGTGACCCGTACCGCCGATCTCGGGCTCTACCTCGCCGCCGCGGCCGCCCTCGTCGGTGCCGGGAGCCTGCGGCTGGACGCCGCGGCGTCGGCGACCCCCGGCTGGCGCGACGCGATCGCGGCCGGCGTGCTCGTCGCCGCGCTCGGCAAGGCGGCCCAAGTCGTGTTCGCGTTCTGGATCGCCCGGGCGATGGACGGCCCCAGCCCGGTGAGCGCCCTGCTGCACTCGGCGGCCATGGTCGCGATGGGCGGCTACCTGCTGCTGCGGGTCTCGCCCCTGCTCCTGGCGACGAGTTGGGCCGGACCCGCCACCGCGTGGGCCGGCGCCCTCACCGCCGTCGCGCTCGGCGCGGCCGCGGTCGGTCAGAGCGACCTCAAGCTGCTGCTCGCCGCCTCCACCTCGGCCCAGTTGGGGTTCGTCGTCATGGCCGCGGGCCTCGGCGCCACCGCCGCCGGAACCGGACAGCTGGTCGCGCACGCCGCCACCAAGGCCGGCCTGTTCCTGGCCGCCGGGGCCTGGCTGTCGGCGCTCGGCACCAAGAGCCTCGCCGGGCTGCGCGGCACCATCGGCGACTGGCCGGCTGTCAGGATCGCGGCGTCCGCGGCGCTGCTGAGCCTCGCCGGCGTCCCGCCGCTGTCGCTGTGGGCGTCGAAGGACGCCGTGCTCGCCGCCGCCCTGCACCACTCGGTGCCGCTCTACCTCGTCGGCCTGCTCGGAGCCGCTCTATCCGCCGCGTACGCGGGCACCGTGCTGAGGGTGCTGTGGGCGCCGGTGGACGCCGACGAGCGACGGATCGCCCGTACTCACCACGGCGAGGAGGAGATCGCCTCCGGGCGGGTGCCCCCGCTGCTCACCGCGAGCGTCGTCGTCCTGGCCGCGGCGGCCGTCGGGCTCGGCGTGCTCGCCCTGCCACCGGTCGCCCGCGCCCTCGCGTCGACCGTCGGCGGGGTGCTCGTCGAACCCTCGGCCCTCGAACTCGCCGTCTCGACGCTCGTGTCGGTCGGGGTGGTCGTGCTCGTGTGGCGCCGGCCCCTGCCCCGACCCCGGTGGGCCCGAGACTGGCTGGGCCTCGAACCCGCCGCCCAGGCCGTCGTCGTCCGTCCCACTCTCGGCCTCGCCCGCGGCCTGGCCCGCGCCGACGACGCCCTCGGCGCCGCCCTGGACGCGAGCGGGCGGGGCACCCTCGCCCTCGCCTCCCGGGCGTCCGCGATCGACGACCGGTGGGTCGACGGCGCGGTGCGGGGTGTGGCCCGCGGCGTCCGGAGGCTGGCGGCGTCCGCGCGCCGGCCGCAGACCGGGATGCTGCACCAGTACTACGTCCAGGCCGTCGCGCTCGTCGCGCTCGGCGCCGTCCTCGTGCTGCTCGTGAGGTGACCGTGCTGTCCGTAACCGTGTTCTTCCCGCTCGTGGCGGCGCTCGTTCTGGCGATCCCGCGCCTCGGGGACGCCGTCGCCCGCTGGTGGTGGCTCGCCGCGTCGCTCATCGAGGTGGCCCTCGTCGGGTGGTTGTGGTCGGGCTACCGGACGCCGGCCTACGGCGGACTCGCCTACGAGGAGCGGGTGGCCTGGATCCCGGGGGTGAACAGCAGCTACCACGTCGGGCTCGACGGCCTGTCACTGCCGCTCGTCGCGATGAGTTCGGTCGTCTTCCTCGCCTGCTCCGTCTACGCACTCCGGGACGCCGACCGGCCCCGGGCCCGGGCGGCCCTGTTCCTCGGCCTCGAGACCGTCTGCCTCGGGGTGTTCGCCGCGGCCGACCTTCTGGTCTTCTTCGTCTTCTTCGACCTGTCGATCGTCGGCATGTACTTCGTCATCGCAGGCTGGGGACACGGCGAGCGGCAGCGCTCGGCCCTGCGCTTCTTCCTCTACACGTTCCTCGGCTCGCTCGCCCTGCTCGCCGGGTTCATCGGCCTCTACCTGGCGGCGTCCCCGCACACCTTCGACATGGTCGCGCTGGTGAAGCAGAACCCGCTCGCCGGGCACGGAACCCTCGGCGCCGTCGTCCTCGGGGCGATCCTGCTCGGCCTGGCGGTCAAGACGCCGACCGTGCCGTTCCACACCTGGCTGCCACCGGCCCACACCGACGCCCCCACCATCGGCTCCGCTGTCCTCGCCGGCGTCCTGCTGAAACTCGGCGCCTACGGCTTCGTCCGGATCGCCATGCCGATGCTCCCCTCGGCCTGGCACGCCTGGGCCTGGGTGATCATCGCCGTCGGCATCGTCTCGGTGCTCGTCGGCGCGCTCGTCGCCCTCGCCCAGGGCAATCTCAAGCGGATGATCGCCTACACCTCGGTCAACCACATGGGCTACGTCGTCCTCGCCGTCGGGGCGGCCGGCGTGATGGCGTCGAGCACCGCCCAGGCGCGGGCGGTCACGGTGAGCGGCGCGGTCACCCAGATGGTCAGCCACGGGCTGATCACCTCGGCCCTGTTCCTCCTCGCCGGACTGTTCCTCGAACGCACCGGCAGCTACGAGATCTCCGACTACGGCGGGCTCGCGGCCCGGGCCCCCCGCACGACCGCCCTGTTCGCCGTGGCCGCGTTCGCCTCGCTCGGGCTGCCCGGGCTGTCCGGGTTCATCGCCGAGTTCCAGATCTTCACCGGCGGCATCGGCGCCGCACCGGTCACCGCGGTCGCCCTCCTCGGCATCCTCGTCATCAGCGCCGCCCTGCTGTGGACCCTGCAGCGGCTGTTCACCGGGGAGTTGCACGGCCGGGCGAGGGCCTTCACCGACGTCCGGGCCCACGAGGGCATCGCCATCGGGCTGCTGCTCGCGCTGTCCCTCGGCCTCGGCATCGCCCCCCGCCCGGTGCTCGACGTCATCGAACCCGCCGCCCATGCCGTGATCGGCCTCGTCGACCGATGATGGTCGCCCTCCAGTCGGGCGGCATGCGACCGCTCGCGATGCTGCCGGAGATCCTCCTGTTCGCCGGGGGACTGGCCTGCCTGCTCGGCGGCTCGTTCACCCCCAGGGAGCGCCAGTGGCGGCTGCGGGTGGTCGCCGCCGCAGCCCTGGCGGCGTCCGTCGTCGCGGCGCTGATCGGCGCGGGAGCGGACACCGCCTTCGACGGAGGCTTCGCCATCGACGTCGGCACGACGACCGCCCGGGTGGTGGCCGCGGTGGCGACCCTGCTCATCCTCGGCCTCGCCGGGGACGAGATCGCCGGTACCGCACGGGAGAGTGAGACCTACGCCCTGCTGCTGTTCGCCACCACCGGCACCCTCGTCCTCGCCGGCGCCCATGACCTGCTCGTACTCGCGGTCGGGTTCCTGCTGGCGAGCATCCCGCTGTACGCGCTGGTGGGCCTCGCCGGCACCCCCCGGGCCGCGGAGGCCGCGCTCAAGACCTACCTCCTCGGCGCCCTGTTCGGCATCCTCCTACTGCTCGGCGTCACGCTGCTCTACGGCCTCGCCGGCACCACCGCCTATCCGGCGCTGGCGGCGTCTCTCGCCGGGGCGCCTGGGCCGGCGGTGGTCGCCGGCGTCGTGGCCGTGGTCGCCGGGTTGATGTTCAAGGCCGGCGGCGTCCCCGCACACTTCTGGGTGCCGGACGCGGCGCAGGGTGCGTCCGGCACCGTCGCCGCCTTCGTCACGACCGTGCCGAAGGTGGGGGCGCTGGTCGCCGCCTTCCGGCTGGTCGTGGCCCTGCCACACGGCGGGGGCTGGGACGTGCTCATCGGGGCGCTCGCCGTGCTCAGCATGAGCCTCGCCAACCTCGCGGCCTTCGGCCAGGAGGACCCGCGGCGGCTGCTCGGCTGGTCGACGGTCAGCCAGGTCGGCTACCTGCTCGTCCCGGTGGCCGCCGCCGGCCGCAGCGACCTCGCGCTGCCCGCGCTGCTGCTCTACCTCGCCGGCTACGCGCTCACCAATGTGGCCGCCTTCGCCGTCACGACGGCACTGCCCGACGCCCGCACCCTCGGCGACTACGCCGGCGCGATCCGCAGCAGTCCACTGCTCGCCGTGGGGCTGGTCGTCGTCCTGCTCGGGCTGGTGGGAACCCCACCCACGGCGGTGTTCGTCGGCAAGCTCCTGGCGGCCACCTCCGCCTGGGACGGCGGCATGGCCTGGCTCACCGTCCTGCTGCTACTGAACAGCCTGGTCTCGCTGTTCTACTACTTGCGCTGGATCACGGCCGCGGTACTCGGCGGCGGCGGTGGCGGGCCGGTCCGCGCGCGACCGCTGCCCTGGTCAAGGACCATCGCCGTGGCCGCGGCAGGAAGTTCACTGGTGCTGGGCTTGCTCGCCGGCCTCGCCTGGCGGCTGGTGGGGACTGGTGCATGAATAGGCGACAACTGATCTGCGGGGCGCAGGGTCCTGCTGGGTCATGAGCACCATGCCTGACCCCTCAAACCCCAAGCGCAGCGAGGGAAGCGACCTTCTGAGCGCAGGCGACCGACGAGGAGCAGCTACCCCCAAAATAACCCCCACAGATGCCATGACCGGTCCATGGGCCTGTCGTTTCTCCTCGTCAAGCCACAGCGTTGCATCCAGGAGAGGGAGGTTCAAGTCCTCTCTTGGGAGTCGAGGTCCACTGCGCCCTGACAAGGTCTAACGCTTGGTCCGACAAAGCTCATCAGTCTTCCCACCGAGACCGCCGTGCCCTCAAATGGACAAGTGTTTACGAAGCTACCCCCGAAAATGCCCCCACGGAGCGGACAGAGGTTCACGCTTGTCCCTCCGCGAACGGTAGAACCCCGAGCCGGTTTCTACGGGGGTCGAATTCTGAGGCACGCTGGTCGGTCGGGCTGGCCGGTGACTGGGGATCAATGCCATCGTGGAGGAGCCCTGGAATGCACGCTTGCCTCGATGGGGTCGGCGAGATCCAAACCCGGGGCGGGACGGCCACGCGGGCGAGGAGGTGAACTGCCATGCGCAAGTCGGTGGCAGGGATCATCAGCGCGGCGTGGTTCCTGCTCGCTGGAGGGGTGGGGGCGATCCTCGCCCCCTGGTGGCTGACCGGATGGCAGTTGCAGCACCCACTGCCCGGGTGGCCAGTAGCCGAAGTCGCGGGCGTCCTGCTGATCGTCGTCGGCGTGGTCGCCGCCGTGGACGTGTTCGTGCAATTCGTGCGCGCGAGCGGGACACCCATGCCCGGCGCGATGACTGGGCGCCTGGTGACGACCGGGCTGAATGCCTATGTCCGCAACCCGATCTACCTGGCCGTGATGACCATCTTCGTCGGACAGGCGATGCTGTTCGGACAACTCAGCATGCTGATCTACACGATCGTGGTCGGACTCGGAACCCCCGCCTTCGTGCGCTGGCACGAAGAGCCGGCACTGACCGCCAGATTCGGCGCCGACTACGAGGCGTACCGTCGGGAGGTACCCGCATGGCGTCCCCGGTTGCACCCCTGGACCCCCGACAACCACGACGCCCCGACCAGTCGGTCTGCGGAAACTGGTCCACACGGATAGCGCAGGAAGCGGCGACGGCGACACGGGAGAATCGAGTCCTCAGCGGACGTCGCGGACAACTTCTTGTTCACGTCGGTCAAGGCATTTTCACCATGGCGAGATAGGTGCCGTTGGCAGTACGCGGCACCGCCGGGCGGACGGCCGGGCCGGCCCGACTGCGCGTTCCCGTGGCACGCCTCAGGCATGGACATTGCAGGCGACTGGTGGACTCGATGGTCGCGTCGCCAAGGGGACGCCGATGGCGCCGATGCGGCGTTCAAATCCGTGCCCAGTTCAGATATATTGAACGCATGGCAGTGTTGAACGAGGCCCGGGGTGAGGTGCTGGCGCGTCACGTCCAGCAGGCCTTGGTGCGCGCCGGCATGAAGGACGTCACCACCGTGTCGGTGCGGCCCGCCGCCGGACGCCGGCTCATCCTGCGTCACGGGCCCTCGCTGTACCGGGTCGACATCCACCCCGTCCAAGGTCATCCTCGGGCACCCGACGACGAGCCGGGCTGGCTCCCCCTGCTGGTGGGCAGCGGCTTCGACGATGCCACCGTCCGGCAGCTCACCGACGCGGGCGTGAGTTTCCTGGACGATCGCGGCAACGCCCATCTGGTGCTCGACGGGCGCACCGTCGTGTTCACTCACGCCGACGACACTGGACCGACCGGGGCACGCGACACCCTTCCGCGCCCCCCCTCACCGCATCGGGCCGCCGGTGCCGTGGCGTTGAATCGCGCGAGCCATCGAGTGGCCTTCGCGCTCTTGGCCGACCCTGCCCTGGCCGGCAGCCCGGTCCGAGACCTGGCCGCGGTCGCGAGAACGTCGGTGGGAACAGTCCACAACACCCTGCTCCAGCTCACCGATGCCGGACTCCTTCAAGACGGTCGACTGCACTCCCCCGGTCGGCTGCTCGACACGTGGGCCGATGCCTACCGGAGGCTCCCCGTCCGCCCGCTCACCTCCCGAGCCCTGTTCGCGGCCGATGAGCACTGGCCCGACACGGTGCGGCGTGAATCCGCGAGGGACGTCCTCCTCGGCGGGATCTCCGCGGCAGCGGTTCTGGACGACCAGGTGCGCACCACCGAAGGCATCATCTACGCCGCAACTCTCGGCCCCGCCGTCACTCTGCTCCGCCTCACGCCCGCCCCCACTCCGTTCCGTGTCGAGGTGCGGGAGCGCTTCTGGGGAGACGGCCTACCGTCGTCGCTGCCCGGCCTGGTCCCCTCCGTGCTGATCTACGGTGACCTGCTCCGCGACGGCGACGCCCGTTCCCTCGAGTTCGCCGCGCACCTCAGGAGGAGCGATGCGCACCTTCGCGCCCTTGACTGACGGGGCCCTTCCCGTCCCGAGTGACCTGCTCGACGCCCTCGTCGACGCCCTCGGCGCCCCCGGCCGCTGGGTGCTCATCGGCGCGACCGCCAGGGATCTGGCGCTCGTCCTGGGAAGGGTCACGCTCCCCCGGCGTGCGACAAACGACGTCGACATCGCCATCGCCGCCCACGACGCGCTCGACTTCGACGCGAGGCTGGCGACGCTGGGCGAACCGACCCGGGCCTGGCAACGCCGACGCCTCCTGGGACAGCAAGTGGACGTGGTTCCCTACGGAGACCTGGAACGCGACGGTGACGTTGTGATCCACGAGTCCAGGCTCGACGTACTCGGCTGCGCCGAAGCAGCCGCCCACGCCGACCACATCGGACTGCCCTCGGGCAGGCTGCTGCCCGTCGCCCCCCTCGAACTCATCGCCGTGCTCAAGCTCATCGCCTTCGCCGGACGCCAACCCGCCCAAACCAAGGACGCCGACGATCTCCTCACCGTGCTGCGCGCTGCCTCCGAGGGCATCTACGGCGACGAGACGTGGGACGACGAACTCGCCCTGGCGGCCACCGAATACGACCACCAGCTGGCCGGCGCCAACCGTCTCGGCCGCCGAGGAATCTCCTGCTTCAGCCCCGACCGCGCCCAGCGGGTCCTTCGGGTGGCGACGCGGTTGCAACCTGCGCTGCGGCTGGCCTGGCGGGGAGCACACCAGGAACTCCTCGAGGCATGGCTCTCCGGCCTTCGAGAGGGCGGCCGACCGGACGCCGATCAGGCGACGTCACGCTGACCCCGACGGCCACGCGCCTCATGGCAGCAAGGAGGAAAGGCCGCTACACGTCGAAGCTGGGCCGAGTTCGACGGATTGTCGGCGTCCGACGCGGCGCCCGACGAGCGGGTGCGGATCTACGACAGGGCCCGCACGGTGATTGATCTGATGCGCTTCCGCCGCCGGTTCGGCGAGCCGATCGCATATGCCGCGCTGCCCCGTTGCCCCTCGACCCCGGGCGCGCGCCCCACGCTGCCCCTGGAGTACGCGCGGACGCTGGGTACCTTCGGACCGATGCGGGCCGCTCTCGACGTGGCGAGCGCCCAATGACCCCGCCAACCGGAGAAGGTCGGGCCAGCTGCGCGCCTGTGGGCCATCAGCTCACACCTCCAGTACCACCGAGAGTCTCCTCCCCGGCCCCCCGCCCCTCCTCCGCCATTCTCGACAGCGCCTCGGCGAGGGCCTTGTCGGCCCCGTCGAGCGTGTGTGTGTAGAGCAGGGTCATGGCCTCGGACGTGTGGCCGGCCCGGGCCTTGTTCTCCGCGAACGTCGCGCCCGCCTTGTGCGCGAACGAGACCCCCGTGTGTCGCAGCGTGTGTGGCGTGGCATCCGGACGGCCCGCGGCGGCCGCAGCCTTGGCGAACGAACGGGCGAACGACGACGAATGCAGGTGTCCCCCGTTCGGCGCCGGGAACAGCAGGCCGTCGGAGCCGGCAGCGGCGTGCTGATCGAGGTGGTTCCGCAGCCCTGGGAGCAGGTGTGGAGGAATGTGGACCGTCCGCACGCCGGCCTCCGTCTTGGGCTCACCGACAACGTAGCCGCCGGGCACCTTCACCACCCCGCGGGCCACCTTCAGCGTGCCGGCGTCGAGGTCGACGTCGCGCCGCCTCAACTCTGACAGTTCCCCGTATCTGAGATCGCAGTAGGCGGCCAGGAGTACGGCCATCCTCAGCCGGTCCGGCATGTGGTCCGCCGTGGAGTTCAGTTGTTGCAGGCTGAGGGCGTCGATCTGCTTCGCCCGCTTGGTGCGAATCCTGGTCCGGCGCGGCAACGTCACCGGGTTCACGTCGATGAGTTCCTGTTCGAGGGCGTCGCCCATGATGTTGTGCAGCAACTGGAACGCCTTCGACCGGGCGCGCGGCCTGTCCGGGTCCATCTCCCGCCACCACCGCCGCACGTCCAGCTTCGTGAGGCTGCGCACCGGGGTGCTGCCCAGCGCTGGCGAGATGTGGTTCCGCAACAGTGAGTCGTAGTCGCGGCGGGTGGTGGCTCGCAGGTTGACGTCGGCCAGCCACTGGACGGCGAACTCGTCCAGCGTCAGGTTCTGTGCAGCCTCCCGTGCCGCCTCGGTGCTGCGAGTTGCCGGAGATCTCCAGTGGTCCGTCTCAACGAGTCCGCGCTCGGCGTTGAGCCACGCCTCGGCGTCACCGGCGGCCGTGAACGTCATGGGGGCGGAGTGACGGACCAGGTCCGGTCCGATGTAGCTCGCCTGATAGCGCTTCGACGGCAACCGCCGGATACTCCCGAAGCTCCGTCGCCGCGCCATCAGGCCCCCATTTCGTGCAACATACGTGCAACATCTAGGGCCACTTTAGTCCCTGTTTGGCCGCTTTTGCCACGCTTGAGGGATTCGCAACCTATACGTTTTCCCTAGTGAGATCCATTTAGCTAGGGATTTCTCCACAGGAGAAGGGACCCTGGTGGAAGGGTTCAAGTCCCTTCTCCGGCACCCTTCAATCATGGCTTTGACCAGGCTTTTACCCCTCGACCGCCACACTGCCCGCCGTCGCGACACACGTGCAACAAGGAGTCGCCCTCCGTAGCGACGGAACAGCGCAGCA
>DATAKK010000079.1:0-4541 GCA_036261615.1 Propionibacteriaceae bacterium | reverse complement strand
ATCCTGCTGGTGAGCGCGGTCAAGGTGTGGCGCGACGCCGTCCGCGGCCACGACGACGAGCCCGACGTCGGCGGCCTGGCCGTCGTGCGGTGGATCCGGCGCGTGCTGCCCGTGTCCGAGGGCTACCGGGGCACGGCGCTGGTGACCACCGAGGGCGGACGCCGCGTCGTCACCCCCCTGCTTGTCGCGGTGCTGGCGATCCTCGCCGTCGACCTGCTGTTCGCCGTCGACTCCGTGCCGGCCGTGTTCGGCATCACCGGCGACCCGTACCTCGTCTTCGTCACCAACGCCTTCGCGCTCATGGGCCTGCGGGCGCTGTACTTCCTCATCTCCGGCGTCCTCAGCCGGCTGGTGCACCTGGGCCACGGCATGGCGCTCATCCTCGTGTTCATCGCCGTGAAGCTGATCCTGCACTGGGCGCACACGGTGTGGCACGGGGTCCCGACGGTGCCGACGCTGTGGTCCCTGGCGGTCATCGTCGCCATCCTCGTCGGCACGACGGTCAGCAGCCTGGCGGCGTCCCGTCGTGGCGGGTCGGAACGACCAGCCCGCGCCGAGTGACCGCCGGCCCCCCGGATCCGTGGTCGACCGGCCGACTTTGTCCCGTCGTTGCGTAGAAACGCCCCGGTCGCCTGCAGATCCGGAGGATCCTCTGGGTGCACACCATGCCCGGGCGATCCCGGTTTTCCACAGGTCGTCGCCCGCCGGGATCGTCCACGGGAGGGAATCCAGACAATCCGGCCGTGACCATGACCACGAGAGACCTCGAGAATGCCCTGGCCGGGGCTGGTGGAGTGCTGCGGGTGCGCGACCACCCGGAACTCGCGTGGGCGATCCGGCAGGCCGTCGGCTCAGGGGAACTCGTGCGACCGCTTCCGGGGGTCGTCGTTGGCGCTCGCCTCCGCGCCGACCCTGACGCCCGCATTCTGGCTGCGGCCCTCTGGCGCCCTGGCGGCGTCCTGCTGGGGCGAGCGGCGGCCAGATTGGGATTCGACCCGGAGCTTCGGGTGGAGACGGTGGAGATCGCCGGACGACACGGCCTCGAGATTCCGGGCTTTCGAGTGGTGGAGAACCGCATCGACCCGTCGCACGTCCGCTTCCGCGGCCGGCTGGCGTTCACCGCGCCCAGCCTCACTGTCGTCGATCTGCTCCGAGAGGGGGACGAGGACCCGCTCTATGACGCGCTGCGGACGCGTGCGGTCACCCTGACGTCACTGCACGAGGCCCTGCGCGCGCACCCCCAGCGCGCCGGCAACGACCTGGTCAGGCGGCAGCTGTGGCGCGCGCGAGAGAATCCGTGGTCGCGGGGGGAGGCGGAGCTGCACGACTTCCTCCGTCGACAGGGCATCCAGGGGTGGAAGGGCAACGCGCGAGTCCAGATCGGAGGGCTCGTCTACTACATCGACGCGCTCTTCGGTCGGGAGCGGCTGGCTCTGGAGCTCGACGGGCTCGGCCATCACACCAGTCCCGCCGACCGCGAGTACGACTACCGACGCCGAGCCCTGCTCATGGCGGAGGGCTACCGGGTTCTCGGCCTCACCCTCGGGATGATCCGCACCAACCCCGAGCGACTGGCGGAACGGATCGCCGCGGCGAGGGCGATCACCAGGCCTCGGAACCTGCAGGCGACCGGGCGCTACCGGGGTCGCGCTGGCTGAAAGCCGCCCGGTCGGCTGCCGATTCGGAGGCCTCTCCGCGCTCACTCGACCTCGGCCGGCGTCCTCTCCGCCCACGCGGGCGGAACGTAGGCGCACGTCGGGTCGGACGCCAGGTAGTTGCCGGTCATCGCGTACGCCGTCGAGCGCGAGCCGCCGCACAGGGTGGCGAACTCGCACACCCCGCACTTGCCCTCGAACTCCTGCGGACGCCGCAACGCCTGGAACACCGGCGAGTCGCGGTAGATGTCCCGGAACGACTCGCGCTTGACGTTGCCGCAGTGGATGGGCAGGAACCCGCTCGGGTAGACGTCGCCGATGTGGTCGATGAAGGCGAAGCCCGAGCCCGAGTTGACGGCCATCGGCGGACGCGGCGGACGCGGGCGCTCGGCGTGGGCACCGAGCAGCCGGGTCGTCTCCTCGGTGAGGTAGTGGTACAGCTCGCCGCGCGGCGGCAGCGGCTGACCGGCCGCCCGGGCGCGCTCCCGCTCGATGGCGATCCGCCGGTACTGCGGGGCCTCGGTCGTCTTGATCGCGATCCGGTCGCTCACGTCGTGCAGCCAGTTGAGGACGTCCTCGCGTTCGTCGGGGCTGAGGGCCTCCAGCGCCGCGCCACGACCGGTCGGAACGAGCAGGAACGTGTAGAACATGAACGCGCCCATGTCGATGACGGTCTTGAGCAGCGCGGGCGCCTCGTGGATGTTGCCCTTGGTGAACGTCGAGTTCACCTGCAGCCGGAACCCGGCGTCGGTGATCCACTTCGCGGCACGCATCGTCGCCTCGAAGGTGCCGGCGAAGCCGCGGAACGCGTCGTGGGTCTCGGCGGTCGCCCCGTCGAGGCTCACCGACATGGCCCTACCGCCGGCCGCCCGCATCTCCGCGAGCAACTCGGGGGTCATCAGCGGCGTCACCGACGGCGACAGCGAGACGTTGAGGCCGAGTCCGGTGCCGTAGCGCACGAGCTGGGCGAGGTCGGCGCGCTCGAACGCGTCGCCGCCGGTGAAGACGACCAGCGGACGCGGCGTCTCGTACGCCGCCAGTTCGTCGAGCAGCGCCATGCCCTGCTCAGTGGTGAGCTGCCGCGGGTCGGGCGTGTGCTGGGCGTCGGCACGGCAGTGCTTGCACACGAGCTGGCAGGCGCGGGTGACCTCCCAGATGACGATGAACGGCTTGGCGTTGATGTCGTGCTTGATCGTGCGCACCAGCGGCCGGTGCGAGCGGGCAGGCGCGCCCGACAGGTCGGCGGCCGGGCTCTCGGACTGGGTGAGGGTACTCATGGCTCTCCCGCTGCACTGGGGCGCCGCACTCAACGACACCGTGTAGGAGTGAGGATAACCCCACCCCCAGCGGGCGGAATCGGCGCCCTCAGCCGACCGGGACGCCGGTCGCCGCCACCGCCCGCGCGACGGCCGTCCCCGAGGCGATCGTGGAGGTCAACCCGAGCCCATCGGACGCCGACCCGGCCAGGTGCAGCCCACCCAGCCGGGACAACTCCTCGCGTGCCGCCGCGACCCGCTCCAGGTGTCCGACCGACAGCTGCGGCAGCGTCGCCGGCCAGCGCACCGCGCGGGCGAACACCGGCCGGGCGGCCAGTCCGATGAGGTCTGACAGCTCGCGGGTGACGGCATCGATCATCTCGGCGTCCGAGAGGTCGACCGCGGTCCGGAGACCCGCGCGCCCCACCGAGATCCTCACGATGTGCCAGTCCGGGTGGCCGAGCGGCCACTTCCGAGACATGTTGGTCATCGCCTTGAGCGTGCCCGACTGGTGCGAGTTGAGCAGCAGCCCGTTGTAGTCGCGCAGCACCTCGTTCGCGCCGGCGGCGTCCGCCTCGTAGGCGAGCACGACGGTGGCCACGGACGCCGTGTCGACCCCGCCCATCGCGGTCGCCACCGTGGGGGAGTGCGGACCGAGCAGGCGGGCTGTCGCCTCGGGGCCGACCGCGACGACGACGGCGTCCGCGGCGACGGGACCCTCGGACGTCTCGACCCGCCAGGCCTCCCCCTCGCGGACGACGGCGTCGGCCCGGACGCCGGTGCGCACCGTCACGCGTCCCTCGAGGGCGGAGGTGAGGGCGACCACCAGCGCACCCAGCCCACCCGGCCAGCTGGCGAACATCGGCAGCGGGGCCGGGGCATCGGGACGCCGGGGCGGTGGCACCCGCTTCTTGAGCGCCCTGACGAGCAGCGAGTCGCCGGACGCCGCGACCGGCACCAGCTGCTTCGCGGTCGCGTGCAGGCTGAGCCGGTGGACGTCGCCCGAGTGCAGGTTGCCGAGCAGCGGGTCGACGAACGTCGTCGTCACCTCGCGCCCGAAGCGCCGGTCGATGAAGTCGCCGACGCTGAGGTCCCCGGGATGGCGGCGCCGGGTGAGCGGCTCGAGGCCGGCACGCAGCAGCCCGGGAACGCTGAGGATGCCCGACTTCAGCACCGGGCCCACCTGGGTCGGGCCGGTCGGGCCCACTCCGGCCGGTAGCGGACGCAGTCCGCGCCGGGTGAGCAGCAGGGACTGGCCGCGCCGGGCGGCGATGACCGTCGTGTCGAGGCCGAGGTCGCGGACGAGGGAGGCGGCGTCCGGCGCGCCGAGGTGGATCGCCTCGGCGCCGACGTCGACCTGGACGCCATCGACGTCGATCGCCCGCACCTGGCCGCCCAACCGTCCTGACGCCTCGAGCAGGGTCACGTGGGCGTCCGGCCGCTCGCCGACGATGCGCCACGCGGCGACCAGGCCGGTGACACCGCCACCGACGATCGCGACGCGGAGGCCCGCCCGGGTTGTCTCGCTGGTCACCGCAGGCACTCTACCCAGCAGCGGCCGGACTGCCGAAGGCGACCCCGGGGGCCGACCCACCGGGCAGCCCGACGGGTCGAACGGTCAGGACGCGGG
>DATAKK010000073.1:0-35127 GCA_036261615.1 Propionibacteriaceae bacterium | reverse complement strand
GCCGCGTTCGCCGCCCTGTCCAAGGCCGCCGACACCGCCCACGCCACCGGCGATCCCCGCAGCCGGGCCCAGATCATGGCGGACGAGCTCGTGGTCCGGATCACCGGGCAAACCAGCGCGGACGCGATCCCGCTGGCGTTGCACCTGATCCTCCCGGCCGAGACTCTCCTCAACCGCGGCGGCCACACCACGCCCACCCGGCCCGATCGACACTCCAGGGACGACCGGCCCGGTTGCCACACCGGGGACGATCGCCCCGGCGTGATCCTTGGCCACGGACCCATTCCCGCCCCGCTGGCCCGCGACCTGATCGCAGCCGCGCCCCCGCTCCGGTCCTGGATCCGCCGGCTCTACCAGGCACCCACTGGACGGCTGGTCGCGATGGAATCCAGGCGCCGGCTGTTCCCGAGCGGGCTCGCGGAGTTCATCACCATCAGAGACCAGATCTGCCGCACCCCCTACTGCGACGCACCGATCCGACACATCGACCACATCAGACCCAGGGCCGACGGCGGCCCGACCAGCGCCGCCAATGGCCAGGGGTTGTGCGAACGCTGCAACCACGCCAAACAAGCCGCCGGCTGGAGCACCCACACCATGGTCAAACCCCTCGATGAGGAGAACGCCACAGAGAGGGAACGGGTGCTGCTCACGACGCCGACCGGGCACCACTACCTCAGCGAGACATCAAACCTGCTCTAGCTTCAAACCTGCTCTTGCTTCCCGAGCCACCTCTGGCCGACGGCGCTCCGCCCTGGCGGAGTGCTCCGGCATGCCACCCCGGGCCTTCGTGCCCCCGCGCGTCAGGTGGGCTTCCGGTCGCCCGACAGCCGGTTGGCGCCGCGCAGGTGCAGTTGCCGCGCAGCCTCGGCGAGCGAGCCCGACAGAGACGGGTAGACGGTGAAGTCGTGGGCGAAGTCGTCCACGGTGATCCGCTCGCTCACCGCGAGCGAGATCGGGTGGATGAGCTCGGAGGCCTGCGGCGCGACGACGACCCCGCCGACGACGATGCCGGTGACCGGGAGGCAGTAGAGCTTCACGAAGCCGTGCTCCAGCCCCTGCATCTTGGCCCGAGCGTTCGAGCTGAGCGGCAGGGTGATCTGCGAGACGTCGAACTCCCCCGCCTCCACCTGCTGCTGGGTGACCCCGACGGTCGCGATCTCGGGCGCGGTGAACACGGTCGACGAGACCGAGAGCAGGTCGAGCGGCGCCACGGCCGCCCCCAGCGAGTGCCACATGGCGATCCGGCCCTGCATCGCGGCGACGGAGGCCAGCGCGAAGATGCCGGTGACGTCGCCGGCCGCGTAGACGCCGCGCGCCGTCGTCCGCGACACCTTGTCGGTGAGGATGTGACCGGCCGCCGACAGCTGCACACCGGCGTCCTCGAGACCGATGCCGGCCGTGTTCGGGATCGCCCCCACCGCCATGAGGCAGTGCGATCCCCTGACCTCGCGCCCGTCGGCGAGCGAGACGACGACCTCCTCGCCCTCGACCCTGGCCCCGGCGGCCCGGCTGCGCGACATGACGGTCATGCCGCGGCTCTCGAACACGTCCTGCAGCACCTGGGCGGCGTCCGAGTCCTGCCCGGGGAGCACCTGGTCGCGCGACGACACGAGGACCACGTCGACGCCGAGCGCGTGGTAGGCGCTGGCGAACTCGGCGCCGGTGACGCCGGAGCCGACGACGATCAGTCGCTCGGGCAGTTCGGTGAGGTTGTAGACCTGCTTCCAGTTGAGGATGCGTCGGCCGTCGCACGGGGCGCTCGGGAGTTCGCGCGGCGTGGTGCCCGTGGCGACGAGGATGATGTCGGCGGGCAGCCGCTCCTCCCGGCCGTCGGCGGTGGTCGCGACCACCGACTCGGTGCCGTCGAGGCGGCCCGACCCGGCGACGATCCGCACGCCGCTCTCCCGCATCTTCGCGTCGATGTCGCACGACTGGCGCTCGGCGAGGTCCTTGACCCGGGCGTTCACGGCGCCGAGATCGACGCTCACGCGACTGGCCAGCGACGACTGCTCGCCCACGACGCCGATGCCCAGCTGTTCGGCGTGCTTGATGGTGGTCATCACCTCGGCGGTGGCGATGAGGGTCTTCGACGGGACGCAGTCGGTGAGTACCGCGGCCCCGCCGAGCCCCGTGCGTTCGATGATCGTCACCTCGCCCCCCAACTGGGCACCGACGAGGGCGGCCTCGTAGCCGCCGGGGCCACCGCCCAGGATCACCACGCGCGAGGTCATGCCCGCATTCAATCATGGGCGCCCCGGGCCGGCCCGCTCGGCGGGAGCCCGCCCTCCCCGCTCGGGCCGGGGAACCCCGCCACTAGAGTGAGCGCGACGGGACTCCCCCGCTCCCACCGAGAGAGGATCGAGCATGAGCCTGGCCCCGGCGCTGAGCACCGCGATCGAGGACTGGCTGGCCGACGACCCGGACGCCGTCACCCGCACCGCGCTCACCCTCCTGGTCGAGCGGGCCGAGGCCGGCGACGGCAACGCCCTCGCCGAGCTCGAGTCGGCATTCGCCGGTCCGCTCACCTTCGGCACAGCCGGCCTGCGGGCCGCGCTCGGACCCGGCCCCGGACGGATGAACCGGGCGGTGGTGAGCCGGGCCGCGGCCGGCTTCGCGGCCTGGCTGAACACCCGGGGGCTGGCGGGCGGCACCGTCCTCATCGGCTACGACGCCCGCTACAACTCCGACGTCTTCGCCCGCGACACGGCCGAGATCCTCGCGGCGGCGGGGTTCGACGCCGTGCTCACCGACGGGCCGACGCCGACGCCCGTGGTCGCCTTCGGCATCCGGCACTACGGGTGTGTCGCAGCGGTGGTGGTCACGGCGTCCCACAACCCCGCCACCGACAACGGCTACAAGGTCTACCTGGGCGACGGGTCGCAGATCGTGCCGCCCACGGACGCGGAGATCGCCGCCCTCATCGCCGACGTCGCGCGGCATCCCCTCTCCGAGATCCCCCGCTCCGAGGGCTACCGGCGGATCGGGGCCGACCTCGTCGACGCCTACGTGGCCCGGGCCGCGATGCTCGTGCCCGAGGACGCCCCCCGCGACGTCGCCTGGGTCTACACGGCGATGCACGGCGTCGGGGCCCCGGTCGTGGCCGCGGCGGCCGCAGCCTCGGGGTTCCCCCCGGCCCTGCTCGTCACGGAGCAGATCGACCCCGACCCCGCCTTCCCGACGGTCGTCTTCCCCAACCCGGAGGAGCCGGGCGCGATCGACCTCGCCCTCGACCTGGCCCGCCGGTCCGGCGTCGACGTCGTCATCGCCACCGACCCGGACGCCGACCGGTGCGCCGTCGCCGCACCCTTCCCCGGTCCGGGGGGCATGCCCGCGTGGCGGATGCTCACCGGCGACGAGCTGGGGGCGCTGCTCGGCGACGACGCCCTGCGCCGAGAGGTGCCGGGCACGTTCGCGAACTCCGTCGTGAGCAGCACCCTGCTCGCGCGGATGGCGGCCGCCCACCAGCGCGCGTTCACCACGACGCTCACCGGCTTCAAGTGGATCGGCCGGGTCCCCGATCTGGCGTTCGGCTACGAGGAGGCGATCGGGTACTGCTGCGACCCCGCCTTCGTGCCCGACAAGGACGGCATCACCACCGCGGTGACCGCGCTGCGCCTGGTGGCCGGGCTGATCGCCTCGGGCCGCGGGGTCGCCGACCGGCTCGACGAGATCGCCCGCACCTACGGCGTGCACGCGACCAGCCAGCTGTCGGTGCGGGTCGAGGACGCCGGCATCATCCGTGCCGCGATGGCCCGGCTGCGCTCGCATCCGCCGCTGCGACTGGCCGGCGCGCCGGTGGAGGTGCGCGACCTGCTCGAGGCCGGCGACCTGCCGCCGACGGACGCCGTCGAGCTCACCGGCGAGTGGGTGCACGTCGTCGCCCGGCCCAGCGGCACCGAGCCGAAGCTCAAGTGCTACCTCGAGGCGCGAGTGTCCCAGGCCGAGTCCGCGGCCGACCTCAAGGCTGCTCGGCTCTCCGCGGCCGGGACCCTGGCCCAGCTGCGGACGGAGATGGCCGAGGCGCTGGGCGTCCCCGCGTGAGCGACGAGCGCACCATGGTTCTCCTCGCCGGGCCCTCGGGCAGCGGCAAGAGCCATCTCGCACGGCTCACCGGGCTTCCGGTGCTGCGCCTCGACGACTTCTACCGTGACGGCGACGAGCCGGGCCTTCCCCGCACCCTCGGGATCGTCGACTGGGACCACCTCGGCAGCTGGAACCTCGACGCGGCCTGCGACGCGGCGGTGCACCTGCTCCGCCACGGGCACGCCCGCACACCCGACTACTCGATCACCCACAACCGGGCGGTCGGGCACAAGGACCTCGTCCTCGACGGCGCCCCGGTGTTCCTCGCCGAGGGCATCTTCGCCGTCGACACCGCGCTGGAACTGCACGTGCGCGGCGTCCGGCCGCACCTCATCTGGCTCGACCGGCCCCCGGCCGTCAACTTCACCCGGAGGCTGCGCCGCGACCTCGCCCACCGGCGCAAGCCGCCGCTGGTGCTGCTGCGCCGGGGGCTCGCCCTGTGGCAGCGCGAGTCGGCCCTGAGGAACCGGGCACTGGCGGCCGGTTTCGAGCCGATGGACCTGCCCGAGGCGCACGTCCGCATCGACAGGGCCGCGGCGACCCGGTCATGAGCTGGCCGCCGGGAACCCTCGACTACGTGCTCCACGGCGATCCCGGGCGTCCCGACCTCGTCCGCCGGCTCGACGAGCGGGCCCGGGCCGTGCGGTCGGTGCTCCTCGCGCCTCCCCCTCGCGACTCCGACGGGTTGGCCGACGACTCGCCGATGGGCTGGCAGCTCGTCCCGGCGCGACGCCACCCGGCGGTGCGTCTGGTCGTCTTCGCCGCCGTCGTCGTCACCGCGCTGATCGTCCTGGGGATGCTGGTGCTGCTCGTCGCCCCGCACTCGGACGCCGCCGGCGCCAGCACCGAGCTCGGCGCCGCCCTGCTCGGCTACGCGGTGGTGGTGCGCGTCCTGGAACGGCGCCGCCACCCGCTCGAACTGCTCCCCCGCCGCTGGCCCGGGGTGCTCGTCGGCCTCGCGGTCGGTGCGCTGCTGTGCGCGCTGGTCGTGGGGATCGTCGCGGCCCTCGGCAGCTACGTCGTCACCGGCGTCGACTGGTCGCGGCCGGGGTTCGGAACCGTGTGGACACTGGGCGTCGTGGCGGGTGTCTCCGAGGAGATCGCCTTTCGCGGCATCCTCTACCGCCTGCTCGAGCCCGGGCTGGGCACGTGGGGGGCGCTGGCCGTCAGCGCCGTCGTGTTCGGCGCCATCCACCTCGCCAACCCCGGGGCGACGTGGGCGGGTGCCGTCGCGATCGCCGTCGAGGCGGGAGCGGCCCTCGGGCTCATGTACGCCCTCACCAGGTCGCTGTGGGTGGTGATCGGCGTGCACGCCGCCTGGAACGTCGCGGAGGGCGGGTTCTTCGGCGTCCCGGTCTCGGGGACGCCGACCGGTCGCGGTGTGCTCGTCTCGCACCCGGCCGGCAGCCCGTTGCTCAGCGGGGGCGCGTTCGGCGTCGAGGCCAGCCTGGTCTCGGTCGCCTGCTGGGCCCTCGTCGCGATCGTCCTCGCACTGCTGCTGGTGCGCCGGGGCGCGGTCGTCGCGCCCGCCCGGACGAGGCACCGCCGGCTGCCTGGCAACCCTCCGGGGGCGTGAGCGCCGGGCCTCAGCCGGCCAGCCGCTCGGCCAGGCCCGCGAGGGCTACCGAGGTGTTGAGGTCGAGCCGCACGGTCGCCAGGTCGTCGGCGCGGGTGGCCCCGTGGTTGATGATCACCACCGGCTTCCCGGTCCTCGCCGCGTGCCGCGCGAACCGCAGTCCGCTCATCACCGTGAGCGAGGAGCCCGCCACGAGCAGGACGCCGGCGGCGTCCACCGCCTCGTAGGCCGCGCGCACCCGCTCGAGCGGCACCGGCTCCCCGAAGTAGACGACATCGGGCTTGAGGATCCCGCCGCACCGGTGGCAGTCGGCGATCCGGAAGTCGGCCCAGTCGTCGACCACGGCGTCGCCGTCGGGGCGCAGCTCGGCGTGTCCGGCGTCCGCGAGCGGTCGCACCCAGGGATTGAGGTCGGCCAGGCGGCGCTGCAGGTCGGCGCGTGCCGAGACGTGCCCGCAGGTGAGGCAGACGACGTCGGCGATGCGGCCGTGCAGGGTGACCAGGCGGCGGCTGCCCGCCGCCTCGTGCAGCCCGTCGACGTTCTGGGTGACCAGCCCGGTCATCCGGCAGCGGCCGGGGTCGTGCTCCCAGTGCGCGAGGGCCAGGTGGCCCGGGTTGGGGTCGGCGTGCCCCATCCGCCCCCACCCCTGGTAGCTGCGGGCCCAGTAGCGCCGCCGGTTGGCCTCGTCGTGGACGAACTCCGAGTAGAGCATCGGGGTGGCCCGCTGCGAGGTGGGTCCGCGGTAGTCGGGGACGCCCGAGTCGGTGCTCACCCCCGCCCCCGTGAGGACGGCCACGCTGCGGTGCCGCGCCAGCAGGTCGGCCGCGTCGTCGAGGGTGCCGCGCAGCACGGTCGTCGGTTCGTAGGCCCGGGTCGCCCGGTGGGTCGACACCAGTGCGCGGGACAGTGCCACGTGCGGTCCTCCGGATCGGGGCCGGACGGCGTCCGGCGGACGCTCCGATGCTACGTCGCGCGCGCCGGCCGCCACCCGCTCACCCGTGCCGCGCGTGCCGGGGCCAGTCGCGGGGCGGCCGCACGTTGCCGTGCCGGTGCCACGACCAGCTGACCGCCTGCTCCCGTAGCCAGCGCGGCAGCTCGACCACGGCGGCCGGGGCCACCGGCTCGGCGATCACCGACACGCCCGCCTCGTGGGCCGCCGCGAGCAGCTCGGGCTCGGGCTCCCCGAGGATCCGCACCCGATCGAATCGCCCGCCCGACAGGGACGCGACGGCCTCCTCGAGCGGGCCCCGGCGCACCTCGGCCCCGGTGCCGACGAGGGACGCGGCCGCGCGGGCCAGGGCGACCTCGCCGTCGGGGACGCCGTCGGGGGCGCGCAAGAACACGCGGGGCAGGGGCCGGTAGCCGAACCGGTTCACCTCGGCTGCCAGGCCGGTGGGGTCGACGTCGCGGGACCCGACCTCGCGCCACCAGGCGCGATAGGACGCCGTCACCGACCGCACCCCGTCGTCGTCGAGGACCAGGGGCTCCAGCGGCACCCACCGCCCCAGAGTGGACACGTAGTTCGGTCCGCCGGCCTTCGCCCCCGGACCCACCGACGACCGCTTCCAGCCCCCGAACGGCTGGCGCTGCACGATCGCGCCCGTGATGTGCCGGTTGACGTAGGCGTTGCCCACCTCGACCCGCTCGAGCCAGTGGTCGACCTCGTCGTCGTCGAGGCTGTGGATGCCGCCGGTGAGGCCGAAGGGGACGCCGTTCTGCAACCGGATCGCGTCGTCGAGGTCGTCGGCGCTCATCACCCCCAACACCGGCCCGAAGCACTCGGTCTGGTGGTAGCTGGACCCTTCACGGACCCCCAGCTTCACCCCGGGGCGCCACAGGTAGCCCTCCTCGTCGAGCCGGCGCGGTTCGACCAGCCAGGTCTCCCCCTCGGCGAGGGTGGCGAGGGCGTCGGCCAGCGGACCCCGGGGAGGGGCGATGAGCGGGCCGACGTCGGTGCCCGGCTGCCAGGCCGCTCCCACCCGCAGCGACTCGGCGGCGTCCCGGAGCTGGCTGCGGAAGCGCTCGGACTCGTACACCGAGCGTTCGACGATGGCCAGGCTCGCGGCGGAGCACTTCTGCCCGGCGTGGCCGAACGCCGACTGCACGAGGTCCTTGACCGCGAGGTCGAGGTCGGCGGCCGCCGTGATGACGATGGCGTTCTTGCCGCTGGTCTCGGCGTGCAGCCGCAGCTCGGGCCGCAGCCGCTGGAACAGCCGGGCGGTGTCGTACGAGCCGGTGAGGATGACGGCCGCGGTGAGCGGGTGGGTGATGAGCGCCGTGCCCGCGGGGTCGTCGGCGCACGGCACGAACTGCAGCAGGTCGCGCGGCACGCCCGCCGCCCAGCACAGCCGGGCGATGAGCGACGCGGTGGCGACGGCCTCGGGTGCCGGCTTGAGGATGACCGCATTCCCGGCGGCGAGCGCGGCGAGCACCCCGCCGGCCGGGATCGCGAACGGGAAGTTCCACGGCGGGGTGACGACGACGACGCCGAACGGCTCGTGCCGCATGCCCTCGACCTCGCCAAGGCGCATTGCGGACGCGGCGTAGTAGCGGGCGAAGTCGGTGCCCTCGGACACCTCGGGGTCGGCCTCCGCGGCCGTCTTGCCCCCGTCGCGGGCCATCACCGCGACGATCTCGCCGCGGTGCAGGCTGAACTCGTCGGCGACGGCCATGAGCAGGTCGCGCCGGTCGGTGAGCGGCCGCTCCGCCCACCGGCGTCCGGCCTCGGCGGCCGAGCGCACGGCCTCGTCGACCTGCTCGACCGTGCACCTGGTGTAGCGGTAGAGGACGCCGTCGGGCGCCGACGGGTCGATGCCCACCCCGTCGCACGGCTCGCGGACCTCGCGGCCCGCGACGACCGCCGGGATCGCCTCCGGCAGCGCGTCGCGCCAGGCGTCGGTGTGCTCGCGCCACCAGCGCCGGTTGTCGGGTAGGGAGAAGTCGGTGTCGGGCTCGTTGCGGAACGGCGTGCCGGGCGGGGTCGCGGGAACCTCGGCGAGCCGGTTCTGGGTGCGGCGGGGCGTCGCGGCGACGTCGTGCCGGGTGGCCACCGCGGTGCGGAAGCGGTCCGCCTGGTCGCGGAACTCGGCGGAGCCCGCCTCGAGGGTGAGGACGTGCCGCAGGAAGTTCTCCGGCCCGGTGTTCTCGTCGAGCCGGCGGACGAGGTAGGCGATGGCGGCGTCGAAGTCGGCGTCGTCGACCACGGGGGCGTACAGCAGCACCGACCCGGTGCGCCGGAGGGTGGCCCGCGCCTGGGCGGGGGCCATGCCGAGCAGCATCTCGAAGTCGACCCGGGCCCGGACGCCGGCATCCTCGGTGAGCTGGCGCGCCCAGGCGATGTCGAACAGGTTGTGGCTGGCGACACCCGCCCTCACTCCCTCACTGAGGGCGGGGTCGACCAGCCGTTCGAGCATGCGCTTGTAGTTGGCGTCGACCTCCGCCTTGGTGGCGTACGGGGCCGGCGTCCACCCGTGGAGTTCGGCGTCGACGGTCTCCATCGCGAGGTTCGCGCCCTTGACCAGGCGGATCTTGGTGCGCCCGCCGTACCGCTCGAACCGATCGGTGGCCCAGGCGATGAGCTCGTCGAGCACCGCGACGGTGTCGGGCAGGTAGGCCTGCAGCACGATCCCGGCGTCAAGGGCGGCCAGGTCGGGGTCGCTCAGGGCCGCCCGGAAGGCGTCCACGGTGATGTGCAGGTCGCGGTACTCCTCCATGTCGAGGTTGACGAAGGTGACCGGCCGGGCGTGTTTGGCCGCCCGGTAGACGCGGCGCAGGCGCTGGGCCACCTCCGCCACCGTCCCCTCGTGGTCGAGGACGCGCAGCTTGCCGCAGATCGCCGACGGCTTCACCGACACGTAGGTGACGTCGGGACGCCGCAACCTGTCGATCACGGCGTCGAGGCGCCGGTCGGCCTCCCGGTCGCCGAGCACCGCCTCGCCGAGGAGGTTGATGTTGAGCGCATAGCCCTCGGCCGCGATCTGCGCCATCCGCCGCGCGAACGCGGGGTCGCGGGCGGGCAGGATCATCGGGCTCGACTGGAGCTTCACCTCGCCCCGGACGAGCGGCATCACCAGGCGCGGAGCGAGTGCCGACGTCGAGGCCCCCGCCCGGACCAGGCCGCGGAAGGCCACGGGCAGTCCCGTCGGGGCGCCCACCCGGTCGATGAGCGAGCGGAACGCGTGCGCGGCGCGTCCGTCGTCGCGGATGCGCATCACCTCGTCGGTGAGGCCGAGGAGGAGGTCCTTGGTGGACTCGTCGTCCATCACCGCCCGGGTGAGCTGATCCTGCAGCGCCTCGCCCGGGCCGCGGCGCGCCGCCCGCGACTCGGTGACGATCTCGGCGGCGAGGGCGACCGCCGGCTCGATGAGCGGGGCCAGTGGGTCTGTGGGCGCCCCGGGCTCGTCGGTGAGGGGGGCTCCAGCGGGATCACGGGCGTCGTCGACCATGGCCCCATTCAACTCCTGACCTGCGCCGTCCCGCCGCCCGACCCGGGCTTATGCCGGCCCCGGCCCGGTGGAGGGGCTAGGAGGAGGGCAGCCGGACGGTGCGCGACATCGGGCGGCCGTCCTGAGTCCACGTGACCCGCACGGACGCCGGCAGCCTCGCCTGGGGGTGGCCCGGCGAGGCCCACTCGAGCACCCAGTAGCCGTGGGCCGTCTGTGCCGCCACCGGGCCGGCCGGGGTGTGCAGGACGATGTCACTCACGCCCGCGGGCAGCACGCCGCCGGCGGCGTAGAGCCGGGAGCCGTTGCGATCGGGCTCCGCGAGCACGTGAGGTGCCAGGGAGGCGGGGAACCCGGTGAGGGCGAGCCGCTGGATCGCTTCGTCCGTGCCGAAGCACAGCATGCCCGGGCGCGCGCGGGTGGTGCCGTACACCTGGACGTGGCCGCCGAGCGACTCGACCTCAGGCCCGGTGCCCGCGCCGCACCGGCTGCCCAGCGGGGTGCCGAACAGCGGCGCCCAGGTGTGGAACTCGACGCTGGAGTAGTCGCGGAGCCAGTCGACGACCACGGTGCGCGACACCTTGCCCTGCATCCGCACGGTGATGCGGCCGGGCAGAGCCGGCAGGACCCGGTTGTCGACGACCCGCGACCACACCCAGTAGCCGTGGTCGATGACCGCGGGCAGCGATGCGCCGGACAGCTCGATGTGCACGGACGACACTCCGGCCGGCACCTTGCCGCCGACCACGAGGGTCTGGGCGGCGTTCATGGTCTGCGGGGTCGACACCGCGACCCCGGAGCCGCCCTGGGCGCTCACCGACACGGGTCCGCCGATCCACCCGGCCGCTCCCCCCACCGAGCAGGTCCAGAGCCGCTCGTCCTGGCTCACGACGAGGAACCCCCCGGCCGTGTGCGCCGAGGGGCCGGGGAGCAGCAGCCGCAGCCCCGGTACCGGCTGGTCGCTGTGCAGGGCTGCCCCGCACAACTCGGCGGCCTGCTCCCAGTTGAGGTGGGTCGACTCCACCCGCGTGCCCACCCACGGGACGAGCCAGGTGCGGGTGGCGTCCGCGCCGTCGAACAGGATGAACACCGTGGGCGGCTGGTTGCCGAGGTCCCGGACGGCGATGGTGCGGGTGATCCACCACACCGGGCCGCTCCACCTGGTGTCGCCGCCGGTGTTGTCGAGCACCGTCGCCCGGAGCGTCCCGTTCGGCAGCGCCCCGCCCATGACCATGGACAGGGTGTTGCCCGAGCGCACGACGATCTCCTCGAGGCTGCCGCCCGAGGCGTCGGGCTGCGCCACCTGTGAGAGCTGGAGGCCCCCCGCCATCGAGGCGCACAGCTGCACCTGTCCGGCGAGGTTGAAGAACACCAGGCCCCGCACCGGCTCGCCCGTGTCCTGGACGCGGATGAGGCTCGGGTCGAAACCCTTGAGCGCGCGGCACTGCTGCATGAGCGACACGTCCACGGCGGTGTCGGGCGCCGAGGGCGGCGCCTCGGGGGCGACGGGGACCCGGCTGAGCAGGTAGGCCCCGACGAGCACCGCCACGAGCAGCAGCCCGGTGAGGGCGAGCGCAGGGCGCGGGCCGCGGACGCCGAGATCCTGGCTCTCGGGAAGTTCCAGCAGCCGTCCCATGAGCACGTCGGCCACGTCGGTGGGCAGCGGACGCCCCGCGGGCGGGGGCGGAAGTCCGGCAGGTCGGGTGACGTTGGCGGTCGCCAGGTCGTGCGAGACCCGCCCGGTGCGGGCGTGGGTGGCGAAGGCCACCTGACGCCGCGACAGGTGCTCCCACTCGGTGAGCATCGCGGCGTCCCGCTCGGACTCGGGCAGGGTCCGCAGCCACTCCCACCACTGCAGGAGCACCCGCTCGTCCGGTGCCGGCTCGGCCAAGGAGGCGGCCCCGCGGGCGGTGGGCGGGGGGACGGCCCGGCAGCGGGCGGTGGCCAGCCCGAACACCCAGGCCTCCAGGGCGCGGTCGCCGAACGGGGCCCGATCGCGAAGCCGCCACACGTCGAGGAAGGTGAGCTCCGCCAGTTCGATCGACGTCCTCGCCTGCAGGGTGCGCCGGAAGCAGTAGGTGACGATCCGCTCGCCCAGCGCCTCGAACAGCTCGGTGACGGCGCTCTGATCGGCCGCGTGCAGGCGCGCGCCCAGCCTCGTGAAGCCCCCGACCGCCATGGTCAGGCCCCTGGTGCGTGCACCGACATGCCGCGAGGATAGCTCCCGGGTGGTGGCCGAAGCGGCCCGTGGATCGACCCGTGGCTCAGGCGGCCCGTTCCCGCCGCGTCGACGACGGGTCCTGGTTCGCGAGCAGGTGCGCGGCGAACGGGAAGATCAGCACGGTGGCGGCCCCGGCCGCGACGAGCACCGACGCGTTGGCCGGCGACATGAGCCGTTGGCCGACGGCCAACTCGGTGACCGCGACGATGATCGGGAGCCCGGCGGCCGAGTAGAGGCCGAGGCGCACCTGGTCGCGGGGTGCCGAGATGCCCGACCCGGTGGAGCCGAACCGCTCGGCGAGCCAGACCGGCACGCCGCGGGACACGAGGATCATGACCAGCAGCGCGATGAGCAGCGGCCACATCCGGGCGACCACCGCGACGTCGATCGTCATCCCCGACGTGACGAAGAACACCGGGATGAGGAAGCTGTAGCCGACGACGGTGAGCTTGCGTTCGAGGGCGCGGTCGTCGCGGGGCACGAAGATGCGCACGATGGCGCCGGCGACGAAGGCCCCGAGGACGATGTCGAGGCCGAGCACGGCGGTGAGCGCCATGAGCGCGGTGAGCAGCAGGAACACGACCCGGAGCATGGTCTGCAGGGTGGTGTTCGTGCCGCGGACGATGACCCGGGTGAGCGAGGGCAGCGAGGACGCCAGCCGCGCGGGCACGAGCGCCGCCAGAAGGGCTCCGACGACGAAGATCGCGAACACGATCATCGTGCTCCCGGGGCTGCGCGTGCCGAGCAGCACCGACATCGTGACCACCGGACCCAGCTCGCCGACCGCGCCGTGGGTGAGGACGCCGTGACCGAGCGGGCTGCTCGCGGTGCCGGCCTCCTTGAGGATGGGCAGCAGGGTGCCGAGCGCCGTCGAGCTCACGCAGATGGCCAGCGCCAGGGCGGTCTGGGCGGTCGCTTGCGGCACGAGCAGCGCGGCGAGCAGCCAGCCGATGCCGAGGCTGCCCAGCCAGGTGAGCATCGCCCACCGGCCCTGGCGCCCCCGCAGGCTGTCGGCGTCCACCTCGAACCCGGCGAGCAGGAACAGCAGGCCCAGGCCGAGCTCCCGGAGCAGACCGACGCCCTCGCTCTCGGCGGCCCAGCCGAACCCGTGCGGGCCGACGAGCACCCCGAGCACGAGCAGCCACACGACGTCGGGGATGCGCCGGCGGGTGAGCGCGCTGAGAAGCGGCGCCGCCATCGCACACGCGGCGATGACGAAGAGCGAGACGAAGGAGGACTCGTTCAGCTGCTGCACGGGGCCGGTCAGGCGGTCTCGAGCGGAGCCCAGCTCGGGCCCGTCTCGGCCAGCGAGTCGTCGAGCTTGCGGAACAGCGGCGTCGGCCGCGCCAGCGGGGTGCCGGGCACCACGGGCACCGACTCCCAGCGGGCCTGCTGGGCCGTGTAGTCGCCGCGCAGCACCGGGTAGGTCGTGTCCCCCTCGGTCACCTCGACGAGCTCCGGCTGCGCGGCCCAGACGCCGGTGTGGCCGAGCGCCTCCCACACCTTCTGCGCGGCGTGCGGGAGGAAGGGGGTGAGCAGCACGTTGCAGTCGCTCACCACCTGCAGCGCCACGAACAGCACGGTGTCGCGCCGGGCGGGGTCGTCCTTGAGCTTCCAGGGCTCCTGGTCGGACAGGTACTTGTTGGCGAGCGACACGATCCGCATCGACTCGGAGATCGCCGCCTTGAACTTGCAGCGTCCGAGCAGCTCCCCGACGACCGGGAACGCGTCGCGCGCCGCCTGGAGCAGGGCCGTGTCGGCGTCCGTGAGCTCGCCGGGGGTCGGGACCGCGCCGACGTTCTTGTGCGCCATCGACACCGACCGGTTGACGAGGTTGCCCCACTCGTTGGCGAGCTCGAAGTTGTTGCGCCGGACGAACTCCTCCCAGGTGAAGTCGGTGTCCTGGTTCTCGGGGCCGGCCACCGCGATGAAGTAGCGCAGCGCGTCCGGACCGAACTCGCGGAGGAAGTCGCCGACGAAGATGGACGCGCCCCGGGAGCTCGCCACCTTGGAGCCGCGCATGGTGAGGTACTCGCTCGACACCACCTCGGTGGGCAGGTCGAGGCGGCCGAGCCACTCGCTCGGTGTCCCCCCGCGCGCACCCTCGCCGTCGGCACCCAGCAGGATCGCCGGCCAGATCACCGAGTGGAAGACGATGTTGTCCTTGCCCATGAAGTAGTAGCTGCTCGCCTGCTCGTCGTGCCAGAAGCGCTTCCAGGCGTCGGGGTCGCCGGTGCGCGCCGCCCACTCGACGGACGCCGACAGGTAGCCGATCACCGCGTCGAACCACACGTAGATGCGCTTCATCGGCTCGTTCTCCCAGCCCTCGACCGGCACCGGGATGCCCCAGTCGAGGTCGCGGGTGATGGCGCGCGGGCGGAGGTCCTTGAGCAGGTTGTAGCTGAACCGCAGCACGTTCGGACGCCAGTCCTCGCGGGTCTGCAGCCACTCCCCCAGCTGCTCGGCCAGGGCCGGCAGGTCGAGGAAGAAGTGCTCGGTCTGGACGAACTCGGGCACCTCGCCGTTGATCCGGCTGCGCGGGTTCTTGAGGTCGACCGGGTCGAGCTGGTTGCCGCAGTTGTCGCACTGGTCGCCGCGGGCGCCGTCGAAGCCGCAGATCGGGCAGATGCCCTCGATGTAGCGGTCGGGCAGGGTGCGGCCGGTCGACGGGGAGATGGCGCCCATCTGGGTCTGCTTGATGATGTAGCCGTTGTCGTAGAGGGTGCGGAAGACCTCCTGCACCACCCGGCGGTGGTTCTCCGTGGTCGTGCGCGTGTAGAGGTCGTAGCTCAGCCCGAGTCCCTGGAGGTCCTCGGCGATGACCCGGTGGTACTTGTCGGCGGTCTCGCGCGCGGTGAGCCCCTCCTGGTCGGCCTTCACCTGGATCGCGGTGCCGTGTTCGTCGGTGCCGCTCACCATGAGCACGGTGTGCCCCTGCATCCGCATGTACCGGGCGAACACGTCCGAGGGGACGCCGAAGCCGGAGACATGACCGATGTGCCGCGGGCCGTTGGCGTAGGGCCAGGCGACCGCGGCGAGAATGTTCGCGCACATGGGCTCTAGCCTAGGGCAGCCGTCGGGGGGCCTCCGACCCGCCGACCGGGGTCGCCTGGTGGTAGCGCTGCTGCCAGCCCTGCGGCGTCCGCTGCCACACCGAGCTGCGCAGCGTCTCGCCGGACGCGTCGCTCGCTCGCCAGCGCAGCAGCAGCACGTCGTCGGCGAGCCGGTCGGCGCCCAGCAGTTCGAGGTCGGTGCGCCCGGCGAGCGGGGCGAGGGAGGCGAGGGTGCGGCCGCGGGTCCAGATCCGTCCCGACCGGCCCACCTCGACGAAGTCCGGGTGGAGCAGCGCGGCCGCCGCGTCCCGGTCGGAGCGGACGGCGTCCTCGAGCAGCGACCGCTCCAGGCGGAGCACCTGCTCCACGTCGTCGGGGCCCGCCGGCTCGTCGAAGAGGGTGGCCTCCGGTTCCGGCCTGGGGCTCGGACCGGTCATGGGGGACGCCGCCGGCGTCCGGCCCGACCCGTCGAAGCCCGGGCCCGAGTCGACCGGCACACCCCGCTGGAAGGCGGTGGCGGCGGCCCGCGCGCGGAGGTCGGCCGCCTCGTTGAGCTCGTGGCCGGCGTGCCCCTTCACCCACTCGAACCGCACCCGGCGTCCGGTCATCGCCGCGTCGATGCCCTGCAGCAGCTCGAGGTTCTGCACCGGCTGCCCGTCGGCCTTGCGCCAGCCGCGGCGCTTCCACCCCGGGCTCCACTTGGTGACCGAGTTGATGACGTACTGGCTGTCGCACAGCACGAGCAGGTCCTCCGCGCCGCGTGACTCGGTCTGCCGCAGCAGGTCGAGCACGGCCATGAGTTCGCCCATGTTGTTGGTTCCGTGCGCCCAGCCGCCGGCCGCCCAGCAGGTGTCGTCGACGTACCACGCCCACCCCGAGGGGCCGGGGTTGGACAGGGAGGACCCGTCGGCCGCAGCGGTGATCACGGCCGCCATCGTAGCGACCGCACGCCGGCCGCCCGGCCAGCCGTCAGGCCCGGCGGGCCGGAGCGAGGAGGGGCTGCAGCAGGGTCCACCCGAACAGGGCGAGCAGGCTCACGAGGAACGCCGCGCGCACCGGGCCGGCCACGAACGGCAGGTGCCGCCACTTGAGGAACAGGTCGAGCACCAGCCAGCCGGAGACGACGAGCGCCAGACGCGGCCAGGGCCGGCGTCCGGCCGATCCGAGGTCGACGGCCAGGGCGGCGAGCACCAGACCGCTCGTGTAGTAGAGGTAGGTGCCCGGGTCGAGGAGCAGCCGGCTGGTCACGACGACCAGCGGGATCCATTCGATGCGGCCGGAACGGGCGGCCAGCCAGGCGAGCGTCACGCCCAGCCCCAGCTGGGTCGCGCGGCACCACCACGGGGTGGTCGCGTCGGTGACCCCCCAGACCCGCAGCGCCGAATCGGCCGCGTTCTGGATGCCGAAGGAGCCGATGGCCAGGGTGCGCGGGTCGCCGAGGACGAACGGCACCCAGGGCAGCACCGACAGGACGCCGCCGAGAAGCAGCCGGCGCACCCGGTGCTCGCGCCCGCCCCAACCCAGGAGGATCATCGGCAGTGCCCACGGCTTCGCAGCGGCCGCCAGCCCGGCGGCGACGACCGCCGCCCACGGGTGCCCACGGCGGGCGGCGACAAGCGCCGCGGCCATGAAGCTCAGCGCGAGGACGTCGTCGAGGTGGCCGTAGTGCACGGCGAGCACCGACCACGCCGGGATGACGACGAGCGCGGAGACGAGCCAGCGCTGGAAGCGACGTCCGGGGGCGAGCAGGGTGAGCAGCCAGACGTCGAGGCCGCCCAGCCCGAGCATGAGGGCGCCGGCGAGCCAGGAGCTGGCCGTCGTGCCCACGGCCTTGACGACGAGGGCCGACACCGCGAGGGTCACAGGACCCATCTGCAACTCGGGGTGGCTGGCGAACAGGTGCACGCCCCCCTGCGGAGACCCGGGCATGGTCAGCAGCCGGCCGCCGGTGGCGAAGTAGTGCCAGGAGTACATGCCTCCGACCCTCGACACAAAGGCCCACGCGACGGTCCATGCGAGCACGAACACGACCGACCTGCGCCGCGAGGCCTCGGCCTCCTCGGTGATTCCGACGGGCTGACGGAGGCGCGACCACGACGGCTCGTCGGTCGTCGCCCGGGCGGCGACGGGGGCTGGCGCGAGGAGGGTCACGGGTCCCAGGATACAAACCTGAGAAAAGAAGACACAATCTCTCAGACTGGCGCGTCCGGCCCGGACGCGGGCCGGCCCCCTGACCAGGGGGAACGATCCGGCGTCCCCGCGTCAGCGGGTGAGGTTGTCGGGCCCGAACGCCTGCGGCAGCACCTGATGCATCGCGAGGATGCCGAGGGGGGTGTCGACGAGCAGGCCCGGTCCGCCGTGCTCCCACAGCAGTTGCCGGCAGCGGCCGCACGGCATGATCCGTTCACCGGCGCCGTTGGTGCAGGTGAAGGCGACCAGCCGGCCACCCCCGCCCGCGAGCAGTTCGGAGACCAGGCCGCACTCGGCACAGAGCCCGACGCCGTAGGCAGCGTTCTCGACGTTGCAGCCGGCGACGGTGCGCCCGTCGTCGACGAGCGCGGCCGCCCCCACCCGGTACCCCGAATAGGGGGCGTAGGCACGTTCGGCGATCGCGCGCGCTCGGCTGCGGAGGCCGTCCCAATCGACGGTCTCCCCCGGGCTCCCGAGGGCGTTCGGCTCAGTCATGGTCGCTGCGGTACGGGACGCCGTCGGCCGCGGGTGCGCGCACCCGGCCCACCAGCCCGGCGACCGCGATAATCGTCGCGATGTAGGGGAGGATGAGCAGGAACTGGCTGGGCATCGGGGTGTTGATGGCCTGCAGCTGCGAGGCCATCTGGGTGACGAATCCGAAGAACAGGGCCATGAGGGCTGCCAGGCCCGGCCGCCAGCGTCCCATGATGAGGGCCGCGAGGGCGATGAAGCCGTTGCCGACAGTGATCTCCTTGTTGAACTGGCCCACCGAGCCGACCGTGAAGAACGCCCCGCCCAGGCCCGCGAACAGGCCTCCCACGAGCACCGACGACCAGCGGGTGCGGGTCACCGAGATGCCCACGGTGTCGGCCGCGTGCGGATGCTCCCCGACGGCGCGCACCCGCAGGCCCCACTTCGTGCGCCACAGGAGGAACCAGGTGAGCGGGACCGCGGCGAAGGCGAGGTAGGCGAGCACGGTCTGCTCGAACAGCACCGGGCCGAGGAACGGGATCTCCGACAGGCCGGGGATGGCCACCCGCTGGAGGATCGGGGCGCTGTTGTAGCTGGCGGCGTTGGGCTGCACCATCTGGTCGAAGAGGAAGCCGGTGAGCCCGGAGGCGAGCAGGTTGAGCACCACCCCGAGGACGACCTGGTCGACGAGGTAGTTGATGCTGAACAGGGCGAGCAGCGCGGCCATCGCGACCGCCGTGAGCATCGCCGCGATGAGGGCGGCGGTGATCGACTGGGTGATCGAGCCGACGAGCGCCGCCGAGAAGGCGGCGGTGAGCATCTGCCCCTCGATCGCCACGTTGACGACGCCGGCCCGCTCGCAGAACACCCCGGTGAGTGCGCCGAACACGAGCGGGGTGGCGAACGTCAGCGTGCCGTTGAACTGGTTGGCGACCGGGAACGGCAGGTCCCGTCCGGCGGCCGCCCAGGCGAGGAAGCCGATGACCACGGCCAGTCCGGCGACGGTGCCGGCAGTGGCGGTCAGCCGCCGCGGCAGCCGGCCACGGAAGAAGGCGACCGCGGCGAGCAGGCACAGCACCGCGCTGACGAGCACGGTCGGCAGGCCCGGGACGCTGATCGTCGGCAGGGCGACGGCCGCGAACGCGTCGGACAGGGCGAACCGCGCGGTGCCCGAGGTGCGGGTGACCAGCCAGAGGAGCAGCAGGCCGACGACTCCGATGAGGGCACCGGTCGACATCCGCTGGATGCGTGCCTCGCGGGATTCGGTGTGCTGGTGCTCGACCGGGGCGATCTGCGCCTCGGCCGGGACGAGCTGGCTCATGCGGCACCTCCCTGGTCGGCCCCGGCCGGGGCGACCCGGCGGCGGGGCGTGCGGTGCTGCTTGAGGAACGGCAGCAGCGTCCGGATGAGCACCGGGGCGGCGACGAACAGCACGATGAGCGCCTGCAGCACCGCGGTGAGGGCGAGCGGCGTCGCGGCGGCCGACTGCATCTGGATGCCCCCGGCGTGCAGGGCCCCGAACAGCAGGCCCGCGAGCACCGTGCCGAGGGGCCGCGAGCGACCGAGCAGGGCGACTGTGATCGCGTCGAAGCCGACGCTGCCGACCAGGCCCGAGGTGAGCGGTGTCGGGGAGGCGCCGGCGAGCGGCCCCAGAGCCGACTGGACGCCGGCGAGCCCCCCGAGCAGCCCGGCGATCGTCATCGTGATCGTCGTGACCCGGGCCACGCTCATCCCGGCGGTGGCCGCCGCCCGGGGGTTGGCGCCGACGGCCTTGATCCGGAACCCGAGGGTGGTGCGCTCCATGAGCCACCACACGAGCACGGCGGCGAGCAGCGCGAGGACGAAGCCGAGGTGCAGCTGCGAGTTCGCGAGCCGGGGGAAGGTGGCGTTCCAGTCGACGACCGGCGAGATGGGGTCGGTGCGGCCCGGTCGCATGAACGTGCTCGTCGTGAGCAGCCAGGCGAGCAGCCCGGCCGCGATGTAGTTGAGCATGATCGTGACGATCACCTCGTGCGCACCGGCCTTGGCCTTGAGCACGCCGGCGATGCCACCCCACACGCCCCCGCCCACGAGGCCGGCGAGCACCGCGAGCGGCAGGTGCACGGCGAGCGGCAGGGCGTGGAAGTTGAACCCGACCCAGGCGGCGAGGATCGAGCCCCAGATCGCCTGGCCCTGGGCACCGATGTTGAACAGCCCGGCGCGGAAGGCGACGGCGACACCGAGCCCGGCGCAGATGAGCGGGGCCGCCTGGGCGGTGGAGTTGGTGAACGCCCCCCACGAGCCGATCGCCCCCTCGAAGAGGGCGCTGTAGGCGGTCCACACCTTGTGCCACGACGCGTCGAGCGCGTCGCTGGGGCGGGCGAAGAAGTAGGCGAACTTGGGTCGCACCGAGGTGTCGGAGACGATCATGAGGATGCCGCCGACGACGAGCGCGAGGACGAACGCCGCCACCGTGACCACCAGGTCGTTCCACGGCATCCGGCGTCCGGCCCGGGCAGCCGGCTGACGGGGGCTGAGCTCGGGCGCGCTGAGCGCGGGGATGGCGTCGAGGGGTTCACCCTCCTCGACCGGAACGTTGCGCTTCTCGTCACTCATGGTCGGCCTCCAGCCCCTCGGCGTGACGGGGGCCGGCGGCGCCGGACGCGGCGAGGGCCTCCTCGTGGCCGACACCGGCCATCATCAGCCCGAGCACGTCGCGGGGCGTGTCGGGCGGGACGACACCGACGATGCGTCCCCGGTACATGACGGCGATCCGGTCGGACAGCGACTCGATCTCCTCCAGTTCGGTGGAGATCAGCACGACCGCCGTCCCGGTGTCGCGCTCGCCGATGATCCGCTTGTGCAGGAACTCGATCGCCCCGACGTCGACGCCGCGGGTCGGCTGGCTCGCGACGAGCACCTTGAGCGGTCGGGACAGCTCCCGTGCCAGCACGACCTTCTGCTGGTTGCCCCCGGACAGGCTGCTGACCGGCAGGTCGACCGACTCCGCCCGGATGTCGAACTCGTCGAGCAGGGTGGTCGCGTTGCCGCGGATGGCCCCGAGCCTCAGGCTGCCCCGGGAGGCGAACTCGTCGACCCGGTTGAGCACGAGGTTCTCGGCCACCGTGTAGCTGCCGACGAACCCGTCGCGCTGCCGGTCCTCGGGCACGAAGCCCATGCCGGCGTCGATGACGTGCTTCGGCGCGGCGTGGGTGATGTCCCTGCCGTCGAGCACGACCGAGCCGCTGAGCACGGGCACCAGCCCGAGCAGGGCGTCGGCGAGTTCGGTCTGCCCGTTGCCCTGGACGCCGGCGACGCCGAGCACCTCGCCCTCGGCGACCTCGAAGCTCAGGTGGTCGACGACGACCGAGCCGAAGGGGTCGGCGACGACGAGGTCGGACACCTGGAGCCTGGGGACGCCGCCGTGCGCGGGCGACTTGTCGACCCGCATGCTCACGGCCCGCCCCACCATCATCTCGGCGAGGCGCGCCTCGGAGTCGGCCGGGGACGCGGAGCCGACGACCCGGCCCCGGCGGATCACCGTGATGTCGTCGGCCACCTCGCGCACCTCGCGCAGCTTGTGGGTGATGAAGACGATCGCCTTGCCCTCGTCGCGCAGGGAACGCATGACGGCCATGAGCTCGTCGATTTCCTGCGGGGTGAGCACGGCGGTCGGCTCGTCGAAGATGAGGTACTTCGCGTCGTTGGCGAGCGACTTGAGGATCTCGACCCGCTGCTGGATGCCGATCGGCAGTTGCTCGACGACGATGTCGGGGTCGACGGCCAGGTGGTAGCGCTCGCTGAGGTCGCGGACGCGGGCGCGCGCCGAGCGCATGTCGAGGGTGCCGAACGGACCCTGCTCGCGGCCGAGGACGATGTTCTCGGCCACCGTGAAGACGGGCACGAGCATGAAGTGCTGGTGCACCATGCCGATGCCGGCAGCCATCGCCTGCTTCGGGCTGGTGAAGTGCCGCTCGGTGCCGTCGATGCTGATGGTGCCCTCGTCGGCGTCGAGCAGCCCGTACAGCTGGTTCATCAGTGTCGACTTGCCGGCCCCGTTCTCGCCGAGGAGGCAGTGGATGCGCCCGGGCACGATGTCGAGGTCGATGTGGTCGTTGGCGACCAGCGAGCCGAACCGCTTGGTGATGCCGCGCAGGCTGAGGCCCTCGGCGACCGGTGGCCGGGGCGGGGCGTCACGGCGCACGGTGCCGGACGCCGACGGTGGTGACGACACGTGGTGATCCTTCCACAGGGCCGGGGGGAGGGAAGCGGCTTCCCTCCCCCACGACCCGGGTGTGCCTCAGCTCTTCGGCTGCGACTTGGAGGTGATGGTGATCTTGCCGGAGATGATGTCGGCCTTGATCGTGTTGAGGTCGGACTTCACGCTCGCGGGGATCTTCGAGTCGAAGTCGTGGAACGGGGCGAGCCCTGTGCCGGCGTTGGCGAGCGTGCCGACGTAGGCCTTGCCGGTGAACGTGCCGTCGGTGGCCGACTTGATCGAGGCGAACACGGCGTTGTCCATGCCCTTGTAGACCGACGTCATGATGACGCTCTTGAACTGCGGCACCGAGACGTAGCCGTCGGTGTCGACCCAGATCGCCGACACCTTGCCGCCCGAGTCGGACGCCGTCTGCAGCGCCCCGACGCCGGCACCGCCCGCGACCGGGAAGAGGATGTCGGCGCCCTGGCTCACGAGGCCCTTGGCGACGGTCTGGCCGCCCGAGACGTTGCCGAACGGGTTGCTGCCGGGCACGAACTGGCCGTCCTGCTTCTTGGCGTCCCAGCCGAGCACCTGGACGTTCTTGCCCTTCTGCTGGTTGTAGTAGTCGACGCCCTGGGCGAACCCGTCCATGAACACGGTGACCGTGGGGATGTTGAGGCCGCCGAAGGTGCCGACCTTGCCGGTCTTGCTCATCGCGGCCGCGAGGTAGCCGGCGAGGAACGACGACTGAGCGGTGTTGAACTCGAGCGGCTGGAGGTTGGACGGGGCACCCTGGGGCGCGTCGTCGACGATGGCGAAATCAACCTTCGGGTTGGCCTTGGCGGCGGCGGTGATCGCGTCGCCCAGCTTGAACCCGACGCCCACGATCATCGTGCATTTGGCGGTGAGCAGCGAGGACACGTTGGTGGCGTAGTCGGCGTCGCTCGACGACTCGACCTTGGCGGTCTGGATGCCGAGCTGCTGGCCGGCCCGGGTGAGCCCGGCGAGCGACGTCTGGTTGAACGACTTGTCGTCGAAGCCGCCGGAGTCGGAGACCATGCAGGCCTTGACGTTGGACGCCGCGCTGGTGGCGGCGCTGGTGCCGCCGCTGGCCGAGGCGCTGGTGTCACCCGACGCCGATGTGGACGCGGACGAGCCGGCGGTGGGCGCCGAGGCGCAGCCGGCGAACGAGAGGGCCGCGACCGCCGCGACGGCGGACGCGGAGAGGAACGACTTCTTCACGGGAACTGCCTCCTGAGAGCAGGTGGAGAGAGGCTCCGCGGGCGCATTCCACGCGGAAGCTTTCCACACTGTAACGGCCGTGATACCCGGCCTGACGGCGGGTGGCACTCCCTCCGGAAAGTGTTACCGGAGTGAAACGGGACGCGGGTCGGAGCGGGGCCGCAGCACCTGCCCAGCCAGCCGTTCGGCGGCGTCCAGAATGCGCGAGGTGGACGCCGGCCAGCCCGGCTCCTGGGAGCGGAACGGCCCGGTGGCGAGCGACACCGCGACGGCGGCGGCCCGCAACCGGAGTTCGACCGGGTCGACGGCGCGATCGAACACGGGCACCCAGTCGTCGAGCACCGCCTGCAGCCGCTCGGCCTGGCCCCGGGACATCCGCTGCACCGTGGACAGGTGCGCGACGAGGCAGGCGAGGTCGTCGACCCGGCGCCCGGGGCCGAGGGTGTCGACGTCGAGCAGGCCGACGACCCGGCCCGCGTCGACCTGCAGCTGCCCCTCGTGGAAGTCGCCGTGCGTGACCACCTCGGGCCCGCTCGGGGCGCCGGCGAGGCCGCCCAGGATGGCGGGCACCAGCGTCTCGAGGCGCCTCGCCTCGGCCGGCACCGTGCGGGCGATGACACCGGCGTAGTAGGCCAGCGAGTCGGTCCACGGGGGACGCCGGGTCCACTCGAGGGCCGCGGGGGGCAGGGCGTCGAGGAGGGCGAGCAGGTGGTCGGCCGGCACGGGCAGGCCCGCCTGGTAGATGCGCTCGCTCAGCGGGCGCCCGGGCGAGCCGAGGAGCGCGACGAGGCCGGGGGCGGCGGCCACCACCTGCGGCGCCGGGACGCCGGCCGCCCGCAACTGCTGGTGGCGGGAGACGAGGGCGGCCGCGGCGTCCGGGCGCAGCACCTTGAGGAACAGCGTGAGCGGGACCGGGCCCCGGCGGACCTCCGCGCGCAGCACGGCCCGGCGGCGGGGCCGGTAGGTGAGCATGCGCAGGCGGACGTCGGCCGGGCGCAGCGGCCCCCGGACCACCCCCCACTCGACGAGCAGCCGGGCCACCGAATCGGGGAAGGAGACGTCGGGCAGGGCGGGCAGGTCGGGGTCGTCCGGGTGGATCCACACGGCCACCTGCTGGTGCCCGTCGTCGAAGATCTCCGCCCGCTGATCGCTGGGGCTCGGGCCCCCGACGCGCACGCTGGCGCCGAGGAGCTCAACCCGGGGGCCCTCGGGCCAGCGGACGGTCGCCGTGAAGGTCGCGGTCGTGGCCCGCTCGGGCTCGGTGTCGACGTGCTCGAGCCGCCACCGCACGAGGGCGCCCCCGGCACGCCCGGCCGCGGCCCTCAGCAGGTCGCCGGCCTCGGGCCCGGTGAGCAGCCGGACGCCGTCGGCGTCCCGGTGCGCCATCGTCACCTCCCCCGCGCGCTCACTCCGCGACCGCCCCGCTGGGCGCGTCGACCTCGGTGGGCGCGGGCTCCTCGCCGACGCGGGTGACGACGATCCACGCGGCCCGGCGGCCGTCGAGTTCGGTGACCGAGAAGCGGACCAGCGCCCGGTCGGGCAGGTTGAGCGGGTTGGGCCCGGCGACCCGGTGCAGGTCGACCTCGACGCTGTCGCCGAGCTCCGGCACGTGGCCGAGCTGGGCCATGACGTACCCGGCGACCGTGTCATAGGGCCCCTCGGGCAGCACGTAGCCGAAGCGGTCGGCGAAGTCCTCGAGCGTGGTGAGGCCGTCGATGTCGTTGCGCTGCCCGTGACTGGCGCTGCCCGCCACCGGCTGGTCGTACTCGTCGGTGATGTCGCCGATGAGCTCCTCGACAAGGTCCTCCAGGGTGACGATGCCCGAGGTGCCGCCGTACTCGTCCTTGACGATGGCGAGGTGAGCCGAGGCGCGGCGCATCTCGCTGAGCGCCCGCAGCACCTTGACCGTCTCGGGCAGGGCCATCACCGGGCGGACCAGCTGGCGCACCGGGGTGGTGCGGTTGACCGGGTCGAGGTCCATGAGGTCGCGGACGTGGACGAAGCCGAGGATCTGGTCGGTCGAGCGGTCGGTGACCGGGTAGCGGGAGTGCTCGGCGCCGTGCACCGTCCGAACCGCCTTGTAGGCGGGCATGTCCCCGGGGAGGAAGTCGACCTCGGTGCGGGGCACCATCACCTCGCGCAGGGAGCGCTCCCCCGCGTCGAAGACGTCGTCGACGATCTGGCGCTCGACCGTGCCCAGGGTCTGCGAGTTGAGCACCATGGCCCGGATCTCCTCGTCGGACACCTGCTCGCGCCCGGCCCGCGGGTCGCCACCGAGCAGCCGGACGACGACGTCGGTCGAGCGTCCGAGCAACCAGATCACCGGACGCGCCCCGGTGGCGACCGTGTTGACGAGCGGGGCGAGCGCGAGGGCGAACCCCTCGGCGCTCTGCATCGCCAGCCGCTTCGCGGTGAGTTCGCCGAGCACGATCGACACGTAGGAGATCAGCAGCGTCACGAGCACGAGCGCCACGGTGGCGGCGACGGACGGGGACAGGCCCAGCCGCACGAGGTGCGGGGAGAGCGCCTCGGCGAGGGTCGCGCCGCCGAAGGCCGCGGACAGGAAGCCGGCGAGCGTCACGCCGATCTGCACGGCCGAGAGGAAGCGGTTGGGGTCGCGGGCCAGCTTGGCGATGGTCGAGCCGCGCCGTCCGCGGTGCTCGAGGTGGGTCACCTGGCTCTCCCGGAGGGAGACGAGCGCGATCTCGGCGGCCGAGAAGACGCCGCCGATGATGATGAGCACCAGCACCAGGGCGGAGTACAGCCAGGTTCTCACTGCCCCGGCCTCCCTTCGCCCGGCACCGCCGGCGTCCCCCGTCGGCTCTCACGGTTGGCGGGACTCGACCCCCCGTCGGAGTTCCCGACAAGGGGGTGGGGACTATGGCCCTCCTGACCGGCGTCGGATGTTGTTCGCGGCGTCATGGACATCAAGAGTACGGGGGAGCCGCTCAGGTGGCGACGACGATGTCCGCGCGATCCCAGGGCCGCACCTGCCGCGCCCACTCGCGTTCCACCGGCAGCCAGTCGTCGCGCCAGCAGTCGAAACGCTCCGGCGCACGCTCCCGGGATCGCCGCGCACGCTCGGCGTCGTCGGCCTCCACCCACACGACGAGGGGGACGCCGACGTCGAGCGGGCCCGGGTCGAGGTCCGACACGGCGACCCCCTCGAGGATGAGGACGCCCCCGGCCCGGACGCGCACGAGGTCGCCGGGCGCCTCGGCGTCCCAGGGCCAGGGCCGGTACTCGGCGTCCACCCCGCGGGACAGCGGTGCCAGCAGCTCGTCGAGGAACCGCTTCTGGTCCCATCGGGTGGTTCCCCGGCGGATGAAGTCGTCACCCCGGATGATCGTGACCGGACCCCCGAGCCGGGCCGCGACGGACGCCGCGATCGTCGACTTGCCTGCCGCCGACAGTCCGTCGACGAGCACCAACCGGTGTCCGGCTTCGACCTCGGCGGCGATGACCTCGGGTGCGGCGTCGCTGCTCACCCGCCGCTGGTGCCGCGTGGGGGACGTCATGACGCCAGTGTGCCGGATCGCGCGGCCGCGGCCGGCCCCGCGCCGCCCAGCCCGGACGTGCCGGCGTCCGGTGGCGGGACACTAGGGTTCACCCGTGAGCATGTGGGTTCTGACCATCGCCTGTCCCGACCGGCCGGGCATCGTGCACGCGGTGTCGGGCGGGATCGTCACGGCCGGGGGCAACATCGTCGAGGCGCACCAGTTCTCGAGCCTGGACACCGGACGGTTCTTCCAGCGGATCCAGATCGAGACCGCCGAGAGCGACCGGGCGGTGATCGCCGGCGTCCTGGCCCCCGTGCTCGACCACCTGCACGCCGAGTGGAAGCTCGTGCCGCGCGACCGGCCGACGCGGACCCTGGTGCTGGCGTCGAAGGCCGAGCACGTCGTGAGCGACCTGCTGTACCGACGGCGCAGCGGCTACCTCAACGTCGACGTGCCGCTGGTGCTCGCCAACCACCCCGACCTCGAGCCCGTCGCCCGCTTCTACGGCGTCGACTTCGAGCACCACCCGGTGACACCGGACACCAAGCCCGCGTTCGAGCAGCGGGTGCGCGACCTCGTCCGCGACCTCGACATCGAGCTGGTCGTGCTCGCCCGGTACATGCAGATCCTCTCCCCCGAGCTGTGCGCCGACCTCTCCGGGCGGGTCATCAACATCCACCACTCGTTCCTCCCCGGCTTCAAGGGCGCCAACCCCTACCGTCAGGCGCACGCCCGGGGCGTCAAGCTCATCGGCGCGACCGCGCACTTCGTCACCCCCGACCTCGACGAGGGGCCGATCATCGAGCAGAACGTCGTGCGCGTCGACCACACCAAGACGCCGCAGCAGCTCATGGCCATCGGCCAGGACCAGGAGAGTTCCACCCTGCGCGAGGCCGTCCGCCTGTTCGCCGAGCACCGGGTGTTCCTCGACGGCACCCGCACCGTCATCTTCTAGGGGGCCGGCTCACGCAAGGGGGCGGGCCCCCTTGCCACCCCCCGTCGCTCGGCCCTTCGCCCCGGCGGCGTACGACTCGTCGCCCGCGGCGTACGACCTGACTGTTGCAGGCCGTCATCTCGTACGCCGTCAGTCATCTCGTACGCCGCCCCGTCCCCCAGGGCCGTGTCCGTCCCGGGGACGGGCGTCGAGATCGCCGGCCGCGGGCATGGGGCGGGCCCCTTCCAGCCGGGACCGGGACGCCCACCCGCGGTGCGGCGCCTGCCTGATCAGCGGTAGGTTGGGGGCGTCCACTCGAGGTTGAGAAAGGTCGAACATCGTGACCCAGTCCCCCGTCAAGATCGCTGTCACCGGCGCCGCCGGCCAGATCTGCTACAACCTGCTGTTCCGCATCGGCAGCGGCTCGCTGCTCGGCGACACCCCGATCGAGCTGCGCCTGCTCGAGATCACGCCCGCGCTCAAGGCCCTCGAGGGCGTCGTCATGGAGCTCGACGACTGCGCCTTCCCGAACCTCGTGAAGATCGAGATCGGCGACGACCCCGAGAAGGTCTTCGAAGGCGTCAACGCGGCGATGCTCGTCGGCGCGATGCCCCGCAAGGCGGGCATGGAGCGCTCCGACCTGCTGAGTGCCAACGGCGCGATCTTCACCGCCCAGGGCCGCGCGCTCAACAAGGTCGCCGCGGACGACGTCAAGGTGCTGGTCACCGGCAACCCGGCGAACACCAACGCGCTCATCGCGATGAGCAACGCCCCCGACATCCCGCGCGAGCAGTTCAACGCGCTCACCCGCCTCGACCACAACCGCGCCAAGGCGCAGCTGGCGCAGAAGCTGGGCAAGCCGGTCGGCTCGGTCACGCACATGACGATCTGGGGCAACCACTCCTCCACCCAGTACCCCGACCTGTTCAACGCCCTCGTCGACGGGCAGAACGCCGCGCAGGCGATCGGCGACGACGCGTGGATCGAGAACGACTTCATCCCCACCGTCGCCAAGCGCGGTGCCGCCATCATCGCCGCCCGTGGGCTGTCCTCGGCCGCGTCGGCCGCCAACGCCACCGTCGAGCACATGCGCGACTGGATGCTCGGCACCCCCGAGGGCGACTGGGTCTCGATGTCGGTGCCCTCCGACGGCAGCTACGGAGTGCCCGAGGGCATCATCAGCTCGTTCCCGTGCACCGTCGCCGACGGGAAGTATTCGATCGTCCAGGGGCTCGAGATCAACGACTTCTCCCGGTCGAGGATCGACGCCTCGGTCGCCGAGCTGCAGGACGAGAAGGCCGCGGTCACCGAGCTCGGCCTCATCTGAGCGGGCCGCCGGCGTGAACCGGCCTCACTGCCACGATGCGGGGACCCCTCCGGGGGTCCCCGTTCCGCGTCCGGGTGGGGGTCGCGTCAGTGCTCGGGCGGCACGATGAGCGCGAGCACCATGATCGCCGCGCCCGTGAGCAGGGTGAGCGCGGCGTCGAACCAGCGGCTGCGGACGACGAGCAGCCCCGCCATCCGCGGGGGCAGCACCGCCCGGAGCAGGCCGCCGGCGACGACGGCCGCCCCGAACGCGAACGACCCCTTCCTCCAGTGGCCGGTCGAGATGATCGCCAGGCCGGTGAGGACGCCGACCAGCACCAGCCCCAGCGGCCACTCGAGCCAGGGCCGGGACGGAGCGACCGGCGTCCGCACCTCGCGCGGACCCCTGCGAGACAACACGATCGGACTCAGGCGCGGGCGGCGAGCTGCTCGGCACGTTCGACGACGTGGACGAGGAGCATGGCCCGGGTCATCAGACCGACGCCACCCGGCACGGGCGACACGAGCGAGGCCACGTCCCAGACGTCGGGGGCGACGTCGCCGACGAGCCCGGATTCGGTGCGCGAGATCGAGACGTCGACGACGACGGCGCCCGGCTTGACCATGTCGCCGCGCAGGATCCCCGGGACGCCGGCAGCGCAGACCACGACGTCGGCCTGCCGGGTGTGCTTGCCCAGGTCGCGGGTGCCGGTGTGGCACTGGGTGACCGTGGCGTTCTCGCTGCGGCGGCTGAGCAGCAGCGCGAGCGGCCGCCCGACCGTGGTGCCGCGGCCGATGATGCAGACCTCGGCGCCGTTGAGGGGGACGTCGTAGCGGCGCAGCAGTTCGACGACTCCCTGCGGGGTGCAGGGAAGGTGCCCGGGCTGCCCGGTGACCAGCCGCCCGAGGTTGGCCTCGGTGAGCCCGTCGATGTCCTTGTCGGGATCGACGAGGTTGAGCGCCCAGTGGTCGTCCAGGTGCGCCGGCAGTGGCATCTGCACGAGGAAGCCCGTGACGGCCGGGTCGGCGTTCATCTCCTCGATCAGCGCGCGCAGGTCCTCGGCACTCGTGGTGGCGGGCAGGTCGTGGCGGATCGAGGTGATCCCGACCTCCTGGCAGTCCTTGTGCTTGCCGTTGACGTAGGCGTGGCTGGCTGGGTCGTCACCGACGAGGATCGTGCCCAGCCCCGGCACGATGCCCCGCTCCCGCAGCGCGGCGACCCGGCCGGCGAGCTCCGCCTTGATCTGCCGGGCGACGGGGCCGCCGCCCATTCTCGTTGCCGTCATGGATCCGTCCGTTCCGGCGCCGCGGCGCCTGCGATGCTCGGGTGGCGTGGGGGACGCCGGTCAGTGGAAGAAGTGCCGGGTGCCGGTGACGTACATCGTGACGCCGGCCGCGTTCGCCGCGTCGATCGTGTCCTGGTCGCGCACCGACCCGCCCGGCTGGACGATCGCCGTGACGCCGGCCTCGATGAGGATGCCGGGACCGTCGTTGAACGGGAAGAAGGCGTCGGACGCCGCGACGGACCCGGCCGCCCGCTCCCCCGCCCGCTCGACGGCGAGGCGGCAGGAGTCGACCCGGTTCACCTGGCCCATTCCGACACCGACGGACGCGCCGTCCTTGGCGAGCAGGATCGCGTTCGACTTCACCGATCGCACCGCCCGCCACGCGAAGGCGAGGTCGGCGAGGGTCTGGTTGTCGGCGGCGGGCCCGGCGACCAGCGTCCAGTTCGCCGGGTCGTCGCCGGGCGCGTCGACGCGGTCGGGCTGCTGCAGCAGCGCGCCGCCGGAGATCTGGGTGAGCTGGACGTCCCGGTGCGTGTAGGGGCCGGCGCGCAGGATGCGGATGTTCTTCTTGCGCTCCAGCAGGTCGAGCGCCCCGTCCTCGTAATCGGGGGCGATGATCACCTCGGTGAACACCTCCGCCACCTGCTGGGCCATCTCCAGGCTCACGGGGCGGTTGGATGCGATCACACCGCCGAACGCCGACACGGGGTCGCAGGCGTGCGCCTTGCGGTGCGCCTCGGCGATGTCGTCGCCGACCGCGATCCCGCACGGGTTGGCGTGCTTGATCACCGCGACCGCGGGCTGCTCGAAGTCGTAGGCGGCCCGGTAGGCGGCGTCGCCGTCGGTGTAGTTGTTGTAGCTCATCTCCTTGCCGTGCAGCTGCTCGGCCTGGGTGATGCCGGCCGGGGCCCCGCTCGCCTGGGAGTAGAGTGCCGCCGCCTGGTGCGAGTTCTCGCCGTACCGCAGCGTGCCCAGCTTGTCCCAGGCGCCGAAGACGTGCGCCGGGAAGCCGTCGGCGTGCGACTCCTCGTCGAGCACCCAGCCCATCCAACTGGCCACCGCCATGTCGTAGGTGGCCGTGTGCCGGAAGGCGGTGGCGGCGAGGCCGCGGCGCTCCTGGAGGGTGAAGCCGCCGGCGTCCAGGGCCGCGACCAGCTGGTCGTACTGGTCGGGCGAGGTGATGATCGCCACGCTGGGGTGGTTCTTCGCGGCGGCGCGCACCATCGACGGGCCGCCGATGTCGATCTGCTCGACGCACTCGTCGGCGTCGGCGCCCGAGGCCACCGTCTCGGAGAACGGGTACAGGTTGCTCACGACGAGGTCGAACGGCGCGATGTCGAGGTCGTCGAGCTGCGCGCGGTGCGACTCCAACCGGCGATCGGCGAGGATGCCCGCGTGGATGCGCGGGTGCAGGGTCTTCACCCGGCCGTCGAGGCACTCGGGGAAGCCCGTGACCTGCTCGACGGGGATCACAGCCACGCCGGCGTCGGAGAGGGTGCGCGCGGTCGACCCCGTGGAGACGATCTCGACGCCCCTCTCGACGAGGGCGCGACCCAGCTCGGCGAGTCCGGTCTTGTCGTAGACCGAGATGATGGCCCGGCGGATGGGCTGGCGGCCGGAGACGGCGGGGCTGTCGGGTGCGTCGGTCACGGGCGGGACTCCTTCTGGTTCTGGCTGGACAGGGAGGGCTGGACGCCGGGCGGGGGCCACGAGGCGACCGTGTCGACGAGCAGCTGCCGCTCGACGACCTTGATGCGCTCGTGCAGCGAGTCGACGGTGTCGTCGGGCAGCACCGGGACGGCGACCTGACCGAGGATGCGCCCGGTGTCGATGCCGGCGTCCACGAGGAAGATGGTGGCCCCGGTGACCTTGACCCCGTGCGCCAGCGCGTCCCGGGGCGCATGGACCCCGGGGAACGACGGCAGCAGCGCGGGGTGGGTGTTGATCATGCGGCCGCCGAAGCGATCGAGGAACGCCGGCCCGACGAGCTTCATGAAGCCCGCCGAGACGACGAGGTCGGGGCCGTACTCGTCGACGCGGTCGCGCAGGGCGACGTCCCAGTCGGCGCGGGTGGCGAAATCGGACACGGGGAGCACGAAGGTGGGGATGCCCGCCCCTTCGGCGCGCTCGAGGGCCCGCACAGCGGGACGGTCGGTGCCGACCGCGACGACGGTGGCCCCGGCCTCACCGCTCGCGCACGCGTCGAGGAGGGCCTGCAGCAGGGTGCCGGAACCGGACGCGAGAACGACGATTCGGTGGGCCACGACAGCACCCTACAAGGTGTCGCCGGGGGCCCCGCCATCGCCGCCGACGCTGGGGCGGGGGCCGGGGACGCCCACGGAGCCGCCGCCGGCGACCGCCGGGTCGTTGCCGGCGGGCGAGCGGACCAGTCCGATGACCAGGCCCGTGACCAGTCCGGAGAGGCCGAGCGTCGTGGTCGCCATGACGGCCAGCGGCAGCATCCGGGGGCCGAAGCCCACGAGCCGGCCGGTTCCGGCGTCCCCACCCGTGAGCCAGACGAGCACGAGCAGGCAGCCGGCCGACACGACCCCGGCGAGCGCCCCGACGAGCGCGACCTCGTCGAAGCGGGCGCGACGCCGGGCGAGGGCGACGATGACCGCGGCGACCGCACCGGCCGCCACCCCGCATGCGAGCCACCACAGCCCTGCGCCGCCGCTGCCGTTCGCGGGAAGGCCCGCGAGCAGGGGCACGGCGGGGAGCAGGCCCGATTGGGTCTGCACCGGTGAGATGAGCGTTCCCTGGCCGAGGGTGAAACCGGCGCCCAGGGTCCACGAGGTCGACCAGGCCACCACGTTGGGCAGGTACGACAGCTGCAGCAGCAACAGCAGGACGCCGCCGAGTACGCCCGCGTGCAGCGACTGGGTGAGGGCGGCCACCCGACGCCAGTGCTCGGTGAGGGCCAGCCCGGTGAGCAGGGCACCCCCGGCCGTGAGCACGAGCAACGCCCCCGCGACGGCGAGGGGGACGGCCCTCAGCCACGCCGGCCAGCCCGCGGCGGGAGCCAGGCCGAGCCCGCGGACGACGCCGACGAGCGAGGAGAGCAGGCCGACGGCGAGAGCTCCCAGCCCGGCGCGGGTCGCCTGGTCGGGCTGCACGAAGACGGCGGCGGGCACGGCGACGGTCAGCACGTAGCCGGCGGTGAACAGCGCGGCGACCTGGAGGCCGCGGCGCCGCACGATGTCGGGCGTGAGCACGGGGGTGCCGGAAGTCACGGCGTCCGACTCCTCAGCCCAGAGGGCGATCCGCCCCTGGCCTGCGGCGAAGCCGGCGATCCCCGCCGCGATGAAGGCCAGCAGCAGGGTGAACCCCAGCGGGGCGATCGACACGGTCACCCCCCCGAACGGGGCCGCGGCACCGTGGGCGAGCAGCCACAGCCGGGCCGCCACCGAGGCGACGACCCCGTAGCCGATGTCGGTGGCCGAGAACCAGGCCAGTGTCGACAACCCGAGCGCGAGCACGTACCCGGCCGCCGCCGCCACGACGCCCCCGAGCACGGCGGCCCCGACCCACGGGACGACCGGCTGGTCGCGCTGCACGTCGGAGTCGCGCCGCGAGATCCGCAGGCCGAAGCCGAGACGGCGCTGGGCCGAGGGGGTCCGTGCCACTGGGCACCTCCTGCTCGATGATGTGGGGTGGGCGATCGCTCGCCCACCCCACAGTGTCACTGCTCGAGGATCACCTCATGCGGCGCGCAGCGAGCGCATGATCTCCCGCATGAGCTCAGCGCTGCCGCTCGGCGTGTTGCCCACCTGGACGCCGGCGGCCTCCAGGGCCGCCTTCTTGGCCCGTGCGGTGCCCGACGACCCGGACACGATCGCGCCCGCGTGGCCCATGGTGCGCCCCTCGGGCGCCGTGAACCCGGCGACGTAGCCGACGACCGGCTTGGTGACGTTCTCCTTGATGAACTCCGCCGCACGCTCCTCGGCGTCCCCGCCGATCTCTCCGATCATGACGATCGCGTCGGTCTCGGGGTCGTCCTCGAAGGCCGCGAGGCAGTCGATGTGGGTGGTGCCGACGATCGGGTCGCCGCCGATTCCCACGGCCGTCGAGAAGCCGAACTCCCGCAGCTCGTACATCATCTGGTAGGTGAGCGTGCCCGACTTGCTCACCAGGCCGATCCGGCCGGCGCCCGCGATGTTGGCGGGGATGATGCCCGCGTTCGAGCGTCCCGGGGAGATGAGTCCGGGGCAGTTCGGGCCGATCAGCCGGCTCTGGGTGCCCTTGGTGAGGGAGTAGAACTCCGCGGTGTCGGCCACCGGGATGCCCTCGGTGATGCAGACGATGAGGCCGACGCCGGCCTCGACCGCCTCGATGACGGCCTTCTTCGCGTGCGGCGCGGGCACGAAGACCACCGACACGTTCGCGCCGGTCTCGGCCACGGCCTCGCGCACGGAGCCGAACACCGGCACCGGGTCCTCCTCGAAGAGGACGGACTGGCCGCCCTTGCCCGGGGTGACGCCGCCGACGATCCGCGAGCCGGACATGATCATCCGCTGGGTGTGCTTGCGCCCCTCGGACCCCGTCATGCCCTGGACGATGATCTTGGAGTGGTGATCGAGAAAGATCGACATGCTCAGGCCTCCTCTGCCGCTGCGGCCAGTTCGGCGGCCTTGCGGGCCG
>DATAKK010000060.1:0-1861 GCA_036261615.1 Propionibacteriaceae bacterium | reverse complement strand
TCGACGGTGTGGCGCACGTCCTCCGGCCCGAAGGCCGCGTGCCACTGGTAGACGCCGGGCGCGTGGTGCCCGGCAAGCAGTCCGGCAAGTCCGCTCACAGATCTCTCCTCGGTCGCTGACGGGTACCTCGTTCCTAGCCCCCGAACGAGCGAGTGGCAAGACCCGAAAGTCACCCGTGTCAGAGAGCCATCGCCTGGGCGCGGCGCTTCACCTCCGAGCCGCGGTTCTCCCGGAGTGCGTCGATCGGCCGGCCGGGCAGGGAGTCGTCGGGCGTGAACAGCCACACGAGGATCTCCCGGTCGTCGTACATCCCGTCGTGGAGCAGGGTGAGCAGGCCGGGGACGCCCTTGACGATCTGGCCGTCCATGATCAGCTCGGCCGGGACCTGCTGCCCAGCGCCCTCCCGGGGCACCGCGGCGGCCAGGTGGTGCTCACGGATCAGCTGACGCACCTTGTTCACCGAGACGCCGAGGGCGACTCCGGTGGCCTTCCAGTCGAGCCAGTCGGAGATCAGCTCGCCCAGCTCCACGGCGTCGGACGTCTGGCTGGAGGTGTGGTCGGAAGTGATGTCGGGCACGCTCCCATGCTGCCAGCCGCGCGACGGTCCCGCGATTCGGACCCTGTCCCAACTAGACTCGGGCCCTGGTGTCGGGATCTTCCCCCCCGATCCGGCCTTGGAGGACGTTGTGGAGCGCACTGACACGGGTCGTAGCGACGACCCGCTCATCGGGCGCATCCTCGACGGCAGGTACCGAGTCGGGCCGCGCATCGCCCGCGGCGGCATGGCCACCGTCTACCAGGCCACGGACCTCCGGCTGGACCGCACCGTCGCGGTCAAGATCATGCACGCCGGGCTCGGCGACGACCCCGAGTTCGTCGCCCGCTTCGAGCGCGAGGCGCGCTCCGCCGCGCGGTTGTCGCACCACAACGTGGTCGCGGTCTTCGACCAGGGTGACGATGCCGGGACGCTCTTCCTGGTCATGGAGTACGTCCCCGGCCTCACCCTGCGCGACGTCATCCGCAAGGAGGCGCCGATGGAGCCCGGCAAGGCGCTGGGGCTCCTGGAGCCGATGCTGGCCGCACTGGCCGCGGCCCACGGCGCCGGCATGATCCATCGCGACGTCAAGCCGGAGAACGTCCTGCTCGCCACGGACTCCGACTCGGGAGCAGCCCGGGTGAAGGTGGCGGACTTCGGGCTGGCGCGGGCGATCAACGCCGAGACCCAGCACACCGCGACCGGGGGCGTGCTGATCGGCACGGTCTCCTACCTCTCTCCCGAGCTGGTCGTCGACGGCAAGGCCGACGCCCGCTCGGACGTGTACGCCGCCGGCGTGATGCTCTACGAGATGCTCACCGGCCAGAAGCCGCACCAGGCCGACAGCCCCATCCAGGTTGCCTACAAGCACGTGCACGAGGACATCCCGGCTCCCTCGCTGCGGGCGCCGGGCCTCCCGGCGTACGTCGACGCTCTCGTGGCCCGGGCGACCGCGCGCGACAAGGACCTCCGGCCCACCGACGCACGGGTGCTGCTACACCAGGTACGCCGCGTCCGGCAGGCCCTCGACCACGGCGTGCGCGACGATCCCGAGCTCACCGCCGACCTGCGGCCCGGACCCAGCAAGGGCGCCGCGGTGCGCGAGCTCGAGGACACCGGCACCGACGAGCTGTTCATCCCTCGCGACACCCGCAGCGCCGCGCGGCGGCCGGTCCCGGCCCGGCCGGTCGTGGTGCCCGCCGGCGGGGGCGGGTTCGACCCGGACTTCGAGGTGACCACGCCGGTCTCCCGCGCGCCGGTCGTACCGGCCTCGCGCACCGCCGCGACCCCGCCGCGCCCGCCGGTGACGCCGCCGCCGGTGGTGCC
>DATAKK010000054.1:0-20770 GCA_036261615.1 Propionibacteriaceae bacterium | reverse complement strand
GGCGGTGCCCGCCCGGACGTGTTCACCCACTACGACCCGGCCACGGGCCTCGTCGACTACACCGGCCCGCTCGACCGCGGCACCGGCCAGCTGGCCGATGCGGACAAGACCACCGTGGTCGACGCCTGGGGCCGCCCGGTGCTGTACCGGTCCGAGGCTGGGGATGTGACCACGACGATCTACGACAGTGCGGGGCGGGTGGCCAGCGTGGTTGACCCGAAGGGCACGACGACCACGACGTGGGACGGCACCGACGCGGCCGGCAACGCCGAGCGGCGGGGCCTTCCCACCCGGGTCAGCGTGACCCGGGCGGGTGCCGACGGTGGGAGCGGGACGCTGGACTTCACCGGCGCCTACGACGCCAACGGCGTGCTGGTGGAGCAGCACCTGCCCGGTGGGATGATCCAGCGCACCGACTACGACATCGCCGGCCAGCCGGTCGGCCTGTCGTATGAGGGCCAGGTCACCCCGAAGACCCCCCGCGTCGACGGCAACGGCGACCCGGTCCTGGACGCTGACGGGAACCCGGTCTACGACGCCGGCACCCCCACGACCGGCACGTGGCTGGCCTGGACCCAGGCCAGCGACGCCGCCGGGCGGGTCCGGGTGGACTACACCGGGGCCGGCTCGTCCTTCGACCCGACCAGCGCTGGAGTGACGAGCCTGGACCAGGTCGTCGCCCCCACCGGCGCCGCGGTCGCCTACGACCGCGCCTACTCCTACGACCAGGCCGGACGCCTGGTGAGCGTGGCCGACCGCACCGCGACGGCGACGGGGTCAACACTGGACCCTGGCACCGACCCGAGCGCCGGCGCCCCCTGCCAGGTGCGTGCTTACACGTTCGACCGCAACGGTCGGCGCACCGGCCTGACCGGGACCGACCACAGCGACGGCGACTGCGCCGGCAGCACCGGGGTGTCGGTGTCGACGGACCTGGTCTACGCCTACGACTCCGCTGACCGGCCAACCACTGCGGCCACCGGCACTCGCAACGGCAGCCCCGCGGCCGCGGGGACCTACTCCTACGACGGGTTCGGACGCCAGCTGCTCGTCCCGGCCACCGACGCCCCGAACCCCGCCGCCGGTGACATCACGCTGGGCTACTACGACGACGACCTGGCCCACACCATCACCCAAGGAGCCACCACCACCGAGCTGGCCCTGGACTCCGGCGGGCGGCGCACCCTGGCCACCACCACCGACACCAGCGCGACTCCCTCGTCGACGTCGACGTTGGAGCGGCACTACTCCGACGCCGGCGACAGCCCGGCCTGGACCGTCGCCACCGCCACGGCGGGCACCTCGACGATCACCCGGTACTCCGAGTCCCTGGGCGGCGACCTGGCCGCCACCATCGCCTCAGACGGGGCAGCCCAGCTGACGCTGGCGAACCTGCACGGCGACGTCGTCACCACCATCGACATCCCCACCACCCAGGCCACCAGCGACCCGGCCACCACCATCACCGGGTGGGCCGACTACACCGAGTACGGCACACCCCGGGACGGTGCCGCAACCGCCGCCGTTGCCGGGACGGTCGGGTACGGGTGGCTCGGCGCCAAGCAACGCTCCACCACGGCTGAGACCGCCGGCCTCACCCTCATGGGCGACCGCCTGTACAACCCGGCCGTCGGCGCCTTCACCAGCACCGACCCCGAACCCGGGGGCTCTTCCTGGGCCTACGGCTACCCAAACGACCCAGTGAACGCGTTCGACTTGAACGGGCGTTCGTGGTGGCGCAAGGTTCTGAAGTACACCGCAATCGGCGCGGGCGTCATCGGGGCACTGGCCTGCGGTGCCTCCATCATTTGCGGTGTCGCGGTCGGTGCGGCTGCTGGATTTGGAGCCTATGCGGCAATGCACGCCGGACGTCATCAAGGATGGTCTTGGCGAGGCGCGGGCGTAGCGACCGGTGTCGGAGCGTTGTCCGGGCTGTCGTGGGGAGTAGGTGCGCGCGCAGCTGGCTGGCGCTTCGCGAGCCGCTGGAAATACGGAGTCCGGTTCAGCCACCGGGGAGGGCGTGGCACCGACTTCTTGGTGCGAGGGCAGCGTCGATTCGCCATACACAGTCATCGAATAAAGAGCCAAAGCCGTCTGAAGTTCATTCACTACCATCGGCGCTACAACGGCCCCGGCGGCGCAATAGGTCGCCACCGGCCGTGGGAAAGCTGGTAGATCGATGGAACAAGGGAGCATGCCCGAGTCGGGTGATGTGGTCATCCTCATCACGCATTCTGGTGACGTGATCGTCTTCGACCATCTGGCTGCAGCCGCAGATTTCATCGAAGCCGTAGACGTTATCGAGGGGGACTACGTTGGCATGTTTCGGATCGACGGGCGCGTCGTCCGAGCTGAGACGCTCCATGAGGATGTCCGGCTCATCCTTGAGGACAGCTGGAACAACGCGGGTCTGCGTGCAGCGCTCGTCGGAGCGGGTGTCGTCGAGCCAGAAGCTGACGCGGCCACGGTTAGGCGGAGGATCTTGGAGCTTCCGAGGGCTGGCCGCCGCGGCCCACCTCCCAAGGCTTGACTGGCTGGGGAGCCGTCCTGAACGTCCCGGACTGAACCGCCCCGGCGAGTCCGGAGACTTCAGTCCTTGGGAAGGATGGAGTCATGTCAGGGAGAACCTCGACGAGGTACCCGGCCGAGCTGCGTGAGCGGGCGGTCCGGATGGTCAGCGAGATCCGCTCCGATCATGAGTCGGAATGGGCGGCGATGACTCAGGTCGCGCAGCTACTGGGGGTGGGTACGCCAGAGACGGTCAGGAAGTGGTGTCGCCAGGCTGAGGTGGACGCCGGTAGCCGGCCGGGTACGAGCAGTGATGAGGCGGCGGAGCTGAAGCGGCTGAAGCGGGAGAACGCCGAGCTCAAGCGGGCCAACGCGATCTTGAGGAGTGCTTCGGCTTTCTTCGCGGCCGAACTCGACCGGCCTCAGCGTTGATGGTGCAGTACATCGACTCGGTCGTGGGCAACCGCGACGGGGACGGTCTGCGATGGGGTGTCGAGTCGATCTGCGGTCAGCTCAGCGAGCTGGGCGCCCCGATCGCCCCGTCGACCTACTACGAGCAGCGCGACCGCCCGCCGACCGCCCGCGAGATCCGGGACGGCGAGCTGAAGCCGAAGATCGCTCAGGCGTACGCCGAGAACTACGGCGTCTACGGTGCGCGGAAGGTGTGGCTGACGCTGAACCGGCAGCGCGCGGCCGGGGCGCCGCCGATCGCGCGGTGCACCGTTGAGCGACTGATGGGCGAACTCGGCCTGCGCGGAGCGGTGCGGGGCAAGGTCAAGCGCACCACGATCAGCGACCCGCGCTCGGCGAAGCCGATGGATCTGGTGGACCGCAACTTCCGGCCGCTGGCGCCTGACCGGTTGTGGGTCGCCGACTTCACGTACGTCTCGACCTGGTCGGGCTGGTGCTACACCGCGTTCGTCATCGACGCCTACGCCCGGCGGATCCTGGGCTGGTCGGTCGCGACCACGATGACCAGCCGGTTCGTCGTCGACGCGGTCGAGCAGGCCATCTGGACTCGCGGCCGTGAAGGCCGTGATCTTGCTGGGTTGATCGCCCATCACGACCACGGAGTCCAGTACCTGTCCGTGGCCTACTCCGAGCACCTCGCGACCGCCGGGATCAAGCCCTCGACCGGGGCCGTCGGGTCTTCCTACGACAACGCTCTAGCGGAGTCGGTGATCGGGCTCTACAAGACCGAACTGATCAAGCCGCGGCGGCCGTGGAAGGGCCTGGACGACCTCGAGATCGCGACCGCGGAGTGGGTCGACTGGTTCAACCGCCGCCGCCCGTTCGAGTACTGCGACGACCTCACGCCGGTCGAGGCCGAGCACGCTCACTACGCTCACCGCCAGACCCCGACACCGGTCGGAGTCTCAAACTAAAGAGTCTCCGGACACGCCGGGGCGGTTCAGCGGGGGGAGAGGCGGGGGGAGAGGCGGGGGGAGAGGGAGCGGGGGCGCGGCAGAGCAGCAGAGATATTGCCGACCGCACTGAGTCCGAAGCCAGATGAGAGCTTGGCTACCCCTCATTCACGAACGAAGTTCAGCCAAACCCTCGTCTGACTTCTCATGTAATTCCTGCGCCCCAGGATGCGCAACTTGCCTGGGTTTGGCGTCCCCATGGCGACAGTTCCAACGCTGCGTGGTCAGATGGCCGCGGCCAGGGGGTGGTAGCCCAGATTGCCGACCTGATTGGCACTAGACGTGCTCGCCGCGGGAGCTGGCGCCAGCGTTCACGCGTTTTCGGGCCGACCGGTCCGATGTCGCGACGTTGAAGGAAGGGTCGTGTGCGACGCCGGATGAGCGCTCCGGCACCGCCCCGGGCTCCCGCTCGGCCGACCGGCGCGTGCGGACCCTGCCGGGTGGCCCGTGGGGGCCCCCGGGTGACCCGCGGCGGAGGTACCCAGCTTGGCCACCCTTACCGATGATGTCCCGCTCGGGTGACCCGTGGGTTGGGTACCCCGCTTGGCCGACCCCGCATCGGGGGACTGCTGCCCGGGGGGGGGGCACTAGGGGGCGGCGCGCTCAGGTTGCCCTCGGAACCTTGTGCTTGGCTCGTAAGGCTTGGCAAGATTACGATGTAGTCGTAATCAGGAGGAGCGATGCCTGAACCTGATCGCAGGCTCACCGCCGAGGAGGCGCCGGTGGTAGCTGCGGCATGGCTGTCGTTGGGTGATCGCCTGCAGGTGCGTCGCTCCGAGGGGCTACGAGCGACGGATGCTCCACGGACGGATCTGGTTCCAACTTCCCGGCTGTCTGCCGATGACCATTCGGACAGGGCCGGTCGGACCGAGGAGTTGAATTGATAGAGCTGGCAGGAAGGGCTGCCCCGGTTTACGGGATGCCCGAGGGCTGGACGACGCCGCCGCTGGCAGCAGGCGACGGCGTCCCTGTCGTTCGCAACCTGGTCTACGCGCGCCAGAGTGGCGTCGGTGCGCAGGAAGACCTGAAGTCCATGCTGCAGCGCACGCTCATGCTCTACCCCGAGCTTGAGGGCTGGAGTGAGATTCGGGCGGCTGGGCTCGACCCGCTGCTGTCTCCCGGCAAGTTTCCTGACGCGTGTCGCTGGCCGCTGCCTGACTATGGAAGCGCGGCCCTCTGGTCGGTCGGGAGTACCTCAGTTCTGTATGCGCTGGGGTCGGCTACAGCATCGAACCTGGAGATGGGGGACTCTGAGGAGGAGAACGCGGTCTCGGCGCTGCTCCGGAGCGTCGTGCGTGACATCAAACCGCACACCGTCTTCGTTGGTCGGTTCGACCGCGCCGTCCGGGCGTTCAAGCATTCGTCCAAGACCTTCGAGGCGCTTCGGCATCATGCGAAGTACTTCCGGCACGATGATGGGATCATCGACCTGCGAAGTCCGAACGCCGAGGCTGAGTGGCAGCGACTGACGGTTGAGGCATCGCAGAACCACAAGACGACTCACCGAAAGATGACCAGCGGTAAGTTCAACGGCCTCCTGAACGGCCAGTGGACGATGTCTCGGCATCAGACGCCGGTGGGCTTCAAGGTTGGCCCCGAGAAGTACCTGCAGATCGAGCCGGCAGAGCACGCGATCATCAAAGAGATCGTGCTCGCGCTGGCAGACCCCGGATACAACAAGTCTGACCTCGTGACGAGGTTGGCCTTGACCTGGGACATCCCGTACCGTGTTCGCCCGCCGGCATCACGCGGCAGGCAGATTCATGACAAGGTCTGGGCGATGCCGGAGTACGACTACGCCCACAGGTGGGTGGGGCGGGTGCTCGACCAACTTCCGGATCTGGCTCAGGGCAAGTACGTATGCCAGCACACGCAGCCGTCCACATTGGACGCCGCCTACGCCGCCGCACGAATCATCGACCTAGAGAACGGGCGCTACGCGCACCGGTTGGTCGTAGACGTCGAAGACCTGTTCGAAGGAATCAGCGATGAGCTTCTTGCGCGGGCGGTGAGGCTCGCGGTTGAACATCGGATCTCACACGGGCTTGCCGGATCTGACTGGTTAGCCGAAACCGCAGCGCGGGAACGTATGCGCGAGATCGGCCCGCAGACGGAGTTGGAGATTGCCTGGGCGGGACGGCAGGGGCAGCTCATCGACGAGATGGGTAAGCGGCCGGCTCGGCGACCTTGGGTGGCTGACGTCGTGCGGACTGTCGAGCAGGGCGCGGACACGCCCAAGCCGCGGCCGACGAAGCACAAGCAGGCGATGCTCCTGGCCGGCTATCCCGTGTGGCGGGACGGGGAATTCGAGTTCTTCCTGCAGGCCGTGAGCGGCTCCTATGCCGTACTTCGCCGACCGATCGACAAGACGCTCTCGCCTGAGAAGTCCGCACGTCGACCGTGGTACCTCACGAACGCTAGGGTCCCCAATGAACGCGTCGGCGTGTGCTCGGGCGTCGAGCTGCACGAGACAATCGCGCGACTCGCAGCCGAGGCCATCGAGACAGGTGTGCCCTACCTGCGTGATGAACATGGCCTGACGTCGGTCCTGGCCCGCCGCTTGACCGGCAACGTCGTTCCTCGCGCTCTCGAAATCACAACGCTCGAGAACGCCCTCACCCGCCAGCGGCGAAGGGCCCGTCTGGCGAGCGAGGACCTTCGGTCCCGCCGCGAGGAAGACCAGGCCCTGCGTGACGGGATCACGCACATCAATGGACGCGCTCTTCGGGCAGTTCCCGCGGGGATGCTTCAGGATGCTGAAGAGGCGGCGATCAGGGAGTGGGAGCGTACAGCGCAACTGGAGACCGAGTTGGAGGCGCTTCGTGCCGCACCCGTTGTCCGTCCTGACTTCGAGGTCCCTGAGGACGACCTTGAATTGCTGGCTGGCGTCCTGGCCCGGCTTGGCAGCATCTTGCGTGCAGACAAGCGGACGATCGCAGACGTGAGACGTGTGCTCCCCACGTTCAAGATCACCGCGATCGACGACATCTCCCTGCACTTCGAGTTCTCGGTCGCGATCCCCTTGACGTCGGTTGACGGGATCGTGCTCGGACCCATTCGTGGGCGCGTTCGTCAAAACGGGAAGGCGCGTGTCGACGGAACCTCCCGGGCGTATGCGGTGGCTCGCGCACTGTGCGTCGAAGAAGTCACGGAGGGTGGGCTCGGCGAGCTCCAGGCGTACTCCGTACGCGGCCCCCGCCGCAACATGGCGTCGATACAGCAGGCTGCGCAGATCTACCTGCACGACCAGGTGGGCATGTCCCGTCCGGCGTCCTCCTGTCTACTTACCTGCCCGCTGCCCCGAGTCCGCGCACTCATCTGGGCGATCGCTCACGACGAATCGCTCGAACCGTTCCAGGACTTGGACCCGGCCTACGTCATGACAGTCCGTCGCGCCTACTTCGACAACCCGAGTTTGAAGAAGGGACCGTATTCGCCAACCACGGGGATGCGACATGCCGCACTCCGCGAACTCATCGAAGCAGGAGGCACCGACCGGCTCAGCCTGGTCGCGAAGCGCCTTGGCATGGGCCAGTCGGGACTGGTGACCCTGCGCAAAATGTTGATCGAGAACCACTTCGGACACTCAGTTGAACCTGCATCACCGCCCGATGGAGAAGAGGACAAGCGACCCGGACGACCGGGCGGCTGGTACTCGGTTCGCAAGTGCACCCACTGCGGTCCCAACAGCGGCTCCGTGTTCGACATCGCAGTTCTGGTCCCCGAGATTCCGTCCGGGCTGCTGTGCTCGTCCTGCCTTCACTCGCCCGACCCCAACAGTCCCACCTACCCGGCCGAGTACCGAGACCTTCCGGATCTGCTCTTCGCGAACGCGGACAAGGTCACTCAGGGAGAGACCATGATCGCGTCCTAGTGAGTTTCGCGGCGGGCCAATGTGGTCGTGGCGCGGAGGCGCCCGGTCACGAGCCGAGCCCAAGCCGATCGAAGGCGCAGCCAACTCCCACACCACCACTTGAGCGCCCGACTTCGCAGCTTCTCGGGCATCGGCTACGCCGGCTGGCCTGATGGGCTCGATGGGCAGATCGCCTGTGTGTACGACAACCCCCGGAGGGAGTGCTCCTTCGACACTGCGGATCGAGCTGCTAGCCCGACGACACTGTCCCCCCCGGACCGACCTCGCGTCCGCGATCTTTCAGTGGATCGAAGCCTTCTCCAACCCCGTCCGACGACACTCCGCCCCAACTGCCACTCGCCTGAAGTTGGTGGCCCTCGCCCGCGCCGCGGTAGCGGCATGATTCACACAACCGAACTGTCCGGGCCTTCAGGACGGCTCAGACGATCGTCGCACTCGTCTCACCTGGATGCCGCAACCCCGGGCAAGTACCGTCGCGAAGTCGCTGTCGCGGAGGGTCGCTCGAGTTCATCCTGTTGAGCGGCCGATAGGCGGACTTGCATCCACTGGCGCTCCTCCCACCAGCCGGGGGAAGTGCAGCGCGCCGCTGGTCAGTCTCGCGGCGAGCCACCTTCTGGCAGCCCTACGCCAAGATTGTCCTCGATAAGGGCTCGCTCACCGTCGGCGTAGACCTGCTGCGGCAGAACCCAAAGCTTGGGCTCGTTGTGCTGGTCAACAGGTACGACGGGGTAGACCTACCCGGTGACGCCTGCCACGTTCTCGTTGTCGACGGGCTGCCTGAAGCCCTGTCGGGGACCGAACGGATTGACCAGGCGCAGCTGGCCGGGACAGAGTTGCTGATCGCGCGGCAGGTGCAGCGGCTCGAGCAGGGCATGGGGCGCGCGACGCGCTCGAACGACGACCATTGCGTCGTGATCTTGCTCGGCAACCGTCTAGCCGAACGGCTCTATGGCACCAAGGCCCGCGAGTGCTTCTCGCCGGCGACGCGGGCACAGATCGAGCTGTCGGATCAGGTCGCTGCCCAGCTGGAAGTTACGGGGCTCGAGTCGTTGCGAGACGCGGCACTTCAGTGCTTGGGGCGCGACGCGGATTGGCTGGCGATCAGTCGAGCCGCGCTGGCGCCCCTGCGGTACGGCAGCGCCAACGTCAGCGCGATGTCGGTGGCGAGTCGGGAGGCTTTTGACTGCGCTGCCGCTGGTGAATTCCATGACGCCCTGACGGCGATGCAAGCGGCGGTCGACGCCGCGCCAGGTCTGGTCATCTATGAAGATCGGCCCGTTCTCGAATGCCAAGGCCGCCGTCGAGACTCCACACCACGCCCGGGTGTCGTCAGCGGGCAACCTCCGGTCGCGTGGGCGACGCCACCAATCTGCCATTTCTCGACGGGCATCCTCCATCGTCCCCTTGGGGGTTGAGGATGCTCTGACGGGCTCGTTCATATCGCTGCCGGAAGCCCGGCGACGAGAAGAGCCGGTCGACCTCTCGGCCCGAGTCCGATGTGTCGTCCTGACGGGACACGAGGTGCAGGTTGCTCATGCCGGCTCTCCCATTCGTCGGTAGGCGGCGGTTGCCACGTCGAGGTCGGTCAGTTCGGTCTTGAGGTACATGCGTTCGGTGACGCGCATGTCGCGGTGGCCCATGAACCGGGCAACCGAGGCGAGGGGCTGGTTGAGGTCCTTGAGCAGGTAGTTGGCGTAGTGGTGGCGGAACGCGTAGACCGGCCAGAGCCAGTGGGTCTCCCAACGGCCGCGGACGAAGACTTTCTCGTGCGGCCACTCGATTTCGTGGGCGACGCGGTTGAAGACGTCGCGGCGCCAGTTCCCCTGCCAGCGGGGACCGCCGGCGCGGTGCGGGAACAGCACACTGTCCGGTCCGCCACCGGCCCTGATGGTCTGGTCGGCCAGGTCGACAAGGCGTTCGTGGAGGTCGGGTGCGACCCACGCGTTCCGCCTAAGGTTCCACTTGGGCAACTTGAACACCTGGGTGGCGGTGCCGGATGCTGCCGCCTCCGTCCGTCGCAGTTCCAAGACTTGTCGGTCGATCAGTAGGCCCGCTCGGTCGCGGCGGATCTGGCCCGGCCCGAGACCGATCGCCTCGCCGGGCCGGGCGCCGCCGAAGGCCAGCACGCCGATGAACAGCCCCTCGGCAGGGCCGAACATGCGGGTGGCTGCGGCCTGGAAGTCCAGCACTCGGTCGGTCGGGGGCCGCTCCTCCTCGCCGACGTAGCGGACGGTGCTCAACTGGGGGGAGTCGCTGGCCTCGTAGTCGGCGGTGCGATAGCGCAGCCGGTCGAGGGGGTTGCCCAACGGCAGGTCGATGAGCCCGTCCCTGTAGGCAACGTCGAAGACCGTCTTGAGCAGGGCGCCGGTCTTGGCGTACTCGCCGCCGCCCTCGGGGCAGCCCCGCTCGACCGCCCGCCTCATCACGGCCCGGACCGCCGCCTGGGTCGGATCGGTCACGACTCCGCTGGCCGGCAGGTCCAGGTCCTCCAGGGTCAGGACGCGCCGAGCGATCTGTGCCGGTCGGCGGGCGGACTTGGGCGACGTCCACCGTTCGGAGCGGCCGGGACCGTTCAGGTAGTGATCCACCAGGTCCCCGAGGGTGGGATCGTCGTCGGGATCGTCGCCGGTGACCTCGGCGGCGAGCTCGACTGCCTTGTCGCGGGCGGCGGCGAGCGCATTGTCGTAGCCGACCCGGGTCAGCTCCCGCTGCCGTCCGGTGGCGTCGGTCCAGATCACGCGGTGGCTGGCCTTGCCCGCGGCGGGCTGGTGGATCCGGACGCCGCCGTGGCGGCGGCCCGGGATGTCGATGACCGCCATCGCGGTGATCGGCCGGCTCATGCGCTTGCCTTCTCATCGCTGCGGTGGGTGTGCCCCGATGCCGGGGCGAGCAGGGCAGCCACCCGGGCGCGGCGCGCGGCACCGGCGACGGCGGACGGCTCGACGACGAAGGTGGCGATCCCGTCCGGCGTGGTCCCGGTCGAGCGGGCGACCATGTCGACGGTCAAGGACCGCAGGGCTCGTCCGTCAGCGCTGTGGTCGGTGGCCTGGTCTCCGGGGGCCTGGGGGGTGGGCTCCGAGGCGCGCGTGTCGTCGGGCGGCTGGTGCAGGAACGCCAGGACCTGAGCGCCGTTCCAACGGTGGGCGCCGCCGGTGTTGAGACGGGCCGGCGCCGCCGGCTGCTGCATCAGCCGGTACGCGGCAGTGCGCCCGAGGCCGGTGAAGGCCATCACGTCCTGGATGGTCCAGGCCCGATGCAGCATCTCCGGCGGCACCCCGTAGGTGGGGTTACCTGCCGGGAAGACCGGGTTGGTCGGACGGTCCGCCGAAGTAGCGGCGGAGCCGTCGGACCGGACCGGTCCGACCGGCGCGGCGGGCGTCCGGCGACGGCCCGGGGCGATGCTCGGTGTGGTCCGCGGGCCGCGGTCGGCGGCCCGTCCGGTGCGCGGCGGAGTCGGGACAGGATGCAGCATGCGGGAGTTATCGGCGGACCGTGCCGGCGTTGGTACCAACCGGCGGTGCGGGCTCGTCGTGAGACCCCGCCGCAACCCAACAGGGCGCCGCCGTGACCGGGGCGGCCCCGACTCCAGGCTCCGTCGAGACGCCCCAGAGCCTGGGAAGGAATCTGGGAAGCGGACGCGTCTTCGCTGGTCAGAGCGTTCTGAACGACCGATTTTCAGTCGGACGCTCGTACCAACTGAGCTACCTGGCCGGGCGTGCACTCCGCAGAGCACACCTGGCGACCCCGACGGGACTCGAACCCGCGGCCTCCGCCGTGACAGGGCGGCGCGCTAACCAACTGCGCTACGGGGCCTGGAACTGCAACCTCTTCGTGCTCCTCCCGATCCTACCGGCAGCGGGAGGTGGTACCCCCAACGGGATTCGAACCCGCGCTGCCGCCTTGAAAGGGCGGTGTCCTGGGCCGCTAGACGATGGGGGCGCCGTGACGCCTCCGAACGTGCCAGCGTCGAGGACGCGGTTCAGCATAGGGGACACCCACCGCCACCACCAAAACGGCCCGGCGCTCGCCGCAGATACCCGCTCAGTTCCGGTGTTCCGGGGGCTCATCGGGGCGTCCCGACCGGATCAGGGCGGGTATCTGCGGCAAGGGGCCGCCGTTGGGCAGACTGGGCGCGTGGTGGAGATGAGCGACGCCGAGTTCGACGACGCCGTCGCCGACGCCCTCGACGTCATCCCGCCCGAGCTGACCGACCTCATGAGCAACGTCGTGGTGCTCGTGGACGACGAGCCGCCCCCGGGTGAGCCCGACGACCTGCTGGGCGTCTACGTCGGCGTCCCGCTCACCGAACGCGGTTGGATCGGCGGACCGGTGCTGCCCGACCGGATCATGATCTACCGCGGCCCGACCCTGCGGATGTGCGACGACCGCGACGAGGTGGTCGACGAAGTGGCCATCACCGTGGTGCACGAGGTGGCCCACCACTTCGGGATCGACGACGCCCGACTGCACGAGCTCGGGTGGGACTGACCCGCCGGCGGCTCAGGCGAGCCCCGCGTCGTGGGCGATGATCGCCACCTGCACCCGGTTGGTGGCCTGCAGCTTGGTGAGCAGCCGCGACACGTGCGCCTTCACCGTGGCCTCGCTCATGAACAGCTCGCGCCCCACCTCGGCGTTCGACAGCCCGCGCGCCACGGCGACGAGCACCTCGCGCTCGCGGGCGGTGAGCGCTCCGAGCCGCTCGAGCGCCGAGCGCTGCCGCGACGACGACCCCGACTCCGAGAAGTGCCCGATGAGCCGGCGGGTCACGGTGGGAGACAGCATGGCGTCGCCGGCGGCCACGACCTGGACGGCGCGCACGAGGTCGCGCGGTGGTGTGTCCTTCAGCAGGAAGCCGCTCGCGCCGGCCTCCAGCGCCCGGAACACGTAGTCGTCGAGGTCGAACGTCGTCAGCACCACCACGCGCGGCGCCGGGTCGAGCGCAAGCACCTGGTGCGTCGCGCGCAGGCCGTCGAGCCGGGGCATGCGGATGTCCATGAGGACGACGTCGGGCCGGTGCGCGCGCACGGCGTCGACGGCGTCGGCGCCGTCCTCGGCCTCGGCGACCACGTCCAGGTCGTCAGCCGCCGACAGGATCATGCGCAGCCCGGCGCGCACCAGCGCCTCGTCGTCGACGATCAGGACCCGGGTCACGAGGCCTCCCCTGCATCGGGCCAGGGCAGGTGCGCGGCGACCCGCCACCCGCCGTCCGGCGTCGGTCCGGCGTCCAGTCGGCCGCCCACGAGCGAGACGCGTTCGGTGAGTCCCACGAGGCCGAGTCCCGCACCGGGCAGCAGGCTGGCGGCGGCCACCGGCTCCCGGTTCGCCACCTCGACGTCGAGCCCGACCCCGGCACGCCCACGCACCCGCACGTCCGTGGCCGCCGACCTCGCGTGCTTGTGCACGTTGGTCAGCGACTCCTGCACCACGCGGTGAGCGGTGCGGCTGACGTCGGCGGGTGGCGTGCCCTCGACGTCGCACGTGAGCGTGATGCTGACGCCGGCCGCACGCGACGCCGCGACGAGCCGCTCGATGTCGGCGATCCGCGGCGGCGGCGCGAGGTCGGAGCCGTCCGTCGACAGGTCGGTGCGCAGCACGCCCAGCACCCGGCGCAGGTCCTCCAGGGCCTCGCGGGCCGTCGTCCGCACCAGCGCGGCCGTGCGCTCGACCTGCTCGGGGCCGGCGTCCGGGTTCACCTCCAGGCCCCCCGCGTGCAGGGCGATGAGGGAGACCTTGTGCGCCAGCACGTCGTGCATCTCGCCGGCGATGCGGGTGCGCTCACCCAGACGCGCCTGGCCGGCCCGCAGCTCGCGCTCGGCCTCGGCGGTCTCGGCGCGCAGGCGCAGCGACTCGACCAGGTCGCGCCGCGCACCGACGTACGCGCCGAACGCCACCACCGCGAGAAAGGGCAGCGCCGAGCCGATGGTGGCCGCGAACCAGTTGCTGCCCGATGCCAGGGCGTGCACCGACTCGTTCGCGATGGCCAGCGCGGTGAGGACCGCGAGCACGCGGTCACGCCGGCGGATCGCGAGGGTCAGCAGGGCGAACGTCAGGGCCACGGGGACGTGCGTGACCACCGCGGCCACCAGCGCGATGACCGTCACGAGCACCGGCCGGCTCCGCCGCCACCACAGCGCCACGGCCGCGACGGCGCTGACCAGCGGCACCGTCACCTGCCAGAGGTGCGAGGACGTCCGCATGCCGACGGCGAACGCGATCGGGCCGAGCAGCGACACGGCGATCATGATCAGGTCGCGGGCACGCGCGCCCCGGCGCTCGACGACGGCGCGGCCGGACCGCCAGCGGCGTCCGGCGGCCGTCACGACGCGCAGCTCCACCCGACGAAGCCTAGGGGCGTCACGGACCGCTGATCGTCGTCCGGACGTCGGTGGCCCGGCGCCCGAGGCACCGACTTTCGTCGGGGGTGGCTCCAGACGCGCGGCCGATGGGGCGCACCGCTCGCCGACGGCAGGCTGTGGATCATGATCAGCGTCCACGAACTCACCAAGCGCTACGGCCACACGACGGCCGTCGACACCGTCTCCTTCACGTGCCGTCCGGGCACCATCACCGGCTTCCTCGGCCCCAACGGCGCGGGCAAGTCCACCACCTTGCGCATGCTCACCGGCCTCACCCCGCCGACCGCCGGCACCGCCACCATCGGCGGCGTGCGCTACCTCGACCTGCCCAACCCGGGCCGGGTCGTCGGCGTCATGCTCGACGCCGCCGCCGCGCACGCCGGACGCACCGGCCGCGAGACGCTGCGCGTCGCCGGGCAGCTGCTCGGCACCTCGGGTGCCGAGGCCGACGCGTTGCTGGAGCGCGTGGGGCTGGCGGGCGCCGAGAAGCGCCGCGTCGGGCAGTACTCGCTGGGCATGCGGCAGCGGCTCGGCATCGCCGTCGCCCTGCTCGGCGACCCCGAGGTGCTGGTGCTCGACGAGCCGGCGAACGGCCTGGATCCCGAGGGGATCCGGTGGATGCGCGGCCTGCTGCAGGACTTCGCGGCGCGCGGCGGCACGGTGCTGCTGTCGAGCCACCTGCTCAGCGAGGTGCAGGCCACCGCCGACCGGCTCGTCGTCATCGGGCGGGGGCGGATCGTGGCCGAGGGCGACCTGCGCGAGCTGCTCGCCGGATCCGGCACGCGGGTGCGAGGGCTCGACCCGGCGGCGCTCGCGTCGGCGCTGGACGGGGCCGGACTCACCGCCACGGCGGGGCCTGACGGCGCCCTGGTCGTCGACGGCACGCCCGAGCAGGTCGGCCGCGCCGCCGCGGCCGCGCGTCAGGTGCTGCTCGAGCTGCGCGCTGCGGACGGCGCCGGGCTCGAGGACCTCTTCTTCAGCCTGACGGCGGGGTCGTCACTGCCCGACGGAGCCGCGGCGTGAGCGGCCCGACGTCCACCTCCCTTCCGCCACAACCACTGCAGGAGCGCGACATGACCACCACCCCCACGACCGAAGCCCCCGTCCGAGCGCGAGCGCTGCCGCCGACGCGCATCGCCGCACCATCGTTCGCTCGCCTGACGCAGGTCGAGCTGCGCAAGTCCGTCGACTACCGGGCCGGGCGGTGGATCCTCGGGGCGATCGCCGCGCTGTCGTTGCTGGCCCTGGGATGGCGCGTGTGGAACGCCTCGGACGCACCCATCACGATGATGCGGTTCATCGACTCCGCCATGACGCCCGTCGTGCTGCTCGTCCCGGTGCTCGGCATCCTGGCGATGGCGAGCGAGTGGTCGCAGCGGACGGCGCTCACGACGTTCACCCTGACGCCGCGGCGGGTGCGGGTGCTGGTGGCCAAGGTGGTGGCGGCGCTGCTGCTCTCGCTCGGTCTGTTCGTCACGGTGCTGGCGCTGACGGCGCTCGCGGTGGGGCTCGCCGGGCTGATCACGGGTGACGCGGTGACCTGGAGCCTCGACGCGAAGGTCGTCGGCGGTGAGCTCGTGGCCCAGCTGCTCTACGTGCTGATGGGCGCGGGGTTCGGGGCGCTGATCCCCGTCACCGGCGCAGCGCTGACGGCGTTCTTCGTCGCGCCGACGCTGTTCGGCATCATCAGCGCGAACGTGCTGAAGTCGGCGGGCGAGTGGTTCGACGTGTTCGGCGCCTTCGGCCGGCTCTCGACGTTCGACCTCGCCGGCAAGGGGGCCCAGACCGCGACGTCCGTGGCGGTGTGGATCGCGCTGCCCCTGGCGGTCGGCCTGTGGCGCAGCGCCCGCCGCGAGGTCAAGTAGCCGCCACCCCCCGTCCGTGATCATGCACGGCAGCCCACCCTCGCCGTCCGTGATCATGCACGCCAGCGCACCCACTGGGGACGATCACTCCAACGCGGCGTTGGTGCGGGGGCACCCCACTCCAATGGGATTGGAGTGGGGTGCCCCCGCGCGAAACAACGGGAGAGGTCAGCGGCGGCGGGAGGAGCGGGTCGGGTTGCGCAGCATGCGCAGGACGGCGCGCTCGACCGCGCCGTGCGTCGCGGGCTGCCCGACGTCGACCCCCTCGCCGAGCTTGAGCAGGGCGTCCTGGATCGTCACGCCGTCCTCGTACAGGTCGATCACCCGCGGGTCGACGTACGACGCGCGGGCCACGGCGGGGGTGTTGCCGAGGTACTGCGACACCTCCTTCATGGCGCGGGCGATGGCCCGCTTGCGCGCGGTGGGCGACGACGCCACGCCCGCCGACACCGCCAGCGCGACGGCGGCCAGCACCGTGCCGTGCCAGGTGCGGAAGTCCTTGGCGCTCACCTCGCCGCCCACCACCTGCTTCACGTAGGCGTTGATGTCGTCGCTCGTGACGTCGACCCACTGCCGGCCGACGCGGTAGGCGAGCAGCTCGTCGCCGCCACCACGCCTGCGTCGCAGGGTCTGCACCGCCTCGCACACCGCCGGCTCACCCACGGCGACGTAGCGCTCCTTGCCCGACTTGGCGATGTAGTCGAAGACGATGAGGTCGCCCTCGATGCTCACGTGCTCGCGGGTGATGGTCGCCAGGCCGTAGCTGCCGTTCTGCTCCGCGTACGTCTCACCGCCGATGCGGAAGAAGCCCAGGTCGAGCAGCCGGAACGCCGCAGCCAGCGCTCGCTCGCGGGGCATGCCGTCGAGCGCGAGGTCCTGGGCGACCCGCTGGCGCGCCCTCGGCAGCCGGGCCGCCACCTCGAGCACGCGGTCGTGCTTGGCCTGGTCGCGCTTCTGCCGCCACACGGGGTGGTACAGGTACTGCCGCCGTCCGGCGTCGTCCGTGCCCACCGCCTGGATGTGGCCGTTGGCGGCCTTGCAGATCCAGACGTCCCTCCACGCAGGGGGGATCACCAGCGCCTTGATGCGCGCGACCTCCTCGGGGTCCGTGAGGCGCTCGCAGCCGTCGAGGTAGACGAAGCCCTTGCCGCTGCGGCGGCGCGTGTAGCCGGGCTGGGACGGCGACACGGTGCGCAGGCGGGGCATGTCCGCATCCTGTGGCCGGGTCGAGCGCCCTGCAACCGCAGCGCCACGTGGAGGTGGGTGGTCGCCGTTGGCCCTATGGTTCCCCCATGGTGCAGGCGGGAGCGCCCTCGTGAGGCGCCGGATCGCGTCGTTGCTGCTGCGGCTGGCACGCTGGCGCGTGGTCGGCGAGACCCCGCACATGGGCATCGTCGTGGGCGCGCCGCACACGTCGTACTGGGACTGGGTCGTGATGATCCTCGTGATGTGGCACGGCGGCGTGTCGCCGCGCGTGCTGATCAAGCAGGAGGCGTTCAAGGGGCCGCTCGGCACGCTGCTGCGGGCCACCGGCGGCATCCCGGTCGACCGGCAGCACCCGGCGGGGCTGATCCGCATGCTGATGACGCAGGCGCGCAGCGGTGAGCCCTTCCTGCTCGTCGTGGCGGCCGAGGGGACGCGCAAGAAGGCCGAGTACTGGAAGTCCGGCTTCTACCGCATCGCCCGCGCCTCGCGGATGCCGATCGTGCTGGGCTTCGTCGACCGGCCGACGCGCACGCTCGGGTTCGGGCCGTCGTTCGTGCCCACCGGCGACGTCGTGGCCGACATGGACCGCCTGCGTGAGTTCTACGCCGACAAGCACGGCATCCACCCCGAGCGACGCACCGAGCCGCGCCTGCGCGAGGAGGACCGCCCCGCGCGCTGACCGCCCCGCGCGCCCGCCCGCCGGCCACGCCGGGGCGTGACCTGAGCGGGGCTCGCTCGTTGAGCCTGGTGCCAGGACGGCAGCCAGGAGGGGACGGGTGCGGCGGCCGCGCGCCGGCGGCCGCACCCGAGCTGCCCACATGCTGAGAGCGGGGCTCCGGACGCCGGACGACGCTGCCAGGCTCGTCGCGTGACCCCGGTGCAGCCCCTCCTCGTGAGTCGACGCCACGTCGACCTCGGGCGCACCCGCAGCATGGCCTGTCGCGGCTGCTGACCCCGGCCCGACGACGCACTCGTCGTCAGTCGTCGCGCGCAGCACCGCCGTCGGTGCCGCACGCCCAGCACCGATGAGGCACGCATGACCTCCACCGCAGCAGACCGCCCCGGCCGGCCCGCCACGCGCCGGCAGCAGCACGGCCAGTGGGCCGCCGGCGACCGCACCCCGCTCAACGCCAACGAGCGCCTCAAGGCCGAGGAGGACCCGCTCAACGTCCGGCAGCGCATCGAAGAGATATACTCCCGCAACGGTTTCGACTCGATCCCGGGTGACGACCTGCGCGGCCGGTTCCGGTGGTGGGGCCTCTACACCCAGCGCCGCCCCGGCATCGACGGCGGCCGCACCGCCTCGCTGGAGCCCCATGAGCGCGAGGACCGCTTCTTCATGCTGCGGGTGCGCGTGGACGGCGGAGCGCTCACCACCGACCAGCTGCGCGTGGTGGGCGAGGTGTCGACCACCCACGGCCGTGACACCGCCGACCTCACCGACCGGCAGAACGTGCAGCTGCACTGGGTGCGCATCGAGGACGTCCCGGCCATCTGGCGCCGGCTCGAGGCCGTGGGGCTGCAGACCACCGAGGCCTGCGGTGACTGCCCGCGCGTGGTGCTCGGCAGCCCGGTGGCCGGCATCCACGCCGACGAGATCGTCGACCCCACGCCGGCGATCGAGGAGATCACGCGGCGCTACGTCGGCAACCCCGACTTCAGCAACCTGCCCCGCAAGTACAAGACCGCGCTCACCGGCATGCCGGTGAGCGACGTGGTGCACGAGATCAACGACATCGCCTTCACCGGCGTCGTGCACCCCCAGCACGGCCCGGGCTTCGACGTGTGGGTCGGCGGCGGCCTCTCGACCGACCCGCGCCTCGCCGAGCGGCTGGGCGCGTGGGTGCCCCTCGAGGACGTGCCCGACGTCTGGGCGGCCGTGACGTCGGTGTTCCGCGACCACGGGTACCGGCGGCTGCGCACCAAGGCGCGGCTGAAGTACCTGCTCGCCGACTGGGGTGTCGAGCGCTTCCGGTCGGTCGTCGAGGAGTACCTCGGCCGTCCCCTGCTCGACGGGCCCGCGGCGCCGCCGTCCGCCGACCCCGGTGACCACGTCGGTGTGCACCGCCAGCGGGACGGGCGCTTCTTCGTCGGTGCGACGCCCGTCGCCGGGCGCGTCTCGGGCACGCTGCTGCGCGAGCTCGCCGACCTGGTGGAGCGCCACGGGTCGCGGCGCGTGAGGCTCACGCCGCACCAGAAGGTGCTCGTGCTGGACGTCGACGAGGGCCGGGTGCCGTCGCTCGTGTCTGGTCTCGAGGCCCTCGGCCTGCAGGCCCGGCCGAGCCCGTTCCGGCGGCACACGCTGGCCTGCACCGGCATCGAGTTCTGCAAGCTCGCCATCGTCGAGACGAAGCAGACCGCGGCGCGGGCCGTCGCGGAGCTGGAGCGCCGGCTCGCCGACGTCGGCGACGACCTCGACGCGCCCATCACGCTGAACGTCAACGGCTGCCCCAACTCCTGCGCCCGAGTGCAGGTCGCCGACATCGGGCTGAAGGGCCAGATCGTCACGACGGACGACGGCACGCAGGCGCCCGGATTCCAGGTGCACCTCGGCGGTGCGCTGGGTCTCGACGCCGGCTTCGGTCGCAAGGTGCGCGGCCACAAGGTCACGGCCGATCAGCTGCCCGAGTACGTCGAGCGGGTGGTGCGGCGCTACGTCGCCGGCCGCGATCCGGGGGAGCGGTTCGCGCAGTGGGCCGTGCGCGTCGACGAGGAGGAGCTCGTATGAGCCTCGCCGCAGCGGCCGGTCAGCGGCTGCGCACCGTGGCCGAACGCGCTGCACCTGAGCTCGACGACGCGCCCGCCGACGAGATCGTGGCGTGGGCCGCCGCCGCGGTCGGGGACGTCGGTGGCCGGCTCGTCGTGGCCTCGAGCATGCAGGACGCCGTGCTGCCGCACCTGGTCTCGACGGTCGTGCCCGACGTCGAGGTGCTGTTCCTCGACACCGGGCTGCACTTCGCCGAGACGCTCGCCACGCGGGCGAGCGTGGCCCGGCAGCTGCCGGTGCGCGTGCTGGACGTCCGGCCCCGGCAGAGCGTCGAGGAGCAGGACCTCGAGTACGGACCCGCTCTGCACGACCGCGATCCGGGGCTGTGCTGCTTCTTGCGCAAGGTCGATCCGCTGGCGCGAGCGCTCGAGCCCTACGCCGCGTGGGTCACCGGCCTTCGTCGTGAGGACTCGCCGACGCGATCGCAGGCCCCGGCCGTCGCCTGGGACGACGCCCACGACCTGCTCAAGGTCAACCCGCTCGTGCGGTGGACCACCGAGCAGCTGCTGAGCTACGAGAGCGAGCACTCCCTGGTGCGTCATCCGCTGCGGGACAACGGCTTTCCGAGCATCGGGTGCGCGCCCTGCACGCGTCGGGTGGAGCCGGGTGACGACCCGCGCTCCGGCCGGTGGTCGGGTCACGGCAAGACCGAGTGCGGCATCCACGTCTGACCCGCACGGGCGACGTGCGCCCGGATGTCGCCGGATTGAGCGACAACGCCCTGCTCTGCGTGCAACGATGACGTGCCGCGCGGCTCAGGGAGGAGGTGG
>DATAKK010000039.1:0-86342 GCA_036261615.1 Propionibacteriaceae bacterium | reverse complement strand
GAACCCGTTGCAGTAAACCGAGCCCGGCCGTCGGTGGCCACCCCTGGGCAGATCCCATGGCCACCACCGGGCAATTCTCGTGGCCGCCACCGGGCAGGTTTCATGACCGCCTCCGGGCAGAAACCAATGTCCCTTGACACTCCGGGAGCACCCACGACCGCCCACTCGCTGTTGGGTGCTCAAGTCCTCTCCCGATCTGCAGGCGACTGGTCGGTGGCACTGCAGCCGTCGCACTCACTCGGCCGATCGCCTGCCGATCAGGAGGATCTGTAGGGCAAGAGTCAGACCGCGCTGCACCTCACGCCGGTGGCGTGCACCGGGCAGTAGCCGTTGGGGTTCGCGTCGAGGTACTGCTGGTGGTAGTCCTCCGCCCAGTACCAGGTTCCGGCGTCCTCGACATCGGTCGTGATCGCGCCGTAGCCGGCGGAGGCGAGGTCGCGCTGGAACTGGTCGCGCATCCGCTCCGCGATCTCCCGCTGCTGCGGCGACGTCGCGTAGACGGCGGAGCGGTACTGCGTGCCGATGTCGTTGCCCTGCCGGTTGCCCTGGGTGGGGTCGTGGTTCTCGAAGAACACCCGCAGCAGCTGCTCGTAGCTCGTCTTGGTGGGGTCGAACACGACGCGCACGGTCTCGGCGTGTCCGGTGCGGCCGCTGCAGACCTCCTTGTACGTGGGGTTGGGGGTCTTGCCGCCCATGTAGCCGGACGCCGTCGACAGGACGCCGGGCTGCTGCCAGAAGAGCTTCTCCACGCCCCAGAAGCAGCCGGCGGCGAGGTAGGCCACCTCGGCACCGGGGAATTCGCGGTCGAGCGGGTCGCCGAAGATGCGGTGGAAGAACGGCATGTGCAGCACCGGCTCGTCGCGGCCGGGCAGGAACTCGCCGTCGATCGTGCGGGAGAACAGGTTCACAGGACCTCCTCAGTGGTTACTCTCGCTCAACGGCCGATCCGCGCTTCCCATTCCCGGGCTAGCGTTGATGTGTGATTCGGCGCGCGTATGTGATCTCCGGCGCGGTGGGGGCGCTGCTGGCCGGGCTGGTCGGTGGGGGCATCGAGGTGGCGGCCCGGGCCATCAGCGGCCCGAAGCGGGGGCTGCCGCCGTACGGGTTCACCCCGTACGAAGTGCGGGTGCCCAGTGAGGACGTCGTCTTCCACGCCGCCGACGGCACCCGGATCGCCGGCTGGTGGCTCGACCAGCCCGACAGCTCGCGGGTGGTCGTCATCTGTCACGGCCACCACGGCTCGAAGTCAGACCTGCTGGGCATCGGCTCGGGGCTGTGGCGCGCGGGCAACAGCGTGCTCATGTTCGACTTCCGGGGCAACGGCGAGTCGGGCCCGGGCCCGCAGTCGCTGGCCCACTACGAGCAGCAGGACCTCGCGGCAGCGGTCGACTTCGTCACGTCCCGGCGTCCGGACGCCGCCGTCGCCGCGGTCGGCTTCTCGATGGGCGCCGCGGTGGTGATGCTCACCGCCGCCACCGACCCGCGGATCGCCGCCCTCGTGCTCGACTCCCCGTTCGCCGAGATGCACGAGGTGGTCGAGGCGGCCGCGCGCCGGATGCGGCTGCCGCCGTTCCCCCTCGTCCCGCTCGTCGACCGGCACACCCGGCTGCGCTACGGCTACCGCTTCCACGACGTGCGTCCGATCGACGTCGCCGACCAGCTGGCCCCGCGGCCGGTGCTGTTCCTGCACGGGGGCGCCGACCGCACCATCCCGCCGTCCCAGTCGCTCCAGCTGCACGAGCGGGTCGGACCCTCGAGCCGGCGGATCGTCTTCCCGGGCGCCGACCACTGCGGCGGGTACTTCCTCGACCGGCCCGGTTACGTCCGGCTGGTGGCCGAGTTCCTCGAGGACGCGCTCGGCCCGGCGTCCCGGCGTCCCCCCACCTGAGGGCGGCGTACCGGAGGGGACGGAGCGTACGCCGCAGGAACCGAGCAGGGCCCGGGGAGAACGGGGTCAGGCGGGCAGCCGCCAGTCGACGGGGACGCCGCCCTGGCGCTCGAGCAGGTCGTTGGCCCGGGAGAACGGGCGCGACCCGAAGAAACCCGCGTGCGCGGAGAGCGGGCTCGGATGCGGCGAGGCGATCCGCGGCACGTCACCGAGCATCGGCGTGAGCGACTGCGCGTCGCGTCCCCAGAGGATCGCGACCAGCGGGCCGCCCCGCGCGACGAGAGCCTCGATCGCGCACTGGGTCACCTGCTCCCACCCCTTGCCGCGGTGCGACCCGGCGGCGCCCGGCCGCACCGTGAGCACCCGGTTGAGCAGCAGCACCCCCTGCTCGAACCAGCCGGTGAGGTCGCCGTGGGGCGCCGGCTCGATGCCGAGGTCGTCGGAGAGTTCGCGGTAGATGTTGACGAGGCTCTTCGGCAGCGGGCGGACGTCCCGCTCGACCGAGAACGACAGCCCGACCGGATGCCCGGGGGTGGGGTAGGGGTCCTGGCCGACGATGAGCACCCGGACGCCGGCCAGCGGACGGGTGAACGCCCGCAGCACCCGGTCGCCGGCGGGTAGGTACGAGCGTCCGGCCGCCAGTTCCGCGCGGAGGAAGTCGCCCATCGCGTGGACGTTCCCCTCGACCGGGGCCAGCGCGTCGGCCCAGTCGGGGGCAACGATCTCGCGCAGCGGCCGCCCGGTCACGCGACCACCGCCAGGCGCTCGTCGCGGGGCATCCGGGTCGAGTAGGCGGCCGCGCCGAGCAGCAGCACCGTGCCGAGCGCGAACGCCGCCGGCATGCCGAAGCGGTCGGCGATCGCCCCCGCCGCCAGGGGTCCCAGGATGGCTCCCACGTCGCCCATCATCGAGAAGATCGCGATCGGCTGTCCACCGAGCGGGCCGACGACGTCGCCGACGGTGGCGGTCGGTGCGGTGCTGTGCAGTGCGGACCCCACCCCGTAGACGCACAGGACGCCGGCGAGCACCCAGATCGTCGGGACGAACGGCGTGGCCAGCGACGCCAACCCGGTGATGACCCCGGCGGCGACCATCGCCCGCCGGCGTCCGCGGTCGTCGACGGTTCGCCCGGCCGGCCCGATCGCCGCCGTCTGGACGATCGCCGAGGCGGCGAAGGCGATCGCGGTCCACGTGGGGGAGCGGTGCAGGGTCTCGACGACGAGCACCGGGATGAGCGTCGAGCGGACCCCCTGCGACTGCCATCCCTGGGCGAACATCGTCGCGATCGCGGCGCGGTAGCGCACGTCGGCCAGGGCGGCGGCCAGTGGCATTCCGGGCGGCCGGCTCGCGCCGGCGTCCCTCGCCGCGGGCGGGGACAGCAGCACCAGCCCGACGACGCCGGCCACGGTGAGGGTGCCCGCGTAGAAGAAGAACGGCGCCCGGAGCGAGATGGACGCCAGCAGCGCCCCGACGGCGGGTCCCGCCATGCCGCCGATGAGGAAGCCGCTCTGGTAGACCGCGCTCGCCCGGCCGCGGCGTCCGGTCTCGACGCTGCGGACGAGCAGGGTCATCGCCGACACGGTGAACATGGCCGACCCGACGCCGCCCAGGCCGCGCATGAGCAGCAGTTGCGGGTAGCTGCGCGCCAGCCCCGCGGCCGCCGACGAGCCGGCGACGATGAGGATGCCGAGCCCGAGGGTCGTCCGCTCCCCGATCCGGTGGCCGATCGCCGGGCACGCCGGAGCGGTCACCAGCCGCATGAGGGCGAAGCCCGACACGACGGCGCCGACGAGGAAGTCCGTGACGCCGAAGGAGCGGGCGAACACCGGCAGCACCGGCACGATGACGCCGAAGCCCACGGCCACGAGGAACGCGATGCCGCTCAGCACGAACACGTCCCGGGGGAGGGGATCGCCGTCGGATGCGCGACGCCTGAGGGGGATGGGCACGCTGGAACGTTACTGTGGGTGAGCGGTTTCGTGCCCACCCGGGACGCCGCCCTGGCGACGGTGCCCTCGAGGAGACAACGATGAGCGAGTCCCTGTTCGGGCTGAGGAAGCGCCTCGCGGCGCTCGCCGCCGCTCGCGCCGCCCTGGCCAGGGAGGGCGACGACGACCTGGCTCCGGTGGTCGTCGTCGACCACGCCGCCGGGCACGTCGAGGACCAGCCGGGCACCGTGCCCGACGGCATGCGGGTCGCCGCGGGCTGGGCCTGGCGGCTGCTCGTCCTCGGGGCGCTCGTCTACTACGTCGGCCAGATCCTCGGCGGCTTGTCCGAGGTGACGATCCCGCTGGTCGTCGCCCTGCTGCTCACCGCGGCCTTCTGGCCGCTCAAGGACTCCCTGGTGCGGGCCGGGGTGGGACGCGGCCTCGCCGCCGGCCTCTGCCTGCTCGCCCTGGCCCTGCTCGTCCTCGGCATCCTGTTCCTCGTCAGCGTCCAGATCACGGCCCAGTGGACGCAGCTCAGCAACTCGGCCATCTCCTCGTTCAACCAGCTCATCGGCTGGTTGAAGCAGGGGCCGTTCCACATCACCAACAGCCAGATCGACACCTGGCTCACGCAGCTGAGCAACTGGCTGCGCAACTCGGAGGGCAAGATCGCTGGTTACGCGACCGCCTTCGGCACCCAGCTCAGCCACTTCTTCGCCGGCATGGCCCTGGCCCTGTTCGCGATGTTCTACTTCCTCTACGAAGGCCCGAAGCTGGCCCGCGCCTCGTCGATCCTCATCCCGCGCCGCTCCCGGCGCCGCATCCTCGAGGCCGCCGGGCATGGCTGGGTCGCCCTCGTTGCCTACGTGCGGGCGGCGGTCATCGTCGCCGCGGTCGACGGGCTCGGCGCCCTCATCGGGGCGTTCGCCGTCGGCTCGACGACCTGGCTCGCGATCGGCGCCCTCACCTTCCTCACGGCGTTCGTCCCGCTCGTCGGCGCGCTGTTCGCCGGCACCGTCGCGACGGCGGTCGTCTTCGTCACCCTGGGGCCGGTGCGCGCGATCATCATGCTGGCCGTGTTCGTCGCCGTGATGGAGATCGAGGGACACGTGATGCAGCCGTTCCTCCTGGGACGCGCGGTCTCGCTGCACCCGCTCGCCGTGCTGTACGGCATCGCCGTCGGCGTCATCGTCGGCGGGTTCATCGGAGCGTTGTTCACCGTGCCGCTCATGGCCTTCACCAACGCCTTCGCCCGCGCGCTGGCGGCGTCCCGGCAGGCTGCGGCGGCCCCAGCGGCTCCAGCGCCACCGGCCGCGATCGAGGCGCCTCCGCCCCCAGGTCCGGCCCCTGACGAAAAGAATGACAACCCAGACCTTGCATAGTGGAAAGATGGGTCTACCATTTTCTTTATGGCTGACCTATCTGAGATCCTCCGCGAGCTTGCCGAGGGACGGATCGACGCGGCCGAGGCGGAACGCCGCATCGACGCGGCCCGCACCGACCAGCGTCCCGACGCCCCTTCGGCCGCCGACGACACCACCGCCCCGGGCGGCGACACCGCCCCCACCACGACCCAGGAGGAGCCCGTCGGCTCCTCCGAGCCCCAGCGCCGCGCCGACGACACCCGCTCCGGCGCGAACGGGGTCGAGGCCATCACCGTCCGTGTGGTCGGACGCCGGCTGCGCGTGATCGGCGACCCGAGCGTGTCGACCCTGGTGGCCGACGGACCGCACACCCTGCGCCGCCACGGCGCCGTCCTCGAGGTCTCCAGCGACGGCGAGCTCGGCCCCGGCCTCGACGCGTTCAGCATGCTCAGGGTGCCGCGCACGGTCGACGACCTGCGCAACCTCGGGCTCAACCAGCTGGGCTTCGGCCGCGAGCTCGTGCTGCGGGTGAACCCCGCGATCCCGGTCGACCTCGAGCTCACCGCCGGCACCCTGGCCACGAGCGCCCTGCCGCGGCTCGGGAAGGTGCGGCTGACCGGCGGCAGCGCCCACCTGTCGGGGGTCGAGACGATCGAGGACGCCCTCATCCAGGCGGGCAGTGCGAGCATCCGGGGCACCCTGGCGCACGGACGCTCCCGCGTCCGGGTCGAGTCGGGGCAGCTCACGGTCGACCTCGCTCCCACCGCCGACGTGACGGTGCGGGCCGATGCCCAGATGGGTCGGGTCGTGTGGCCGGGCGAGCAGCAGAACATCGCCGAGTACGTCGCGGGCGAGGGTCACGGACGGCTCGACATCGGCGTCGTCATGGGCTTCGTCACCGTGCGCAGCCAGCGCCCCGGCGGCGAGGGCGAGGCGCCCGGGCGTCCCGACGACCCCTCGTGGAACGACTTCCTGAAGGGACACGACCAATGGTGATGAGACACAGCGACACGGCCGGTTCTCCCGGTGAGGGATACCTGCCTCCCACGGAGTGCCCGGTGTGCGGATCGACCCTCGCGGTCACCCGGCTGGGGTGCCACGCCTGCGGTACGGAGATCGGCGGCAACTTCCGCACGTGCGAGTTCTGTTCGCTCGAGGAGCAGCAGCTCGACGTGCTGCGGGTGTTCCTCGCCAGCCGCGGCAACCTGCGGGAGGTGGCCAAGCACCTCGGGGTGAGCTACCCGACCGCCAGGGCCAGGCTCACCGACGTGCTCGCCGCCCTCGGGCTGGCCGGGGACGACGACGAGCTCCCGGAGGAGGAGTGGTCGCGCGGCGAGATCCTCCGCCGCGTCGAGGCCGGCACCCTCGATCCCGAGCGCGCGGCCGAGCTGCTCCGCCGGCAGTAGGCGGGTGGGGGTTCCACGGGCGGTCCGCCCCGTCGGCGTACGAAACGACTGGCGGCGTACGACTTGTCGGGTCGAAGCGGACAGGTTGTACGCCGAGGGGGTCAGGTCGTACGCCGAAGGCGGTGGGAAGCGGAAATGAGCGGGTGGCACGGACGCGCGTCCGGCCACCCGCTCGCCGCGTGTGTCAGGCGGTGGTCCTCAGCGGTGCGCCTCGACCTTGACGATGGTGACGGCGATCGTCCTGCCGTTCGGGGCGACGTAGCTCACCTCGTCACCCTCGCGGGTGCCGAGGACGGCCTCCCCGAGCGGCGACTGGGGGGAGAAGACCTGCACGTCGATGTCGGCGACGCCGAGCATTTCGCGGGAGCCGAGGATGAAGGTGTCGGTGTCGTCGAGGTCGCCGTCGTAGGCGATGGTCACCCGGCTGCCGGGAGCGACCTCACCCGTGGGCGCCGCCTCGCCGACCTTGGCGCGGCGCAGCATCTCCTCGAGCTGGCGGATGCGGGCCTCCATCTGGCCCTGCTCCTCCCGCGCCGCGTGGTAGCCGCCATTCTCGCTGAGGTCGCCCTCGGACCGGGCGCTCGCGATCTTGTTCGACACGGCGGGGCGGCCCTCGTCCTTGAGCGACCGCAGCTCCTCCGCCAACTTGTCGTAGGCATCCTGGGTGAGCCAGATCGCGTCACTGTTCTCAGACATTCGCCGAATGTAACAAACCTGGCGTGCCGCCCCCAAGCGCCCGGCGGGCACGGACGCCGCGGGCGCGGCCCGGGCTAGGGGATGCGGCAGTTGGTGACGTTCGCCGACAGCGCGCGGCCGGTGGTGCGGACCCCCTGGGCGACGGTCGTGATCTTCGCGCCCCCGGCCTCCACCCGCACGTCGGTCTCGCCGACGGGGATCGCGTTGGTGCCGACCACCGTGAGCGTGCAGACGGCGGCCCGGGTGGTGTCGGCCCGCTGCACGTCGACCTGCACGGTGGCCGTGTTGTCTGAGGTCGCCTGGAATCCCCTCACCTGGGCTGCGACGGCGGGCGTCGCGTACTGCAGGCCGGCCCACAGGGTCCAGCCGATGAGGGCCCCGCCGACGACGACGGCGAGGACGATGCCCCAGGGGCCGGACAGGCGCGACTTGGGATAGCGCCGGCGCAGCCTCGCGGCGTCGTCGGGGGACAGGAGGGGCCTCGCGGGAGCGTCGGGCTGGGGCACCTCCCCATTGTGGCGCACGGGCTCCCACCCTCTTCGCCGGTGTCTGCGCTCGTCGCGTTGGGGGCCGGGGGTTGCGTAGGTGACAATGGTGCGCATGTCCAGCGCCCGTGAGACACCGACGCCCGCCTCTGGCCTGCGTCTGCTGAATGTGCACGCCCACCCCGACGACGAGTCGAGCAAGGGGGCGGCGACGACCGCCAAGTACGTCGCCGAAGGAGTGCGCGTGATGGTGGCCACCTGCACCGGTGGCGAGCGGGGCGACGTGCTGAACCCGAAGATGGACCGCCCCGAGGTGTGGGAGCGGATCGGCGAGATCCGCCGGGCCGAGATGGACGAGGCCCGGAGGGTCCTCGGCATCGAGCAGCGCTGGCTCGGGTGGGTCGACTCCGGGCTGCCCGAGGGCGATCCGCTGCCGCCGCTGCCCGAGGGCTGCTTTGCGCTCATGGACCTCGACGAGGCGGCGGCCCCGCTCGTCGCCATCATCCGCGACTTCCGCCCGCAGGTGGTCACCACCTACGACGAAAAGGGCGGCTACCCGCATCCCGACCACATCATGTGCCACAAGGTCACCATGCGGGCGATCGAACTGGCCGCCGATCCCACCGCGCTGCCCGAGCACGGGGAACCGTGGGAGGTCGCCAAGGTCTACTACCAGATGGGCTTCCACCGGCTGCGGTTCGCGGCGCTGGACGCCGCCATGCACGAGCACGGCCTCGAGTCGCCCTACCGCGAGCGGCTGGACGCCTGGCAGGACATGGAGTTCGAGAAGCGGATCACCACCTTCGTGCCCTGCGGCGACTTCTTCGAGGTGCGCGACGCCGCCCTCAAGGCGCACGCCACCCAGATCGACCCCGACGGCCACTGGTTCGCGGTGCCCACCCGGATCCAGCGGATGGCCTGGCCCACCGAGGACTTCCAGCTGGTGCGCAGCACCGTGCCGACCGCGATCCCCGAGGACGACCTGTTCGCGGGCCTGCGCGGGGAGCCGCTCCCCGACCGGTCCGAGGGTTACGTGCTCTGAGCGGCGTCCACGGTGAAGGGGCGCCGGTGGAACGGCCTTCGACGCCGCGGGCCGGCGTCGGATAGCCTCAGCGCATGCTGTCCCTCGTCCCAGCCCTGGTCGTGCTCGCCCTGACGGCGGGGGTATGGGCGTTCGTGGCGTTCATCGCGATCGTCGTGTTCGCGGCCGTCGCCTTCACCAGCCTGTCCCGGCACCTGCGCCGGAGCCGGCGTCCCTGGCCCGGTGAGCCCGGCTACCACGACGACCAGGACGACCCCCGGCCGGGTCCCCGGTGAAACGCGGCGACGCGATCCCTCCCGAGCTGGAGGCCGATGCCCGGCTCGTCGTGGGGGCCCTGAGCCCCGACCTCGACGTGCTGCTGCGCTCCGACGACGAGGACGTACTCGCCGAGCGTCTCGTCCGGCTGCACGTGGCCGGCGGCACCCGCAGCGACGCCGAGGAGCTCGACACCGCGGTGAACCACATGGTCGTTGGACGCCGGATCTCGCTGTGGGAGCTGGGCGCGCGGCTCGCGATCATCGTCGCGACGCTCGCCACCGTCGTCGCCGCCGGGCTGGTCGCGGCGTCCTTCGCCGGCCAGGCGTTCCCGAGATTCGTGCCGGTGAGCTGGCTGCTGTGGCCCCCCGCCCCCCGCGTGTTCCACTGGATCCTGCTGCTGCTCGTGGGGGCGGTGCTGCTCGGCTACATCGCCGTGTGGCTGCGGTCGATCGACCGCCTCCGGCTCGCCCGGCTGGCCTGCCGGGTCGCCGCCGTGCACGAACTGGACAGCTGGCCCGGGCTGCTGCTCGACGCACCGTTCCTCGCGGTCGGAGCCCGGTGGAGCTATCCGGGCTGGACCCTGGGCGTCGCCGCCCTGCTGCTCGCCGCGGCGTCGGTGTTCGCCGGTGCGGGATCGGTGCTGGGCTGGATCGTCGTCGTCGTGTGGATCGTGGTCGGGGTGGCGCTCGTGCGGCGCTCGTGGCGCTACCGCCGGGCCCAGGACCTCGCCGAGCGGACGCTGTTCCTCGGCCGCACCGACTGACGGGGCTCAGCCGCCGAAGCGGCGCTCGCGCTGGGAGAAGCTGCGCAGGGCCCGGAGGAAGTCGACCTTGCGGAAGTCGGGCCACAGGGCCTCGCAGAAGTAGAACTCGCTGTGCACGCTCTGCCAGATGAGGAACCCCGACATCCGCTGCTCCCCCGACGTGCGGATGATGAGGTCGGGGTCGGGCTGGCCCTTCGTGTAGAGGTGGCCCGCGATGTCCTCGATCTCCAGCGTCTGCGCGAGGGTGGCGAGGTCGGTGCCCCGGTCGGCCTCCTGGCGCAACAGGCTGCGGACGGCGTCCCGCAGCTCGTGCCGGCCCCCGTAGGCGACGGCCACGTTGATGTGCATGCCCGTGCAGGACGCCGTGGCCTCGTGCGCCCGGCGCAGGGACGCCGCCATGTCCGGCGGCAGCAGGTCGAGGTCGCCGACCGCCTGCACGCACCAGCGTCCGCGCGAGGCGAGGTCGGTGACGAGGTGCTCGACCACCTTGAGCAGCGGGCCCAGCTCGTCGGTGCTGCTGCGGCGGAAGTTGTCGGTGCTCAGCACCCAGAGCGTGACCACCTGGATGCCGACCTCGTCGCACCAGTCGACGAACTCCCGGAGTTTGTCGGCGCCCGCCTGGTAACCGGCCACCAGCGGCTGGCCCGGGGCGTTCATCCGCGCCCAGCGCCGGTTGCCGTCGGCCATCACGGCGACGTGGTGGGGGAGCCGGGTGCGGTCGAGCTCGGACAGTAGCCGGGCCTCGTAGGTGGAGTAGAGGAGGCCGGCGGGGTGCAGACGGTCGATCGCCTCGTGCAGCCGCTCGCGCCGGGTCATGCCGCCCAGCGTAGTGGGTGGGGACGGGGCCGCAGTCGGGGCGACACCGGTCCTCCGCCGAACGGTGCACGCTTGCGTGCGAGGGGCGGGCGATCTCTGCCGAAACCGCGTCGAGAACGCCCGCCCGGGCAGAGATCGCCCGCCCCATCGTCGACATCGCCCGCCCCGGAACCGGACGCCGGGGAACCTACGCTACCGTAGGTACATGTCGAGCCCCTCAGCACCCGGACGCCGCGACCCTGGGCCGGAGATGGCCGGTGACGAGGGGACGGGCGGGCCCTCCCTCGTCGAGGAGGGCCGCGAGCAGGTGGAGCGGATCGCGACCGCGGTGAAGCCCAAGATGCGCGGCTGGCTGCACACCGGCATGACCCCGATCGTGCTGTTCGCAGGCCTGGCCCTCGTCGTGTTCGGGCCGACGCTGACCTCCCGCGTCGCCGGGGCGGTCTACCTCCTGTGCGCGCTCATGCTGTTCGGCACCTCGGCGACCTACCACCGTGGGAACTGGTCGGCGCGGGTGCTCAACGTCTTCCGCCGCTGGGACCACGCGAACATCTACCTGTTCATCGCCGGCACCTACACCCCGCTCGCCGCGAACCTGCTGCACGGGCACTCGCGGGTGCTGCTGCTGACCCTCGTGTGGTCGGCCGCGCTGGCGGGCATCGCGTTCCGGGTCTTCTGGCTCGGGGCACCCCGCTGGCTCTACACCGTGCTGTACGTGCTCATGGGCTGGGCGGCCGTCGGGTGGATGGGCGACTTCTGGCACACCGGCGGCCCGGCGGTGGTCATCCTCGTCATCGCCGGCGGCCTCGTGTACTCCCTCGGCGCGCTCGTCTACGGCCTCAAGCGGCCCAACCCCTCGCCCCGCTGGTTCGGCTTCCACGAGATCTTCCACAGCGCCACCGTGGTGGCGGCGGTGCTGCACTACATCGCGATCGCGCTGGCCACCTTCCGCTGACCGGCGTCCTCAGGCGCGGGCCTGGATGATCTCCGCCAGCGCGTCGAACAGCAGCGGCTCGAGACCGAGCTCCTGCAGCTGCGCGATGGTGCGGGCCGTGGACGCCCCGGACGACACGAGGCTCCAGACCGCCTCCTTCGTGTTGAACTCGATCTCGGCCCGGTCGAGCCAGGCGTAGACGCGGGTCGCGACCTGGTTGTCGTGCAGCGCGAGCGGCCCGTCGAAGCGGACGACGGCACCGGCGGACGCCTCGACGGTGCCGAGCTGAACGGTGAGGCGGCCATGCGCCGCGTCGTACGCGCAGGGGTGGTCGGCGCCCACGGGCGCCACCCCGGCGAGCGTGACGACGATCTCGCGGGCGGCCGGGACGACGTCGGCGTCCCCCTCGACCGGGTGCACGGTCAGACTGGCGCCCGCCCAGTCGAGCGTGATCCGGGTGCGCGCCGAGCGGGGCTCGGCCGCGTCGTCGTCCTCGTACAGGACGAACTCGCCGTCGGCCCCGCCGAACGCGAGGATCTCGAGGCTTTCGGGGTTGCGGTCGGCACGCATGCCCGCCGCACCGGTGAGCGGGACGATGCCGCCGGCGCGGACGAGCACGGGGTAGTCGTCGAGGCGCCGGTGCAGGCTCACCGTCCGGCCGCCGTCGTAGACGAGGCCGGAGAACAGGTCGATCCACAGGCCCTCCGGCAGCCACGCCCGGGTGGTGGCCACGTTGAGCCGGGTGTCGGCGGGGGCGGTGATCGCCGCGACGATCATCTCCGTGCCGAACCAGAACTCGTTGGGGTGCCGCAGCGACTCGCCCGGGGCGTCCGGCGTCCAGTAGATCGGACGCACCAGCGGCTCGCCGAGCCGGTGGGCCCGCTCGTTCATTGTGTACAGGTACGGGACGAGGCGGTGGCGGAAGCGCAGGTATTCGCTCTGCACGCGCTCGGCGATCTCGTTGAATCGCCACGGCTCCTTGCCGTTGAACGTGTTCTGCGTGGAGTGCAGTCGGTTGATCGGGGAGAACACCCCCAGCTGCACCCACCGGGTGGCCAGTTCGTCGTCCTTGTAGCCGAACATGTGGCCGCCGATGTCGTGGCTCCACCAGCCGTAGCCGATGTTGGACGCCGTCGCGGTGAAGTAGGGCTGGAAGTTGAGGCTCTCCCAGCTGATGATCGTGTCGCCGGAGAAGCCGACGGGGTAGCGGTGGGAGCCGGGGCCGGCGTAGCGGGAGAAGGTGAGGGGGCGGCGTCCGGTGCGCGCGCTGTCGAGGAAGTGGATGTGGTTGAGCATCCACAGCGGATCGAGCCCCGGGACCTTCGAGTTGGCCCCCTGCTGCCAGTCGAGCCACCAGAAGTCGACGCCCTCGTCCTCCATCGGGTGGTGGACCAGGTCGAGGTAGGCGGCGATGAACGCCGGGTTGGCGATGTCGAAGTTCACCGGGAGTTCGGTCGTCGGGTCGACTGCCATCGCCCGCGCGACCTGGGGGTAGGCCTTCTCGAACGCGCGGATGCCGTCGGCGGGGTGCACGTTGAGCGAGACCTTGAGCCCGTGCTCGTGCAGCCACGCCATGAACGCCACGTGGTCGGGGAACAGGTCGCTGTTCCACGTGTAGCCGGTCCAGCCGTGCCCGTACTTCGGGTCGATGTCGACGAGGTGCCAGTCCATGTCGATGACGGCGACGCTGAACGGCAGGTCGCGGCGCTCGAACTCCTCGATCAGCCCTTGGTACTCGTCCTGCGTGTAGCGGTGGTAGCGGCTCCACCAGTTGCCGAGAGCGAAGCGGGGCAGCAGCGGCTGGGGGCCGGTGAGCCGGTAGAAGTCGCGGATCGCCGCGGCGTAGTCGTGGCCGTAGCAGAACAGGTAGGTGTCCATCGAGCCCGGCTCGCGGGGGGCCAGCCAGCCCTCGTCGGTGAGGGCGAGGGAGACCGAGTCGTCGAGCTCGACCGGTCCGACCGTGCTGAGGATGCCGGGCTCGAGCGGGGTGGACCCGTCGACGCAGTCGAGGGTGCGGGCGGTGCCGCCGAGGTTGATCGGGATGCCGAGGATCTCGCTGAACTTCGAGTGCGGGGGCTCGCCCGGACGCCACACGCCGTGGTAGTTGCCGCCGGCCTTCACCTCGAGGCTCGAACTCGTCGGGATCCCGCCGGAGTAGTTGAGCTGGAACGCGGAGGTGATGATCTGGACGGCGTCCCCCGACCGGGTGACCGAGAAGTCGGGCGTGGGGAAGTCGCGGTTGACGACCACCTGGGACGCGCGGTCCTCGAACCGGCCGGTGGGGGAGTACTCGAAGCGCACCAGGCGCTCGGTGAGCACCGTGATCCGGTAGTCGGGGCCCACCACCTGCGCTGCGGGATCGGCGAGAGGAGACGTGGGGAGCCGCAGGCGGGCGGGCAGGGAGGCCATGGTCCCCGATTCTAGGGACGCCGGCCGGCGCGGGGACGGCGTCCGGCGGCCGCGAGTCGGGCGGCGGGTGGCGCCCCTGCGAGGGGATCGAGGACGACCCGGAACCGGGCGGCGTCCACTTGTGGGTGGAGGACGACCCGGAACGGGACACTGCCGGGAACCGGAAGTGGGCGGCGTCCACTTGTGGGTGGGTGTCGACCCGGAACGGGACAGTGTCCACGTCGGTTGGAGGGCGACCCGGTTCAGTGCGGGGTGAGCAGAGAACGTACGCCGCCAGAACCCGACCCCCACCCGGGCGCCGGGGCCTCCGGCCCTCGCCTCGCCCCGGCCCGGCGAGGCCTTTACACAACGCTTACCTGGCGCCAGCGGCGGGCTTACGAGCCGGGGAGATGCTCGAGGAACAGAACCACCAGCAGAAAGGTCGACGTCATGGTCAGGCGTTCACTCGTCATCGGGGCGACCACCATCGCCCTGCTCGGGGGCGGGGCCGCGGTCGCGTACGCAGCCGGTCCCACCTCGGGCAGCCCGTCCGCTCCGGCATCCGCGTCCGCTCCCGCAACCCCCGGCGCCTCCGCATCGGCCAGCAACGGCAAGCGCCACCCGGCCCTGCGTGCCGCGCTGCGGAACACCGTGCAGGCCACCTGGGTGACCCGCACCAAGAAGGGCGGCTTCGTCACCCACGACGCGATCCGCGGCCAGGTGGCCGCCGTGTCCGGCGGATCGATCAGCGTCCACGCGGCCGACGGAACCACCCAGACGTTCACGGTGGACAGCAGCACGAAGGTGCGCAAGGTCACCCTGTCGCCGCGGTCGGTCGCCGACTCGTCCATCGGCCAGGTCGCGGTCGGAGACCGGGTGCTCGTCACCGGGGTGGGCACCGGGACGCCGGCAGCCCGCCTGGTGCGCGTGGTCACCAAGTGACCTCAGGCGCCCGGTAGGCGCACGGTGAAGCGGGCCCCGCCCTCGGCGGCGTGGCCCGCTTCGATCGTCCCCCCGAGCCGGGTGACCAGGCGGTGGGCGATGGCCAGACCCAGGCCCGTCCCCACCCTGCGGACTCCGCGGTAGCGCTCGTACAGGGCGCCCCGCTCGAACGCCACGGCGAGGTCGTCGTCGGTGAGCCCCGGCCCCCCGTCGCGCACCTCCAGTGCGGCGCCGCGCCCCTCCGCCCGCAACTCCAGCACGATCGGCCGCCCGGCCGGGGTCACCCGCAGCGCGTTCTCCAGCAGCCCGTCGAGCACCTGCCGCAGCCGGCTGGCGTCCGTGGGCAACCGGACGCCGTCCGGCGCGGCCCACGCGAAACCCACCCCGGCGTCGGCGCAGCGGTCGGACCACACCCGGGCGGCGCTCTGCACCAGCCCGCTCACGTCGGTGTCGACGATGTCGAGCCGTAGGTCCTGCGCGCCGAGCCGGGCGAGGTCGAGCAGGTCGTCGACCATCCGCCGCAGCCGCAGCGACTCCTCGAGCATCACCCCGCCCACCTCGGCCGCCTCCTCGGGCGGCACGACGCCCTCCGCCAGCGACTCCGCGTACCCGCTGATCGCCGTGAGCGGCGTCCGCAGGTCGTGGGACACCGACAACAGGAACTCTTGCTGCCTGGTCTCCGATCGCGCGAGCGACCCCGACAGGGCGGTGAGGGCGGCCGCGATCTCGGCCACCTCGTCGGGACCCTCGGGCGAGAGCCGCACGTCGCGCTCACCGGCGGCCAGCGCGTGCGCCGCCCGGGCTGTGCGTCGCAGCGGCCGGACGATCCGCCACGCCACGAGCAGGCTGAGGCCGACGGCGATGAGCACGCCCGCGAGCAGGGCGAGGGTCGACCGTCCCAGGGCCCGGGTGACCGCCCCGACCGCGTCGCCCCGGCGTTGCAGCAGGACGATGCCGCCGGCCCGGGTGGGCCGTCCCTGAACCAGCACCGTGGTGCCCTGGTAGGGGCGTTGGGCCGAGATCGAGCGGCCGGACAGCAGGGCCTGCACGTCGCGGTCGGTGACGACGGCGGCCAGGGGATCGTTCCGGGGGGTGATCCCGTTCGCCGTGACGAGGACGCCGCGCACCTGCAGCGCCCGCAGCACGACCAGGGCCCGGCGCTGCGCCGCCTGGGCGTCCGGGCCCAGGTCGGAGGTGGTCTGGGCGGCGTCCGCGAGCTTCGACAGGGTGCGCTGCGCCTCCGAGTTGGCCGCGGACCGGACGATGCCGACCGTCAGCCCGGCCGCCAGCAGCGCGGTGATCACGGCGGCGGCGGCAGCGAGCCACGCGATCCGCGCGACGAGTGATCGCATGAGGCATCCCCTCACTCGGCGGGATCGGCCGAGTAGCCGACTCCCCGCACGGTCCGGATGGGGCTCGCCGCCCCGAGCTTGGCCCGGATCTGGGCGACGTGCACGTCGACGGTGCGGGTCTCGACGTCGCCGGAGTATCCCCACACGGTGGCCAGCAGCTGCTCGCGGCTGAACACCTGCCGCGGGTGACGCACCAGGTGGGCGAGCAGGTCGAACTCGGTCGCCGTGAGGTCGACCGGACGCCGGTCGGCGAACGTCCGACGCTCCGCCGGGTCGATCTCGACCCGCCCCAGACTGAGCCGGGACGCAGGCACGGCCGGTGCCGCTCCCGTGCGCCGGAGGATGCCGCCGAGCCGGGCGACGAGCTCCCGGGGCGAGAACGGCTTGGTGACGTAATCGTCGGCTCCCAGTTCCAGCCCCACGATCCGGTCGACCTCGTCGTCGCGGGCGGTGACGAAGAGCACCGGCGTCCAGTCGCCCCCCGCCCGCAGCCGGCGGCACACCTCGATGCCGTCGATGCCCGGCAGCCCGATGTCGAGGATCACCGCGACCGGGCGCAGCCGCCCGATGGCCTCGACCGCACCCGTTCCCTCGGCCCAGGTCTGGACGCCGTAACCGGCCGCCTGGAGGTTGCGGCGCAGCACGTCGCGGATCGCGGCGTCGTCCTCGATGACGAGCACCAGCCCGCGGCGCGGGGCGGGTCCCTCAGCCTGCACGGGCACACCCTACCGGCGCTCGCTGAGAGCACGTCGGGGCCTGCCGGGGGTCGGCCGTCCCGGCCGGGGCCCCCGGTTCTACGCTGGTGCCACGCTCACGCACCGCGGCCCCGAGGAGGTTCCCGTGCGCCGCTCCCTCATCGTCGACGACGAGCCGCAGATCCGCACGGTGCAGCGCGCCTACCTGGCCGCCGACGGCTTCGACGTCGTCGAGGCGGCGAGCGGGCGGCAGGCCCTCGACCTGCTCGCGCGGCACCCCGACATCGAGATCGTGCTGCTCGACGTCGGCCTGCCCGACATGAGCGGCATCGAGGTGCTGCGCTCCCTGCGCGCGACGAGCGACGTCCCGGTGATCCTCGTCACCGCCCGCACCGACGAGGTCGACAAGCTCGTCGGCCTCGGCGTCGGGGCCGACGACTACGTCACCAAGCCGTTCAGCCCGCGCGAACTGGTCGCCCGGGTGCAGGCGGTGCTGCGCCGGCGTCCGCCCACCGAGCCGGGCAGGGCGGAGCCCGACGACGAGGTGCTGCGCTACGACGCGATCACGGTCGACCGGGGACGCCGCGAGGTGAGCGTCCTCGGCCGCCCGGTCGAGCTCTCGGCCCTCGACTTCGACCTGCTCTGGGCCCTCGCCAGCGCACCCGGCCGGGTCTACTCCCGGGCGCAACTGCTGGAGAAGGTCTGGGGCTACGACTTCTACGGCGACGAGCGGGTCGTCGACGTGCACGTCCGCACCATGCGCGCCGCCCTGGGCGACGACGCGCACGAGCCGCGCATCATCGCCACCGTGCGGGGCGTCGGTTACAAGTTCGTCGCCCGGCCGGTGTCGTGATGCGCCGCCTGTCGACCAGGCTCGTCGCCTCGCACGTCATCGTCGCGCTCATCGTCGGCGTCACCACCTTCCTCGTCGTCCGCTGGCTGGCCCCGGCGCTGTTCGACCAGTCGCTCGTGCAGGGCGGCCAGGGCGGGCCCATGCAGCGCGGCGGCGGGCTGGGCGGTCCGGGACTGCGCTCGCAGGTGAGCACCGCGGTGACCAACTCCCTCCTCGTGGGCACGCTGGCCGGCTTCACGGCGGCGGTGGCGTTCGGGGCGGTGGCCGCGTGGCTGGTGTCGCGCTCCGTGACGGCCCTGCGCACCGCCACCCGCAGGATCGCCCAGGGCGACTACGCCGCCGAGGTGCCGCGGGAGTCGCTCACCGAGCTCGCCGACCTCGCCGACGACGTCCGCAGCCTCGGGGCGTCCCTCGCCGACACCGAGGCCCGCCGGGTGCGGCTGCTCGGCGAGGTCGCCCACGAGATGCGCACCCCGCTGACGGTCATCGACGGCTACGTCGAGGGCATGATCGACGGCGTCCTGCCCGCCGGCGAGGCCGAGCTGGGGCAGGTGAGCGACGAGGTGCGGCGGCTGCGCCGGCTCTCCGACGACCTGTCGACGCTGTCCCGTGCCGAGGAGAACCGGCTCGCGCTCGAGCCGAGCCGGGTCGACTGCCGTGAGGTGCTGCGTGCCGGCGCCGACCGGCTGCGGCCCCAGGCGGCCGACGCGGGGGTGGCCTTCACCGTGACTCTGCCCGACCGGCCGGTCCCGGTGCACGCGGACGCCGACCGGCTCGCCCAGGTGGTCACCAACCTGGTGGGGAACGCGCTCCGCGCCACCCCCTCGGGCGGGACTGTCGCGCTCTCCCTGACCACCGAGCCCGGGCGGGCGCGGATCACCGTCGCCGACACCGGCGAGGGCCTGGACGCCGACCAGCTCGAGCGGATCTTCGAGCGCTTCTACCGGGTGCCCGGACGCCGCAGCGTCGGGGCCGACACCGGCTCGGGCATCGGGCTGACGATCTCCCGGCGGATCGTCGAGGCGCACGGAGGGACGCTCACGGCGTCCTCAGCCGGCCGAGGCCGTGGCGCCACCTTCAGCGCCGTGCTCCCCCTGGCCGGCTCCTGAGAGCCTGTCGCCCCGGGGGGTGGCGGTGCCGGTGACGAACCAGCCGACCACCTGTGACCCGGGGACGCCGCTGATGTAGCGCTCCTCGGTGGCGCTCAGCCGGAAGCCGGCGTCCATGAGCAGCGCCGGGATGTCCCGGTCGAGGTGGCAGCCACCGGCGAGCCGGCCCCACGCCGGCTGCAGCCTGCGCTGCCACTGGGCGACCGACGCGTCGGGCGCCAGCGAGTGCTCGACGTAGCGGAAGCGGCCGCCCGGGCGCAGCACCCGGCGCGCCTCGCCGAGCGCGGAGCGCAGGTCGGGGATGGAGCACAGCGTCCACGTGGAGACGATGGCGTCGGCGCTCGCGTCGGGGAGGTCCAGCCGGGCGGCGTCCAGGCTCACCCGGCGGACGCTGCCGCCCCGCCCCCGGAACTCGTCGATCCGGCGTCCCGCCTGGTCCCATGCCGTGTCCGAGGGCTCCACCGCGGCAACGCTGCGGACCGCGTCGGGGTAGTGCGGCAGGTTCCGCCCCGATCCGAAGCCGAACTCGACGACGTCACCGCTCAGGCCGGCGCAGGCCGTCCGGCGCCAGGAACCGACGACCCGGTCGGCCAGGGTGAGGTCGACGAGGCGGGGGAAGAGGTGGTCGTCGTAGATCTCGCGCAGCGTCACGGCTCCAGTGTTCCCCGCCGATCCAGCGGCGCGTCGTGCGGGCGTGTTCGCCGGACACTGCGGCCGCGCGGGTTAGCGTGACCGCATGGACGGTGACCGATGACGGTCGACGTGATGCGGCGCAGCCGGCGAGGCGAGGCACGCCGTCGGATCCCGTCCACACCTTCCCCGCCAACCTGACCGACCCCCTGGGGTCGGGTGGACACTCCGGCCGGCCCCGTGACCGAAGGAGTGTTCGTGCTCGACACCCACTCGCACCATGGCGGCGTCCCCACCTACCCGGCGACCAGCGATACCCACCCCGCGACCAGCGACCCCGACCGGCCAGACCGGTCCGGGGGATCCCAGACCGGGGTCCGCACCTATGTCATCGACACGTCGGTGCTGCTCAGCGACCCGCGGGCGATGGTCCGCTTCGCCGAGCACGACATCGTGCTGCCGATCGTGGTGATCACCGAACTCGAGGGCAAGCGGCACCACCCGGAGCTCGGCTACTACGCCCGCTCGGCCCTGCGGCTGCTCGACGACCTGCGCATCCGGTTCGGACGCCTCGACGAGCCGGTGCCGGTCAACGACGCGGGCGGGGTGCTGCACGTCGAGCTCAACCATTCCGACCCCTCCCGGCTGCCCGCCGGCTTCCGGCTCGGCGACAACGACTCGCGGATCCTCGCGGTGGCGATCAACCTCGCCTCGGAGGGTCGCGACGTCGTGCTCGTGAGCAAGGACCTGCCGATGCGGGTGAAGGCGTCCGCGTGCGGACTCGCCGCCGAGGAGTACCGCGCGGAGCTGGCGGTGGACAGCGGCTGGACCGGGATGGTCGGCCTCGACGTGGGACAGCGGACCATCGAACTCGTCTACGACGAGGGTGCCCTCGTCGTCCCCGAGGCCGACGACGTGCCGGTGAACTCGGGCGTCGTACTGCGCGGTCCCTCCGGCACCGCCCTGTGCCGCAAGCTGCCGGACGGTCGTTGCCGGCTGGTGCGCAGCGACGCCGACGCCTTCGGCATCCACGGCCGGTCGGCGGAGCAGCGGGTGGCCCTCGACCTGCTGCTCGACCAGGAGGTGGGCATCGTCTCGCTCGGCGGCCGCGCCGGCACCGGGAAGTCGGCCCTGGCGCTGTGCGCCGGGCTCGAGGCGGTGCTCGAACGCCGGCTGTACCAGAAGGTCATCGTGTTCCGGCCGCTGTTCGCGGTCGGCGGCCAGGAGCTCGGCTACCTGCCCGGCACCGAGAACGAGAAGATGTCGCCCTGGGGCCAGGCGGTCTTCGACACCCTGGGCTCTCTCACCAACAAGTACGTCATGGACGAGATCGTCGAGCGGGGCATGCTCGAGGTGCTGCCGCTCACCCACATCCGCGGGCGCTCGCTGCACGACGCGTTCGTCATCGTCGACGAGGCCCAGTCGCTGGAACGCAACGTGCTGCTCACCGTGCTCAGCCGGATGGGGCAGAACTCCCGGATCGTGCTCACCCACGACGTCGCCCAGCGCGACAACCTCCGGGTCGGACGCCACGACGGCATCGCGGCGGTCGTCGAGAAGCTCAAGGGCAGCCCGCTGTTCGCCCACGTGACGCTCACCCGCTCGGAGCGCTCGCCGATCGCGGCCCTGGTCACCGAGCTGTTGGGCGACGACCTCTGACGGGTGCGGCGCCGGTCAGCGGCGCAGCCAGTGGATCGCGTAGTCGACGCGGTGCCCGTCGCGCTCGACGGCGACCGTCCGGACGCCGCTCGCCGCGCCCAGCACCGCCATCCGGGAGGCGAGGTCGGCCGACTCCCGCTCCGACCAGACGGCCAGCAGGCCGCCGGGCGTGAGCCGGTCGCACGCCCGGGCCAGCAGGTCGGCGCCGTAGAGGAGCCCGTTGTGCTCGTGGATGAGGAAGTCCGGGCCGTTGTCGACGTCGAGGAGGATCGCGTCCCAGGGGCCGGGGGGCTGGCGGCGTCCGGCGAGCACGTCGGCGATGTCGGCCCGGGTGATGGTCACGCCGGACGCCGCGGCGACCCGGGCGAGCACGTCGGTGAGACCTTCCCGGGCCCAGCCCACGAGGGCGGCCGACAGCTCGACCACGTCGACGCGGGCGCCGGGCAGCCGGTGCACCAGCCGGTCGGCGGTGTAGCCGAGTCCGAGACCGCCGACCAGCACGCCGGCGGCGTCCGGTGGCACGAGGTCGGCCAGCGCGATCTCGCTCGTCGTGTCGTGGCTGTCCATCGCGAACATGCCGTTGACAACCAGTTCCACCACATCGCCGGAGCCGGTGCGCCGGCGCCGCAGCGCGATGTCGAAGCCGTCGACGTCGCTCCGCGCGAGGGTCTCGGGGACGTCGTCGCTCACCGGCACATGCTCGCATCCTCAGCCGCGCGTGGCAGAATCGCCCGGTGACCCAGCCGCACCCCGACGACCTCACGGCGTCCGCCCAGGCGACCATCGAGGCCCAGCGGATCGCGCGGGAGCGGGCCGTCGGGCAGGCGCAGCGCCGGGCCGGACGCCGGCGGGCCCGGCGGGCGGGGGGCCGTGACATGGTCATCTCGCTCGGGGTCCTGCTGGTGCCGATCGTGCTCATCGTCTGGTTCTTCCAGCGGGTTCCCGACCGCCCGCAGGTGCAGGCGATCGATCCCACCGCCTCCGCGTCGGCCGCCCAGCGTCAGGCGTCCTTCCCGCTGCTGCTGGCCACCGGCCTGCCGTCGGGCTGGGTGCCGGTCAAGGCGACCTGGACGCCGCGCGGTGGCGACCTGCTCGGCCACGGGACGGCCGAGGGTGACACCTGGATCGTCGGCTACCAGGCGCCCGACGGCGTCTACCTGTCCGTCGCCCAGCAGGCGGGCAACCTGCCGACTTTCGTCGCTGACATGACCGGCAACGCCGACCCCGACGGGTCGAGCCGGGTCGGCGGCCAGACGTGGCAGCGCTACGTCGACTCCTCCGGCAGCAACCGCTACCTCGTCCGCGTCACCAGCCGCGACACGACGATCGTCGGGGGAGCCGAGCCCTACGGCGCGCTCGAGGCGTTCCTCACCAGCCTCACCACCGCTCACTGAGACGGTCGCGCCGCCGGCGCCCTCCACGCCCGTGCCACACTGGCCCGATGAGCGAGCATGGCGGGCACAGCCCGGCCGACTGGGACAAGCGCTACGCGAGCAGTGACCGGATCTGGAGCGGCGAGCCGAACCATGCCCTGACCCGTGAGGTGGGGGCCCTGACGCCGGGGCGGGCGCTCGACGTCGGCTGCGGCGAGGGGGCGGACGCCGTCTGGCTGGCCCGGCACGGCTGGGAGGTGTCGGCGATCGACCCCTCGAAGGTGGCCCTGGAACGCGCGCAGCGGGCGGCCGCCGACGCGGGGGTCGAGATCTCCTGGTGGTTGGGCCAGCTGGTCGAGCACGACCTGCCGCTCGAGTCGTTCGACCTCGTGAGCGCGTTCTACGTGCCGCTGGTGCGCGACCACGCGCCGGTGGAGCGGCTGATCTCGCTGGTCGCTCCCGGCGGCACCCTGCTCGTCGTGCACCACGCCGACTTCGCCGACCACGCGATCGCCCACGGGCGCGACCCCGAGGAGCTGGCCGGGCCCGACCTCGTGGCGGAGGCCCTCGCCGACGACGACGGCTGGACGGTGGTGGTCAACGAGCGCCGTGAGCGCCCGGCCACCGGCACGGCCGGCGGGTACGAGGGCGACGACCTCGTGGTCAAGGCGGTGCGGGTCGCCTCCTGACCTGCCCGGGCCGTCTCGTGATCTGCCGGTGGGCGACGGCCGGGGTGACGGGGTCGCGGCCTCAGTCGGCGGCGTCCTGACGCGCCGCGTCGATGGTCGCGCGTGCGCCGTCGAGCCAGCGCTGGCAGATGGTGGCGAGCCGCTCGCCCCGCTGCCACAGCTCCATCGATTCCGACAGCGGGACGCCGCCGGACTCCAGCTTCTGCACCACCTCGACCAGTTGGTCGCGCGCCTGTTCGTAGCTCAGGTCGGGTTGTCCGCTCGCCGTGTCGCTCATGAGTCCTCCCCATCGAAGTGGTGGTCGTCGTGGTCGTCGAACTCGCCGCCGCGCACCTCGAGGACGAGCCGTCCGTCGGCGAGGTGCGCCAGCAGGTCGTCGCCCTCGTCGACGTCGTGCACCGAGGTGACAGTGTCGCCGGCGCCGTCGACGAGGATCGCGTAGCCCCGGTCGAGCGTCGCCTTCGGCGACATCGCCCGCACCCGGTGCAGCGCGTGGGTGAGCGCCGTCTGTTCCCGCTCGAGGCGCCGGTCGATCGCCTGGTCGAGGCGCGCACGGACGCCGGCGAGCCGCTCGTCCTGCACGTCGAGGCTGCCGGTGGGGTCGCGCAGCACCGGTCGGCTGCGCACCTGGTCGAGCCACGACTGCTCACGCTCGATCCGGGTGCGGGTCGCGCGGCGCAGTCGGGTGAGGGCCTGGGCGACGGCGCGCAGCTCGTCGCCGACGTCGGGCACGACCCGCTTGGCGGCGTCGGTCGGGGTGGACGCCCGCACGTCTGCGACGAGGTCGAGGATCGGCGTGTCGGGTTCGTGCCCGATCGCCGAGACGACCGGCGTCCCGCAGGCGGCGACGGCACGGACCAGCCCCTCGTCGGAGAAGGGGAGGAGGTCTTCGAGGGAGCCGCCGCCCCGGGCGATGATGATGACGTCGACCCGCGGATCGGCGTCGAGGGCGGCGACGGCGGCCATCACCTCGCCGGCGGCGGAGGGGCCCTGCACCAGGGCGTACTGGGTGACGAACGTCGCGGCGGGCCAGCGGGCGGTGACGTTGGTGACGACGTCGCGCTCGGCGGCGCTGCCCTTGCCGGTGACCAGTCCGATCGCGCGGGGCAGGAACGGCAGCCGCTTCTTGCGCGCCGGGTCGAACAGCCCCTCGGCCTGCAGCAGCCGCTTGCGCTGCTCGATCTGGGCGAGCAGGCGTCCCTCACCGCTGGGACGCAGGTCGGTGCACTCGAAGCTCAGCCGCCCGGTGGCCGACCACACCGTGGGCCGCACCAGGGCGGTGACGGTGGCGCCCTCGGTCACCGGGCCGGCGCTGTCGAGCACCGCCCGAGAGCAGGTGACGGTCGCGGACACCTCCGCGTAGCGGTCGCGCAGGGTGAGGAACTGGGTGCTGGCGTCGGTGCGGCGGCGGATCTCGATCACCTGGGCCTCGATCCAGATCGGCCCGAGGCGCTCGACCCACCCCTTGACGGCCTGGACGACCCGGCCGAGGGGTTGGGGTTGCTCCGGGGAGGATTCCATCGCCACGCCCCTCACGATAGGGGGAGACGCCGACGGTTTCGGTCGGGCGGTGAGCCGGTGGGAGCGGGCGAGGGCGGCCGTCGGGGCGTCCCGACCTAGACTTGGCCCCATGACGGATTCCGACCAGACCACCGATCCGGCCGCTGACAAGCGTGTCGTCGTCGCCGCCCCGCGGGGCTACTGCGCGGGGGTCGACCGGGCGGTCGTCACCGTGGAGAAGGCGCTGAGCGCCTACGGGCCGCCCGTGTACGTGCGTAAGCAGATCGTCCACAACCGGCACGTCGTCGAGACCCTCGAGCAGCGCGGCGCCGTCTTCGTCGAGGAACTCTCGGAGGTGCCAGAGGGGGCCACCGTCGTCTTCTCCGCCCACGGCGTCGCGCCGAGCGTGCACGAGGAGGCCCGGGCCCGAGGACTCAAGACCATCGACGCCACCTGCCCGCTGGTCACCAAGGTGCACCACGAGGCCAAGCGGTTCGCCCGCGAGGACACCCGGATCCTGCTCATCGGACATGCCGGGCACGAGGAGGTCGAGGGCACCACCGGCGAGGCCCCCGAGCACATCACCCTCGTGCAGTCGCCCGACGACGTCGACGCGCTCGACCTGCCCACCGACCAGCCGGTCGCGTGGCTATCGCAGACCACGCTGAGCGTCGACGAGACCCTCGCCACGGTCAGCCGGCTGCGCGAGAAGTTCCCACTGCTGGCCGACCCGCCCAGCGACGACATCTGCTACGCCACCCAGAACCGGCAGTCGGCGGTCAAGCAGATCGCCGCCCACAGCGACCTCGTCATCGTCGTCGGCTCGCGCAACTCCTCGAACTCGGTGCGACTCGTCGAGGTCGCGCTCGAGGCCGGCGCGCAGGCGGCGTACCGGGTCGACAACGCGGGCGAGATCCGCCCCGAGTGGCTCGACGGCGTCCGTTCGGTGGGCGTCACCTCCGGCGCCTCGGTGCCCGAGGAACTCGTCGACGGCGTGCTGGCCCACCTCGAGGCCAACGGCTTCCCGCCCGCGGTGGAGGAGCGGCTCACCGAGGAATCGCTCACCTTCGCACTGCCGCCCGAACTGCGCCGCGACCTGCCGAAGAACGCGATCCGGCACTGACCGGACGCCGCTGCGGCTAGGGCTCGGACAGCAGCCGCCACACCGCCTCGACGGTCTGGTCCGGCGAGCCCGACGCGTCGACCCGCACGGCGCCCTGGCGCTGCTGCAAGATCGCGCTGAGCGAGTCCACGAGCGCATCGGCGTCCGCGGCGGTCACCAGCTCGTTGTTGACGGCGTGCTCCGGCCGGTCGGGCGTCGCGGCCCGGTGCGCGAGGCGGCGCGCGAGCGTGGCGGCGTCCAGGACGAGGACGACCTCGACGAAGCGGGCTCCGACCTGGTGGGCGGTGGTCTCGAGGGCCTCGATGAACTCGGGCCGGGCGAGGTACTGGCCGACGACGACGTCGTGCCCGTCGCCCAGGTGTTCGCGGATGAGCGCCAGCGCGAGCCGCCGGGCCTGCAGCCCCGAGGCGCGCTGATCGGCGCGCCACTGCCCGAGGTTGTGCTTCAGTACGTCGATGTCGAGGGCGAGCGCGAGCGGACGCCGCCCGGCGACCGCGGAGGCGATCGTCGACTTCCCCGACCCCGGGGCGCCGTTGATGAGGACGAGGGTCGGCATGCCTAGACGAGGAACCGGTAGAACGGGCTGTCGGGGCTGATGAGCTCGACGGTGAGCGGGCTGGCGTCCAGGCGGGCGACGAGGTCGGGGTAGCTGCGGGGGTCGCCGAGCTCGATGCCGACGAGCGCCGGGCCGATCTCCCGGTTGGAGCGCTTGACGTACTCGAACAGCGTGATGTCGTCGTCGGGACCCAGCACCTCGTCGAGGAACCGGCGGAGCGCGCCCGGCTCCTGCGGGAAGTTCACGAGGAAGTAGTGCTTGCGGCCCTCGTCGATGAGCGACCGCTCGACGATCTCGGCGTACCGCGACACGTCGTTGTTGCCGCCGGACAGGATGCACACGACCGTCTCGCCCGGCTCCACCCGCACCCGCGGGTGGCTGCCGGTGAGGGCTGACGAGGCGAGGGCCCCCGCGGGCTCGGCGATGATCCCGTCGGTCTGGTACAGCTGCAGCATCTCGGTGCAGATGTGCCCTTCGCCGACGCTCACCATGTCGGCCGCGATGTCGCGTACCAGCGGGTAGGTGACGTCGCCGGCCCTGGCCACCGCCGCGCCGTCGACGAAGGTGTCGATCGATTCGAGGGTCACCGGGTGGCCGGCCCTGAGGGCGGCCATCATGCTCGCCGCGCCGGCGGGCTCGACCCCGACGATCCGGGTGTCCGGATGGTGGGTGCGCAGCCACGCGCCCATGCCCGCGAGCATGCCGCCCCCGCCCACCGGGACGACGACGACGTCCGGTGCGTGCCCGAGCTGCTCGACGATCTCCGCGGCGACCGTGCCCTGCCCGGCCGCGGTGCGGACGTCGTCGAAGGCCGGCACCAGGGTGGCGCGGCTGCGGGCGGCCGCCTCCTTCGCGGCGGCGGAGGCCATGTCGTAGGTGTCGCCGGTCACGACCAGCTCCACCCACCCCTTGCCCAGTGAGATCATCTGGTCGCGCTTCTGCCGGGGAGTCGTCGAGGGGACGTAGATTTGGCCGCGGATGCCGAGGTGGGCGCACGCCCAGGCCACCCCCTGGCCGTGGTTGCCCGCGGACGCGCAGATGACGCCGGCGTCCCGCTCGCCCTCGGACAGTTCGCTGATGAGGTTGTACGCGCCCCGCAGCTTGTACGAACGCACGGGCTGCAGGTCCTCGCGCTTCAGCAGCACGGTCGCCCCTGCGAGGGCGCTGAGGCGGGGGTTCGGCTCCAGGGGCGTGATCCGGGTCACCGGCGCCAGCCGCCGGGCGGCCTCGTCGACGAGGCGGGACAGTTGCGCGAGAACATCGGTCACCCGCCCATTCTGGCAAGTCGGCGGCGGGAGGGCGACGAGCGTGGTCGGTGGGGGATGAGGCAGAGTGGGACCCATGCCACGAGTCCTCGACGTGACCCTCGACCAGCAGCGCCACGACCGCACGAGCGTGAAGTGGAAGCTGTGGCCCGACGCGCTACCCCTGTGGGTGGCCGAGATGGACGCCCGTCCGTGCGGGCCGGTGGTCGATGCCGTGGCCGGGGCGATGCGACGGGGCGACACCGGCTACACCCTCGGCACCGACTACATCGACGCCTTCGGGTCCTGGACGAAGGACGCCTGGGGCTGGTCGCTCGACGGGGTGCGCGCCCAGGTCGTGGGCGACGTCATGAGCGGCGTCGTCGAGGCGATCCGGCTGGGCACCGACCACGGTGGCCCGGTGGTGGTCAGCCCGCCCGTCTACAACAGCTTCTACCTCGCCATCGAGGGCAGTGGTCGGCGCGTGCTCGAGGCGCCGATGGCCGGGTCGGCGTCCGAGGGGTACCGGTTGGACGCCGGTGCGCTCGAGACGGCGTTCGCGGACGCCACCCACGGCGGCGAGCGGGCGGTCTACCTGCTGTGCAACCCGCAGAACCCCACCGGCACCGTGCACGGCCGGCCGGAGCTCGAGGAGCTCGCGCGCCTCGCCGGGCGCTACGGCGTCCGGGTGATCGCCGACGAGATCCACGCTCCGCTGGTCTACGCGCCCGCGGAGTTCGTGCCCTACCTCACCGTCGACCCGACGGCGGTGGCGATCCACTCGCCGTCGAAGGGGTGGAACCTCGCCGGCCTGAAGTCGGCGCTGTACCTCGTGGGGGACGACCGGGCGACCGCCTTCCCCCAGGTCGCGGAGATCTTCACCCACGCCGCGAGCCATCTCGGCGTCATCGCCCACACCGCGGCGCTGCGCGAGGGGCGCGAGTGGCTGGCCGACCTGCTCACCGACCTGGACGACAACCGGCGGCTGCTCGGCCGTCTGCTCGCCGACCGGTTGCCCGCGGTGGGCTACCACCTGCCGGACGCCACCTACCTCGCCTGGCTGGACCTCCGGGCGCTGGGCCTGGGCGACGACCCCGCCGTCGCGCTGAGGGAACGGGCCGGGGTGGCCCTCTCGTCGGGTCCGGACTACTGGCCGGGCGGTGGGCGCGGGTTCGCCCGGCTCAACTTCGCCACCTCTCCGGAGATCCTCACCGAGGCGATCGACCGGATCGCCCGGGCCGTCTGACCCCGGAGGCGGAGCCCCGGTCGTAGCGGCTGCCGGACCGGGTCACCGGTCGCCCCGCTCGGCGATCACCTCGCCGTGCGGCACGACGAACCAGGCGTCCGGGTGCCGACCCCAGGCGCGCCAGTCGGCGGCGATCTCGGCGATCCGGTCCGCTGGCAGCCCCTGCTCGGCCGCCCGGGCCGCGAAGTTCGAGGTGAGCACCCGGTCGGCCTGGGAATCGCCCCACCAGGCCGTCTCGTCGGTCGTGGCATAGGTCCAGGTCGAGGAACCGGCGACCACGACGTCGAGCCCGGCCGCGTGGAACCACGCCCGCAGGCGTCGCCCGGCGCACGGCTCGGCACCGGCGCTCCTGGCCCCCGCGCAGTAGGTGTCCCGCCACTGGTCGAGCCCGTCGAACTCCGGATACCAGGCCATGGCGCCGTAGTCGGCGTCCCGGGCGGCGATGATGCCCCCGGGCTTGCAGTAACGGGCCAAAGCGGTGAGCGCCGCCACCGGATCGGCGAGGTGCTGGAGCACCTGGTGGGCGTGGACGATGTCGAACGACCCCGGCTCGAGATCGAGGTCGAAGAGGTCTCCGACGACGAACCGGGTGGCCCTGTCGCCGCGGGCGGCTGCTGCCGCGCGAGCGGCGGCGATGGCATCGGCGGAGAAGTCGACGCCCACGACCAGCCCCTGGGGCCCGACCCGTTCCGCGAGGTCGAGGCTCACCGAGCCCGGACCGCACCCGACGTCGAGCACCCGGTGGCCCTCGTGCACGCGGTCGAGGAAGTAGGCGCAGCTGTTCTCGGCGGTGCGAGCCGCGTGGGAGGCCAGGACGCTCGGCTGATGACCGTGGCTGTAACGGTCGAGGCCGTCGGTGTCGCGCGATGACGTCATACCGGCACGCTAGGGGGAGCCGCGCCTGCACCACCGCCCGCGTCTCATCAGGCAGGAGCCGGTGGGGTCAGGCGCTGTCCCTGCCCTGGCGCTTGAGGTCGAGCAGCGCCGCAGTCGCCTCGTCGGCGACCAGCTCGTCGAGGGTGGGCTCGCCGCGGGTGAGCTCGGCGCGCTCGCCCTCGCCCAGGTCGGGCCCGGACGCCGGCGCGGCGGGCGCGGGCCGTTCGTGCCGGGGGAGCCGGCCGAGCGTGGTGTCGAGCTCGGCCGCGCTGTCGACGAGTTCGGGGGCGGTGATGACGCGCACCGACTCCGCGGACGGCTGCGGTTGGCCGAGCGACTCGGAGGTGACGTCGAGGTCTTCGAACTTCCGGGCCGTGACGAGCACCCGTCCCTCGAGCGACCCGAGGGTGGAGTTGTACGCCTTGACCGCGCCGGTGAGCGAGCGTCCGAGCTTGTCGAAGTTGCTGCCCAGGGTGCCGAGCCGGGCGTGCAGCTCTCGGCCGAGGGCGGCCACCTCGGCGGCCGACTCGGCGAGCGCGGCCTGCTTCCATCCGTGGCCGACGGCCCGCAGCAGCGGGATGAGGATCGACGGGGTGGCCAGCACGATGTTGCGGCGCACGGCGTACTCGTGCAGGTCGCCGGCGTGCTCGACCGCGGCCTGGAGGAACGCCTCGCTCGGGAGGAACAGCACGACGAACTCGGGGGAACCGTGGTCGAGCTGCCAGTAGGTCTTCGAGGACAGCTGCTCGATGTGGGTGCGCACGTGCCGGGCGAAGGTCTCGAGGTGGGCGGCGCGCCGCTCCTCGTCGTCGGTGTCGAACGCGTCCATGAACGCGGACAGGGGAACCTTCGAGTCGACGAACACGACCTTGCCGTCGGCGAGGTGCACACGCATGTCGGGACGCCGGCGTCCGTCGTCGGTGTCGGCGCTCACCTGCACCTCGAAGTCGCAGCGCTCGACCATGCCGGTGATCTCGGCCACCCGGCGCAGTTGGGTCTCGCCCCAGGCGCCGCGCACCTGCGGCTTGCGGAGCGCGGTGACCAGGGCGGACGTCTCGCGGCGGAGGCTGTCGCCGGTGGCGATGACCGACTGCACCTGCGCCCGCAGCTCGGCGGCGATGCCCGAGCGCTCCTTCTCGACCTCCGTGAGCCGGGCGTTCATCCGCTCGAGTCCCTCGCGCACCGGGGCCATGAGCGCCTCGGTGGCCTGCAGCCGCTTCTCGGCGGTGAACTCCGCCTGCTTGGCCTGCACCGCCAGCTGCTCGGCCGACAGCGCCTTGAACTGGGTGACGAGGCTGTCGCGGTCGGCGGCGAGTTCGCGCGCCCGGGCGATCGCGGAGTCACGCTCCGCTTCCGCGGCGGCGAGCCGCGCCTCCACCTGCGCCCGCTCGCCCACTGCTCGGGCCGCCCGCTCGTTGGCCTCGGACACCGCGACCGCGTGCCGCGCCTGGTCGGCGTCGACCTGGGCGAGTTCGGCCCGTCGGCGCTCCACCTCGCTGCGGGCGTCGGCGAGCGCCGCCCTCGACTGCGCGGCCTCGCTGCGTGCCGCGGACGCGTCGGCCCGCAGGTCGGCGAGGGTGGCGGCGTCCGCGTGCACCCGCGCGTCGACCCGCGACCGTAGCACCAGCCACGCGGCGAGCGCGCCGACGACGAGACCGAGCAGCAGGCCGGTGAGCAGGAGCAGGAACGACAGGCCATCCATGCCGTTCACTCTGCCGGAGGCGTCCGACAGTTTCGGGACCGCCACGCCCACCCGCCGGCTTCACCCCCGCGGGGCGCGTTGAGGCGTCCGATCAGGAGGGACAGGATGGGCACCATGCCTCACGACGACGCCGTGGCCCACATCAGTGCCTTCTCCGACTTCATCGACAGCGCACCCAGCTCCTTCCACGCGGCCCGGGCGGTCGCCGAGCAGCTGGTCTCCGCCGGGTTCCCGGAGCTCGACGAGCGCAGCCCCTGGGCGCCGGACGCCGCCACCCGCGGCTTCGTCGTCCGTGACGGCGCGGTGATCGCCTGGTCGGTACCCGACGTCGTCGACGAGCGGGCCGGCTTCCGCATGGTCGGGGCGCACACGGATTCGCCCGGGTTCAAGCTCAAGCCCCACCCCGACGTCACCCGGCACGGCTGGCAGCAGGTGGGCATGGAGGTCTACGGCGGCCCGCTGCTCAACTCGTGGCTCGACCGGGAGTTCGGCCTCGCGGGCCGGCTGGCGACGATGAGCGGCGAGCAGCACCTCGTGCGCACCCGGCCGATCCTGCGCATCCCCCAGCTCGCACCGCACCTCGACCGCAGCGTCAACGACAACCTGCACCTGGACAAGCAGCAGAACCTGCTCCCGGTCACCGGAGTCGGGACCCAGCCGGCCGACGTGCTGGCGGCACTGTGCGCCCAGGCGCGGATCGAGCGCGACGAGCTGGCGTACTTCGACGTCGTCGCCTTCCCGACGGAGTCGCCCGCGGTGTTCGGGCTCGCCGAGGACCTCTTCGCCGCGCCCCGGATGGACAACCTGTCGTCGGTGTTCGCCGGGCTCACGGCGCTGCTGGACGCCGCACCGGCGTCCGACATCGCAGTGCTCGCCTGCTTCGACCACGAGGAGGTCGGCTCGTCGACCCGCAGCGGCGCCTCGGGACCCTTCCTCGCCACCGTGCTCCGGCGCATCGCCGGGCTGCTCGGCGTCCGGGACGACGCGTACGCGGCCATGCTGGCCCGCTCGGTGCTCGTCTCGGCCGACGCCGGCCACAGCGTCCACCCCAACTACGCCCACATGCACGACCCGGCCCACGAGCCGATCGTCAACGCCGGCCCGCTGCTGAAGATCAACGCCAACCAGCGCTACGCCACGGACGCCGCCGGCGCCGCGGTGTGGCTGCGGGCGTGCGAGGCGGCGGACGTGCCGAGCCAGCCGTTCGTCTCGAACAACTCCGTGCCCTGCGGCTCGACCATCGGGCCGTTGTCGGCCACCCGGCTCGGCGTCACCACGGTCGACGTCGGCATCCCGCTGCTGAGCATGCACTCGGCGCGGGAGCTGTGCGGCGTCGACGACCCCTGGTACCTCACCCGGGCGCTGGGCGCCTTCTGGGCCGGCGCCTGACCCGTCCCGCCCGATCAGTTCGACGTTGACCACCGACTACGGTGGCGAACGTCGAACGCTAACTCGCCCTGGCGTGGCGACAGCGTCGGCAGGCGTGCAGCGAACCGTCCCAACCCCGCGCCGAGAGCGCTCGGCCCACCTGGTCGGCCGCGTCGCAGGGTCGGGTGGTGACGTCGTGGTGCCCGAAGCGGAGGGTCAGCAGATTGCTCAGCATGTTGCGGTTGTCCCGGTCGAGGTCTCGGAACGCGCCCGCCCCGACATGCCCGAGCCGGCCGTCGAGCTCGACGACGACGCCGAACTCCTCGTAGAGGACGTCGGAGCGTCCCGCCAGCCGCACCTGCCGGCGTCCGTCGGGAAGGCCGTGGGCGAGCTCGACGTCACGCCGGTACGCCCGCTCGAGGACGCTGTGGACGCCGTCCCGCACATCTCCGAGAACCTGCCGGACGAGGCGGCGGTGGCGGACGCGGGGACGCTCATCGAGGGCCGCCAGGAGACGGGCCGGGGTGGTGCGGCGTCCGGAGACGACGTCGGCCAGCAGCGAGAGGACGTCTCCCTCGTTCTCCATCCGGCTCGCGATGTCGAGAACCGTCTCGTCGAGGAGCGTTCTCGGAGGTTCGCCTCGTCCGCGGCGCTCGGAGGCGATGAACCTCCACGGCCCGGCCAGAGGGGTGCGGAGCGGGTGGGGGACGAACACGTCGACGACGTCCGGTTCGGCCACGTCCAGCCCGTGCAGGCGGGCGGCCGCCTCGAACCCCACGACGGCCCGCGGGCCCCCGGCGAGCACGCCGCCCCAGCACCTCGCCTCGAAGCCGGCGGCCTGGTCGTGCACGAGGTACACGCCCCGAGCGAGAGCGGTCCACCGTCGGTCGCGGAGGAGGCGGTCGAGCACCCGCCTCGACATCCCGGCGTCGACGCACTGCTCCCGGCTGACGACCCCGCTCTGATGAGCGGCCAGGGCGACGAGGACGGGCGGAACGGCGTGACGGTGCTGCACCCGCCAACCGTGACAGAGCGGAGCGCGCGCCGCATGGGGCCTGTGGATAACCTCCTCCGCCCCGATCAGTTCGACGTTGACCACCGACTACGGTGGCGAACGTCGAAACGTTCGCGCCCGACCGCCCCGGCCCGCCCCGCGCCGAATGCGGGGGCTCAGGGTCGAGCCGGTAGGGTTGGCGCCCGTGGCTCTCACCATCGGTATCGTCGGCCTGCCCAACGCCGGCAAGTCCACCCTGTTCAACGCCCTGACCCGCAACAACGTGCTCGCGGCCAACTACCCGTTCGCCACGATCGAGCCGAACGTCGGGGTCGTCGGCGTGCCGGACGCACGGCTCGGGAAGCTGGCCGAGCTCTTCCACTCCGCCCAGATCGTCCCGGCGACGGTGAGCTTCGTCGACATCGCGGGCATCGTCAAGGGAGCCAGCACGGGTGAGGGCATGGGCAACGCGTTCCTCGCCAACATCCGCGAGGCCGACGCGATCTGCCAGGTCACCCGGGTGTTCCGCGACCCCGACGTCACCCACGTCGAGGGGGGAGTGAACCCGGCGTCCGACCTCGAGACCATCGACACCGAGCTGATCCTCGCCGACCTGCAGACCCTCGAGAAGGCGCTGCCGCGCGTCGAGAAGGAGTCGCGCATCCGCAAGGACGCCGTGCCCCGCTTCGAGGCCTACAAGCAGGCCTACGAGACGCTGTCGGCCGGCAAGGGTGTGTTCGCCGCGGGCCTGGACGCCGAACCGTTGCGCGACCTGTTCCTCCTCACCGCCAAGCCTTTCCTGTACGTCTTCAACATGGACTCCGACGAACTGGCCGACGAGGCGCTCAAGACCCGGATGCGCGAGTTGGTCGCCCCGGCGGAGGCAATCTTCCTCGACGCCAAGATCGAGTCCGAGCTCGCCGAGATGGAGCCCGAGGACGCCGCGGAGTTCCTGGCGGACATGGGCATCGACGAGCCGGGCCTCGACGTCCTCGCCCGGGTCGGCTTCGACACGCTGGGCCTGCAGACCTACCTCACCGCCGGCCCCAAGGAGTCGCGCGCGTGGACCATCCACCAGGGGTGGACCGCGCCCCAGGCCGCGGGCGTCATCCACACCGACTTCCAGAAGGGGTTCATCAAGGCCGAGATCGTCGGCTACGACGACCTCATGGACGCCGGCTCGATGGCGGCCGCCCGGGCCGCGGGCAAGGTCCGGCTCGAGGGCAAGGACTACGTCATGCAGGACGGCGACGTCGTCGAGTTCCGCTTCAACGTCTGAGTCGTCTCCTCACCGTGACCGCAGTGCTCGGGATCGTCCTCCTTCTCGCGACGGTGGGACAGTTCGGTTCGCTGGTGGCCCTCCATGTGCTCCCGACCGGACTCTCGCCGATGGCCGACCCGGTGAGCCAGTACGCCCTCACCCGATTCCGTGCCGGTTACGCGATGTCCGCCTTCTCCGCTGCCGTGGCAGGGGCGGCCGCAGCGCTGATCCTGGGAGGCCTTCCCGGCGGCATTCCGGCCGCCGAGCTCCTGTGGGTGTTCGCCGCTGCCCGGGCCGTGATCCCGGCCTTCCCCATGGACGACCCCGCAGCGGAGCCGACCAGAAGGGGACGGCTGCACAACCTGCTCGCCACGGTCGCCTTCGCGGCCGTGACCGCAGCATCCTTCGTCGCCGCAGGCGCGATGGGACCCGCCGATGGACCGGGCGCCTCCACCGCGACTCTGACGGCCGGGACCGTGATGGCGATCGGGGCCGTCGGGATCGTGCTGTGTCGCCGCGTCGTCCCGATTCGGCGGGCGTTCGGCCTCGCGGAACGGCTCATCTACCTCGGCTTCATGGCCTGGTTCCTCGTGATCGCGGTCCTCGCCTTGGCGTCCTGATCGTGCGATGGTCAGCCGGCGCGAGCCGCGCGACGAGTGCGATGGGTCGTGCGCGGGCCCACGCCGGGCTAGCGTTCAGCCATGCTGCGGCGCACGGCCCTGGTCGTCACCTGCCTCCTGGGTGTCCTGGTCGTCGGGAGCAGTCTCGCCTACCGCGCCGCGTACGGCAGCTGGTGGCGGACGCCGACGCGCATCCCCTACTGCGGGCGCACCTACCTCGCCGGTGCCTCCGGCCTGACGCTCGCGGACGTCCGGACGCGTGAGCTCCGCACGGCCTTGCCCGGCGATCGTCCCTACCCGCTCGTCGGCATCGGCAGCGCCCCACCGGTCGTGGGCGGACGGTTGCTGGCGGCGGTCACACCGCAGGCGGAGCGGGCGAAGCTCGGCGTCCCGTGCGCCATGAGTGTCTACCTCAGGGCCGGCCAGGACAGCTACACGGCCTACGGCCTCTCGGGAGGCCCCTAACCGGCCGCCACGGGAGGGTCGAGGCGCTCAGGAGTCCCCTCCGCGCTCTTCCGGACGCGGGCCGCCTCAACCCTGGTTCAACGTCCGGTTGATACGGTGACGCGGTGAGGTTCCCGCCCGCGCACAGCGACACGTCATCCGCCCCGGCCCCCGTCTCGACACGGGACGCCGCCCGGGCGGGGTCAGTGTGGTCCGTCGCCCGCGCCCTCGTCGTCACCATGCGCCCCAAGCAGTGGGTCAAGAACCTGCTCGTAGTGGCCGCGCCCATCGCCGCGGGCGTCATCGGCCGGCCGGAGGTGCTGTGGCGGGTGTTCGTCGCGTTCGTCGCGTTCGTCCTCGCCTCGTCGGCGGTCTACCTCGTCAACGACCTGCTCGACGTCGAAGCCGACCGGGCGCATCCCCGGAAGCGCCGGCGTCCGCTGGCCAGCGGCGCGCTCCCAGTCGGGGTGGCCCGCACGGCCGCGCCGGTGGTCGCGCTGCTCTCGCTCGCCGTGGCCGCCGCCGGCAACTGGCAGCTGGTCACGCTCACGGCGATCTACCTGGTCAGCTCGATGGCCTACAGCATCCGGCTCAAGCACGAGGCGATCCTCGACCTGGCCTTCGTCGTCATCGGCTTCCTCCTGAGGGCGCTGGCGGGCGGCGTCGCCGCCGACGTCCGGGCGTCCACCTGGTTCGTGCTCACCACCGGGCTCGGCGCCCTGTTCGTCATCGCCGGCAAGCGCTACGCCGAACTGGAACTCGTGCAGGCCGGCCTCACCACCGGTCGCCAGGTGCTGCGCCACTACACCGTGAGCTACCTGCGCTTTGTCTGGACGATGGCCGCGGCCGCGCTGCTCGTCACCTACTCGCTGTGGGCGTTCGAGGTGGGCGCCGCCACCGGCGAAAGCCTGTGGAGCGAGATCTCGGTGCTGCCGTTCCTGCTGGTGCTCATGCGTTACGCCCTGATCATCGACAAGGGCAACGCCGGAGAGCCCGAAGACATCGTGCTCTCCGACCGGCTGCTGCTCGTGCTCGCGGCCTGCTGGCTGGCCCTGCTGCTCGGGGCCGTCTACCTCTGAGCCCCGGACGCCGCCCGGCGCGGCCTCAGATGGGCAGCCGGCGGAACACGGCGTGCGGCAGGTGCCGCAGGCCGGACATCACCCAGCGCATCGCCGGGGGACTCCACACGATCCGCTGCCCGCGCGCCAGCCCGCCGAGGATGGTCTCGGCCACCTCCTCGGGCCGCTGCGCCAGCGGGGCGTCCTTGAGGCCCTCGGTCATCGGCGAGCGGACGAAGCCGGGCCGCACCACCAGCACCTGGACGCCGTCGGCCCGCACCGCTTCGGCGAGGCCGAGGTAGAAGGCGTCCGCGCCGGCCTTGCTGGCCCCGTAGGCGAAGTTGGACCGCCGCACCCGCTCACCGGCCACGCTGGACAGCAGGACGAGCGCCCCGTGTCCCTGGCTGCGCAGCCGCTGGGCGGCCAGCACCCCGGCGAGTACGGCGCCGGTGTAGTTGACCTGTCCGAGGGCCAGCGCGGCGTCGACGTCCTGCCACGACGCCTCCTGGTCGCCGAGGACGCCGGCGGTCACGAGAACGACGTCGATGTCGGTGTCGCCGCCGAAGGCGGCATCGAGCTGCACGCGGGCGGCGTCCGGGTCGGCGAGGTCGAGGTCGACCTCCTCCACCTCGGCCCCCGCGGACCGCAGCTCGGCTGCCGCCGCCTCGCGCCGGGGCGTCGGGCGGGCGGCGAGCACCACCTGCAGCCCCGGGCGGTTCTGCAGCCAGCGCTGCACGGTGGCGACGCCGATGGCCGAGGAGCCGCCGACGAGCACGACGCGTTGCGGGTTCTGGACGGCGTCCTTCACAGCTGCAGCCTCCTGGCCAGGTCGGAGATGAACAGTCCGTCGGGGTCGACGTCCTGCCGGATGTCGTTCCACTCGGCGAGCCGCGGGTACATCGCGTGCGCGGTCGCCGGGCGCATGCGGGCGTCCTTGGCGAAGTACGACCGGCCGCCGACGGCGACGACCGACTCGTCGAGCCGGTCGAGCAGCTGCCCGACCTCGGGGTCGCCGGCCGGCACGTCCATGGCCAGCGTCCAGCCCGGGCGCGGGAACGACAGCATGCCGGGGTTGCCGGGGCCCATCTTCTTGAGCACCGAGAGGAACGAGGCGAGGCCGTGGCTGCTGAACGCCTCGGCGATCTCGCGGATCGTGTCGGACGCCTCCAGCGGCACCAGCACCTGGTACTGCAGCAGCCCGCGGCGTCCGTAGATGCGGTTCCAGTCGGCGACGCCGTCGAGGGGGTGGAAGAACGTGTTGACCGACTGCGGCTCGTCCTCGCGGTGGCGGGGCGCCTTGCGGTACCAGACCTCGTTGAAGGCGGCGACGGTCCACTGGTTGAGCAGGCCGCTGGGGACGCCGGGAGGCGCGGTGACGAGGGTGCGAGCGTTGAACGCCAGCGGCTCGGTGCGCTGCCGCGCGGGGAGTTCGGCGCGGGTGGCGAAGCGGCCCCGGGTGAGCACCGACCGGCCGAGGTGGGCGCCCTTGGCGAGGGAGTCGATCCAGGCGACCGAGTAGTCGTACTTGTCGTCGTCGGCCATCGCCGCCATGACCGAGTCGAGGTCGGGGCAGCGCCACGTCTCGACGAGCACCGTCGACGTCTCCACAGGGGTCATCCGGACGCTGGCGCGCACGATGACGCCGGTCAGCCCCATGCCGCCGACCGTCGCCCAGAACAGGGCGTCGGCCGGGGTCAGCCGGCGGGGCTGCCCGTCGGCGGTCACCAGGGTGAGGTCCTCGACGTGGGCGCCGAAGCTGCCGTGCGTGTGGTGGTTCTTGCCGTGGACGTCGGCGGCGATGGCGCCGCCCACCGTCACCTGGCGGGTTCCGGGGGTGACCGGCACGAACCAGCCCCGGGGGAGGAACTCGCGGATCAGCTGGTCGATGCTCACCCCGGCCTCGACGTCGACCACACCGGTGGCCGGGTCGAAGCCGAGGACCCCGCGCCGTCCGGTCATGTCGAGCACCCTGCCGCCGCCGTTCTGGGCGGCGTCGCCGTAGCTGCGGCCGAGGCCGCGGGCCAGGACGCCGCGGCGTCCGGCGCCCTGGACGAGCCGGGAGACCTCGGCCTCGCTGCTCACCGGTTCGAGGTCGCAGACCGAGGCCGACGTGTGCCCCCAGCCGGTGAGGGCGACACGGACGCCGTCGGAGGAAGTCGAGTCCTGTTCACGCACGCCCGCCAGCGTAGCGGCGTCCGCGCGGACGCCGGCGGGCGGTCGGGCCATCAGCGCGTGTAGACGGAGACGAAGTCGCGCGAGGTGGGCGTGTAGTAGCGGTCCGCCGGGCGCTGGTAGTCGTTGAGCAGGGGCACGGGCTTCGGGTTGGACGGGCTGTGGCTCGCGTCGTAGCTCATGTACGAGACCCAGGCCGGGTTGATGTCGAGTTCCATCGCCCGTACGGCACCTGCGCGCTGCAGGAGGAGGGCCAGCGACCCGGCCGACAGTGCGTCACCCGAGACGTAGACGAGGTCGCCCTGCTTGGTGATCCCGACACCCGAGCGGAAGATGTAGTACTTGCCGCCGAGGGTCGCGCCCCAGTTGAACTCGGTGTTGCTGTCGATGTTGGCGGCGATCTTGCCGTTGTCGATGAGCAGCCCGAGGTTCTGTCGCACGCCGACCACCGTCGAGGTCATCTTGACCTCGTGGTTCCAGGTGCCGATGTTCATCGACCCGTCCTTGTAGAACACCTCGGACGCCGCCCCGTCGACCAGCTTGCCGGCCGTCCGGCCGTCCAGGTAGAAGCCGCCCCGGGCGTCGGCGAGCTTGAACGCGCCGTTCCAGGTGGCGACGAGGCCCTTGCGCTGGCCCGGCGGGATCCAGGTCGGCACGGACCACTTGCCGCCGGGCTGGTCGGTGCCCGGGTGCAGGTTGAACTTCAGCAGCGAGTGGCTCATCCAGGCCACGCCCGCGAGGTAGGACGTGTGGGTCGAGTCGGGACGCATGTAGGCCGCCTGCACCGCCGGCTGGCCCTTCACCGTCACCAGCGTGCTCCACTCGCCCTCGTGGGGCAGCGCCGGCTGAACGATGCTCTTCATCCGCGGCCGCATGGCGATCTGGATCGGCGCGTGGGTCGTGGCGGAGTGCGTGGTCGTCGAGGGTCCGTGGACGCCGGCGACCTTCGGCGCGGCGATGGGTGGCGGCGTCCCCCCGACCTTCGGCGGGTGGGCGTCGTACTGCAGTCGCTCGAGGGCCACGATGACCGGGGCCAGGCCGTGGTCGCGGCCCCACTCGGCGAGGCGGGCGGCGACGCTGTCGCCACCGGGCGCGGTGAGGTAGGAGCCCACCGAGAAGATCAGCCAGATCGCGAACGCGGCGACCGCGAGCACCAGCCCCTTGAACCAGCGCTTGTGCCACAGTCGGACCCACAGCCGAGAACGTCGCCGGCGAGGGCGGGGCGCGGGGCGCTGCGGAGCCTGTTGGGACGGTCGGGTGGACTGCATGGTCGCCATCAGCGGAACTCCTCGCGGACACCCCGGGCGGCGCGTCCAGTTTGCGAAGTTAGCATCCGGAGCTAGGGGAGACCTGAAGCCGACCTGAGTGTCGTACCCGCCGCCGTGTCGTCGGCGCGCCCGGAGGGGTGGTCGTCCGGATCGGGCCCGGTCGGGCGTGGTGGCCGGCGGGAGAACAGCGCCCAGTACGCGACCGCGTTGGCGATCTGGAAGACGGCGGCGAGGACGAACGGTGCCGCGAGGTCGACCTGGTCGAACAGCCAGCCCGCCGCCGCCTGGCCGCCGGCCATGGTCGCCTGAGCGGGGAGGTTCGAGAGGGCTGCGACGCTGGCCCGTTCGCGCGGGTCGGCCATGTCCTGGGTGAACGACTGGCGCAGGGGCAGTCCGACGCGCTGCACCATCATCCGCACGAAGTAGAGGGCCCCCGCGAGCCAGAACGAGGGCGCCAGCACCATCGGGACGAGCAGCGCCCCGCCGATGACCCGCACCGCCACGATCGCCCGCACCGTCCCGAGCCGTCGAGCGATCCGGGACGCCGCCAGCGTCGGCAGCAGCGTCCCGACGTTGATGAGCGCGAACAGCATCCCGATGGTGGCGGGGGACGCGCCGTAGCGGCGGAAGAACCAGTAGCTGACGAACGGGCCGAACATCCCGATGCCGGCGCCGTTGATGGAGTTGGTCACCCAGAAGCGCCACAGGGCCGGCCACGACCGCCTCGGCCACCGGGGCAAACGCTGGCGCCCGGCCGAGCGCTCGTGCGCCGGCTCCCGGATCCACAGGGCGAGCACCCCCGACAGCACTGCCAGTCCCGCGGCGATGAGGAACGCCGGCCGGTAGGCCACGGTCGCCTCGGCGGCGGTCATCCCGGGGCGGGTGCGCACGACGGCGGCGGCCAGTCCGCCGAGCAGCGCGCCGATGCTGGACACGAACGAGAGCCGGGCGAAGGCGGCCGCCCGGTTCTCGGGCCGCACCGTCTCGGCCACGAGAGCCGACTCCGCCGGCTGGTACGGCCCCACGTTGCCGGCCCCGGCGCCCGCGCCGCGCCCGAACGACCCGAGGGACGCCGCGACGAACAGCACGACGGTGTCCCGGCTCACCGCGTAGGCGACCCCGGCGGCGGCGGCGAGCAGCGGGACGGCGACCAGGAACGGGCGGCGTCCGACGCGATCGGCGAGCAGGCCGATGGCCGAACTCATGAGGGCCGACACCATGGTGACGCAGACGAACAGGACGCCGATCTTGACGGCGCTGAAGCCGACCGCGGCGAGATAGAGGGCGGTGACCACCGCGGCGACGGCCCGACCCACGCTCATCGCGATCCGGGCGAGGAGCAGCACGCGGAGGTTGCGTTCCGCCCACCGGGGCACCACGACCTCCCAGATCCTGCGCACGCTCGACTGTAACCACACTCGACAAGGGGGTGGAGCAGGGGTGAGGGAGGCGCCCGCGAGGCTGGTGCCGCCGACCATTCTGCGAAATTGACTCCAGCTGCCAGACCCGGCCCCTGGAGGCGGGGGTGTGGCAGGTGGTGGACGTTTCGCAGAGACGGCGGGCCGGGGGGCGCTACCGAGGTCCGGGTCGACCGGGTCCAGTGGACCGCGGCGTCCGGGCCGGGAGGGCGGGGGCGCGTGGTTCGGGGTCGGGGTCGGGGTCGGGGTTCGTGTCCCCCGGGTTCTGCGAAATTGACTCCAGCTGCCAGACCCGGCTCCGTGAGGCGGGTGTGTGGCAGGTGGTGGAGGTTTCGCAGGGACGCCGGGCCGGGGCGCTACCGAGGTCCGGGTCGACCGGGTCCACGTGGACCGCGGCGTCCGGGCCGGGAAGGCGGGGGCGCGTGGTTCGGGGTCGGGTTCGAGTTCCCCGGGTTCTGCGAAATTGACTCCAGCTGCCAGACCCGCCCCCTGGAGGCGGGGGTGTGGCAGGTGGTGGACGTTTCGCAGGGATGGCGGGCCGGGGGCCAGGGCGGGGTCCCCAGGCGGCGTCCGGGCGGCCCCCGCCCGGCTGGATGCGGAGGCTGTCGGGCCTTCCGTCCGCGTGCTTGGATGGCAGCATGACCGATGACCGTTCCCCCGACGTCCGTCCCTACGATGAGGCAAACCTCGAAGACCGCGACTTCGAGAGCAGCACTCCCCGCAACGTCAGCGCGAGCCGCACCATCGCCGCGTCCGCCTCCGACATCTTCGAGCTCATCGCCGATCCGGCCGAGCAGCCGCGATGGGACGGCAACGCCAACCTGGGCCACGCCGACCCCGGCCAGCGCGTGCACGCGGTGGGCGACGTGTTCGTCATGCACAACGCCAACGGCGCGGTGCGCGAGAACCACATCGTCGAGTTCGACGAGGGCCGCCGCATCGCCTGGAAGCCGGCCGAGCAGGGCGGGCGGCCGATCGGCCAGGTCTGGCGCTGGCAGCTCGACCCGGTCGACGACCTGCACACCCTGGTGACCCACAGCTACGACTGGTCGCAGCTCACCGACGAGAAGCGCGTGGCCCGCGCTCGCGCGACGACGAGCGACAAGCTGCTCGCGTCGATCGACCGGCTCGCGGCGCTGTTCGAGCCCGAGGCCTGACCCGGACGCCGGGTGCGCTCAGCCGCGCACCCGGTGGTCGCCGGTGTAGACGTTGAGGCGGGTGCCCCGCACGAAGCCGATAAGGGTCGATCCGGCGTCCTCGGCGCACTCCACGGCGAGCGACGAGGGCGCCGACACGGCGGCGAGGCAGGGGATGCCGGCCATCACCGACTTCTGCACGAGTTCGAACGACGCGCGCCCGGACACCATGAGCACGCAGCCCCGCAGCGGCAGGCGGCGGTTCATCATCGCCCAGCCGACGACCTTGTCGACGGCGTTGTGCCGCCCGACGTCCTCGCGCACGACGAGCGGCTCCCCGGCGACGGTGAACAGGCCGGCGGCGTGCACCCCGCCGGTGCGGTCGAACGCGCGCTGCTGTTGCCTGAGGGCGTCCGGCAGTCGGGTGATCGTCGTGGCATCCACCACCGTGGGGTCCTCGCGCACGTCGAACTGTGTGCGCCCGCGCAACTGCTCGATGCTGGCGGTGCCGCACACCCCGCAGGCCGACGATGTGACGAACGCCCGCCGCGCCGTCTCCGAGGGCGGTTGGACGCCGGGAGCGAGCGTCACGTCGACGACGTTGTAGGTGTTCTGCGGGACGCCGGTGTCGTCGAGCAGCACCGAGCCGGCGCAGTAGCGGGCCAGCGAGATGTCGTCGGCGGAGCGGATGAGGCCCTCGGAGAACAGGAAACCGTGCACCAGCTCGATGTCGTGTCCCGGCGTCCGCATGGTCACCGTGAGGGCCTCGCCGTTGATCCGGATCTCCAGCGGCTCCTCAACACTGAGGTTGTCGGGACGGGGCGTGGAACTGCCCGCATCCGTGTCGATGGTCGTCACCCGCCGTCGTAGTGTCACGCGCCCCATCCGGCCAGCCTGCCACAGCGCCGGAACGGTGGCGAGGAGCCGCGGGCCAGGGGGAAGCCACCGCGGCCGCATCGTGCCCCAGCGGAGTCGGCGGCGCCCGGCCGTCCACGTGGTGAGGCGCCCCGCGCGTGTCCGCCCAACGGGGTGGGCTCTAGTAAGTTGGCGCCCATGTCCATTCGGGTTATGCATGAAATAAATCGGGAAAATCCCGGTGACGCCGAGCAAAATCACGCCCAGCGGCTGGGCACCGGCTTTCCGATGACGCACCCGTTGGCGAAGGCTCCGGTCACCACCCCGCCCTACAACGTCGATGGCTTCGTCAAGGAATTCCTCCACAACCTCAACACCCAGCAGGGCGTGGCCCTGTCGCGGTCGAGCCTCAACGACCAGTACCTGGCCCTCGCCCGCACCGTGCGCGGCTATCTCATGGCCCGCTGGCTCGAGACCTCGCGCCGGCAGCGGTCGACCAAGGCGAAGACGATCGGCTACCTGTCCGCCGAATACCTCCTCGGCCGGCAGTTGAGCAATGCGCTGCTGGCCGCCGACCTCACCGACATCGCGCGCGACGCCATGGCCGGCTGCGGCCTCGACATGGCCGAACTCGCCGACGTCGAGGTCGAGCCCGGTCTCGGCAACGGGGGCCTCGGACGCCTCGCCGCCTGCTTCATCGACTCGCTCGCCACCATGAACGTCCCGTCCATCGGCTACGGCATCCGCTACGAGTACGGCATCTTCCGCCAGACCTTCGTCGACGGCGCCCAGGTCGAGCAGCCCGACAACTGGCTCAAGCTCGGCAGCCCGTGGGAGTTCGCCCACCCCGAGTCGGCCGTCCAGGTCGACTTCGGTGGCCACACCGAGACCTACACCGACGAGTTCGGCACCGAGCGCACCCGCTGGGTGCCGGCGTGGAACGTGCTCGGCGTCCCCTACAACTACATGGTCCCCGGCTACAACAACGGACGCGTCAACACGCTGCGGCTGTGGAGTGCGCAGGCCACCAACGCCTTCGACCTCGCGATCTTCAACGCGGGCGACTATGCGCAGGCGGCGCGGGCGCAGACCTTCGCCGAGAACATCACCAAGGTGCTCTACCCCGAGGACTCGACCCCCCAGGGCAAGGAGCTCCGGCTGCAGCAGCAGTACTTCTTCGTCGCCTGCTCGCTGCACGACTTCATCGAGAACGAGCTCGAGGCCGGCTTCGACCTGCACGAGCTGCCGTCGCGGATCGTCTTCCAGCTCAACGACACCCACCCGGTGATCGCGGTGCCGGAGCTCATGCGCATCCTCGTCGACCTCAAGGGCTTCGACTGGGACGAGGCGTGGGACATCACCCGGCAGTGCTTCGCCTACACGTGTCACACCCTGCTTCCCGAGGCCCTGGAGGTGTGGTCGACCGACCTCGTCGGACGCCTGCTGCCCCGGCACCTCGAGATCATCTACAAGATCAACGAGCAGTTCCTCGCCGAGGTGCGGCTGAAGTACCCCAACGACGAGATGCGGGTGCGCGGGATGTCGATCATCGCCGAGTACCCGGAGCGCGCGGTGCGGATGGCCTACCTGGCCACCGTGGCGTCCGTCAAGGTCAACGGAGTGGCCGAGCTGCACTCGCAACTGCTCCGCGACAACGTGCTGCCCGACTTCAGCGAGTACTGGCCGAAGAAGTTCACCAACGTCACCAACGGCGTGACCCCCCGCCGGTTCATCAAGCTGGCCAACCCCGGCCTGTCCGACCTCATCAGCGACGCCATCGGCAAGGGCTGGCTCACCGACCTCGACCGGCTGCTCGAACTCGAGCCGTACGCCGAGGACGAGGAGTTCCGCGCCCAGTTCCGCGAGGTGAAGCGGGTCAACAAGGAGCGGCTGCGCGCCCTGCTCCGGGAACGCGACGGCATCGACCTGCCCGAGGGCCACCTGCTCGACGTCATGGTCAAGCGGCTGCACGAGTACAAGCGGCAGAGCCTCAAGCTGCTCCACGTCGTCTCGCTGTACGAGGGGCTGATCACCGGCAAGCTCGACATCGACGAGGTGACGCCGCGCACGGTCGTCTTCGGCGCCAAGGCCGCCCCCGGGTACCGGATGGCCAAGGAGACGATCCGGCTGATCAACGCGGTGGCCGCGACGATCAACGCCGACAAGCGGGTCGAGGGGGTGCTGCACGTCGCGTTCCCGGTGAACTACAACGTCACCCTGGCACAGACGCTCATCCCAGCGGCCGACCTGTCCGAGCAGATCTCGCTCGCCGGACTCGAGGCGTCCGGCACCGGGAACATGAAGTTCCAGATGAACGGCGCCCTCACCGTCGGCACCGACGACGGCGCGAACATCGAGATCCGCCGGCTGGTGGGCGACGAGAACTTCTTCCTGTTCGGCATGACCGAGCCCGAGGTGGCCGAGCTGCAGCAGCGGGGCTACCGCCCGATGGACCTCTACCAGGGCGACCCCCAGCTCAAGGCGGCGATCGACCTCATCGCGTCCGGTGCCTTCTCCGGCGGCGATCCGATGGCCTTCGAGGCGTTCACCTCGAACCTGCTCTACGAGGACCGGTTCATGGCGCTGGCCGACTTCCGGTCGTACATGGACGTGCAGGCGGAGGTGCGCCGGTACTACGCCGACGAGACCGCCTGGACCCGCTCGGCGATCCTCAACGTGGCCCGCTCGGGCTACTTCTCGTCCGACCGATCGATCCGCAACTACCTCGACCGGATCTGGTTGCCCACCGCCTGACCGAGGCAACGCCACGCGAGTGCGGGGTGCGGACGGCGTCGAGCCGCCGCACCCCGCGTCCGTCCCCGCGGCGCAGGTTCCGTACGCCGTCGGGCATTCGGTGCGCCGCGGACGCCGGCGCACATCCGCCGGACGCCGGGAGCCGGGGACCGGTCGGGCGTTAACGCACCCCGCCGTCTGACAGGCATACCCCCGGGGGTAGCGTTCCCGTCATGGATATCGTCATCATCGGAGGCGTCGCCGGGGGGATGTCGGCCGCCACCCGGCTGCGCCGGCTCGACGAGAGCGCGACCATCACGGTCGTCGAGCGCAGCGGATACGTGTCGTTCGCGAACTGCGGCCTGCCCTACCACGTGGGCGGCGTCATCGCCCACCGCGGCAACCTGCTCCTCCAGACCCCCGAGTCGCTGCACGCACGCTTCGGGATCACGGTGCTCGTGCACCACGAGGCGCTCGACATCCGGCGCGACGCGCACGAGCTGATCGTCCGCGACACCGGCACGGGGCAGGAGCGCGTCCTCCACTACGACAAGCTCGTCCTGTCGCCCGGCGCACGGCCGGTGCGGCCCCCGATCCCCGGCATCGAGCGGGCGCTCAGCCTGCGCGACGTCGAGGACACCGACGCCCTGGTGCGCGCCACCCAGCACGTCCACGACGCCGCCGACCTCGACGCGCTCGAGTCCAGCGCGTCGGCTCCCAGCGCCGTCGTCATCGGCGGCGGGTTCATCGGCGTGGAGATGGCCGAGAACCTCGCCGCGCGGGGGCTGAAGGTGAGCCTCGTCGAGGCGATGCCCCAGGTGATGGCGCCGCTCGACCCCGAGATGGTGCAGCCCGTGCACGAGCGCATCCGCGACCACGGCGTGCGCCTCGACCTGGGGGCGGCGGTCACCGAGATCGGTCCCGACACCGTCACCCTGTCGACGGGGGAGCGGCTGGCCGCCGACATGGTGGTCGCCGCGATCGGCGTCCGCCCCGAGACCTCGCTGGCGGCGTCCGCCGGCCTCGCCCTCGGCGAGCGCGGCGGCATCGAGGTCGACGAGTTCCTCCGCACCAGCGACTCGGACATCTTCGCGGTGGGGGACGCCGTCGAGAAGCGCGACGCCCTCGACGGAGGCGACGTGCTCGTTCCCCTCGCCAACACCGCGAACCTGCAGGGACGCCGGGTCGCCGACGTGATCGCCGGGCGCAACGTCAGCGACCGCCCCGTGCTGGGCACCGCGATCGTCGGGGTGTTCGGGCTGCAGGTGGCGTCGACCGGGTGGAACGAGAAGCGGCTGCGCGCCGCCGGTCGCCCCTACCGGGCGATCCACACCCACCCGGCCTCGCACGCGACCTACTACCCGGGTGCCGCCGGGATGTCGCTCAAGCTGCTCGTCGATCCGCAGACCGACCGCATCCTCGGCGCCCAGGGCGTGGGGGAGAGCGGCGTCGACAAGCGCATCGACGTCATCGCCACCGCCATGACCGGCGGCCTCACAGCGTCGCAACTGGCCGAGCTCGAGCTCGCCTACGCCCCGCAGTTCGGTTCCGCGAAGGACGCCGTGAACATGCTCGGGTGGGTCGACGAGAACATCGCCACCGGCACCAGCGACACCATCCAGTGGCACGAGCTCGACGGCGCCCGCGAGTCCGGGGCGGTCATCCTCGACGTGCGCACGCCCGCGGAGCACGCCGCGGGCGCGATCCCGGGCGCGATGCTCATCCCGGTCGACGAGCTACGGGCCCGGATCGACGAGGTGCCCGAGGGGCCGATCGTCGTGCACTGCGCGGTCGGCATCCGAGGGCACACGGCCGCGCGCATTCTCAGGGCGCACGGACGCCGCGACGTCCGCAACCTCGACGGGGGCTACCGCACGTGGAAGGCGGGCACCTCCGTCTAGGCGACGGGGAGGCTCAGGCCAGGGAGAGGAACAGCTTCTCGAGCGAGGCGACGTCCATCTGGCTGTTGTCGGGGTCCATCATGCACTGGCGCAGTCCGGTCGAGATGGTCGCGAACCCGGCCCGGTCGAGGGCCTTCGACACGGCGGCCAGCTGGGTGACGATGTCGGTGCAGTCACGCCCCGACTCGATCATCGCAATGATGCCGCCGATCTGGCCCTGGGCGCGCTTCAGCCGACGGACAACGGCCGCCATGTCGTTGGGATCGAGTTCCATTTCCTGCAAACCTCCGGGGGTAGGTCAGCAATTCTAGGCGCCGCGGGCTCACCCGTTGTACCGGGAGCGAACTCCCGGGCGGGGAAACGCCGGCCGGGGTCAGTCGGCGTCCAGGGTGGCGAGGCGCAGCACGGTCCGCAGGTTCCGCGTCGTGGTGGTCGCCCGGTAGCGGGGGCGGGCGAGCAGGCGGGCCATCGGGTCGGTCGTCGACGCGCCCACCGGGCAGGTCCACGCGAGCACACCGGACGCCGGCCGGGCCACCTGAGCGCCTTCCGGGGCCAGGCCCTCGACCTCGTCGAGCGCGGCCGGGTCGGACGCGAAGGTCAGGTATACGTGTCGATTCGGATCATCGTCGGCCCAGGGCGTCGCCTCGAGGACGCCGGCCAGCTCGGCCCGGTCGACCACCACCACCCACGCGTCGTAACCGAAGTCGGCACGCAACCGGTCCTCCGCCGACCGCTTCACCTCGTCGGCCGCCCGGTCGGTGCTCACCACGACGTTGCCGGAGGCGAGCAGCGTCCTGGCCGCCCGGACGCCGTCGACCGCGAGCATGCTCGCCCGCAGCGCCGCCGACGTCACCGTGATGCCGTTGACATTGACCCCGCGGAGCAGGATCACCAGGGTGTGCGGGGCGGCGGCGTCGGCGGTCATCCGACCAGTGTGGCAGCGCGGACGGGGCAGGTCGGGGTTTCGGGGGGTGAGCACGGTTTTCGCGGTGGGGGCGACGCGCTTAGCCTTGGCGGTATGCCTGCTCTGCGTTCACGCACCACCACCCACGGTCGCAACATGGCCGGCGCCCGCGCGCTGTGGCGCGCCACCGGCATGACCGACTCCGATTTCGGCAAGCCGATCGTGGCGATCGCCAACAGCTTCACCCAGTTCGTGCCGGGGCACGTGCACCTCAAGGACATGGGCCAGCTCGTGGCGAGCGCGGTCGCGGAGGCGGGCGGCGTCGGCCGCGAGTTCAACACGATCGCCGTCGACGACGGCATCGCGATGGGCCACGGCGGCATGCTCTACTCGCTGCCCAGCCGCGAGATCATCGCCGACAGCGTCGAGTACATGGTCAACGCGCACCAGGCCGACGCGCTCGTGTGCATCAGCAACTGCGACAAGATCACCCCGGGCATGCTCATCGCGGCGCTGCGGCTCAACATCCCCACCGTCTTCGTGTCCGGCGGGCCGATGGAGGCCGGCCGGGCGATCATCGGCCACGACGGCACCGCGCAGAGCCGGCTCGACCTCATCGACGCCATGGTGATGGCCGTCGACGAGTCGGTCGACGAGGCCACCATCGGCACCGTCGAGGCGAACGCCTGCCCCACCTGCGGCTCGTGCTCGGGCATGTTCACCGCCAACTCGATGAACTGCCTCACCGAGGCGCTCGGCCTGTCGCTTCCCGGCAACGGCTCGACCCTGGCCACCGCCGCCGCCCGCCGAGAGCTGTTCCTCGAGGCCGGACGCCTCGTCGTCCGGCTGGCGAAGCGCTGGTACGACGAGGACGACGATTCCGTGCTGCCCCGCTCGGTCGCGAACAAGGCGGCGTTCAACAACGCGATCCGCGTCGACATGGCGATGGGCGGGTCGACCAACACCGTGCTGCACCTGCTGGCGGCCGCGCACGAGGCGAAGGTCGACTTCACCCTCGACGACATCGACCAGCTGTCGCGGGTGACCCCCTGCATCTGCAAGGTCGCGCCCAACACGCACAACTACTACATGGAGGACGTCCACCGAGCCGGCGGCATCGCCGCGATCCTCGGCGAGCTGCACCGGGCCGGCATGCTCGACCCGGCCCACGCCGTGCACAGCCCCGACCTCGACAGCTGGCTCGGCGAGTGGGACATCCGCAGCGGCACGGCGTCCGAGAAGGCGATCGAACTGTTCCACGCGGCGCCCGGCGGGGTGCGCACGACCGAGGCGTTCAGCAGCACCAACCGGTGGGCGACCCTCGACACGGACGCCGAAAACGGTTGCATCCGCTCGGTCGCGCACGCCTACACCCCCGACGGCGGTCTCGCCGTGCTCAAGGGCAACATCGCCGAGGACGGCGCCATCGTCAAGACCGCCGGCGTCCCCGAGCACCAGTTCGAGTTCACCGGCACCGCGAAGGTCGCCGAGAGCCAGGAGGAGGCCGTCGAGAAGATCCTGGGCGGCCAGATCGAGCCCGGCGACTTCGTCGTCGTCCGGTACGAGGGCCCCAAGGGCGGCCCGGGCATGCAGGAGATGCTCTACCCGACCGCCTACCTCAAGGGCGTCGGGCTCGGCCCGAAGTGCGCGCTGGTCACCGACGGGCGGTTCTCGGGCGGCTCGTCGGGGCTGTCGGTCGGCCACGTCTCGCCGGAAGCCGCCTCGGGTGGTGCGATCGGGCTGATCGAGGACGGCGACCGGATCGAGGTGTCGATCCCCGAGCGGCGGATACAGGTGCTCGTCGACGACGAGACCCTCGCCCAGCGGCGGGCCGCCCGCGACGCGATCGGCTGGAAGCCCGCCAACCGGGTTCGCGAGGTGTCGACGGCGCTGAAGATCTTCGGCTCCCTGGCGTTGTCGGCCGACAAGGGCGCCGCCCGGCACTTCGAGGAGTAAGGGGCGGAGATCTCCAACCTCCCGGCGTCCGGGCGCCGGCGGCGGGGACGCCGGTCGCACCCGCCCCTCATCCACCGGCCCGTGCCGTTCGACCCCCAGGGTCCGCAGCGGGTGGTCGTCGTCGTCAACCCGGTGGCCCGGAGCGCCCGGGAGGCCCAGGACCTCGTGTGCGCGGAGGCGCACCGGCTCGGCTGGCCCCCGCCGCTCGTCCTGCCGACGACGGTGGCGGAGCCGGGCGGTTCCCAGGCCCGCAGGGCGCGCCGGGAGGGAGCCGACATCGTCGTGGTGATCGGCGGCGACGGGACGGTGCGGCAGGTCGCCCACGAACTCGCCGGGACGCCGGTCGCCCTGGCGGTCGTCCCGCTCGGCACCGCCAACCTGTTCGCCCGCAACCTGCGGCTGGCACCCCGAACGCTGGCGGCGTCCGTGCACGTCGCCCTGCAGGGCGAGCGCGCCCGGGTCGACCTCGGCTCGGCGACCCTCACCACCCGGCACGGCCGGCAGGAGGAGAGCTTCCTCGTGCTCACCGGGATCGGCCACGACGCGCTCACCGTGCACCGGGTGCCGGCGGTGCTCAAGCGCCGGGTCGGCTGGCTCGCCTACCTGGGCCCGGCGGCCCGGACGATGCTGCACCGGCCCACCGCCATGACCCTGCACCGCGACGACGACCCGGGGCGGCAGGTCGAGGCGTGGAGCGTGCTCGTCGTCAACTGCGGCCGGCTGCCCGGGGGGCTGCGGATCACGCACGCCTCGATGGCCGACGACGGGGTGCTCGAGAACCTCGTGGTGACCGCGTCGACGGCGAGGCACTGGGCGGGGATCGCGGCGAAGGGCATCTTCGACCTCAGCGGGGCGGTCGCGGGCCTGCGGCAGGAACCGGTGACGAGCCTGGTCGTCGAGCCGCGGCACCGGCAACCGGTGCAACTCGACGGGGATGTCGTCCAGGGGGTGAGCCGGTTGCAGGTGGGCGTGCGTCCCGGTGCGCTCACGCTGGTGGTTGCCCCCAAAGGCCCGTCGCGGGGTCGCGGTCGGTGAGGCAGTAGCGCACGCCGGAGGGCCCGACCATGACGGTCCAGCGTGGACGCCGGTGGTCGAACACCGCCCCCAGCTCTTCGTGCTCGCGCTGCGCGAGCTTGGAGCGGCGGCAGGCCAGGTCGGGATGGATGCCCGCCTCGGGGTCACCGACCCGCTGGAAGCTCAGCCGCACGGGCACCCCGGCGGGGCGGGCGAGCGCCGAGAACTCGGGATAGCGGGCGGGCTGCACCGCCCACCCGGTGAGCGCGTGCCAGAAGTCGACCTCCTCGTCGAACCGGGGGCTGGGGACGTCGAGGCAGGCCTGGTCGACGAGCACGTCCGGGCTGCGGTCCTGGACGCCGGCGGCGTCCGGGCTGCTCGGGAGGAGGCAGAAGAGCACCCCGGCCGGCGACCGGAACCGGCGGAGGCCGCCGTCGCCGTCGACCTCGCGCGCTCCGAGGCCCAGCGCCTCGGCGGCCGCCGCGTCGGGATCGTCGACGACGAGGTCGAGATGGGCCCCGGGGAACTCGGAGTCGGTGCGGCTGAGCCGCAGCCAGGGGCTGCCAGCCTGCGGGAGGAGGGTGGTGTGGCCGTCGCCGCCGTCGGCGGAATCGGACACGGTCGAGCGGGACACAGCCGCCCAAAAGCGCTTCGCCTCGGCCAGGCCTTCGTCGGGCACGTCGAGGACCAGGTGGATCCACCGGATCGGCGTCATGAGCAACTCTAACCACCCGTGCCCAACCGCCCGCCGGGAAAACCCACGGAAACAGATGTCCTAGCTGGAGGCGTGCGCGTCGCTCCACGGCGGGAGGACTGGGGTGCCGACCCGATGCCGCCCGCGCCACCACGTCACGCCGAGAACGTGCAGGGCCATGAGGCCAGCCACCAGCGCCACGACGACGGAGTGGGGGTGCCCGGTGAGGCGCGCCACCGCGATCCAGACCAGCCCCCATGCCGCCGACCCGGCGACGGCGACCCGGTCGCCGAGCCAGAGGCACCACCACGTGACCAGGCCGCCGACCACCAGCAGCGCGACCGCCGCGAGCACGTCGGCGAGCCACCACGCGGGGTGCAGGCCGAGCGCGAGCGCCGTGGCGGCGAAGCTCGAGACCGCCAGCGCCGTCGTCCACCCCAGGTGCACGCCGAAGGTGAGGTCGAGCAGGTAGAGGTCGACGTGCCGGAGGTCGGGCGCCCGGTCGATCCGGTGCACGATGACCACGAGGACGACGGTGAGCGCGACGAGCAGCAGCGTCACCACCGTGAGCCGCAGCGCCAACGGCCAGGGCGCGACGAGCACGACCGGCCAGGCGGCGTCCACGAACGCCACGGCCGGGGCGAACCAGGCGATCCGGCGGTGCACCGCGCGCCGCCGTTGCCGCGGCCGGGCCTGCCACACCGCGTACGCGACGAGCGACACGACGAGCAACCAGTCGATCCAGAACGCGCTCGCGGCCGGGGCCAGCCGGCTGCCGGACGCCGAGATCGCCCGGGTGACCCGTTCCACGGCCGTGCCGGGCCAGAACCGCACCGCCAGCCCGGCGATGGCGAACCCGAGCACGACGGTGGATCGGGATCGATCGGGTGGCCGCATCGGGCCATGCTCGCGCATGCGCCCCACCGGGGCAATAGCGACCCACCCGGTGGAAGGGGTGATGGCAGGGCCTGTCACCCGCGCCCCGCGCCGGTTAGCGTAGGAGCACACCCGTCGACAATCGGAAGGACCGTCATGGAGTACCGACCCTTGGGAGACACCGGCGTCCGGGTGAGCTCCCTCTGCCTGGGGACGATGATGTTCGGGGGCAGGAACAACGCCGACCACGACGACTGCGCCCGGATCATCAACACCGCGCTGGACGCCGGCATCAATTTCGTCGACACGGCCGACGTGTACTCCGCCGGGGAGTCGGAGGAGATCGTCGGCAAGGCGCTGCAGTCGCGGCGTGACGACGTCGTGCTCGCCACCAAGTTCCAGGGCCAGATGGGCGGGGACCCCAACCAGCGCGGGGCGTCCCGCCGGTGGATCGTCGCCGAGGTCGAGAACTCGCTGCGCCGGCTGCGCACCGACCACATCGACCTCTACCAACTCCACCGCCCCAACCCGGGCACGGCGATCGAGGAGACGCTGTCGGCGCTCAGCGACCTCGTCCACCAGGGCAAGGTGCTCTACGTCGGGCACTCCGCCTTCCAGGGCAGCCAGATCGTCGAGGCGCAATGGGCGGCCGAGCGCCGCGGGTTCCAGCGCTTCGTCAGCGAGCAGGCGTCCTACTCGCTGCTCGTGCGGGGCATCGAGAACGACGTGCTGCCCACCGCCATCCGGCACAAGCTCAGCGTCATCTGCTACTCCCCGCTGGCCGCCGGCTGGCTCAGCGGCAAGTGGCGCAAGGACAACACCGAGAACGCCAAGCCGTCGCCCGGCCGGCAGGCGCAGGGCGGGGGCATGTTCGAGCACCGCTACGACCTCTCGGACCCCGCCAACGTCGCCAAGCTGGACGCCGCCGACGCCCTGGGACGGCTGGCCGACGAGCACGGCATGTCGCTCGTCGAACTCGCGATCGCCTTCGTCATCAACCACCCGGGCGTCACCTCCGCGATCATCGGCCCGCGCACCATGGACCAGCTGGTCACCCAGCTGCCCGCCACCGAGGTGCGGCTCAGCCCGGAGATGCTCGACCGGATCGACGAGATCGTCGCGCCCGGCACCTCGGTCAACCCGTTCGACAGCGCCTACGTCAACCCGGCCCTCCAGCCCCAGGCGCTGCGCCGCTGACCTCGGGGGACGCTCTCGACCGCTGTGGCACGATCGGGTGATGCGCGACCTCGACCTGCTGCCGAAGGCGCATCTGCACCTGCACTTCACCGGGTCGATGAGTGTGCCCACCCTGCGGCGGCTGGCCGCGCGGGCCGGGGTGGCGGTGCCCGAGAGCCTCGTCGACGAGGTGGCCCTCGACGTCCCCTACGACCGGCGGGGCTGGTACCGGTTCCAGCGCAACTACGACATGGCGCGCGCCGTGGTCAATGGCGAGGAGGCGCTGCGCACCGTCGTCCGCGCGGCGGCCGCCGACGACGCCCGGGAGGGCTCGCGCCGGCTCGAACTACAGGTGGACCCCTCGACCTACGCCCCCTCGGTGGGCGGCCTCACCGCGGCGATGGAGATCATCCTCGACGAGGCCCGGGCGGCGAGCGGCGTCACCGGGGTGCAGGTGGCGATCATCGTCGCCGCCTCCCGGTTGCGCCATCCGCTGGACGCCCGCACCCTCGCCCGGCTGGCGGTGCGGTACGCCGGCACCGGGGCGGGTGAGGTCGTCGGCTTCGGCCTGAGCAACGACGAGCGCCGCGGTGAGACCTCGGAGTGGGAGGGTGCGTTCCGGATCGTCCGCCGGGCGGGGCTGGCGGCGGTGCCGCACGCCGGGGAACTGCTGGGGCCGGATCACGTCGCGAAGGTGGTCGGCGACCTGCGCCCGACCCGGCTGGGTCACGGCGTCCGGAGCGTGGAGGCGCCGCACGTGCTGGATCGGATCGTCGAGCTGGGTATCGCCCTGGAGGTCTGCCCGGCGTCCAACGTGCGGCTCGGGGTGTTCCCGACGGCGGCCGACGTGCCCCTGCGCCGGCTCGTGGACGCCGGTGCCCAGGTCGCGCTGGGGGCCGACGACCCGCTGTTGTTCCTGTCGCGGCTGACGGATCAGTACCGGATCGCCCGGGACGTGCACGGCTTCAGTGATGCGGAACTGGCCGACCTTGCCCGGGCAAGCATTCGGGCCTCGACGGCAGGCGATGCCGACAAGGCCCGATGGTTGTCCGAGGTCGACGTCTGGCTTGCGCCCTGACGTCGACCCCGGACGGTCATGTGGTCAGGTGCTTGCTACCACACACGACGGCGGCTGCCGCCGATCGGCACGAAGTTGAGGATGAGTCCGATCACGATGAGCACGAGGCCGATCGTGATGAGGACCTTCAACGACGCGACCAATAGTCCGACGATCAGCAGGATGATTCCGAGCGCGATCATGGGTCACCTTTCCGCATCACCCGCGCCGGCGGATTCCGGTGCGGATTTACAGGACGCTACCGGTGACCCGGGACCACGGGAAGGGACCACGCCCGATCACACCCCCTCGGGGGTGCCCAGTGCGGGCGTGCTCGCACCGGCCGCCCGCCCGGCGGCCCTACGCTGTCATGGTGCCCCAAGACTCCGCCCAGTACACCTCCCTGGGACTGCCTCTCGTGCATGCGGGCAAGGTCCGCGAGCTCTACCGGCTGCCCGACGACAACCTCCTCATGGTGGCGACCGACAACGTCTCCGCCTACGACTTCGTGCTCACGCCGACCATTCCCGACAAGGGGGTCGTGCTCACCCAGCTGTCGCTGTGGTGGTTCGACCAGGTCGCCGACATCGTCGCCAACCACGTCGTCTCCCGTGACGTGCCGGACGCCGTCCGCGGCCGGGCCCTGGTCTGCGAGCCGCTGGAGATGATCCCGGTCGAGTGCGTCGCCCGCGGCTACCTCACCGGCTCGGGGTGGGCCGAGTACCAGGCCGACGGGAGCGTGTGCGGCGTCCCGCTGCCCCCGGGGCTGGTCGACGGCTCGCGGCTGCCCGAGCCGATCTTCACCCCCGCCACCAAGGCGCCGATGGGCGAACACGACGAGAACGTCGACTTCGAGACGATGGTCGGCACCGTCGGCCGCGACGTGGGGGAGCGGCTGAGGGACCTCACCCTGGCCCTCTATACCCGGGCGGCGGCGATCGCGGAGGGGCGGGGCATCATCCTCGCCGACACGAAGTTCGAGTTCGGGCTGCGACCCGACGGCACGATGGTCGTCGCCGACGAGGTGCTCACCCCCGACTCCTCGCGCTTCTGGGACGCCGCCACCTGGCAGCCCGGCGTTCGTCAGGACTCCTTCGACAAGCAGTTCCTCCGCGACTGGCTGGTGAGGGAGTCCGGGTGGGACCGCCGGGGCGACCAGGCCCCGCCCGCGCTGCCCGCCGACATCGTGGCCGCCACCCGCGCCCGCTACCTCGAGGCGTACGAGCGCCTCACCGGTCGGGCGCTGCGGCTCGATGCCGACCTCCCCGCCGACCTCGGATAGGATCCACGCCATGGCCCGCGTCGTTGTCGCTGTGATGCCCAAACCCGAGATCCTTGACCCGCAGGGCAAGGCCGTCACCGGCGCCCTCAAGCGCCTCGGCTACGACGGCCTGAGCGTGCGCCAGGGCAAGCGCTTCGAGATCGAGGTCGACGGCGAACTCACCGCCGACCGGCTCGCCGACATCCGCCGCGCCGCCGAGACGCTGCTCGCCAACACCGTGATCGAGGCCTTCGACGTGCAGGTCGACCAGGCGCCGGTGGGCGCCGGGGACGACACGGCGTCCGAGACGCCCGCCGTCGCGGAGGACTACCAGCTGTGAGCGCACGCATCGGCGTGGTCACCTTCCCGGGCAGCCTCGACGACCACGACGCGGTCCGCGCCGTGCGTCTGGCCGGCGCCGAGCCGGTCGAGCTGTGGCACGCGTCCGACTCCCTCGACGGGATCGACGCCATCATCCTGCCGGGCGGCTTCTCCTACGGCGACTACCTGCGCTGCGGGGCGATCGCCCGGTTCTCCCCGGTGATGAACGAGGTGATCGCCGCCGCCGACAAGGGCATGCCGGTGCTGGGCATCTGCAACGGCTTCCAGGTGCTGTGCGAGTCGCACCTGCTGCCGGGGGCGATGATCCGCAACGAGCAGCGCCACTTCGTCTGCGTCGACCAGCCGCTGCGGGTCGAGACCAACGACACGGTGTGGACGTGCGACTTCGCCAAGGGCGAAGAGATCACGATCGTGCTGAAGAACGGCGAGGGCAACTACCAGGCCGACCCCGAGACCCTCAAGCGGCTCGAGGACAACAACCAGGTTGTGTTCCGCTACGCCCACGGCAATCCCAACGGGTCGAACCACGACATCGCGGGCATCACCAACGAGCGGGGCAACGTCGTCGGCCTCATGCCGCACCCCGAGCACTGCGTCGAGCCGCTCACCTCGCCGAGCCTCGACGGGCGGCGGTTCTTCTCCTCGGTGCTCAGCTTCCTCGCCGGGCGCAGCTGAGGCTCAGGCCTCCGCCTCGCCGAACGCCGCCCGCAACGGGTGGTCGCCGGGCAGCCGCGCGAGCAGCGCCGCGCCGTCCAGCCCCGCTCCGCGGGGCGGCACCACCCGGGCGCCGGGCACCATCGCCGCCAACTGGGCCGCGAACGACTCGGCCATGAGCGGCGAGCGGAAGATGCCCCCGAGGCCCGCCGCCCGGGGTCCATCGGTCTCACCCACGAGGCGCAGCCCGGTGGCGGCCGAGTCGGCGAGTTCCCCAGCGGCGCGGACGACGATGTCGCGGCAGGCGGCGTCCCCCTCGGCCGCGAGGTCGAGGACGAGCCGCGCGTAGCTGGCGACTCGCTGCACCCGCCCCGGATCGGCCTGCAGCAGCATGTACGCGCCGGCGGGGGCGCCGAAGTCGCGCCGGATCGCCGCGAGCATCCCCTCGCTGCCGCCACGTCCGTCGAAGGCGCGCATGCCCGACACCAGGCCCTCGCGCCCGATCCACCAGCCCGACCCGGCGTCGCCCATGATGTAGCCCCAGCCGTCGACGCGGGCGATCCGCTCGGCTCCGACGGCGAGGGTCACGACGCCGGTGCCGCTGGCGACGACGACTCCCGGGTCCGCGCCGAGCGCGGCGAGGTAGCTGGTGATCGAGTCGTGGGCGAGCGCGACGCGTGTCACACCGTGTGGGGCGAGCAGGCCCAGCAGGGTCTCGGGACGGTCGTCCTCGGTGAGGCCGGTGACGCCGAGCGCGACCGTGGCGACCTCGTGGCCGGCGGCGATGACGGTGGCGGCGAACCCGGCGAGCTGTTCGATGACCGGCAGGTCGGTGCGCACCGCGGGCAGGTCGACGTCGGGAGCCAGGGCCTCGCCCGTGCCGGTGGTGAGGCGCCCGCGGGTGCCGGACTGGCCGCAGTCGAGGGCCAGGATCGCGTCGGTCATGGGGGTTAGCTCAGCGTGTGGCCGCGCCGCGGTCAAGCGGGCGCTCAGTACCCCGAGAACGCGTCCAGTTCGGCCAGCCGGGCGAGCAGCTCGCCGTGCAGCGGGACGCCGGCGGCGACGGTCATCTCGGCGTCGGCCGGACCCCCGTCGGCCCCGGTCACGAGGGCTCCGGCCTCGCGCGCGATGAGGGCGCCGGCGGCGTGGTCCCACGGGCTCAACCCACGCTCGTAGTACGCGTCGAGGCGGCCGTCGCCGACGAGGCACAGGTCGAGGGACGCCGCCCCCAGCCGCCGGATGTCGCGCACCTCCCCGAGCAGCGCGGTGACGATCTCCGCCTGCCGCTTCCGCCGCTCGGCCCGGTAGCCGAACCCGGTGGCGACGAGCGCGCCGGCGAGGCCGGTGCTGGTCGCACCGCGGAGCGGACGGTCGTCGGCGAACGCCCCGTGCCCGACCGCCGCGTGGTACGAGAGCCGGCGGGGTGGGTTGTGCACGCAGCCGGCGAGCGGCGTCCACGTGCGCGGGTCGGGGTCGCCCTCGACCGCGGCGATGCTGACCCCGTAGTCGTCAAGGGCGTAGAGGTAGTTGACCGTGCCGTCGATGGGGTCGATCACCCAGGTGACGCCCGACCGGGTGGCGCGGGAGTTCCCCTCCTCGCCGAAGACGCCGTCGTCCGGGCGGGCGGCCAGCAGGTACTCGACGATCATCTCCTCGGCCGCGCGGTCCATCGCGGTGACGATGTCGACGTCACTCGACTTGGTGGCCACCACCTCGACCCGTCGGGGCCGGTGGTCGCGCAGGTGGTCGCCCGCGCGGGCCGCGGCGTCGATGGCCAGGCGTTCGAGCTCTCGGGGGTCGGTCACGCCCCGATCGTCCCACAGCCCCCGTCGGAGGGCTCGACGCGGCCCGGTCCGGGCGGGCAAGCTGGGCCGATGACAGCGGCGTCCGCCGCGTCACCTCGATGGGAGGGAGTCAGGCATGGGACTGTTCGAAGAGGCCATGGACGAGGGCGAGAAGTTCGCCAGGGAGCACCCCGACCAGGTCAACAAGGAGATGGGCGCGGCGGAGAAGTTCGTCGACGAGCGCACCGGCGACAAGTACGACTCGGAGATCCAGTCGCTGGGCGACGAGGCGGAGAAGCGCTTCGAGCAGCAGTGACGCCCTGACCGCGGCCCCACCCGACGACTGCCGGGTGGGGCCGCGCCGTTCACAGGACGGAGTCGGTCGGGGTGTAGCCGAGGTCGAGGGCCTCGGCGACGCCCCGGTAGGTCACCTGCCCGGCGTGGGTGTTGAGACCCCGGGCGAGCGCGGGGTTGCGGGTCAGTGCCTCGCGCCACCCCAGGCCGGCGATCTGCAGCACGTAGGGGAGGGTCGCGTTCGCCAGCGCCCAGGTCGAGGTGTTGGGAACGGCTCCCGGCATGTTGGCGACGCAGTAGAAGATCGAGTCGTGTACCTGGAAGGTCGGGTCGGCGTGCGTCGTCGGGTGGGAGTCCTCGAAGCAGCCGCCCTGGTCGATGGCGACGTCGACGAGCACCGAGCCGGGCTTCATCTGCGCCACCATCTCGTTGGTGACCAGCTTCGGCGTCCGTGACCCGGGGACGAGCACCGTCCCGATCACGAGATCGGCGTCCAGCACGTGCTCGCGCACGGCGAGGGCCGACGACGCGATCTGCTTGACCCGGTTGTCGAAGCGCCAGAAGCTCATCCGCAGCTTCTCGAGATCGGTGTCGAGGATGGTGACGTCGGCGCCCAGGCCCAGGGCGATGTTGGCCGCGTTCTGTCCCGCGGTGCCCGCGCCGAGGACGACGACCTTGGCGTTGGCGACGCCGCCGACGCCGCCCATGAGCATGCCCCGGCCGCCGGACGACTTCATGAGGGCGTGCGCCCCGACCTGCGGCGCCAGGCACCCCGCGACCTCGCTCATCGGGTAGAGCAGGGGCAGCAGTCCCGAGGGCAGCTGCACGGTCTCGTAGGCGATCGCGGTGGTGCCGGCGTCCAGCAGGGCGTGCGCACCGGCGGGGTCGGCCGCCAGGTGGAGGTAGGTGAACAGCACGAGATCGTCGCGCAGCCGACCGAACTCCTCGGCCACCGGCTCCTTCACCTTGAGCACGAGCTCGGCGGTGCCCCACGTGGTGTCGGCGTCCGGGCAGATGGTGGCGCCCTGGGCGACGAACTCGTCGTCGCTGATCGCCGACCCGAGGCCGGCGCCGGCCTCGATGAAGACCTCGTGGCCCGCCCGCACGAGCTCGCTCACCCCCACGGGGGTGATCGCGACCCGGAATTCGTTGTTCTTGACCTCTGTCGGGACGCCGATGCGCATGGGTTCTCCTCGCGGATGTGACGGGGGCTTCGTGGTGCCCGGCCCCGGAGACGGCTGCGTTGCCGTTCCGGGAGGGGCGCCTGCGACTCTTGTACGTTACGCAGCCGCGGGCAAGTCCGGCGCTGGGGGTGCCATAAGCGAAGACACCGGCCGCGCCGTACGGCGTTCCGTGTTGACTTCCGTGGGGGGTAGGGCAAAGGTTGGCAACCGGTTGGCCTTGTACCGGCCGACCCGAAAAGGTGTGACCGCTCTTTTTCACCCCCACACGAGCTTCAACGAGGAGGCGTAACCCGCCATGGACCAAGCCACTATCAGACGAATGTCTGACGAGGCGACCGAAGTACTTCTGAACAAGCCGGGGACCGTGTCCAGCAGCCGAGGCGGCTGGATGATGATCTCCACCATCCTCATCGAGGCCTGGGACCTCTACGCGATCGCGTTCGTCCTGGTCTTCATCAAGGCCGAGTACCACCCGAGCAGCGGCGCGCTGGGCCTGGTGGCCGCCGCGGTGCAGGGCGGGGCGCTCATCGGCGCGCTGATCGGCGGCTGGATCGCCGACCGGTGGGGCCGCAAGAAGGTGTTCATCCTCACGATGGTGCTGTTCATCGTCCTGGCCATCGCGCAGGGCTTCTCCACGAACATCACCGACCTCATCATCATCCGGTTCCTCATCGGCATCCCGCTGGGCTCCGACATCTCCAACGGCTACGCCTACATCATGGAGTCGATGCCGAAGGGCCGCCGTGAGGAGATGGGCAGCCGTTGGCAGTTCATGTTCGGCGCCGGCGAGGTGTTCTCGATCATCGTCGTCACGATCATGTACGCCACCGGCATGAACCACGCCATCCTGTGGCGGGTCGCGCTGGCCCTCGGCGCCATCCCGGCCGTGATCCTGCTGATCAGCCGGCTCAAGCTGCCGGAGACGCCGCTCTCGCTGCTGCAGCGGGGCAAGTTCATCGAGGCCAAGCGGGTGTCGAAGGAACTGTTCGACGACGACCTCGCGATGCTCCCCAACGAGGACGTGCACATCGAGAAGGTCAAGGTCGGCGACTTCCTCAGCGTCATCTGGCGCGACCCGATCAAGAAGCGCGCCACGATCTTCGGCTGGATCTCCAACGCCGCCCAGGGCGCCGAGTTCACCGCGTGGGGCTTCTACCTGCCCTACATCCTCGTCGTCGCCGGTGTCGGCGTCGCCGCCAACGCCAGCATGATCGGCACGAACATCGTCACCGCGGCGATCTTCCTGCTCGCCACGCTGTCCGGCTGGGTCGCCCCGCAGATGCTCAAGCGGATCGGCCACAAGGGTGTCTCCATGTGGGGCTTCGGCCTGGCCTTCCTCGGCCTGATGATCGGTGCGCTGTCGCTGTGGCGCATCGACGTCCTCACCAAGGCCGGCCTCGGTCACGGACTGTGGCAGTTCCTGCTGGTCATCGGCGCCTGCATCCTCATGTGGGGTCACTACTGGGACGCCTCGAACGGCATGACGGTCACCTCGATGGCGGCCCCCGCCCGGTTCAAGGCGACGGCGTCCGGCTTCGGCTACATGTTCGTCAAGGGTGCGTCGTTCTTCGGCGCGTTCGTATTCCCGGTCATGAGCGCCCACTGGGGCAAGGCCGGCGCGACCGCCGCGGTCGGCATCCTGTCGCTCATCGGCTTCCTGTCCGCGAAGTTCGTCCTTCCCGAGATGTTCAACTACGTCGAGAAGGAATCCGACCTCGAGGGCGCGCTGGAGTCGGTGTGATCCGGCCCTCGCTCCGCTGAGCAACTGACAACCACGTGAGCGCCCTGTCCCGACCCGGGACGGGGCGCTCACTGCGTCCGGGTCGGCGGCCCGGAGCGGAACCCCAGTGAAAGGATGACGGGCATGACAGCCCCCACAACCCAGAAGATCCATGCGCTCGTCGCCCACGTCGGCGGCGGGGCCGGCGTGGACGAGATCGAGATCCAGTCGCCCGCCGAGGGGCAGGTGCAGCTGGAGATGACCCACGGCGGCATCTGCGGCAGCGACCTGCACTACTTCAAGGAGGGGCGGGTCGGCGACTTCGTCATCCGCTACCCGCTCGTGCTCGGCCACGAGGTCGTGGGCCGCGTCGCCGACGACCCCTCCGGCCAGTGGGCGCCGGGGACGCCGGTGGCCATCCACCCCGCCTACGCGTGCCACCAGTGCCCGGAGTGCCTGTCCGGCAACCCGCACGTCTGCCGCAACGCCACCTACCTGGGGTCCGCGGCGTCCGACCCGCAGACCAACGGCGGGTTCGCCCAGCGACTCAACGTGCGGCTCGACCAGCTACGGGCGCTCCCGGAGGGGCTCGACCTGTCGCTCGCGGTGCTCGCCGAACCGCTGGGTGTCGCGCTGCACGGCATCAACCTCGCGGGCGACGTCGCGGGCAAGCGCTGCCTGGTCACCGGCTCCGGCCCGATCGGCGCGCTCACGGTGGGTGCGCTCAAGGCCCGTGGCGCCGCCGAGGTGGTCGCCACCGACCTGCTCGACAACCCGCTGCGGATCGCCCGGGCGATGGGCGCCGACGGGGTCGTGAAGATCGGGGTCGACAGCCTCGAGCCGATGTCGTTCGACCTCGCCTTCGAGGCGTCCGGTGCCCCGGCCGGCCTGTCGTCGGCGATCGCCGCGACCAGGCGGCTGGGGACGATCGTCCAGGTCGGCATGCTGCCGGGCCCGACGATCACCGTCGCGATGGCCGCCATCAACAAGGCCGAGCACACGATCAAGGGCGCGTTCCGGTTCGACGACGAGATCGACGACGCGCTGGTGATGCTCGCCACCACCCCGTCGCTCGGCTCGGTGATCACCCACACCTTCCCGCTCGACGACGCCCTCGAGGCGCTCGAGGTGGCAGCCGACCCGGCCAGGTCGGGGAAGGTCGTGCTCAAGCTCGACGCGTGAGTCCGGGGCGACCCGCGCCGCCGGTTCTGCGAAATTCACTCCACCTGCCACGCCCCTGCTCCTGGAGCGGGGGTATGGCAGGTGGGGCACGTTTCGGGGGAATCGGTGCGCTCGCTCGGTGCGACGATCCGCAGCGTCGCCGGCGGGACGCAGCGGTTTCCGCGGTAGGTGGCCCGTGACGCTGCGGATCCTCTCGGGACGCACCGGCGTCCGGGCACCACCAGGGGCCGCCTCGCCCACCTGGTTCTGCGATATTCGCACCACCTGCCACACCCGGCCCTCCAGGGCGAGCGTGTGGCAGGTAGTGCGAAATTCGCAGGATCGGGGCGGTGAACCCGGGGCGGTGAACCCGGGGCGGTGAACCCGGGTCGGGAACCACGGTCAGGAGTGCAGCAGCACGATGAGCTCGGCGGGACCGTGCATCCCGTGGATCATCGCGCTCTCGATGTCGCCCGAGCGGCTGTGCCCGCTGACGAACTGGACGCCGATCGGCCGCGGTCGCAGGGCGGCGGCCGCGTCGACGGCGTCCTGGTAGGTGGGCAGCAGGGCGTCCCGCGCGAGCAGCACGACGTGGGTCTGCACCAGGAGCGACGTGCGCCGCGGCGAGCCCGGCCGCTGGGGCAGCACGACCGTGCCGGACTCCGCCGCCCCGACGAACGCCTCGCTCACGCCGATCTCGGCGTCCCAGGCGTCGGCCGGCGGAACCGGCAGCTCGACCCCGTCGAGCAGCGCGATCGGGTCGACGAGCGCCGCACGCCCAGCCACCAGCTCTTGCACCCGCTCCCGGACGCCGTCACGCTCGATCAGCTCGACGGTCGTGCCGTTGAGCTCCGCCTCCCGCACGAAGCGCTCGACCAGCTCATCGGTCATCGTGGTTCCTCCTGCGTGCGGCGCGGCGCAGGGCTCCGGCGTCCCTGAGCGAGGGGAGCGAGCGCACCGACGCCCACGCCGAGGCCAGCGGCAGGCGCCTGAGGACGCCGGCCGGCACGACCGAGGCGATCCTCGCCCCGACAATGGACGCCGCGTACCCGACCCGGGAGCTCCACGCCACCGACCAGGCGCGCCAGCCGGCGTCCTCGACCGGGTCGGGGTGGTCGGCGACGTAGCGGTTCCGCAGGTCGACGAGCAGGTCGGGCAGCGGGATCTTGACCGGGCACGCGTCCCCGCAGGCCCCGCACAGGCTGGACATGAAGGGCAGGTCGGCGTCGTCGGCGCCGCCGCCGATGATCGGGCTCAGCACCGCGCCGATCGGGCCGCCGTAGATCGACGCGTACCCGTGGCCACCGCCCATCGTCCGGAACACCGGGCAGGCGAACTGGCAGTTGCCGCACCGGATGCAGCACAGCACCTCCTCGAGCGGGGTGCCGAGCACGTCGCTGCGGCCGTTGTCGAAGATGACGACGTGCAGCTCGCGCGGGCCGTCGCCGCCCGCCTCGGGGTCGCGGGGGCCGTTGAGCCAGGTCTGGTAGGTCGTGACGAACTGCTTGTTGGCCGTGTCGCTCAGCAGCGGCACGAGGACGCCGACGTCGGACAGCCTGGGGATCACCTTTTCGATCGGCATGACCGCGACGACGACGTCGGGCTGGCTGGTCACCATGTCGGCGTTGCCCTCGTTGGTGACGACGACGAGCGTGCCGGTGTCGGCCGCGGCGAAGTTCACCCCGCAGATGCCCATCTGGGCGGCCTTGAAGTCGGCCCGCAGCCGCGCCCGGGCGAACGCGGCGAGGTCGTCCGGGCGATCGCTCACCGGGGCCCCGTTGAGGTCGCCGAACAGCTGGGTGACGTCGTTGCGCGACAGGTGCAGGGCCGGCCCGACGATGTGGCTCGGACGCTGCCCCGCCGCCTGGACGATGTACTCGCCGAGGTCGGTCTCGACGACGTCGATGCCGAGGGCGTTGAGGTAGGACGTGAGGTGGATCTCCTCGGTGGCCATCGACTTCGACTTCGCCACCAGGCTCACACCGTGGTCGCGGGCCACCCGCCCGATCGCCTCCCGGGCCTGCTCGGGGGTCGACACCCGGTGCACGACGGCGCCGTTGGCCTCGAGGCTCGCGCACAGCCGGTCGAGGTAGCCCGCCATGTCGCGCAGGGTCTCGCGGCGGATCTCGGCGCCCCGCTCCCGCAGGGCCGCGGCCTCCGGCGTCCACACGCCCGAGGCGCGCTGCCGGCCGAGGGCCTCGAGCCGTTCGCGGGTGTGGGCGACGCCCGGACGCCGCCCGGCGTCCGCGCTGATGAGCGGCAGCAGCCGAGTGCCGGGCGGGATCTCGGCGCCGGCCCAGTCGGCGTGGGTGAGGGAGACCCGGTCGGTGCCGACCAGTGCGGTCGACCGCGGCGCCCCGGGGGAGGAGTCGAGGGCCGTCATGCGGTCACCCCCGCGGGGACGAGGGCGTCCCGGACGATCTCGGCGATGTGCCGGGTGCGCAACGGGCTGCCGGTCGCGTCGGCCCGGCCGGAGATGTGGAGCAGGCAGCCGGGGTCGGCCGAGACGATCCACTCGACGTCGGTGGTGGCGGCGTGCTCGAGCTTGACGTCGGCCATCGCCGCCGACAGCCCGGGGAACTTCACGGCGAAGGTGCCCCCGAAGCCGCAGCAGCCGTCGGCGTCCACCATCTCGACGAGGCGCAGCCCCTCGATCCGGGAGAGCACCTCCCGGGGGCTGTCGTGCTCGCCGAGGACCCGGGTCATGTGGCAGCCGTCGTGGTAGGTGACCGTGGTGTCGAGGCGCAGCGACAGGTCGCGGCCGAAGGCGGCGACGAACTGGGTGAACTCCCACAGCCGGTCGGCGAACCCGGACGCCGAGGGCACCAGCCCGGGCCCGTTGTGGCTCACCATCGCCGCGCACGAACCGGCGACGGTGACGATCGCGTCGCAGCCCTCGAAGGCGTCCACGGTGTGCCGGAGCACGGGGGCCGCGGCGCGGGGCTGGCCGGAGTTGAACGCGGGCTGGCCGCAGCAGCCGGCGTCCGGTGGCACGACGGGGTCGAAGCCCATCGCCCGCACCACCTCCAGGGCGGCCAGCGCGGGGCCGGCTGCCGCCAGGTCTCCCATGCACGTGGGCCAGAAGCCGACCCGCGTGGGCCGTGCTGCCTGAGTGGTCACGGATGTCACCTCCGGAAAGGCCAGGGGGCGCCTTTGACGGCCCGGGGAGTACTCCCTAGCGTTGCCAGTGATTCCATACCCGGTCGTAGCCCGACGCAAATCCGCGGCCGGAGGGCTGAAGGGACCATTCGTGCATCGCATCGTCCATCTCGGACTCGGCAACTTCCACCGCGCCCACCAGGCCCTCTACACCGAGGACGCCCCAGGTGAGCGCTGGGCCATCACCGGTGTCGCGCGCTCCAACGCCTCGCTCGTCCAGGCCCTCCGCCGCCAGGACATGACCTACACCGTCGTCGAGGTCGGGCCGGGTGCCGCGCCGCCCCGGCGGGTGGGCGTCATCGACCGCGGGCTGGTCGCCTGCAACGAGCCCGACGACGTCATGGCCGAGCTCGCCGACCCCGACACCCACGTCGTCACCCTCACGATCACCGAGAAGGGCTACGGGTTCCGGCCGGGCAGCCACGACCTCGAGGTCACCGACGACATCCGCCGGGACGCCGCCGAGACGAGCGCCCCGCGCACCATGCTCGGCCTGCTGGCCCGGGGCCTGCTGCAGCGCGCCAAGGCCGGGGGGACCCCGCTCACCCTGGTGAGCTGCGACAACGTGAGCGGCAACGGCAGCGGCCTGCGCACCGTGCTCACCCAGTTCGCCGCGCTGCTGGCCGACCCGGACGCCGGCGTCCTCGCCGAGTTCCTGGCCCGGTGCGCGACCCCGAACACCATGGTCGACCGGATCGTCCCCGCGACGACGGACGCGACCCGCGCGGCCGCCAGGGCCGCCGGCTTCGAGGACGCCGTCCCGGTGCCGTGCGAGCCGTTCACCATGTGGGTGCTCGAGGACGACTTCGCCGGCCCGCGTCCCGCGTGGGAGGCCGCCGGGGCGATCCTCACCGACCAGGTGCACAACTACGAGCTGGTGAAGCTCCGCCTGCTCAACGCGACCAACTCGCTGCTCGCCTACCTCGGCGAGCTCACCGGCAAGACCTACCAGGCCGAGGCCGTTCAGGACGCCGCCATCGGCCCGGTGGCCTGGCGGTTGGGCGACGAGATGCAGCCCACGATCGACCTGCCCGACGGGCTCGACCCGCGGGCCTACCGGGAGCAGATGTTCGCCAGGTTCGCCAACCTCGAGCTCGGCCACACCTGCCAGCAGGTGGGGTCCGACGGGTCGGCCAAGCTCACCCAGCGGGTCCCGGGGCCGGTGGCCTGGTACGAGGAGCGCGGCGAGGTGCCGCCGGTCATCGCGCTGCTCGTCGCCGCCTGGCTGCACGTCGTCACCCGGCTCGATCTGGCTCCCGGCCAGGTGCCCGATGAGCCGCTGCGAGAGCAGCTCCGCGAGCTCGACCGGGCCACCGACTCGCCTTGCGACCTGGCCCGGAGGGCGCTCGCGGACGCCGGCGTCCTCGGCCCCGATCTGGCCCGGCGCCACGCCTTCATAGGGCGCGTGGGAGAGTATCTGGACGACATCGCCGCTGGTCGGCTCGGCGTTCTGCTGGCCCGCCTCGGCTCAACCGACACCACTGAAGAAGGGTCGAACTCATGAGGATCGTCGCCGGCGAGGTCATCGTCTCGAGCCCGGGTCGCAACTTCGTCACCCTCAAGCTGGTCACCGACGACGGCGTGGTGGGCTACGGCGACGGCACCGTCAACGGACGGGAGCAGGCGGTCGCCGGCTACCTCGAGCACCTCATCCCGCTGCTCGTCGGCCGCGACGCGACCCGCATCGAGGACACGTGGCAGTACCTCTACCGCGGCGCCTACTGGCGGCGCGGCCCGATCACGATGGCGTCGATCTCGGCGGTCGACCAGGCGCTGTGGGACATCGCCGGCAAGGCGCTCGGCGTCCCCGTGCACCGGCTGCTCGGCGGCCAGAGCCGCGACTACCTCATGACCTACCCGCACTGCACGGGCATGACCGTCGACGAGGTGGTCGCCGAGGCCGCGGCGAGGCTGGAGGAGGGCTACCAGGCGATCCGCGTCCAGGCGGCCGTGCCCGGCCTGGCCACGACGTACGGCGTCCACGCGCACGTCGAGGGCGAGGAGGCCGGGGCGTACGAGCCGGCGTCCGGTGCCCTGCCCGACGAGGAGGTGTGGGACACCAAGCGCTACCTCGACTTCGTGCCCAAGCTGGTGAAGAAGGTGCGCGACGAGCTGGGCTACGGGTTCGAGCTGCTGCACGACTCGCACCACCGGCTCACCCCGATCGAGGCGGGCTGGCTCGGCAAGCAGCTGGAGCCGTACCGGATGTTCTGGCTCGAGGACACCACCCCCGCCGAGGACCAGGCGGCGTTCCGCCTCATCCGACAGCACACGACCACGCCGCTGGCGGTGGGCGAGGTGTTCAACAGCTGGTTCGACTACCAGGCGCTCATCACCGAGCGGCTCATCGACTTCGTGCGGACGCCGGTCACCCACGGCGGGGGCCTCACCCACCTGCGCCAACTCATGGGCGTGGCCGACTTCTACGGGGTCCGGTCGGGCTTCCACGGTCCGAGCGACATCTCGCCGGTGGGCATGGCCGCCAACTGCCACCTCGGCTGGACCATCCACAACTTCGGCGTCCAGGAGTACATGGGCTACCCCGAGCAGGTCTCCGAGGTGTTCACGAGGTTCCCGGTGGTCGAGAACGGCGTGGTCGTGCTCGACGACACCCCCGGTCTCGGCGTCCAGGTCGACGAGGACGCCGCGAAGCGCTTCCCCTACGACCCGAAGTACCTGCCGGTGAACCGCAAGGTCGACGGGACCCTGCACGACTGGTGACGGGCAGGCACTGCCCGGTTGTGGGTCGAGTTCGACCTTGAAGTGGGCACTGCCCAGTTCTGGTGGGGGGCACTGTCCGGTTGTGGGTCGAGGACGACCTCGAAGTGGGCGGTGTCCGGTTCGGGTTGGTGGGGTTGTCCCGCGCGGGGACTCCTCCGCGGGCCCGCGGCAGCCCAGCCGTCCCTCCCGGGAGGTCAGAAGTCCTCATCGCTCAGCCCGAGTTCCAGCCAGAGGGCGGACGCCTCGTCGGGCGGCAGCCGCATGAAGTCGAACCGCTGAGGGTCCCCGGAGGTCGCGCTCTCGAAGGTGCGCCCGAGGAAATGTGCCGTACGGGTCACGCTCGGCCCAAAGCCGTCGAAGTAGCCGGCCTCGAGTTCGCTCACCGTGCACCACGCCGGACCGTAGTCCTCGAACGACCGTTCCTTGCGACCGTCGGCCCAGACCACGATGAACCACGGCCAGGGCCTGCCGTCCAGGAGGGTCAGCAGGACGCTGGCCAGATACCCCTTCAGCTCACCGTCGACCAGGAGCTTCCCAAGCCCGTGGTCGTAGGCCCGCAACTGGGGGTCGGGGAGTTCGTAGTCCGGTGCCCCACCCTCGAAGAGGAAGGCCCGGAGCCTCCCGATGAGTCCCCCCGTCACACCGGCATCGTCGCACCCTCGGGTGGCCCGAGGGATCTCGGGCCGCCTCATCGACCCGGGTCGGCGTCGGAACCACTGAATCCCCGGTCGCGTGGGGCACCACAGGGCGGGGGCATCGCGGCCGGCAATCCGGCGCGCCGCGGGAGTCCGCCTCGCGATGCGGCACGGTGAGCGGCGGCGGCGTCCGGAATCCTCCCGATCGGCAGGCGACTCGCCCCGCGAGAACCGTGGTTGCACCCGAGTCGGCCACTGGCCTGCGGATCGGGAGGACCGAGCGCCTGACGGTCAGTCGCCAGGACGCCGGGACGCTGAAGGTCGTGACCCCGGCACTGTCCCCTTGTGGGTCGAGTTCGACCCCGAGGTGGGCACTGTCCGGTTCTGGTTGGCGGGCACCGTCCGGTTGTGGGTCGAGTTCGACCCCGAAGTGAGCACTGTCCGGTTCTGGTTGGCAGCGGACGCCGCCTGTGTGCCGCCCGAGGACGCCGCCCCACCGGTCTGCCCGCCCCGGCATCCCCTCCCAGCGGGGGGACGCCGGTCGCTCCCACCGCCGCGGGCCGATAGATTTGCCCGGTGGCTGACACCGTTGCGCACGCATTCGAGACTCCCGACGTCGAGCAACCCTGGGCCGAGCTGGGGCTCAAGGCCGACGAGTACGCACGCATCCGCGAGATCCTCGGACGCCGCCCGACCGGCGCCGAGCTGGCCATGTACTCGGTGATGTGGAGCGAGCACTGCTCCTACAAGTCGTCGAAGGTGCACCTCAAGCGGTTCTCCGCGCTCGAGCAGATCACCCCGCGCGGCCCGCTGCTGGCCGGCATCGGCGACAACGCCGGCGTCGTCGACATCGGCCGCGGGTATGCCGTCACCTTCAAGGCCGAAAGTCACAACCACCCCAGCTACGTGGAGCCCTACCAGGGCGCGGCCACCGGCGTCGGCGGGATCGTCCGCGACATCCTCGCCATGGGCGCCCGCCCGATCGGCGTGATGGACCCCCTGCGCTTCGGCCCGTTGGACGCCCCCGACACCGCCCGGGTGCTGCCCGGCGTCGTCGCCGGCGTCGGCGGCTACGGCAACTGCCTCGGCCTGCCCAACATCGGCGGCGAGGTGGTCTTCGACCCGAGCTACGCGGGCAACCCCCTCGTCAACGCGCTGTGCGTCGGCGTGCTGCGGCACGACGACCTCAAGCACGCGGCCGCGCACGGCGTGGGCAACCTCGTCATCATGTACGGCGCGGCGACCGGCGGCGACGGCATCGGCGGCGCCTCGATCCTCGCGTCCGAGACCTTCGACGCGTCCAAGCCGAGCAAGCGTCCCAGCGTCCAGGTCGGCGACCCGTTCATGGAGAAGCTGCTCATCGAGTGCACGCTCGAGCTGTTCCAGGCCGGCGTCGTCAACGCCCTGCAGGACTTCGGCGCCGCGGGCCTGTCGTGCGCCACCTCCGAGCTCGCCTCCGCGGGCGACGGCGGCATGCACGTGACCCTCGACGTCGTCCCGCTGCGCGACCCGAGCCTCGCTCCCGAGGAAATCCTCATGAGCGAGTCGCAGGAGCGGATGATGGCGGTCGTCTCGCCCGACAACCTCGACGAGTTCATGCGCATCTGCGGCAAGTGGGACGTCCAGGCGACCGTCGTCGGCGAGGTCACCGAGGGCGACCGGCTGATCATCGACTGGCACGGCGAGGTGATCGTCGACGTCGACCCGCGTACCGTCGCGCACGAGGGCCCCGAGTACCACCGCCCCTACTGCCGGCCCGACTGGATCGACGAGGTGAACTCCCGCGACGCCAACCAGCTGCCGCGGGCGGCGTCCGCCGGCGAGCTCAAGGAGCAGCTGTTGCGCATCGCCGGCTCGCCCAACTGCGCCGACAAGAGCTGGGTCACCCGGCAGTACGACCGTTACGTGCGCGGCAACTCGGTGCTCGCGCAGCCCGAGGACGCCGGCATGCTGCGGATCGACGAGGAGAGCGGGCTCGGCATCGCCCTCGCCACCGACGCCAACGGCCGGTTCAGCCTGCTCAACCCCTACCTGGGTGCCCAGCTCTCCTTGTCGGAGGCCTACCGCAATGTCGCCGTCACCGGCGCCGAGCCGGTCGCGATCACCGACTGCCTCAACTTCGGCTCCCCGGAGGATCCCGCGGTGATGTGGCAGTTCGTCGAGGCGATCATGGGCCTGGTCGACGGCTGCCGCGACCTCGGGACGCCGGTCACCGGCGGCAACGTGTCGTTCTACAACCAGACCGGCACCACCCCGATCCTCCCCACCCCGACCGTCGGCATGCTCGGCGTGATCGACGACGTGGCGCGGCGCAACCCGATCGGCTTCGGCTTCGAGGGCGACCAGGTGGTCCTGCTCGGCAGCACCCGCGAGGAGCTGTCCGGCTCGGTGTGGGCCGACGTCGTCCACGACGGCCACCTCGGCGGCATGCCCCCGGCCGTCGACTTCGCCGCCGAGAAGGCGCTCGCCCGGGTGATGCGCCGCTGCAGCGACGAGGGGCTGCTGAGCTCGGCCCACGACCTGTCCGACGGCGGCCTGGCGATGGCCCTCGTCGAGAGCTGCCTGCGGCGCAACCTCGGCGTCTCGCTCACGCTGCCCGCCGGCGACCCCACGGTCCAGCTGTTCAGCGAGTCGACGGCCCGCGCGCTGGTGTCGCTGCCCGGCTCCGCCTTCGCCCGGTTCTCCGCCATCTGCGCCGAGGAGGGCGTGCCGGTGCACCGACTCGGCGAGGTGATCGCTGATCCGGTCATCGACATCGTCGGCCAGTTCATCGCCGACCTCGGCGAGGTCCGCGCCCGGTGGGCGTCGGCCATCCCGGAGGCGATGGGGGAGTAGCCGTGGCCACGCCGCCCGAGCCCGCAGCCGAGGAGCAGTCGCTCTTCGACCCGGTGAACCGCGACCGCGTCCGGCCCTCGGTCAAGGCACTCATCCTCCGCGACGACCGGCTGCTGGTCACCGAGAACAGCGACCGCACCGGCCTGTTCTACCTGCTGCCGGGGGGCGGCCAGCACTTCGGCGAGTCGCTCGTCGAGGCCCTGCGCCGCGAATGCCTCGAGGAGGTCGGCCTCGACGTCGAGGTGGGCGAGCTCGTCGCCGTCCGCGACTACATCGGCGCGCACCACGAGTTCGCCGCGTGGGACTCGCACTACCACCAGCTCGAACTGATCTTCGAGGCCCGCATCGCGCCCGGCGCCGAGCCCGGGGCGGCCAGCCTCGCCGACTCGTTCCAGACCGGCGTCCGCTGGCTCCCCCTGGGCGAACTGGACGCCGCACCGCTCTACCCCGCGGCGCTCAAGACCTGGCTGCGACTGGACGCCGACCGGCGTCCGGTCTACCTCGGCGACGTCAACTGATCCAGCCGAGCGCCTCGAAGGTGGCCACGGCGAACGGGTGCAGCTCGGGGTCGCTGCGAAGCTCGTCGCGGGCGAACCAGCGCAGCTCGGTGGTCTCGTCGTCGTCGGGCGTCGGCACCCCTGAGACGATCCGGGCCTGGTAGACCACCGACACGTACGCGGTGTGGTCGCCGTTGGGGTAGGTGAGGTGGAACCGCGGTCCGCCGAGGGCGCCGAGCAGCGCGGTGAGCTCGACCTCGACGCCGATTTCCTCGCGCGCCTCGCGCCGGGCGGCGTCCGCCGGCGACTCGTCGACGTCGATCGCCCCGCCCACGGTGCCCCACAGGCCGAAGTCGCGCTGCCGGGCGAGCAGCACCCGGCCCTCGTCGTCGACGGGCAGCACGGCCGCGCTCGGCAGCAGCAGCAGGTCGTGGCCCACGCTGGCGCGCAGCCGGGCGATGTGCGGTGCGATCCCCATGGGGTGACCGTACCTGCTCGCGCCGCGAGGGGGATTAGGGTCGGGGGCGTGACTACCACTGACGAACTCCGCGCCCGCGTCGATGCCGTGCTTCCCGGCGTCCGCGAGGCCCTCGACGAGCACATCCGCATCCCCTCGGTCAGCTCGCTGCCCGACCACGCCGACCGCGTGCAGCAGAGTGCCGAGTGGGTGGTGCGGCAGCTGCGCGACGTCGGCTGCCCCGATGTGCGCATCGTCGAGGAGGGCGGCAAGCCCGCGGTGATCGGCCGGTTCCCCGCACCCGAGGGCCGGCCGACGGTCTGCCTCTACGCCCACCACGACGTGCAGCCCACCGGCGACACCGCCCTGTGGACCAGCCAGCCGTTCGAGCCGGCCGAGCGCGCCGGACGCCTGTACGGCCGGGGATCCGCCGACGACAAGGCCGGCTTCGCCGTGCACCTGGCCGCGCTGCGCGCGTTCGAGGGCAAGCCGCCGGTCGGCGTCACCCTGTTCGTCGAGGGCGAGGAGGAGATCGGCTCGCCGTCGATCGGCACGATCATCGAGCGCCACCACGACCTGCTCGCCGCCGACGTCTACGTCATCGCCGACTCGGGCAACTGGGACGCCGGCGTCCCCGCGTTCACGACCACCCTGCGGGGGCTCGCCGACTGCGTCGTCGAGGTGCGCACGCTCGACCACGCCCTGCACTCCGGCATGTTCGGCGGCATCGTGCCGGACGCCCTGACCGCCCTGTGCAAGCTGCTCGGCACCCTGCACGACGAGGCGGGCAACGTCGCGATCGAGGGCTTCGCGCCCTACCCGGCGTCCGACCTCGACTATCCCGAGGACCGGCTGCGCGCCGAGACCGGCGTCCTCGACGGGGTGCGGTGGATGGGGGAGGGCACCGTGGTCGAGCGGCTGTGGACCAAGCCCTCGGTGACGGTCCTCGCCGTCGACGCCACCTCGGTGGCCAACGCGTCGAACACCCTGGCCCCGGTCGCCCGGGCGAAGGTCTCGCTGCGGGTGCCGCCGGGAACCGACGCCCACCACGCCGAGGACCTGCTCGTCGCCCACCTCGAGAAGAACGCTCCCTGGGGGGCCGAGGTGAGGGTCACCCGCGGCGACATCGGCCAGCCCGGCATCGTCGCGTTCGACGGCCCGGTGGCCGAGGCGGCGACCGCCGCGTGGACCGAGGCGTGGGGGCGTCCGCCGGTCACCACCGGCATGGGCGGCTCGATCCCGATGATCGCCGAGTTCCAGGACGCCTTCCCCGGCGCGACGGTGCTGGTGACCGCCGTGGCCGATCCGGACTCGAGGCCGCACGGGATCGACGAGTCGCTGCACCTCGGCGACTTCGAGAACGCCTGCCTCGCCGAGACGCTGCTGCTCGACCGGTTGGCCCGCTGACCCGGGCCGAGCCGCCTGCGCTAGCGTTGTCGCCGCACACGCGCCCGAACGAGGAGACGGACAGTCATGGCTGAGCAGATCGAGGGCGTCGGCAAGGTCCTGGTGATCATCCCGACGTACAACGAGATCGACAACATCCGTCCGATCACCCAGCGGCTGCGCGCGGCCGTGCCCCAGGTCGACATCCTCGTCGCCGACGACAACTCGCCCGACGGCACCGGCCGGCTGGCCGACGAGCTCGCCGCCGCCGACGACCACATCCTCGTCAACCACCGGCGCGGCAAGGAAGGGCTCGGCGCGGCCTACCTCGACAGTTTCCAGTGGGGGCTCGACCGCGGCTACGACGTGCTCGTCGAGTTCGACGCCGACGGCAGCCACCAGCCCGAGGAGTTGCACCTGCTGCTCGAGGCGATCCACGACGGCGCCGACATGGTCAAGGGTTCCCGGTGGGTGCGCGGCGGCAGCGTCGTCAACTGGCCGAAGTACCGCGAATACCTGTCCCGCGGCGGGTCGATCTACATCCAGCTGATGCTCGGGATGCCGATCCGCGACGTCACCGGTGGCTACAACGCGATCCGCGCCGACGTGCTGCGGACGGTGATGAGCCGTCCGATCGACCGCCGCGGGTACGGCATCCAGCGAGACCTCACGTGGAACGCCTACCAGGAGGGGTTCCGCATCGTCGAGGTGCCGATCGAGTTCGTCGAGCGCGAGCGCGGGGCGTCCAAGATGGGGAGCCACGTGGTGAAGGAAGCGATCAAGACGACCACGGTGATGGGCCTGCGGCACCGTGGCGCCCAGGCGCGCCACCTCGCCGGACGGCTCGCGCACCTCGCCTCCCAGGGCGCGGCCGCCGCCCGGCAGAAGGCCGGGGAGCGGCGGGGCTGACGCCCGCCGGCGTCCGGCTGTCGGGGGCGCCGCTGCCGCTCGGGATACAGTTGCGCGGTGAGCCCTCGCCCGGACGGACGCCTGACGAACGAACTCGACCCGCACGACCACGGCCCGCAGGACGCCTGTGGCGTGTTCGGTGTCTACGCGCCGGGCGAGGACGTCGCGGTGATGACCTACTACGGGCTGTTCGCGCTGCAGCACCGCGGCCAGGAGTCCGCCGGCATCGCCGTGAGCAACGGGCACCGGATGATGGTGTTCAAGGACATGGGCCTGGTCGCGCAGGTGTTCGACGAGCCCACCCTCAGTTCCCTCGTCGGTCACCTCGCCGTCGGCCACACCCGCTACTCGACCACCGGCGCGTCCGTCTGGAACAACGCCCAGCCCACCTTCCGCTCGACCGAGAACGGCGACCTCGCGCTCGCCCACAACGGCAACCTCATCAACACCGAGGAACTCGAGCAGTGGCTCGCGGAGCGGATCCCCGAGTCGGAGGTGCCGCACAAGGCCCGGATGGATTCGACGTCCGACACGGCGATCCTCACCGCCCTGCTGTCCAGCTCGCAGGAGCCGAGCTTCGAGAAGGCGGCGCTCGAGGTGCTGCCGCGGTTGCGGGGCGCGTTCTGCCTCACGTTCATGACCGAGGACACGTTGTTCGCCGCCCGCGATCCCCAGGGCGTGCGCCCGCTGGCGCTGGGGCGGGTGGAGAACGGTTGGGTGGTGGCGTCCGAGACCGCGGCCCTCGACATCGTGGGGGCCACCTTCGTCCGCGACGTCGAGCCCGGTGAGCTGGTGATCATCGACGAGCACGGGCTGCGCTCGCGGTCGTTCGCCCCGGCCGCCCCCAAGCGGTGCCTGTTCGAGTTCGTCTACCTCGCCCGCCCCGACAGCCTCATCGCCGGACGCCGCATCCACAACGTGCGCGTGAAGATCGGCAAGCTGCTCGCCAAGGAGCACCCCGTCGAGGCCGACCTCGTCATCCCCACCCCCGAGTCGGGGACGCCGGCGGCCATCGGCTACGCCGCCCAGTCGGGCATCCCGTACGGCCAGGGGCTGGTGCGCAACAGCTACGTGGGCCGCACCTTCATCCAGCCGACCCAGAGCATGCGCCAGATGGGCATCCGGATGAAGCTCAACCCGCTGCGCGACGTCGTCGAGGGCAAGCGGCTGGTCGTCGTCGACGACACGATCGTCCGCGGCAACACCCAGCGCCAGGTGGTCTCGATGCTCCGGCAGGCGGGCGCCCGGGAGGTGCACGTGCGGATCTCCGCGCCGCCCGTGGAGTGGCCCTGCTTCTACGGCATCGACTTCGCCACCCGGGCCGAACTGCTCGCGCCCGGGATGACCACCGACGAGATGGCCCGCGCGATCGGCGCCGACTCGCTCGGCTTCATCTCCCTCGAGTCGCTCACCAAGGCCACCCACGTGCCGGCCGAGCAGCTGTGCCGGGCCTGTTTCGACGGCGTCTACCCCATCGGGGTGCCCGCCGACAGGGCCGCCGAGGTCGGCGTCCCCACGCACACCACCCTGGTCGACGAGGAACGATGATGAGCGATCTGGCCCAGTCCGCGCAGCCCTCCGCCTACGCCCGGGCCGGGGTCGACATCGACGCCGGCGAGCGGGCGGTCGAGCTGATGAAACAGCACGTGGCGCGCACCCGGCGTCCGGAGGTGCTGGGAGGACTCGGCGGCTTCGCCGGGTTCTTCGACGCGACCTCGCTGCAGTCGTACCGGCACCCGGTGCTCGCCACGTCGACCGACGGTGTCGGCACCAAGGTCGCGATCGCGCAGGCGATGGACGTGCACGACACGATCGGCTTCGACCTCATCGGCATGCTCGTCGACGACCTCGTCGTCGTGGGCGCCGAGCCGCTGTTCGTCACCGACTACATCGCGACCGGACGGGTCGTCCCCGAGCGGATCGCGGCGATCGTGTCGGGCATCGCCCGGGCCTGCGAGCAGGCGGGCTGCGCCCTGCTCGGCGGCGAGACCGCCGAGCACCCCGGCCTGCTCGAGCCGGACGAGTACGACATCGCCGGCGCCACCACCGGTGTCGTCGAGTTCGACCGCATCCTCGGGCCGGAGCGCGTGCGCGCCGGCGACGTGGCCGTCGGCATCGACTCCTCCGGGCTGCACAGCAACGGCTACTCGCTGGTGCGGCGGGTCCTCCTCGAGGACGCCGGCTGGGCGCTCGACCGGCACGTCGACGAGCTGGGCCGCACCCTCGGCGAGGAACTGCTCATCCCCACCCGGGTCTACGCCCGCGACGTCCTCGCGCTCGTCGACGCCGTCGAGGTGCATGCGATGAGCCACATCACCGGCGGGGGACTGGCCAACAACCTCGCCCGGGTGGTGCCCGAGGGCCTCTCGGTCGAGATCGACCGGGCCGCCTGGCACCCGGCCCCGGTGTTCGGCCTGGTGCAGCAGGTGGGCCGGGTGTCGCAGCCGGACATCGAGGCCACCCTCAACATGGGCATCGGGATGGTCGTGCTGCTGCCCGAGGCCGAAGCGTCCGCGGCGGTCGACCTGCTCTCCTCCCGCGGCCTCGGCGCCCGGGTCATCGGCACCGCGTCCCAGGCGGACGCCGGCACCCCCCGGGTGCGCCTCGTCGGCGCCCACGGCTGAGCCGGGAGCAGCGCCATGAGGGTCACGGCCGCCGGAGGCGTCGCCCAGACGCGCAACCACTGGTGGTGGCGTCCGGGGTGGGGCATCGGCACCCGCTACTTCACCTGGCACCTCACCTTCGAGCACTGCCACGAACTGCACCTGCTGGCGTCCCGGATGCGCCCAGCCCTCGCCCGGCACCCGGTACAGGACGTCATCCCCGATCCCTGGCTGCACCTCACGATGACCGGGATCGGCTTCGAGGACGACGTCACCGACGACCAGCTCGACCGGATCGCCCGCGAGGTGTTCGAGGAACTGCCGGAGCTGCCCTCGGGGGTGCTCACCCTCGACTCGCTCCTCGTCGCCGACGAGGGCGTGCTGCTGCCGGCGCGCAAGGACACCTGGCTGATGGAGCTGTCCGCGCTGCAGCGCCGGGTGGTGGGCGAGGTCGTCGGCCATGCCGAATGGGACGCCGCGTTCTGGCCGCACGTCTCGCTCAGCTACGCCAGCGGGCCGTCCCCGGTGGCTCCGCTCGTGGCCGATCTGGAGGCCGTCGCGCCCCCGCAGGAGACCCTCGCGGTGGCGCGTCCGCGGGTGACCCTCATGCGCCTCAACAGGGACTCCCGGCAGTACCAGTGGGACGTCGTCGAGCAGCGGGTCTGGGGCGCGGAGTAGGCGTTCCGCTCGCCGTCGGGGGGCCCGTCACGCCCCTGACGAAAATCCCCGGACGACTTTTGGCTGCGTCCTCCCGAACCGGTAGCCTGTGTCCACGACATTTCATTGATCATGCCGCGGGTGAGCCGCGAGGAACCAAGCGAGGGGGTCGACCCATATGGGGCGCGGCCGTGCAAAGGCGAAGCAGACCAAGGTTGCTAGGGACCTGAAGTATCGTCCCATCGATACCGACTTCGCCTCACTAGAGCGCGAGCTTCGGGGCGAGCGGTACTCCAGCCAGCCGGCGGAGGCGGATCCCTACTCCGATCTGGCGGGCGAGTACGACGACATCGACGACGACCCCGACGAGGGCGACGACGACGAGCAAGACCACCGATCCTGACTCATTCTGGAAGCCCGACGAGGAACTCGCGGGCTTCCAGTACTGTGTCCTGCCCCTGACGGCCGCGCCGCTCGAGGTCGAGACCCAGGCCGGCGTCACCCGCCTCACCGCGACGCTCGTCCGGCGCGGGGAGCCCTCTCGCCCGCGGGCCGTGCTCTACGTGCACGGGTGGAGCGACTACTTCTTCCAGCCGCACGTCGCCGACTTCTGGGAGTCCCAGGGCTTCGACTTCTACGCCGTCGAGTTGCGCCGGTACGGACGCGGCCTCGGCGAGGGCATGCTGGCGGGTTACATCGCCGACCTCGACGAGTACGCCGAGGAGATCGACCTGGCCGTCGCCCAGGTGTCCCGGGATCACGAGCAGGTGACGCTGCACGCGCACTCCACCGGCGGCCTGGTCGGGGCCCTGTACGCCGACTCCCACCCCGGTCTGTTCGAGGGCGTCGTCCTCAACTCGCCCTGGCTCGACATGCAGGGCTCCGCGCTCATGCGCACGGTGGCCGTCACCGTGATGCGCCAGATCGGCTCCCGGAGCCCGACCACCCCCATCCCGCTGCCCGACAACGGGTTCTACGCCCGCACCATCAGCGCCGAGCTCGACGGCGAATGGACCTTCGACGCCGACCGCAAGGCCGGCCCCCGCTTCGGGATCTGGGCCGGGTGGATGCGCGCGATCTCGGAGGGTCACAAGCGCATCAGTAGGGGCCTCGCGATCGAGACCCCCGTGCAGGTACTCATCTCCGCCCGCAGCGACTTCCGCCGCACCTGGGACGCCGAGGCCCTCGGCGCCTGCGACACGGTGCTCGACGTCAAGCGGCTCGCGGCGGCGTCCGCGAACCTCGGGCGCTGCGTCACCCTGGTGCGGATCGAGGGCGGCCTGCACGATCTCGCCCTGTCGCGGTCCGAGGTCCGGCAGGTCTACTTCGACGAGATCGCCCGCTGGCTCGGGGCCTACGTCCGCTGAGGGCCGCACTCCTCGGCGTCCGCGATGCCCCTGTTCTCGCCGTCCGCGGTGCCCCTGTTCTCGCCGTCCGCGCTCGCCGGCGTCCCCGGGCGTACGGTTCGTCTCCCCGGGCGTACGAAATGTCGGTTGTGGCCGTCATTTCGTACGCCCTCAGTCATCTCGTACGCCCCGCGGCAGGGGGACGCCGATCCGTTCGAGCCCGCCGGCGTCCGGATCGGAGGTGTGCGCCCGGTCGGCGTACGAGGTGTCGGCCCCGGCGTACGAGATGAGTGTTCCGGGGCGTCAGGTCGTACGCCGTGGGTCAGGTCGTACGCCGCCCGATGGGGTGGGACGCCGGCAGCCGGCGTCCGCTCCTCTCCTCTAAAACTTCCGCGATCCGTCGGGGCCTGTAAGAATCGAGCGCATGACCAAGTCGAAGGTTGTTGTCGTTGGCGGCGGGTTCGGTGGGCTCGAGGCGGTGAAGCATCTGGCCGCGGCGGGTCACCCGGTGTCGCTCATCGACCGGCACCCGTACTCGACGTTCCAGCCGCTGCTCTACCAGGTCGCCACCGGCGGCCTCAACCCCGGCGACGTGACCTACCCGCTGCGCCGGTACGTCGCCGACCACCGCGACCCTGACACCCGGTTCCGTCGGGCGACGGTCGTCGGCATCGACAAGGAGAACAAGATCGTCAAGGTCACCCGTGGCCACGACATCAGCTACGACTACCTCGTGCTCGCCAACGGCGTGGGGGCCAACTTCTTCGGCATCCCCGGCGCCGCCGAGCACTCCCGGTCGATCTACACCCGGGCCGCGGCCCTCGACGTCCGCGACATCATCTTCTCCGGCCTCGAGGCGCTCACGGCGTCCAAGGACCGCGACAAGCGCTTCACGGTCGTCGTGGTCGGCGGCGGTCCCACCGGCGTCGAGATGTCGGGGACGCTGGCGGAGATGAAGACCCAGGCGCTGTCGTACGTCTACCCCGAGATCCACCAGGACAACTTCCGGGTCGTGCTCGTCGAGATGGGCGGCGTCCTGCTGGCCCCGTTCGACCCCCGGCTGCAGCGTTACACCCTGCGCCAGCTCACCAAGCGCGGCGTCGACGTGCGGCTCAACACGGCGATCACCCAGGTCGACGGCGACCGCGTGCGCTTCAAGGACGGCGGCGAGCTCGACGTCGACGTCGTCGTCTGGGGCGCCGGCATCGGCGGTCACACCGTCGTGCGCGACTGGGGCGTCCCCCAGGGACGCGGTGGGCGGATCGAGATCGACCGCAACCTCCGGGTGCTCGGCGAGGACTCGATCTTCGCGATCGGCGACTGTGCGATCTGCAACGACGACCCGATGCCGCAGCTCGCCCAGCCCGCGATCCAGATGGGCGAGCACGTGGCCAAGCAGATCGTCGCGCTCGAGGGCGGCGGCGAGATGACGCCGTTCGAGTACCACGACAAGGGGACGATGGCGACCATCGGACGCGGCGCGGCCGTCCTTCAGCTGCCGAAGAAGCCCGATCAGCCGGCACCCCGGGTCATGACCGGGATGATCGCGTGGACGCTGTGGGTCGTCGTGCACCTGCGCAGCCTGCTCGGCGGGCGCAACCAGCTCGAGGCCATGCTCAACCTGGGCATGCGCTACGCGTCGTGGCCGCGGTCGGCCACGGGGATCATCGGCGACATCACCGAGTCGCCGGCGGAGCAGTCGCGCTCGATCATCACCGACGACCACGAGCGGCTGCAGGAGCAGGAGATGCACTGACCGGCTCCCGGACGAGCAACAGGGCCCCGCACCGGATGGTGTGGGGCCCTTCGTCGTGGTGGCCAGGACCGGGATCGAACCGGTGACCTTTCACTTTTCAGGCGAACGCTGCTACCAGCTGAGCTACCTGGCCAGGTGCTGCGGCACGAGGTGCCTTGTGACGCAAAAAGCGGTGATGAGCGTCATCACCGCTTCCGCGACCCCGACGGGACTCGAACCCGCGACCTCCGCCGTGACAGGGCGGCGCGCTAACCAACTGCGCTACGGGGCCTTGCGGCCCGACCGATCTGATCGGTCTCACTGCCGTCTGGCAGCTTGAGAACTATAGCGTGACGGCGTCCGCGGATGCCAATCGCGGCCGGTCAGGCGGGTGTCCGGAGGCCTCGTGACCCCGGACGCCGACGGCCCCGCGGACCGGAGTCGCGCGGGGCCGAGGTGGCATCCCCAACGGGATTCGAACCCGCGCTGCCGCCTTGAAAGGGCGGTGTCCTAGGCCGCTAGACGATGGGGACCTGACCCGCTCATGCTAGGGGACGCCTCCGCCATGCGGCCAATTGCGGTGGTTGGGCGGCGTCCGCTTGATCGGCGAAGAACTTTCGACGTTTTCCACCGAACTCAGTGGAAAACGTCGAACGTTGTTGCGCCTCCGGCCGCTCGGGCCCGGATCTACGTCTCAGCGGACCCGAGCCAGAGGCCCTCGTGGTCGCACACCAGCCGCCTCGCGCGCCCGAGGGCCGCGGGCGGGACGTCGTCGCTGCGCAGATCGGACGCCGACACCGCCCGGGCGCCGGTGAGCTCGCAGACCCTGGCACGGGCGGGGGCGTCGGCGAGGGCCACGCAACTCGCCAGGCTCCCGGCGTGCAGGTTGACGCTGAGCAGTTCGATCACTGCCGCCGCGCAGGACGGGGCCACGAGCAGGAGCGACCTGTCGGCGTCCAGGGCCCGCTTCGCGGTGGCGAGCACCTCGCGGACGTCGGAGATCCGGTCGTCGCACACGAGCACGAGGGCGTTGTGGAGGATGCATGTCTCGGGACCGAGGTGGGTGGCCAGGGCGGCGTCCGCGAGCCGCGCGTCGATGTGCTCGGTCGATTCGCCCTGCTGCCACTCCTCGACGTTGTTGCGCTCCTCCTGGGTGAAGGGAGCGGCGGTTCGCCGGACGTAGCGGCGTCCGGGGGGCGGGGGAGCGGGGAGGTCGGAGGGCGGTTCGGCGGGGGCGATCTCGATGCGCTCGGCCCGCAGGCGCTGGCGCCGATCGTGGACGGCCGCCGCGATGAGCAGCACCAGGCCGATGGCCAGGGCGACGACGAACGCGCGGACCGAGTCACTCATCGCCACCCCTCATGCCCCCAGTCTGGCATTGGGGCTGGCGGGGGGCCTTGCCAGTAGAGTGTGGCCGTCCGGGCGAGCCCGGAGGGGCCTATAGCTCAACAGGCAGAGCAGCGGACTTTTAATCCGCGGGTTCTGGGTTCGATTCCCAGTGGGCCCACCAGTGGTTTCAGCGTGGCGACTAGGAGTTATGGTCCTCGAGCCGAGGGCCTCTGGTGGACATATCCGAACACAGATACGCTGAGATAACGCACGTGGAGTGCACGTAGAGTGCACGAAATCCAAGGTCCGGGAGGGCCTCATGGCAGACAGGCGAGACTTCGGCACCATCCGGAAGCTGCCCTCGGGGCGCTACCAGGCCACCTTCGTGGGCCCCGACCTGGCCCGGCACAAGGCTCCGGTGACCTTCGAGGGCAAGGATGCCGCCGTCGTCTGGCTGCGCAACGAGAAGCGACTGATCGACGACGCCGCCGCCGACGAGGTCGAGTGGGTCTCGCCGGAGGAGCGTCAGGAAGCCAAGCGCAGGGCGCAGGAGCGGGTCCTGTTCGGCGACTACGCCGCCCGCTGGCTCACGGAGCGCCGCAACTCGAAGGGCGAGCCGCTGCGCGCGCTGACTCGCAAGGACTACGAGCAGGTGCTGGCCACGTACCTCGCGCCGCGGTTCGACAAGGCACCGATCGATCGGATCACCAGGGCGGACGTGCGCGCCTGGCACGCCGCGCTGCGGACCGCACCACCACGATCGCGTACCAAGGCCTACGGGCTGCTCCGAGCGATCATGAACAGCGCGGTCGACGAGGAGCTGATCGCGGCGTCGCCGGTCCACATCCGCGGAGCTGGCGGTGCCACCACCAAGCGCAAGGTCGAGCCCGCCACTCCCGCCGAGCTGCAGGTGATCGCCGAACACATGCCCGAGCGGCTGCGGGCGGCCGTCGCCATCGCGGCCTGGTGTGCGCTCCGCTACGGCGAGCTGGCCGAGCTGCGCCGCAAGGACATCGACGTGGCTAACCGCCAGATCAAGCTGCGACGGGCAGTGACCTTCCCACCCGGCGGTGCGGTGGTCGGGCCGCCGAAGTCGGACGCCGGCGTCCGGGACGTAGCCATTCCTCCCCATGTCTGGCCGATCGTCGAGGAGCACCTGGCCAAGCACGTCAGGCCCGGACCGAACGAGTTGCTGTTCCCCGGCGAGGCGCGAGGCCACATGTGGCACTCGGTGATGAACGGCTACTTCTC
>DATAKK010000016.1:0-11866 GCA_036261615.1 Propionibacteriaceae bacterium | reverse complement strand
ACTGCGCGTCCGGCTGCGACCAGCGCACCGACTTCCGCCGCGGCAAGGTCACCCGCCGGCTCGCCGGCGACGACTCGCAGGTGAACGAGGAGTGGAACTGCGACAAGGGCCGCTGGGCGTTCCGCTACGCCACGCAACCCGACCGGCTGCTCAACCCGATGGTGCGCAACGAGGACGGCCGGCTCGTCGAGACGAGTTGGCCGGCGGCGCTGGAGTACGCGGCGACCGGGCTGCGCGAGGCGATCGACCGCGGCGGCGTCGGCGTGCTGCCGGGCGGCCGGTTGCCCGAGGAGGACGCCTACGCGTACGCGAAGTTCGCGCGGGTCGTCCTGGGGACCAACGACGTCGACGCCCGGGTGCGGCCGATCAGCGAGGAGGAGGACGCGTTCCTCGCCGCGGTGGTCGCGGGCACCACGCCGCAGCACGTCTCGTACGAGACGCTCGACACCGCGCCCGCCGTGCTGCTGGTCGGGTTCGAGCCCGAGGACGAGTCGCCGATCGTCTTCCTGCGGCTGCGCAAGGCCGTCCGCAAGCACAAGGCCCGGGTCTACACGGTGGCCCCGCTGCTGTCCGAGGGCTCCCGCAAGCTGGGCGCGACGCTCGTCCCCGCCGCCCAGGGCGACGAGGCCGGCGCCCTCGACCGGCTCGACCTCGAGCTCGACGCCTCCAGCGTCATCCTCGTGGGGGAGCGGGCCGCCACCTCGGCCGGCACGCTCAGCGCGGTGGCGAGGCTGGCCGAGCGCACCGGCGCCCGGCTCGCCTGGATCCCGCGCCGCGCCGGCGAGGTCGGCGCCATCGACGCCGGCTGCCTCCCGACCGTCCTCCCCGGTGGACGCCCCGTGTCCCTGGCCGAGGCCCGGGTCGACGTGTCGACCATGTGGGACGGCGTCCAGCTGCCCACCGAGGCCGGGCTCGACACCGACGGCATGTTGCGCGCCGCGGCGTCCGGTTCGCTCAAGGCCCTCGTCGTCGCCGGCGTCCAGGCCGACGACCTCTCCGACCCGGACGCCGCGCTCGCCGCGTTCGAGGAGGTCGGCTTCCTCGTGAGCTTCGAGCAGCGGCTCAGCGCCGTCGCCGAGCGGGCCGACGTCGTCTTCCCCGTCCCGCTGGTCGAGGAGCAGAACGGCACGTTCGTCGACTGGGAGCACCGCCCCCGCCCGGTGAACGTCGTCAACCGCTCGAACACCGCGCCGATGACCGAGACCCGCATCCTCGCCGCGCTCGCCGACGCCCTCGACTCCTCGCTCGGCGTCCGCACCAACGGCCAGGCGCTCGGCGAACTGCACGAGTTCGGGCCGTGGGCGGGCGAGCGGTTCGCGGTGCCGCGGGCCGCCGCCGCGCCGGCGACCACGGGGCTGCGGCTGGCCACGTGGCGCGAGCTCATCGACCGCTCCGCCGGCGTCGACGGCTCCGGCGCCCTCATCGCCACCGCCCGTCCCGCCGTGGTCCGCATGTCCCCGGTCACCGCCGCCACCCATGGGCTGGTCCCCGGCGCGCTCGCGGAGGTCGGCGTCAACAGCGTCACCGTCACCGTGCCCGTCGAGGTCGTCGACGGGATGGTCGACGAGGTCGTGTGGCTGCCGTCGCGGTCGATCAGCCTCGACGTGACAGTCCCCGTGGCCCGGGCCGGGCACGCCGACGTCACGCTCACCGCCGCTTCCCCTGTTGGAGGTCAGGAATGAACCCCCTCGAAAACGCCGTGTTCGGCGCGGATCCCTGGTGGATCGTGCTGATCAAGGTGGTGCTGCTGTTCGTCATCCTGCTCGTGTGGACGATCTTCAACGTCTGGTACGAGCGCCGCCTGGTGGCCAAGATGCAGCACCGCCTCGGCCCGATCATGAACCCCACGTGGGCGGGCGGTCTCGGCCAGGCGATGGCCGACGGTGCGAAACTGCTGCTCAAGGAGGACTTCCGTCCCGAGGGCACCGACCGGATCGTCTACAACCTCGCCCCGGTCCTCACCGGTGTCGCCGCCTTCACGTCGTGGTCGGTCATCCCCTTCGGCGGCCAGGTGACGATGTTCGGCCACGTCACCCACCTGCAGCTCACCGACCTGCCGGTGGCCGTGCTGTTCATCCTCGCGAGCGCGTCGATCGGCATCTACGGCATCGTCCTGGCCGGGTGGGCGTCCAACTCGACCTACTCGCTGCTCGGCGGACTGCGGTCCAGCGCCCAGATGATCTCCTACGAGGTCGCGATGGGCCTGTCGCTGGTGGCGGTGTTCCTCTTCGCCGGGTCGATGTCGACCTCGCAGATCGTCGAGGCGCAGGCCGCCCCGCTCATGCTCGGCACCTTCAACACGCACCTGCCCGGGTGGTACGCGCTGCTGCTCTTCCCGAGCTTCATCATCTACGCGATCGCCATGGTCGGCGAGACCAACCGGGCCCCGTTCGACCTGCCCGAGGCCGAGTCCGAACTGGTCAGCGGTTACATCACCGAGTACAGCGGCTTCCGGTACGCGCTGTACTTCCTCGCCGAGTACATCAACATGGCGACGGTGTCGGCGGTGGCCACCACCCTGTTCCTCGGCGGCTACCACGCGCCGTGGCCGTTCAACCTCATCCACGCCCTCGACAACGGCTGGATCGGCATCCTGTGGTTCGTCATCAAGGTGCAACTGCTCGTGTCGTTCTTCGTCTGGCTCCGGGGCACGCTGCCGCGCTTCCGCTACGACCAGTTCATGGACCTCGGCTGGCGCTGGCTGATCCCCATCTCGCTGGTGTGGCTGCTCCTCGTGGCCACCCTCAAGTCGGCGCAGTCGTTCCACTGGTTCCGCAGCCCGATCTTCCTCGGCGTCCTCGGGGTGATCGTGGTGGTGCTCGTCGCCTCGCTGTTCCTCCCCAGCAAGGAGGACGAGGAGATCGAGGGACTCGACGAGGACGAACCGTTCGACGCCTTCGCCGGCGGCTACCCGGTGCCCCCGATGCCGGGACAGCGGCTGCCGGAGATGGCGGCCGTGGTCAGGTCGACCGCCGGGCAGGCAGCACCCGAGACATCCGAGACCTCACTCGATGAAACAGGAGCCGATTCCTGATGGGCATCTTCGATCCGTGGGCCGGGTTCGGCGTCACGTTCAAGACGATATTCCGCAAGACCTTCACCCAGGGCTACCCGCAGAAGGGCAAGGCGAAGATCACCGCCCCGCGCTTCCACGGACGCCACCAGCTCAACCGCTGGCCCGACGGTCTGGAGAAGTGCGTGGGCTGCGAGCTGTGCGCCTGGGCGTGCCCGGCCGACGCGATCTACGTCGAGGGGGCCGACAACACCGAGGAGGGCCGCTTCTCCCCCGGTGAGCGGTACGGCCGCGTCTACCAGATCAACTACCTGCGGTGCATCCTCTGCGGACTGTGCATCGAGGCGTGCCCCACCCGCGCGCTGACGATGACCAACGAGTTCAAGCTGGCCGACACCACGCGGGCCAAGCTCATCTACGAGAAGGACGACCTCCTCGGGCCGCTGCTGCCGGGCATGGAGCAGCCTCCGCACCCGCGCCGGCTCGGCGACGACGAGACCGAGTACTTCCTCGGTCTGCCCACGTCCGGCCAGGTCGACTCGCGGGCCGGCAACTACGAGGGCGAGGTGCGCCCGTCCGCGGTCGCGCAGGCCAAGACGACCCAGGAGCTCGCCAAGCAGATGCGCCACGACGCCACCTATCCGGGAGCGAACTACTGATGACCACGCTGATTCCCCTCGTCGCCGACCAGCAGGTGGCCTTCTGGGTGCTGGCCCCGGTGATGGTGCTCGCGGCCCTCGGCATTGTCTTCAGCCGCAAGGCGGTGCACTCGGCGCTGTCGCTCGCACTGGTCATGGTGTGCCTGGCGGTGCAGTACGCCGCGCTCGACGCGCCGTTCCTGTTCGTCGCCCAGATCGTCGTCTACACCGGCGCGATCCTCATGCTGTTCCTCTTCGTCGTCATGCTCGTCGGCGTGGGGGTCTCCGACTCGATCGTCGAGACGACCAAGCGCCACTGGGTCGCCTCGGTGCTCGCCGCCGTCGGCCTGCTCATCCTGCTCATCACCGGCGTCCTGCACGCGATCGTCGGCCCGAGCGCGGGCCTGGCGAGCGCCACGGCGTCCGCCGGCGGCAACGTGCCCGCCCTCGCCGAGCGCATCTTCACCCGCTGGGTGTTCCCCTTCGAGGCGACGTCCGCCCTGCTGATCACCGCCGCGCTGGGTGCCATGGTGCTCGCCCACGGGGAGAACCTGTTCCCGAAGCTGCGGCAGCGCCAGGCGCTGCAGCAGCGGATGCGCAACTGGGTGTCCGACGGGACGCCGATCTCCCCGCTCCCGAACTCGGGCGTGTTCGCCCGCACCAACGCGATCGGGGCGCCGGCCCTGCTGCCCGACGGGTCGGTCGCCGAGTCGTCGGTGTCGAAGACCCTCATCGCCCGCAGCGCGATCATCGACGCGGGAGAACTCAAGGCGCCCACCCGCGCCGTCTACGCCGAGATCCAGCGGGCCGCCGCTGACGCCGAGGAGGCCCGGTCATGAACCCGAATGACTACTTGATACTGTCTGCCGTGCTGTTCAGCATCGGGGTCCTCGGCTTCCTGCTGCGGCGCAGCGCCCTCGTCGCGTTCATGTCGATCGAGCTCATGCTCAACGCCGCGAACCTCGCGATGGTCGCCTTCTCCAACGTCAACGGCAACCTCGACGGTCAGATCGGCGCGTTCTTCGTCATGGTCGTCGCCGCGGCCGAGGTCGTGGTGGGTCTGGCGATCATCGTCACCATCTTCCGTACCCGACGCTCGGCCTCGGTCGACAACGCGAACCTGCTGAAGTTCTGAGGGGATCCCGGTGAATCTTCTGGAAACCATCCACCCGGTGGCGGCCACCGGCCTGTTCAGCTACGCGTGGCTGATGATCGCCGTCCCGGCGCTCAGCGCGGCCGTGCTCCTGCTCGCCGGGCGCGCCACCAACGCGTGGGGCCACCTCATGGCGACGCTGGCCCCGATCATCTCGTTCGTCATCGGGCTCCTCCTGTTCGTCCAGCTGCTCGGCCGCCAGGTCGACCAGCGGGCGGTGTCGGTGCCGATGTGGGACCTCATCACCTCCGGCTCCTGGAACATCCGGGTCGGGCTGCTCGTCGACCAGCTGTCGATCCTCTTCGTCCTGCTGATCACCGGGGTGGGGTCGCTGATCCACATCTACTCGATCGGCTACATGGCCCACGACGAGCGCCGCCGCCGGTTCTTCGCCTACCTCAACCTGTTCATCACCGCCATGCTCCTGCTGGTGCTGGCCGACAACTACCTCGTGCTGTTCTTCGGCTGGGAGGGGGTGGGCCTCGCGTCCTACCTGCTCATCGGCTTCTGGCAGCAGCGGAACTCGGCGGCGGTCGCGGCCAAGAAGGCATTCGTGGTGAACCGGGTCGGCGACATCGGCCTCAACCTGGCGATCTTCACCATGCTGTTCCAGTTCGGCTCGTCCGCCTTCGTCGACGTCAACGACAAGGCAGCCAGCCTCGGCCACGGCTGGGCCACCCTCATCGGGTTCTTCCTCCTCCTCGCCGCCTGCGGCAAGTCCGCCCAGGTGCCGTTGCAGTCCTGGCTGCTCGATGCGATGGAGGGCCCCACTCCGGTGTCGGCCCTCATTCACGCCGCCACCATGGTGACCGCCGGCGTCTACCTCATCGTCCGGAGCCACGCGATCTTCGCCCAGACCCCGGCGGCGACGCTGGCCGTCGCGATCGTCGGCACGGTCACCCTGCTGTTCGGTGCGTGGATCGGTACCGCGAAGGACGACATCAAGAAGGTGCTCGCCGGGTCGACGATGAGCCAGATCGGCTACATGATGCTCGCCGCCGGCCTCGGCCCCCTGGGTGCGGCGTTCGCGATCTTCCACCTGCTCACGCACGGGTTCTTCAAGGCGAACATGTTCCTCGGCGCCGGCTCGGTGATGCACGGGATGAACGACGACGTGACCATGCGGCACTACGGCGCGCTGCGGCGGGCGATGCCGGCGACGTTCCTCACCTTCGCGATGGGCTACCTCGCGATCATCGGCTTCCCGTTCACCGCCGGGTACTACTCCAAGGACCACATCATCGAGGCCGCCTTCACCCGGTCCTGGCTGCTCGGCCTGCTCGCGATGATCGGTGCCGGGGTCACCGCCTTCTACATGACCCGGCTCATGGTGATGACCTACGCCGGCCACAAGCGCTGGCTCGAGGGCGTCCACCCGCACGAGTCGCCGTCGGTGATGACCGTGCCGCTGTGGATCCTCGCCGCGTTGTCGCTCGTCGGCGGCCTGCTGCTCAACGACTGGATCGGCGGCTGGCTCGCCCCGGCCACCGGCGCCGAGGTCGAGCACGCCGGACTCCTGCACGTCAGCGTCATCGGCCTGGTGACCCTGCTCCTCGTCGCCGTCGGGGTCTTCCTCGGCTGGTGGTTCTTCCGGGACGAGATCCCCGCCACCGCGCCGGCGTCCCGGAGCCCGTTCACGATCGCCGGGCGCCACGACCTGTACGGCGACGCGTTCAACGAGGCCGTGTTCATGCGCCCCGGGCAGGTGCTCGTCAACGGCGTCGACCGCTTCGACAGTGGCGTCATCGACGGCAGCGTCATGGGGTCCGCGAACATCGTCGCGGGCGCCTCGACTGTGGTGCGCCGGGTGCAGAACGGTTACGTCCGCTCGTACGGACTCACGATGGTGCTCGGCACCGTGCTCGTGGGCCTCGTACTGATCCTCGGCCAGATGGGCTGAGGGGAGGAGAGAGATGAGTTTCCCGCTTCTCACCGTCCTGGCGGCCGTGCCGCTGGTCGGGGGCCTGGCCCTCATCTGGGTCAGGGGCACCACCGGACGCCTCGTCGGCTTCGGTGTCTCGCTGCTCACCCTGGTGCTCGGGCTGGTGGCGTTCTTCGCCCACGGGTCGCTGAGCGAGGACGTCACCTGGATCCCGTCGATCGGCGCCCACTACGCGGTCGGCCTCGACGGCATGGGCAAGGCGATGGTGCTGCTCACCGTCATCCTCGTGCCGGCCGTGCTGCTCGCCGAGTGGCACGTCGGCGACGAGGGGGAGTCGTCGTGGGGGACGTCCGCTTTCTTCGGCCTCGCCCTCGTGCTCGAGTCGTTCGCGCTGCTGGTCTTCATGGCCACCGACGTGCTGCTGTTCTACCTCGTCTTCGAGGCCACCCTCATCCCGATGTACTTCCTCATCGGCGGCTGGGGCGGACCCCGGCGCAGCCGGGCGGCCGTCAAGTTCCTGCTGTACAGCCTGGCCGGCGGGCTCATCATGCTGTTCGGCGTGATCGGCGTCGGCGTCCAGACCGCCCAGACGGGCACCGCGAGCTTCCTCATCTCCGACGTGGCGGCCCTGCACCTCACCGGTGCGACCGGGCGCTGGATCTTCGTCGCCTTCTTCCTCGCCTTCGCGATCAAGGCGCCGATGGTCCCGGTGCACACCTGGCTGCCCGACACCGCCGAGCAGGCCACCCCCGGGGCGTCCACCCTGCTCGTCGGCATCCTCGACAAGATCGGCACCTTCGGCATGATCCGACTGTGCCTCGGCATGCTGCCCGAGCCCAGCCGCTGGGCCACCCCGGTGATCCTCGTGCTCGCGCTGGTGTCGATCTTCTGGGGCGCCCTCATGGCCATCGGGTCGCGGCACCTGCTGCGCCTCATCAGCTACACCTCGGTGAGCCACTTCGGGTTCATGGTGCTCGGCATCTTCGCCCTCACCACCCAGTCGCTGTCCGGGTCGATCTTCTACATGCTCAACCACGGGTTATCCACGGCCGCCCTGTTCCTCGCCGTGGGCTACCTCATCAAGCGGCGGGGCTCGGCCGACATCCGGGCGTTCGGTGGCGTCGAGAAGGTGGCCCCGGTCGCCGCGGGCCTGTTCCTCGTCGCCGGCCTCGCGACCCTGGCGCTTCCGGGCATGAGCAGCTTCGTCAGCGAGTTCATGGTGATGGCCGGAACCTTCCAGCGGCACCACTGGCTGGCCGCCATCTCCACCATCGGCACCGTGCTGGCCGCGCTGTACGTGCTGCTGGCCTACCAGCGGACGATGACCGGTCCGGCGTCCGAGGTGGCCACCACCCACTTCACCGGGCGCGACCTCAACGGCCGTGAGCGGCTGGTCATGGTTCCGCTCATCGCCCTGCTCCTGGGTCTCGGCTTCTTCCCGAAGCCGATGCTCCAGGTCGTCGAACACACCGCGAACACCACGATGGCCGCCGTCGGGATGACCGATCCGGCACCGGCCGCCGTCCAGGGAGGCAAGTGATGACGTCCAGCCTGCTGCTGCCACTCGACGTGACGGCACCCAAGCTCGAGTACTCCCTGCTCGCGCCGCTCATCATCGTGCTGGTGGGCGCCTGCGTGGGGGTGCTGCTCGAGGCGTTCGTCCCGCGGCACCACCGCCGGGACGCGCAGACGCTCATCTCGGGGCTCACCATGCTCGCCGCCTTCATCGGCGTCGCCTACACGTGGGCGAAGGGCTACCGGCAGGTGGCGGCGCTCGGGTCGGTCGTCATCGACGGGCCGACGCTGGCGACCTGGTCGGGTCTGCTCATCTTCGGCGGCATGGCCCTCGTGCTGTTCGCCGAGCGGCGCATCAGCACCGGACAGTCGTCGTTCACGCCCATGGCGGCGGCCATGCCCGGCACACCGCTCGAGCGGCGCGCGTCGCTGGCCCGCAGTGAGCACACCGAGGTCTTCCCGCTGCTGCTGCTCGCGGTGTTCGGCATGATGCTGTTCGCCGGATCCGGCGACCTGCTGACGATGTTCGTCGCCCTGGAGATCCTCTCCCTGCCGCTGTACCTGCTGTCGGGCCTGGCCCGGCGCCGGCGGCTGCTGAGCCAGGAGGCCGCGCTCAAGTACTTCCTGCTGGGCGCCCTGTCCAGCGCGCTGTTCCTCTACGGCGTCGCGCTGCTGTACGGGTACGCCGGGTCGTTCCACCTCAGCGACATCGACAAGGCGGTCTCGGCCGGCCAGCAGAACAACACCCTGCTCGTCGCCGGGCTCGGCCTGGTGACCATCGGCCTGCTGTTCAAGATCGGCGCGGTGCCGTTCCACTCGTGGACGCCGGACGTGTACACCGGCGCCCCGACACCGGTCACCGGATTCATGGCCATCTGCACCAAGCTCGCCGCGATCGTCGCCCTGCTCCGCGTGCTGTACGCCGGGCTGGGCGCCCTGCGCTGGGACTGGCAGCCGCTCATCGCCGTGATCGCGGTGCTGACGATGTTCGTCGGGGCGGTGTTCGCGATCACCCAGAGCGACATCAAGCGGATGCTGGCCTACTCGTCGATCGCCCACGCCGGCTTCCTCCTCACGGCGGTGGCGGGGGCGACCACCTCCAGCAACGGACTCGCCCTCTCGCAGGTCGGCTCGACCGGAGCCATCCTCTTCTACATGGCCGCCTACGGGTTCGCGAACATCGGGGCCTTCGGTCTCATCATGCTCGTGCGCACCGAGGCCGGTGAGGCCAACGGGCTCGCGTCCTGGCGGGGCCTGGGACGGTCGCACCCGCTGTTCGCCGCGACGATGACGCTGTTCATGCTGAGCTTCGCGGGCATCCCGCTCACGGGCGGCTTCGTCGGCAAGCTGCTGGTCTTCGGCGCCGCGTGGCGCGGTGGCTACGCGTGGCTGGTCGCGCTGGCGGTCCTCGCGAGCGTCATCGCCGCCTACTTCTACCTCCGCGTGGTCGTGCTCATGTACTTCCACCCGTCCGTCGAAGGCGAGGAGGTCGTGGTCGCGCGGCCCGGCGTCCAGACGATCGTCGTGCTGGCGGTCTCCGCGGTGGCCACCCTCGTGCTCGGTCTCTACTCCGGCCCGTTCGTCAAGATTCTCGCCGACGCCGCCTCCTTCCTCCGCTGAGGACGCACGCCGGTTCCACACATGCCGTCCGGATTGGGCGCGCCCGCAGGCCAGCGATTAGGCTGTGCGGGCGCGTCCGTCGTGGACGCCGAAGGTGAAGGGGTGGGCGTGAACTACGACGCCGAGGCGCTCAACGCGGTGCTCGAACGCCGGCTGGCCGCCGTCGAGGAGCGGCTGCTCCAGGCCGCTGTGGCCGAGAACCCGTTCACGACCGAGGCGGCCCGGCACCTCATCTCCGCGGGGGGCAAGCGGTTCCGCCCCATGCTCGTCTCGATCGCGAGCGAGTTCGGACCGGCCGCCGACGAGGAGCGGCTGATCACCGCCGCCCTCGCCGTCGAGTTCACGCACGTGGCCAGCCTGTACCACGACGACGTCATGGACGAGGCCGAGCTGCGGCGGGGCGCGCCCAGCGCCAACGCCCGGTGGGGGAACTCGGTGGCGATCCTCATCGGCGACTTCCTCTTCGCCCGGGCGTCCGGGGCGGTGGCCGAGCTCGGGCCCGGATTCGTCAGGCTGCAGGCCGAGACCTTCGCCCGGCTGGTGGAGGGGCAGGTGCAGGACACCCGCGGCCCGCAGCCCGGCGACGAGCCGATGGCCCACTACCTCAAGGTGCTCGCCGACAAGACCGGCTCGCTGATCTCCACGTCCGCCCGGTTCGGCGCGATGGTCGCCGACGCCGCCCCAGACGTCGTCGAGGCGCTCGCCCGCTACGGGGAGGAGATCGGGGTGGTGTTCCAGCTGAGCGACGACGTCATCGACATCACCTCCGACGTCACCGGCAAGACGCCGGGTACCGACCTGCGCGAGGGCGTCCCGACCCTGCCGACGCTGCTGCTGGCCCGGTCCGACGACCCGGCCGACGAGCCGGTGCAGCGGCTGCTGGCGTCCGACCTCAGCGACGACGCCAACCTCTCCCGGGCCCTGCAGGCGCTGCGCGGCCACCGGGTGATCGACGAGGCTCGGGCCGAGATCCAGCGCCGCGCCGACATCGCCGTCGACCACCTGGCCCCGCTGCCCGAGGGCGCGCCCAAGGAGGCGCTCGTGCGGCTCGCGCAGGAACTGGTGTCCCGCGCGGCCTGAGCCCGCCGGCGTCCGGGGGCGGGTGGGGCCGGGGTGGCCATGTGATCGGTCACATAGGGTAGGGCGTATGCGCATCGCACTCACAGGTGGAACAGGAAAGCTCGGTCGCCACGTCCACAGGCGGCTGACCGAGTCGGGGCACGACGTCGTGGTCCTCGACCGTTTCGGGCAACGCGGCCCCGACTTCATCCAGACCGATCTCACCGACTACGGCCAGGTTCTCGACGCGCTCGCCGGCGTCCGGGGCGAGGCGGGCAAGGGCGGCGGGTTCGACGCCGTCGTGCATCTCGCCGCGCACCCCGCACCCGGCGTCGTCCCCGACATCGAGACCTTCCGCAACAACGTCGTCGCCACCTTCGACGTGTTCTGGGCGGCCATCCGGCTCGGCATCCGCAACATCGTCTACGCGAGCAGCGAGACCGTGCTCGGGCTCCCGTTCGACATCGCCCCCGACTACGTGCCGGTCGACGAGGGAAGCACCCGCCCGGAGAGCGTGTACTCCCTGGTCAAGACCATGGAGGAGACGATGGCCGGCCACCTGTGCCGGTGGTATCCCGACCTCAAGATCATCGGCCTGCGCTTCAGCAACGTGATGGACGAGGCCGACTACGCGAGGTTCCCGTCGTTCGACGCGGACGCCCGCGCCCGCAAGTGGAACCTCTGGGGCTACATCGACGGTGCCGACGGCGCCCAGGCGGTGGAGAAGGCGCTCGAGTACGACCGGCCCGGCTTCGACTACTTCGTCATCGCGTCCCCGGACACCGTGATGTCGCGTCCCAATGCCGAACTGCTCGACGAGGTGTTCCCGGGGGTCGAGCGCCGCGGCGAGATCGGCGAGCACACCACGCTGCTGAGCATCGACAAGGCGCGCCGCGTGCTCGGGTACGACCCGAAGCGGTCCTGGCGCGACTTCGTCTAGCCCGCCCCGCAGCCCGGGGATCCCCGAAACGTGCTCCACCTGCCAC
>DATAKK010000014.1:0-68339 GCA_036261615.1 Propionibacteriaceae bacterium | reverse complement strand
CTGCGCTGGGCCCGGGTGGCGAGTCGGGTGCTGCGCCCGAGGGCGAGGACGTCGCCGTTCCGGCCGACGATCGCACCGACCAGGCGGGCCGTGCAGGCCAGGCGCTGAGCGGTGGCGGCCTCGATCGGCCCGTGTTCCTCGACGTAGCAGGTGCCGACGCGCAGGACGTGCTGCGCTGTGTCGGCGGGCGACGCGGGTGTTCCCGCGGGAACGTGCTGAGGGTGTGAGGTGTGCTCGGTGGCGGAGGACGGCGGAGCGGCGGTCGCTTCGCCGCCCTCGAGGCGGGGCGAAGGCGTCCCCGCGCGAACGCTTTCGACGAGTTGGTCGGCGTTGACGTGCACGATCACCACGGTGTGGTCGTCGGCGGCCTCGCGGGGGACGGTGTCGAGGTACGACGCGGCGACGTCGACGAGAGCCTGGACGCGGTCGATGGCCGGGGGCGTTCCCGCGGGAACGTCGCTGCCCGCACTGCGGCGCGCCGCCGCCTCGACCGCGGCCGCGACGAGCGCGGCGTCCTCGGCCGGCAGGCAGACGCTGATGCGCACCATGCCGTCGCCGGTGGGCGTGGCGCTGAGCGAGCGCTTGTGCAGCGAGCGGATGCGGGTGCCTGCCGCCGTGCGGTACGCCGACACCGTGCGCGCCAGCTGCGACGCCGTCATCTCGAGCGCGAGGTCGAGCAGCGCCGACTCGTCGACCTGCCCGACGAGGCGGGTGAGTTCTCGCACCTTCGAATAGGACAGCCGGCCCTGGGCGAACAGTGCGTCGGCGCTCGGCATGGAGCGCAGCGCCCTCGCCACCCGCACATGCTCGCGGGCTGCGATCGGGGACATAGAGCACGCCCAGGCCAGGAAGTGGGCGGTGGTCTTCAGCCCCTGGAACCATCCGATGCCCTCGCCCGCGTCGAACCGGTCGACCAGCGCGCAGAAGTCGTGGTCGAGCCCGGCCTGCGCGGCGGCCAGTTCCTGCAGCCGCCGGCCCAACCCTTCGGCCTCCTCGCGGCCCAGACGCCCCCTCGTGTCCATGACCCCACCCAACCACCGGCCACTGACACTTTTCGGAGCCGACAAGCGGTCGGATCAGGCGGGGCGGAGCAGTCCCGCCCGCTCGGCGAGCACGGCGACGCCGACGCGGTTGGCGACGCCGAGTTTGGTCTGAATGGCCGCGATGTGCGACTTCACCGTGGCCTCGGCCATGAACAGCTGGTGGCCGATGGCGGCGTTGGTGAGTCCGTGGGCGACGGCCACGGCGACCTGGCGTTCGCGGTCGGTGAGCGCGCCGACGGACGCCTCGGCGGCCCGGCGTTGCCCCACGGCGGGATCGCGGGCGAGTTGGTCGAGCAGTTGGCGGGTGCTGCGGGGGGAGAGGACGGCGTCCCCGGCCATCACCGAGCGGATCGCCCCGATGATCTCGTCGGGGGAGGCGGTCTTGAGGAGGAACCCGGAGGCCCCCGCCGCGAGCGCGGCCATCACAGCGTCGTCGACGTCCCAGGTGGTGAGGGCGATGACGTGCGGGGGGTTCGACACTGCCCGCACGTCGCGGGTGGCGGCGATTCCGTCGCGGCGGGGCATCCGCAGGTCCATGAGCACGACGTCGACGGCCGTGTCGCGAACCGCGGCGAGCACCTCGTCGCCGTCACCGGCCTCGGCCACCACGACGAGGTCGTCGGTGCTGTCGAGCAGGAACCTCAGGCCGGTGCGCACCAGGGGATCGTCGTCGGCGAGCAGCACGTGGATGGGCACGCCCGCATCGTACGGCGGCACCCCGACAGTGCACCGGGCGGCCACCTACCCTCGGGCCTCGGTTAGCCAGACGCCCACGGGAGGGCGACCCGCACCCCGAACTGGTCGGCGTCGACCCCGTACCGCATCTCACCGCCCAGCAAGTGGGCCCGCTCGCCGATGCCCGTGAGTCCCCGGGACTCTGGTGCCATGCCGTTCCACCCTCCGATGAATCGGTTGCGAGCCTCGATGACGATGCCCTGCGCCGGACTGCCGTCGACGGTGAGGAACACCTGTTCGTGCGGGGCGTGCTTGCGGGCGTTGGTGAGCAACTCCTGGACGATCCGGTAGACGGCCCGGGTGAGGGCCGGGTCGGCGCTGTCGGGGTCTTGGATGAGGATGGAGGAGCTCACGGCGTGGCCCGCGCCGAAGGACTCGTGCACCACGGAGGCGAGGGCCGACAGCGGGACGGGCGGTTGGGCGGACGCCTCGGGCTCGCGCAGCATGGCGAGCAGCGACCTCAGGTCGTCCATCGCGGCGGTGGCACTCTCGCGCACGAGGTGCGCCGACTGGGCCACGCGGCTGTCTCCGCCCGCGTTGGCCTCGAGCGCTCCGGCGTGCAGCGTGAGCAACGACAAGCGGTGGCCGAGGGAGTCGCGCACCTCGCGGGCGATGCGCTCGCGTTCGCGGCGCCGGGCCACCTCGTCGCCCAGCCTGCCGGACGCCGCACGCTCGACCTCGACCGCGCTCTCGGCCGACGAGACGATGCGCCGCCACTGCACCAGCAGGCCGGCGCCCACGGCGAGCCCGAGAACGACCACGAGCGTGACGATCACCTCGGCCGGCCCCAGGTCGATGGTGGCGCTCGGGTCGGCGTCCTGGGCGGAGAACAACTGCTTGAGGAACGACGCACCGCGGGGCTGTGCCAGGGCGTCGGCGACGGTGACCCACACGGTGGTCACGACCACCGCGCCGGCGGTGAGCCACACGGCCCGGCCTCGACGGCGTCCGATCAGGGTGGCCAGCCCGACCAGCGGGAGTGCCGTACCGATCGGCAGGAGGAGTGAGGTGGCCGCGGCCGCCAGCGTGGTGACGAACGGGATGCGGTGACGCCACAACAGCAGCAGCGGCAGGCCGAAGGACGCGGCCATGGCCAGCACGGCGACCAGCGACATGACGTTGGAGCCGTTGTGCTGCAGCTGCCAGGCGGCGGGGGAGAAGACCGCCGCGATGAGGCTCGCGAACATCACGACCGGCAGGTAGATCGCCGTGCGCCACCACGGGGGACGCGCGTCGGCGCCGACGATCTCGTAGGTGGTCATGGCCGCATCGTATGGCTGGGCTCGGACACTTCGCCTCGGCCGTTCGGTCATCCGTCGGCTCCAGGATCCCAGCCAGTCGGACGACCACCCCACAGCCGATCCGCCGATGCGGCGTCCCTTGTCAGCGCGGTGTGCTGGTTCGGCACGCAACGAACCCCACCCGTGAGGAGACCTCAATGAGCAACCAGCCCCCGCAGTTCCCGGGACAGCAGTACCCGGGCCCGCAGTACCCCGGCCAGCAGCCGTCGATGCCGGGTCAGCAGCCGGGCTTCTACGCGGCCCCGCCGCAGCCGCCCGTGAAGCCCCGCAAACCCTGGTTCAAGCGCTTCTGGGTCTGGGCCGTCGCCATCGTCGTCATCATCGGCGCGAGCCAGGCCCTCGGTGGCAACGGCTCGAGCACGACCGCCAGCGACCAGCAGGACGCCCAGACGCTCACCCAGGCGTCGGACAGCCCCACCGCGCCGGCGAAGGCGAAGGCACCGGCGTCCACGACCCGGCCGAAGGCGTCGCAGACCCGGACGACCCAGGCGAAGCCGACCGAGCGGCTGACGCTCGACAAGGGCTGGAAGATCGACAAGTCGAACCCGTTCGGCGTCTATGTCAAGGGCTACGTGAGCAACAACTCCGACAAGCCGCTCACCAACTACGCCCAGATCACCTTCGATGTGCTCGACAAGAACGGTGCGAACCTCGGCACCTGCATCGCGAACACGAACACCATCGACGCCCACGGCAAGTGGCGCTTCGAGGCGATCTGCGACGGGGACCCCGGCGACGTCGCGACGGTGCGGTTCAAGGAGATCAGCGGCTTCTGACGCCCCCGCGGAAGGCGTTCTTCGGGCCCGGCCATCGGGGGTGCCCGGCCCGAAGAACCCTTGTCAGCTCCGCCGGTGGCGGTGCAATTCGGTTGGCGGGGCAGCGCGGTCGCGTTAACGTTCCCTGGGTAGTGGCAACGCCCGGGGTGGTGCGTTGCGCTGAAAGCACCGGAGGTTCGTGGAGATGACGTGTCGGCTCGTGGCAGTGAGCGTCGAGTCAGCCGATCCGGCTCGACTGGCCCAGTTCTGGGCTGACCTGCTCGGCTGGGCGCCGGCCTCGGGACCGCTTGGTGGCGCGGCGCTGATGCCGGCTGATGACACCGGGTTCGGATTTCAGTTTCTGCCCAGCCACCTGCAGAAGTCCGGCCAGAACGAGAGGCATTTCCATCTGACGAGCAGCTCGCTGCAGGACCAGGAGCAGACGGTGGCGAAGGCGCTCGGCCTGGGCGCCCGGCACATCGACGTGGGCCAGCGTCCGGACGAGGGTCATGTCGTGCTGGCCGACCCCGAAGGCAACGAGTTCTGCGTGATCGAGCCCGGGAACGGGTACCTCGCCGACTGCGGGTTCATGGCCGAGGTCACGTGCGCAGGGTCGCGCACGACGGGACACTTCTGGGCGGAAGCGCTGGGATGGCCCCTGGTGTGGAACCAGGGTCTGCAAACGGCGATCCAATCACCCCAGGGCGGCCCGAAGGTCTCCTGGGACGAGGAGGGGATGGCCACGACGTGGCAGAACCGGCACCGCTTCGTGCTCGCCCCCGGCGATGGTGACCCGGACGAGGAGGCCAGTCGTTTGGTGGCACTCGGAGCTACGCGCGTGGGCCCCGGCCAGGCGGACGCGGGCGTCATGGTCATGGCAGATCCGGACGGGCGTGAGTTCTTCCTGCTGACACCTCGCTAGCCTGACGCCGTGGAGAGCAACCGGCTCGAGGCGTTCAGTGACGGCGTCCTCGCGATCATCATCACCGTGATGGTCCTCGAGTTGAAGGGTCCCGCGGGACCCCGCCTCTCGGATCTGTGGCACACCAGCGGCCCGAGTCTGCTGACCTACCTCCTCAGCTTCGTCTACATCGGCATCTACTGGAACAACCACCACCACCTGTTCCACATCGCCAAGCGAGTCACCGGCTCGGTGATGTGGGCGAACCTGCACCTGTTGTTCTGGCTGTCGCTCTACCCGTTCACGACGTCGTGGATGGACGACACCCGGCTCGCGCGGACGCCCACCGTCGTCTACGGGGTGAACCTGCTGGCGGCGGCGATCGCCTACTACGTCCTCCAGTTGACGATCCTGCGGCAGCCGGAGTCGGGGGAGACGCTCCGTGCAGTGCTCGGCTCGGACGTCAAGGGAAAGCTCTCGCCCGTCCTCTATCTCGTCGGGATCGGGCTGGCGTTCGTCCAGCCCTGGCTCGGTCTGATCCCGTATGCCCTGGTGGCGCTGATGTGGTTGGTGCCGGATCGCCGGGTCGAGCGCTACGTGAGGGCCACGAGCGCTGCTGGACCGGGTCGCCGGGGGCTGGGTGACTAGATGCGTCGCCTCGGCGGGTCGGCCGGGACCTCGGCCCTGCCGGAAGCGGATTCACTAGGCTGCCCTTGCGGGAATCAAGGAGCATCATGACTCGGCTGTCCTCATTCGCCGGCCTCGCCCTGGGGGTCATCGTCGTCACCGCCGGCTGCGGAACCAATCAGGTCACCCAGGCACAGCCGGAGGTTTCTTCGACCTCCCCGGCCACCGCGCCACCAGGGCCCGCCACACCGAGCCCGCAGCCGCGGCCCGCCTCATCGGCCCCGAAACGCAAGGCCACACCGTCCCCGACGCCCAGCACCACGAAGCCGAGGGCCACCCCTGCGGGGTCGACGACCTCCACGACCAGGGCGTTCGTTTCCACGGCGTCGCACTCAACCTCGACCACGTCGTCAGCCCCGCCCCGGGTCACCACCGCGACCATCTCGGCGTCCCGCCCGCCCGTCCCGAATGTCGTCGGGTTGTCCTTCGCGCAGGCCAAGTCCCGGCTCCAGAGCGCAGGCGACAAGTACTTCGTGCTGTGTGGCGGGGCGGTGGCCGGCCTCCCGAACGGAACCGTCTACAGCCAGGACCCGCCGGGCGGCAGCCCCTCCGCCTGGAACACCCTGGTGGAGATCACGGTGTTGTGGGCCGACCCCATCGATCCCACCAGCACCCCCGGCCCGACGTCGGGGCCGATCGCCCAGAAGCCCTGCCCCTATTCCTGAGAGCCGGGTTCGCGGCGCCGTGAGGGCCTCGTCCGCCTCCAGTACGGCGTACGTTCGCGACGTTCCGGCGTACGTTCGCTGCTGATTTGCGAACGTACGCGAAAGTAGAGAACGTACGCCGGTCGAGCCCCCGGGCTCGCCTACGCGTGCTCGAGGAGGTCCGCCTCGGGCTCCGGGTTGGCCTGGACGCGGGGGTCGTTCTCGTCGGCTCCGTAGTCGGACGCCGTGGTCGCGTCGCGGCCATCGGGCACCTTGAGAGCGCGGAAGACGAGGCTGAGCACGGCACTGACGACCACGTTGATGACGAAGGCGCTGATCGCGATGTACACGGGGACGTGCGTGAACGGGAACGGCGCGATCGAGCCGCCGAAGTGCGCGTGCGTCACCGGGTTGATGACGTTGTACGCCGCCATCGTCCCGTAGAGGATTCCCGCCGCCCAGCCGACGAACAGCGCCCAGCGGTGGAACACCCGGGTGTACAGCCCGGCGACGATCGCGGGGAACGTCTGCAGGATCCAGACGCCGCCGAGCAGCTGCAGGTTGATCGCCGCCGACTGGTCCATGGTGATGACGAACAGCAGGGCGCCGAGCTTGACGATGAGCGAGACGAGCTTCGAGACGCGCAGTTCCTCGCCCGGGGACGCCGCCGGCTTGAACAGGTCGCGGTAGATGTTCCTCGTGAACAGGTTGGACGCCGCGATCGACATGATCGCCGCGGGGACGAGCGCTCCGACGGCGATGGCTGCGAGGGCGACGCCGGCGAACCAGCCGGGGAAGTGGTCGAGGAACAGCTGGGGCACGACGAGCTGCGGGTTCACCTTGCCGTCGAGGCCGATCGGCTTGGTACCCGCGGCGATGGCGACGTAGCCGAGCAGGGCGAGGAAGCCGAGCATCAGCGAGTAGACCGGCAGGACGACCGCGTTGCGGCGGATGGTGTTGCGGCTCTTGGTCGCGAGGACGCCGGTGATCGAGTGCGGGTACATGAACAGCGCCATCGCCGAGCCGAGCGCGAGCGTCCAGTAGGCGTTGAAGGTGGCCGCACCGGGGATCACCGATCCGATCGGCTTGCCGGTGGCCGGGCTCACCGTGGACATCTTCGCGCCGGCGGCCGCGAAGATCTTGCCGAAGCCGCCGATGTGCGCGGGGAGGTAGACGATCGCGACGACGATCGAGATGTAGATGAGCAGGTCCTTGACCACCGCGATGACCGCGGGCGCCCGGAGGCCGGCGGTGTAGGTGTAGGCCGCGAGCACGGCGAAGGCGATGATCAACGGCAGGTCGCGGGTGAACGCGTTGGACCCGCCGCCCACGTGCAGCACCGACAGCACGGACTTGATGCCGACGAGCTGCAGGGCGATGTAGGGCATGGTCGCGACGATGCCGGTCACCGCGACCGCGGTGGAGAGCAGCTTGCTGCCGTAGCGGCCCCCCACGAAGTCGGCGGGGGTGACGTATCCGTGCCGGTGCGACACCGACCAGAGCCGGGCCATGAGGACGAACACAATCGGGTACAGCACCACCGTGTAGGGCACGGCGAAGAAGCCCGAGAGAGCGCCGGTGCTCCACATCGCCGCGGGCACCGCGATGAACGTGTAGGCGGTGTACAGGTCGCCGCCGAGGAGGAACCAGGTGATCCAGCTGCCGAACCCGCGGCTGCCGAGGCCCCACTGGTCGAGGGTGCGCATGCCGCCCGTGGGGTGGTCCTGCCGCCACTTGGCGGCGTAGAACCCGAGGACGGCGACGCCCACGAAGATGACGAGGAGCACGATCCTCGCCACGCCGATGGAGCCCATCAGCGGGCCCCCTCATCGGTCGTCGCCGGGCCGGCGGCGCGCACCGCGTCCCGCCGGCGGTGGTCCTCCCGGGTGATCAGGCCGTAGCAGATCCAGAGGATCACGGCGTCCCCGAAGACCCAGAGCATCTGGTACCAGTAGAAGAACGGGATGCCGATCAGCGCGGGGTTGGATCGCGCGTAGGTGGGCACCAGGAGCGGGACCACGATCCCGAGCGTGATGAGGATCCCGGAGATCACGTAGGGGGCCGGCCGGGCGGGACCCCGGGTGGGGGCCGGAGAGATGGACATCGATACCTCTTTCGGACTGCGTCATGACAAGCGCGGGGCCCGTCGGATTGCGAACGGGGCGGGGGAGCGGGGGTTTCGTCGCACCGCTAGTTAAATGATCAACCAGGCCACCCGGCACACCCTTTCGGGCAGGGTCCCGCGGTTCCGGGGCTCACCGGAGGACGGCCACGAACGCCTCGTCGTCCCCGGCCGGCCGACCCAGCCCGCGGCTGCCGATCGGACGCCGCAGCGGCGCGAGTCTCGTCCCCCATCCCCGGGGGGGTGTTCAGCAGACCCGGCACCGCGTATGTTCGCCGGTTGAAGCCGCGCCCACTGGGGGCGATGCGCTGACGTACGGCGCTGCGGTGCGCCGCATCCAGGACCTTCGAGAGGTGGCCATGTCGTTCAACACCCCGGCACAGATGACCCAACTTGCGATCGCATCCGGTGAGACGAAGGCGAACGCGAGCCCCCCCAAAGCGCTCGTCGCCGGCTTCCTCGCCGGCGCCTACATCGCCTTCGGCGGCCTCATCGCCACCGTCACGTCGGCGGGCCTGGACCCCAAGACGTGGGGCGGAATCACCACCCTGGTGACCGGGCTCACCTTCAGCCTCGGCCTCATCCTCGTCGTCATCGCCGGCGCCGACCTGCTCACCGGGAACATGATGCTCGTGCCGATCGCCGTGCTGAGCAAGCGGGTGACGGTGGGCAAGCTCGCCGCCAACTGGCTGTGGGTCACCATCGGCAACCTGGTGGGCTCGGTGTTCGTCGCCTGGCTGCTGGCCGACCAGACCGGCCTGTTCGCGAAGGACTCGATCAACTTCGCCCGGCTGGCCGCGATCGCCCACGGCAAGGGGATCACCGAGACGCACTGGGAGCAGTTCGTCCGGGCGATCGGCTGCAACTGGCTCGTGTGCCTGGCCGTCTGGGCCGCCCTGGCCGCCACCAGCGTGTCCGGGAAGATCCTCGCGATCATCCCGCCGATCACCGCCTTCGTGGCCCTCGGGTTCGATCACGTCGTCGCCAACATGTTCTTCCTGCCCGCCGCGATGATGGTCGGGGCCGGAGGCCTCTCCCTCGGCGACACCGTGCTCAACCTGATCTTCGCGTTCCTCGGCAACGCCGTGGGCGCGGGGGTGTTCGTCGCAGGGGCCTACTTCTACCTCTACGGGAACGCCAAGGGCCTGCCCGGGTCGGCGGCCGGCGCGCCGCTCTCCGGGGTGGACGCCGCACCCGGCGTCGTCGCCGGTGAGGCGGCCAGGACCCCGGCCGAGAGGGGCACGCTCGACTGAGCGCACCGGCGGGTCCCCGCGCCCGCGATGCGACGATCGTCACCCCTGGTGACCGCGGGTACTCTCGACGACACAGCGCGAGATCCAGTGGCGGTGAGAGATGGCGACGAGGCGTCCCGACGAGGTGCCGCGGGGCCGCTCCGCGCTCAACGGCGTCCTCGCGACGGCGGCGGGACTCGGCGCCGGGCACCTCGCCGCGCTCGTCGCGCCGTCGTCGTCGCCGGTCGTCGCGGTCGCCACGCGGGCCATCGACCTGACGCCCGGCCCGGTGAAGGACTGGGCGGTCAACACCTTCGGCACCGCGGACAAGACGGTGCTGGTGGTGGGCGCGATCCTCGTGACCCTCGGCCTCGGCGCCCTGGTCGGGCTGGTCGCGCGACGGTCGATGCGCGCCGCGATGTTCTGCGATGTGGTCCTGGTGGTGATCGCGCTGGCCGCCGCCAGCGCCGAATCCGCCCGAGAGACGCTGTGGCTGGTGCCGGGGCTGGTGACGCTGGCCGTGGCGGCGTGGGCGCTGCTCGGGCTCACCCGGGCCGCGGAGGCGGTCAGCCCCGCGCACGCGGAGGGGGGCGTGGCGAGGAGGGACTGGCTCCGGCTGGTGTTCGCCGTGGGGAGCGTCGGGGTTCTCGGCGGCCTCTTCGGCCAGGGGCTCCGGCGCAGCGACGGACCGCAGCCGGTCGCCCTCCCGGCCCGGCCGCTCCCCACACTTCCCGCCGGGCTGGAGACGAAGGCGCCGGGGATCAGCCCGCTCGTGACGCCGGCGTCCAGCTTCTACCGCATCGACACGGCGCTCATCATCCCCTCGGTCGACGTCAGCAGCTGGCGGTTGTCGATCGGCGGCATGGTCGACCACCCGTTCTCGATCGGGTGGAACGAGTTGCTGGCGATGGACGCCGTCGAGCGGCCGGTGATGCTGGAGTGCGTCTCGAACGAGGTGGGGGGCAACCTCATCGGCGCGGCGCAGTGGCTCGGGGTACGGACGTCCGACCTGCTCAAGCGGGCCGGCGTCCAATCTGGCGCGGACATGGTGCTGTCGACGTCGGTGGACGGGTTCACGGTGAGCACCCCGCTGACGGCCCTCACGGACGAGCGCGAGGCGCTGGTCGCCTACGAGATGAACGGCGCGGCGCTGCTTCCGGAGCACGGTTTCCCGGTGCGGCTGCTCACCCCGGGTCTCTACGGGTTCGTGGGGGCGACGAAGTGGCTGGTCAAGATGGAGGTGACCACCTTCGCGGCGCAGCAGGCGTACTGGACGGTGCGCGGCTGGTCCGACCACGGGCCGATCAAGCCCGGCTCTCGGATCGAGGTGCCCCGCGACGGCTCCCGCGTGAAGCAGAGCCCGGTGACCGTCGGAGGCACCGCGTGGGCGCCCGGGGTGGGCGTCGGCAAGGTGCAGGTGCGCGTCGATCGGGGCGCGTGGGTCGACACGACCCTGGGTCCCGACGTCGGCGTCGAGTACTGGCGGCAGTGGATCTGGACCTGGGAGGCCGCTCCCGGCCGCCACGAGCTGCAGGTGCGGGTGGTCGACGAGAAGGGCAAGCCGCAGGACCAGACGGTGGCCAGCCCGGTGCCCAACGGCGCCAGCGGACTGCACACGATCACCGTCGACGTCGGCTGACCGGACGCCGCCGGGTCAGGCGGAGGTGAGTTGGCCGGCGTCCTCGGGGCCCGGGGCGAGGCGGTGGGCTCGCGCGGGTCCCACCGACTCGCGGACGATGACCGTGTGGAGCGACGTCGGATCGGGCGCCGGGGGTTCCTCGTGGCGGATGAGCGCGATGAGGCGTTCCATGCCCTCCCGGCCCTGGCGTTCGCGGTCGACCGCGACGGTGGACAGCGAGGGCGTCGTGTAGCGGCAGAGCTCCTTGTCGTCCCACCCGAACACGCTGAGATCGTCGGGCACCCTCCATCCGCGCCGCAGCGCCGCCTGGATGGCGCCGGTGGCCACATAGTCGTTCGCGGCGACGACGGCGGTGATCGGGGTGTCCGCGGGCAGGGACATGATCGCCTGGTACCCCGAATCACCGCGCCAGCCGCCGTCCATCACGGTGCCGTGGAGTCCGAGGTCGCCGACGGTCTCGGTGAAGGCGTTGCGCCGGTTCCGGGCCGAGGGGTAGTCGTCGGGGCCCGCCAGGTAGAGCAGGTGCTCGTGGCCCAGGGCGGCGAGCGTCCGGACGACCTCACCGCAGGCGGCGCCGTCGGCGAGTGCCCCGAGCCCGCGGAGTTCCTCGTCGTAGTCGGAGACGACGACGAGCGGCACGTCGAGGTTCGCGCGGGGACTGGCGCCGAGCGAGGCCAGCGCGAGGATGCCCTCGAACTGCCCGGACTCCGCCATCTCGGCCGCTCGAGCCACCCGCTCCTCGCCCGAGCCCTCCAGGCCGAGCATGTCGAGCGCGTACCCGGCCGCGTGGGCGGCCCCCGCAGCAGCCGCCATCACGCGCAGCGGGAGGCTGATGGTCGCCGCGGGCAGCAGGATGGCGATCCGTCCGGTGCGCCGGGTGCGCATCGAGCGGGCGATGAGGTTGGGCCGGTAGTTCAACTCCTCGATGGCCTTCTCCACCTTGCTCGCGGTGGCCGGCTTCAGCCCCCCGTTGTGGCGCAGGTAGCGGGACACCGTCTGATGTGACACCCCGGCGAGCGCGGCAACCTCGTAGATCGTCGCCCGCTTCACCGACATCGTTTCCCTCTCGAACAAAAATGAGTCTTACCTATTGACACCCAGAGTGATCGATCACTACCGTACCGGACACCGGCCCAAGTGATCGATCACTTTCTCGCCCTTCCCCCGTCGTGCCTCTCAAGGAATCGGATCAACGATGACCGAAGACACCTCCTCAGACCGTCCCGTGCGCTTCGCCGCCGTGGGCCTCGACCATGCCCATGCGGTGGGTCAGATCAGCGGCCTCCTCCGGCAGGGGGCCCAGCTCGTCGGGTTCGCCTCCGACGACCCGGACGCCGCCGTCGCCCGCTCCATCCGCGAACGCTGGCCCGACGTGCCGTGGGTGGACAACGGCGACGATCTGCTCACCGACGACTCGATCGATCTCATCGTCACCGCCGCCGTGCCCGACCGGCGTGCCCCCATCGCCCTCCAGGCCCTGAGGAACGGCAAGGACGTCGTCGCCGACAAGCCCGGCTGCGTCTCGCTCGATCAACTCGAGGAGCTGGAGAGAGCTGTCAGCGAGTCCGGCCGGTTCTGGTCCGTCACGTTCTCCGAGCGCTTCGAGGTGCGTTCGGCGGTCAAGGCGGGCGAACTGGTCCGGGAGGGACGGATCGGGCAGGTCGTGCAGACCCTCGGCCTCGGCCCGCACCGCGAGGGTGACCGCGCGCACCTGGCCGGCGGCCAGGGGCGACCCGAATGGTTCTACGACAGCGCCCGGACCGGGGGGATCATCACCGACATCGGCAGCCACCAGATCGACCAGTTCCTGTACTACACGGGGGCCACGACCGCCGACATCGTCTCCAGCACCGTCGCCAACTACACCCATCCCGACCTGCCCGCGATGCAGGACTTCGGTGACGTCATGCTCCGCTCGGACGCCGCGCAGGGCTACGTCCGGGTCGACTGGTACACCCCCAAGGGACTCCCCACCTGGGGCGACGGCCGGCTCATCATCCTCGGCACCGGGGGCTACATCGAGCTGCGGAAGTACGTCGACATCGCCGGGCGTCCGGGCGGCGACCACCTCTTCGTCGTCGACGACCACGGAGTCGAGCACGTGGACTGCTCCGACGTCCACCTGCCGTACTACCCCGACCTCGTCCACGACGTCATCCACCGCACGGAGCGGGCCTGCCCCCAGCGGCACACCTTCGAGGTGATGCGGCTCGCACTCACCGCCCAGCGGGACGCCACCAAGCGGGGTGCCGCGAGGTGAGCCCCGAGTTCTGACCGATCCACGCCGAAACCCAACCACACGACCAACGGAGGTCCACTCATGAGCAGCATCAGCCGACGCAGTCTGATCTTCTCCGCAGGGCTCGCCGCAGGCGGAGCCATGCTCGCCGGATGCACGAGCGGCGCGTCCAGCCCTCAGTCGCAAGGCTCTGCGCCCAGTGGCAGCGGGTCCGTCGACGCCGCGAAGAAGGGCGACGTCACCACCGCGCTGCAACGACCGGCCTCGCTCCAGGAGTCGCCGGCCCTCAAGAACAAGGGCCTGCCCCCGCTCGAGCAGCGGCTGCCGACCAACCCCTACGTCATCCCGCACAAGTGGGCGGTTCCCGGCAAGTACGGGGGGACGATGCAGATGGTCGTCTTCGGCTCCACCGGTGCCGCCAACGCCAACTCGGTGTCGGAGTTCTTCTACGGGAACTCGCCGCTGCGGCTGCTCAACGACGGCCTCGATGTGGGTCCCGGCCTCGCCGACAAATGGACCTCCAACGCCGACGCCAGCCAGTGGACCCTGCACTTCCGGGAGGGACTGAAGTGGTCGGACGGGCAGCCCTTCACCGTCGACGACATCATCTTCTGGTGGGAGGACATCGTCCTTCCCGGCTACGACGGTCAGGCGCCGCCACCGTCCAACGTGTCGGCCAACGGGAAACTCGTCACGATGACGAAGGTGGACGACCACACGCTCAAGCTGTCGTGGGACACCCCGCAACCGATCTTCCCCGAGCAGCTGGCCACCTACGCGAAGGGCGGGCTCGGCACCAACGGCCCCACCTGGGTGCTGCCGAAGCACTACCTCAAGCAGTTCCACCCGAAGTACAACAAGTCCGTTCCCAAGGACTGGGACTCCCCGGGAGCCCTGTGGGAGCAGAAGGCCGACTGGAAGCGCAATCCCGACTGCCCGACCCTCACGGGCTACAAGTGCAAGTCGTTCGACAACAACAGCGGCATCGTCCTGGAGCGGAACCCGTACTACTGGGTCGTCAATACCAACGGCGACCAGTTGCCCTACATCGACGAGATCCAGTTCGGCATGCAGACCAATGCCCAGACCATCAAGCTGCAGGTGCAGCAGGGATCGGTCGACTTCTGCATGGGCCAGTTCAACCAGATCGGCCTCGCCGACGTCTCGACCTTGTCGCAGAAGAAGGACAGCGGGAACTACGACATCCTGCTGTGGAACACGGGTTCTGGCACCGGCTCGATCTTCTTCTTCAACTACGACTACATCGCCAAGGACCCGAAGTACGGCAAGTTGATCCGCGACAAGCGGTTCCGGCAGGCCATCTCGTACGGTTGGGACCGCGTCACCACCCAGAAGACCCTCTACTTCGGCACCGGCGAGCTGACCACCGGCACCATCGGTCCCGATTCCACCGAGGTGCACGCGCAGCCGGACGGGCCCAAGAGCTACCAGCAGTGGCGTGACTCCTACAAGGCGCTCGACCAGCAGAAGGCGAAGTCGCTGCTCGCCGAGTTGGGGCTCAAGGACGTCAACGGGGACGGCTACGTCGAGTTCCCGGACGGGTCGAAGCTCACCATCGACCTGCCCTACTCGGCCGACATCTCCGGCCCCGAGGGCGCCAAGGACGACCAGCTCGTCGCCGACATGAAGAAGATCGGGCTGAGGTTCAACCGCGTCCCCATCGCCCCGTCGGCGTACAACGACGAGTGGACCTCCGGCAAGCTGATGGCGCACACCAACTGGGAGTGCAGCAACGGGAGCTCGATCCTCGTCGTGCCCAACTGGCTCGTCCCGGTGAACAAGGGGTACTGGGCGCCGCTGGAGGCCACCTGGTACTCGGGCACCGGCACCGGCCAGAACAAGAAGGAACTCAACGTCGCCCCGATCAAGCGCCAGCCGCCGCGGATGCAGCCGGACGCCGGGGGGCCGATCGCCCAGCTCACCGATCTCTACGGCAAGGCGAAGTCAGAGCCGGACGCCGCCAAGCGCAACCAGCTGGTCTGGCAGATGATGCAGATCCACGTCGACGAGGGGCCGTTCTTCATGGGCTCCACGGCCAACTTCCAGAACGTCATCACCAAGAACCGCGACCTGGCGAACGTCCCGCAGGCGGGGAACCTGGCGCTCGGCGGGATCACCAACCCGTGGATGACGCCGACGCCCGCGATGTACGACCCGGAATGCTGGTTCTGGACCAACCCGGAGAAGCACCAGTGAGCAGCTTGCGAGGACTGGCCGGCCCGAGCCCGGCGGGACGGAGGCGCTCCGCATGCTCGTCATGATCGTTCGCCGGGTGGCCTACGGAATCGTGATGCTCGCGGTCGTCTCGGTGCTCAACTTCGCGATCATCTCGGCGCCGCCGGGCAGCGCCCTGTCGCAGAAGATCTCCCAGCTGCAGGCGCAGGGTGGCGCCGTCACCCAGGCCCAGATCGACGCCCTCAACGCACAGTACGGGGTCAACCAGCCCTGGCCCGTGCAGTACTGGAAGTGGATCAGCGGCTTCGTGCACGGCGACTTCGGCTACTCGTTCAGCCTCAACGAGCCGGTCAGCAGCCTCGTGTGGAGCAGGTTGGGCCTCTCGCTGGTGCTCAGCCTCGGGGCGCTGCTCATCGCGTGGGGACTGTCGATACCCATCGGCGTCTACTCGGCGACGCACCGGCACTCGCTACCGGACGCCCTCATCACCGTGATCCAGTTCGTCGGCGTCGCCATCCCGGAGTTCCTCTTCGCCCTGGTCGTGATGACCCTCGCTGCGCAATATCTGGGCACCGATGTGGGCGGACTGTTCGCCCGCCAGTACCACAACGCACCGTGGAGCTGGGGGAAGTTGGTCGACCTGCTCGCCCACCTGTGGATCCCCCTCGTCGTGATCGCCGCCGGGTCGACCGCGTGGCTGACCCGGGTGATGCGGGCGAACCTGCTGGACGTACTGAACCAGCAGTACGTGCAGACGGCGCGGGCGAAGGGCGTCAAGGAACGGACCGTGATCTGGAAGCACGCCGTGCGCAACGCCCTGCACCCGCTGGTGATGACCTTCGGCACCACCCTGCCGGCGCTGATCTCGGGTGAGGCGATCGTGTCGATCGTCCTCAACCTGCCCACCACCGGGCCGCTGCTCGTCAACTCCCTGCTCAACAAGGACATGTACGTGGCGGGAACGATCCTCATGCTGCTCTCGGCGCTCCTCATCATCGGGAACATCGTCGCCGACATCCTGCTGGCCGTGATCGATCCGCGAATCAGGTTGGAGGGCTGAGGTCATGGCGACAGCAGTACTGCCCGAAGCCGAGGCGCTCGCGCCCGAGATCCCCGAGGGGGGGTCGCCGGCGGATCTGCCGCAGTGGCGGCTGATGGCACGCCGGTTCCGTCGGGGCCGGTTGGCCGTCGCCGGGGCCGTCGTCCTTCTCGTCATGTACCTGTGTGCGGTCTTCGCCACCTTCCTGGCGCCGAATCCGTACGACCAGCAGGACTCCGACCAGGTGAACAGCGCCCCGACGACGCTCGTGTGGAGCGGGGGACCGGCGATGTGCGGCGAGACGCAGTACCTCGAGCAGTCGACCTTCACCTACAAGTACCGCAGCGACTGCAGCAAACCCGTACCGATCCACATCCTCGGCAGTGGGTTCCACTACAAGCTGTTCGGCCTCATCCCCACCGACCGGCACCTGTTGACGGTGCAGGCGCCGAACAGGCTGCTCCTGTGGGGTGCCGACAGCCAGGGCCGCGACGTGTTCGCCCGGGCGATGCAGGGTGCCCGAGTGTCCCTCACCATCGGGGTGCTGGGCGTGGCCGTCGGCACGTTCCTCGGCGCGACCATCGGGACGGTCTCCGGCTACTTCGGCGGCCGGATCGACACGGTGCTGCAACGGTTCATCGAGCTGCTGCTGTCGTTGCCGACGCTGCCGCTGTGGCTCGCCCTGGCGGCCATCCTCCCGACGGACATGTCGGTGACCAAGCGGTATCTGCTGATCACCCTCATCCTGTCGCTGGTGGGCTGGGCGGGCCTGGCCCGCCAGATCCGCGGCAAGGTCATGTCGTACGCGTCGGCCGACTACGTCGCCGCCGCCCGGGCGGCCGGGTCGTCCAGCGCCCGGATCGTCTTCCGCCATCTCATCCCCAACGCCGCCAGCCACATCGTGGCGACGGCCATGCTCGCGGTGCCGGCGACGATCATCGCCGAGACCTCGCTGTCGTTCCTGGGAGTGGGAATGCTGCCACCGGCGGTCAGTTGGGGTGTGTTGTTGTCCGACGCCCAGAGCGTCTCGACCGTGCAGCAGTACCCGTGGCTGCTCATCCCCGCCGTCCTCGTCGTGGTGGCCGTGGTCTGTTTCCAGCTCATCGGGGACGGCCTCCGCGACGCCGTGGACCCCTACGGCTGATGGCGGGTACGAACCACGAAGGCGCCGTCCGGCAGTCGATCGAACCGGGAGTGATGGGCATGAACCAAGAACGTGAGCAGGACCACGGGTCGGGCGCTGCGCGTGGTGCGCAGGCCCTGGGCGGGGACGCCGTGCTCTCCGTCCGCGACCTGGTGGTGGAGTTCCCCACGGTCATGGGGACGGTGCACGCGCTGAACGGCGTGACCTTCGACGTTCCTCGCGGCCAGGTGCTGGGCATCGTCGGCGAGTCGGGGTGCGGCAAGAGCGTCACCGCTCGGGCGATCCTGCAGATCGTCGAACGGCCCGGACGCGTGACCGCCGGCACGATCACCCTCCGTCGCGACCAGGGAGAGGTGGACATCACCGGTCTCGGGGCGGACAGTTCGGCGATGCGGGCGTTGCGCGGCAAGGACATCGCGATGGTGTTCCAGGAGCCGATGAGCTCCCTCAACCCCGTCTACACGATCGGCGCGCAGATCGAGGAGGCGGTGCTCATCCACCAGACGCGCGACCGCAAGGAGGCCGCGCTGCGGGCGGTCGACATCCTCCAGCAGGTGGGGATGCCCAACCCGGCCGGGGTGGCGTCGTCCTACCCCCACCAGCTCTCCGGCGGGATGCGGCAACGGGCGATGATCGCGATGGCGATGTCGTGCAACCCGACGCTGCTCATCGCCGACGAGCCCACCACCGCCCTCGACGTGACCACCGAGGCTCAGATCCTCGAGCTCATCCGCAGCGTCAGGGACCGGACGGGCATGTCGGTGATGTTCATCACCCACAGCATGGGGGTCGTCGCCCAACTGTGCGACGAGGTCGTCGTCATGTACCTGGGACGGGTGATGGAGCGCGCGAGCGTCGACGACATCTTCCACGACCCCAAGCACCCGTACACCCGGGCGCTGCTGCGCTCGACGCCGAGGATGGGAGCCGACCGCAAGCAGCCGCTGGAGGTGATCGAGGGGTCGGTACCCGACCCCTACACCACCGTCCGGGGCTGCCCGTTCCACCCTCGGTGTCCGGACGTCATTCCGGGCGTCTGCGACTCCGTGGTTCCCGTCGAGAAGCGGCTGGACGACGGGCACGTCGTCCACTGCCACCTCTACGACGCCGAAGACCCGATCCACGACACGACGGTGTCGACCACACACGACCTGACGGAGGCGGAAGCGTGACTCAACCACTGCTGGAGGTGCGCGGCCTGAAGAAGTACTTCCCGATCCGCGGCGGCGTGCTGCGTCGCCAGATCGGCGAGGTGAAGGCGGTGGACGGGGTCGATCTCACCGTGGGCCGAGGCGAAACCGTCGCGATCGTCGGCGAGTCCGGGTGCGGCAAGTCGACGACGGGCCGCGCGATCATGCACCTCGAGCCGCCGACGGCCGGAGAGGTGCTGTTCCACCACGACGAGCTCGGGCGCGTCGACCTGGCGGGCGGTGACCCTCGGACCCTCAAGGCTGTCAGGCCCCACCTGCAGATCATCTTTCAGGACCCGTTCGCGTCGCTCGACTCGCGGATGACCGTCGGCAGCGTGATCGCCGAGCCGTTGCAGATCAACAAGGTCGTCTCCGGCCGGCAGCTGAGGGACCGGGTCGCCGAACTGCTGACCCTCGTCGGCCTGCGTCCGGAGCATGCGAGCCGCTACCCGCACGCGTTCTCCGGGGGACAGCGGCAGCGCATCGGGATCGCCCGGGCGATCGCCCTCAACCCCGACCTCATCGTCTGTGACGAGGCCGTGTCGGCGCTCGACGTCTCGGTGCAGGCGCAGGTGCTCAACCTGCTCGAGGACCTGCAGCGGCGGCTGAACCTCGCCTACCTGTTCATCAGCCACGACCTGTCGGTCATCAACCACATCTCCGACCGGGTCGTGGTGATGTACGTCGGCCGGGTCGTGGAGACCGGGACGGCGGAGCAGATCTTCACCCGTCCCCAGCACCCCTACACCGAGGCACTGCTCGCCGCGGTGCCGCAACCGGACCCGCGGGTCCGCACCCGGGCCAGGATCCTGTCCGGCGACGTGCCCAGCCCGGCCAACCCGCCGAGCGGGTGCCACTTCCACCCGCGGTGTCCCTACGCCCAGCGCATCTGCAGCGAGGAGGAGCCCCCGATGATCGACCGCCCCGACGGACGCCGCGTGGCCTGCCACTTCGCCGACGTGCTCCACCTCAAGGGTGTCGCCGTGGCCAGGCAGGACGAACAGCCTGCCGCCGGGGACGCCGAGCGGCAGGGGAGCGTGGTCGGATGACGAGCAACGCCCCCGAGTTCACCGGGATCACGCGCTACCGCGACCCGTCGGGGCACTACTCCTTCCGCCATCCCTGGGACTGGCGGGTGGAACCGCTCGGCGAGGGCGGGGCCGTGCTGCACCCGACGGCCGGGGACCCGGCGACCTTCTTCGCCACCCTGGTCAGCCGGGGCAGTGTGCCGGTCGAGCCGAGCGACATGGCGGCGCTGGCCGAGGGCTTCGACGCCGGCATCGCGGCGCTTCCCGGCTACGTCCAGCTCGCGGGCAGCACCGAGTCGCTCGGCACCCTCGTCCGGCTGGAACGGGAGTTCACCTTCACCGAGGACGCCGTCACCCGCCGGCGGCACACGTGGGCGCTCTACGCAGGCACCCTGCAGCTGCTCATCATCTACCAGGGTGCGACCCCGGAGGCGTACGACTACTGGCTCCCGATGGGCAACTACTGCTACGCGACCCTCGACCTCAACCCCGACAGCTGGTACATCCCAGAAACAGTCCGGAAAGGACCATCATGCTGAAAGTCGGTGTCATCGGCACGGGCGGCATCTCGCCCGCACACCTGCGGGGCTACGTCGCCCACCCCGACGACTGCGAGATCGTCGCCCTGTGCGACATCGTCCCCCGCAAGGCCGAAGCGCGCCGCGACGAGTTCGGGCTGACCGCGGCCCGGGTGTACGACGACGCCGCAGCCATGCTCGCCGCCGAGGATCTCGACCTGGTGAGCGTCGCGACCACGCCCGACACCCATGCCCGGGTCACCATCCAGGCGCTCGAGGCCGGCGTCCACGTGCTCGTCGAGAAGCCGATGGCGCCCTCCCTCGAGGAGTGCGACGCCATGATCGCCTCGGCGAGAGCGTCCGGCCGGCTTCTCGGCAGCGTCGCCCAGAACCGCTTCCGCGACGACATGGCGACCCTCAAGGAGGTGCTCGACTCGGGGCTGATCGGCACGATCTCCCATGCGCAGATCACCTCCGCGTGGTCGCGGTCGCTGCCGTACTACGACCTCTGGTGGCGGGGCACCTGGGCGTCCGAGGGCGGAGGCTGCACGCTGAGCCACGCGATCCATCACATCGATCTCACCCTGTGGTTGCTCGGACGCCCGGAGGCGGTCACCGCGGTGATGAGCAACGCCCAGCACCACAACGCCGAGGTCGAGGACCTGTCGGTGGCCATCCTCCAGTACGGCCGGGCGCTGGCCGAGCTCACCAGCTCGACGGTGCATCACGCCGAGCAGCAGTCGATCGTCATCCAGGGGCAGCGGGCGCGGGTGTCGCAACCATGGGCGGTCGCGGCCGACCGGCACCAGCCGAACGGCTTCCCTGCGGGCCCGAACGACGAGCTGGTCGCCGAACTGGACGCCCTCGCCGCGTCCCACGAGCCGCTGCCGAGGACAGGTCACGCCGGGCAGATCGGCGACTTCCTCGCGGCAGTCCGCGAGGGCCGGCGTCCGGCCATCGAGGGCACCGACGGGCGCAACGCGGTCGAGTTGGTCACCGCGATCTACAAGTCGGCGATCGAACGCGTCACCGTCGACTTCCCGCTGCAGCCCGACGACCCCTACTACCGGACCGGCACCCTCGTGGAGCGCGCCCCGCACTTCTTCGAGAAGACGGGCTCCGTCGACGACCAGGGGGGCCGGCTGATCGTGGGCGCGTCCGGCTCGTAGCGGCCCGGCGCGTCCTCGCCCGCGGGCCCCTCGGCGCTGCTCCGTAGGGTTGACGTCACGGCGGTGCGACACGAAGGAGGACGCGGGACGTGGACTACGGGTGGTTGGTGGGGCAGGCGTCGCACTGGTGGGCGGTGGCGGCCAAGGCGGCTCTCATGTACGTCACGGCGCTCGTGGGCCTGCGGATCGGGGAGCGCCGGACGCTGGCGCAGTGGACCATCATCGACTTCGCCACCGCCGTGGCGATGGGCGCGGTCGTCGGGAGGACCGCGATCGCAGGCAGCCAGTCGTACCTCACGGGTGCGGTGGCGCTGCTCACGTTGATCCTCGTCCACCGCCTCGCGAGCCTGCTCCGCTTCCGGCCGCTGCTCGGCAAGCTCGCCGACCACAGGGTGCGGGTGCTGGTGGTCCACGGCGAGTTGCGGCGTGACCAGCTGAGGTGGTGCGGGCTCACCGACAACGACATCTACGCGCAACTGCGCCAGCGCGGCGTTTTCGACCTCGCCCACGTGCGCTACGTGCTCTACGAGTCCAAGGGCGAGCTCACCGTCGTCCCCGAGACCTCCGGCCCGATGGGGCCGCTCGTCCGCCGGGGGCTGGAGGCGTCGGTCGGGTGGGTCGAGCCGGCGGACGACTCGCCGGCGGCGGCCCGTCGTACCACCGACGAGTGACGGGAAATCCCTCGTCAGAGATGCCCTTGGGGAGGATTCGTCGCCCGGGACACGTTTCGCGGCGCCCGCGTCCGGGCATGGGACAGGTGTCCCAGGCCCCTCCGCCCGACGGGTGACCGCTCCGAGCGTGCGCTCGGGACGTCGACGACGACGAACGGAGAGAGCATGGCGGGCTTCATCAAGGATCTGCGCGACAACGGGAACACCCTGCTCATTCGGGTGTCAGTGATCGCCGCCATCGGCGGCCTGCTGTTCGGCTACGACACCGGCGTCATCTCCGGCGCGCTGCTCTACATCAAGGGCGACCTGCACGCGACTTCCACCGCACAGGAGTGGATCGTCTCGGTGCTGCTCCTGGGCGCGATCCTCGGCGCGGCGATCTCCGCGTACTCCGCGGACCTGGCCAGCCGCAAGTGGACCAAGGTGGCCAGCGGCGCGGTCTACGCGATCGCAGCCATCGGGTGCGCGCTGTCGGTGAACGTCCCCATGCTCATCGGCTTCCGGTTCCTTCTGGGGCTGTCGGTCGGCACCGCCTCGTTCGTCTCGCCGATGTACGTGTCCGAGGTGTCCCCACCCCGGCTCCGCGGCGGGCTCGTCTCGTTCAACCAGCTCGCGGTGACCTCCGGCATCCTGCTGTCGTACCTCGTCGACTTCGCGTTCGCGAACGTCCCCGGCACCTGGCGGTGGATGCTCGGCATCGCGGTACTTCCCGGGCTGGCGCTCGCCATCGGCATGATCACGGTCCCGCACACCCCCCGCTGGCTGGTGGAGCAGGGACGCGGGGACGAGGCGAAGGACGTGCTCGACCGGCTCCGCGAGAACGACGACGAGACCGACGTCGACGGCGAGTTCAAGGACATGGAGGAGGCTGTCGAGAGCGAGAAGAGCAGCCGCGTGCGCGACCTGTTCGGGCCGCTCATGCGCCCGTTGCTCGTGGTCGGCGTCGGCCTGGCGTTCTTCCAGCAGTTCGTCGGGGTGAACACGGTGATCTACTACGCCCCGACGATTCTCCAGGGCACCGGGCTGACCAAGAACGCGTCGATCGCCCAGACCGTGTTCGTCGGCGTCACCAACGTCGTCTTCACGATCGTGGCGGTGCTGCTGCTCGACCGCGTCGGACGCCGCAAGCTCCTGCTCATCGGAACCGGCGGACTCACGATCGCCCTGGCGGTGCTCGGTGTCTACTTCTGGTCACCGGGGCTGCAGCACCATGCGTCCTACCTCGCCCTCATCGCGTTGATGTTCTACATCGCCTCGTTCGCGATCGGGCTCGGCCCGGTGTTCTGGCTGATGATCTCCGAGATCTTCCCGACGGGCATCCGCAGCAAGGCGATGGCCCTGTCGACGATGGTGAACTGGGCGGCCAACTTCATCGTGGCGAGCAGCTTCCTGACCGTCACGCACTGGATCACCCGCCAGGGCACCTTCTTCGTCTACACCGGGCTCGCGGTGGTCGCGTTCCTCTTCTTCGCCTTCAAGGTGCCGGAGACGCGCGACCGCTCCCTCGAGGACATCCAGAACGACCTCGTCGGCGACCGGCGGAGCAAGCTCGAGTCGGCCACCCAGGGGTGAGGACGAGCGTGGCGGGACGCCGGGCGGGTGACGCAGGAGTGGCCGAGCTCGTTCAGTCGTGCCAGCCGAGCTTCCACGCCTCCCCGGCGGGACCCTCGCCGGCCGCCCGGCCGAAGGCGCTCATGGCCCGGACCAAACCGGTCCGCTTCGTGTCGGGCACCTGGGCGAGCACCCGGGAGATGGCCCGCCGGCGGTGCTCGACCAGCCCGGCGACCAGCGCGCGGCCCTCCTCGGTGAGGTCGAGGACGAGGTTGCGGCGGTCGACGGCCGACTCGGAGCGCTGGAGCAGGCCACCGGCCACCAGCCGGTCGCAGGCCCGGCTCGCGTTGGAGGGATGGATGCCCATGGCCCTCGCCACCGCGTTGACGTTCTGCGTGCCCCGACTGGCGATGAGCACGAGGACGCGGAGCTGGGGCAGGGTCACGCGGTCCTCGACCTGGGCGACGGACTCGGCCGCGACGCCCACGAGCGCCTGGAGCGCGAGCATGACGGCGTCCACATCGCCGGGGGGCACGGCCGGCGCGGGTGCCTCGGCAGGGGACATGCGACCAGTATCCACCATTGGTGGCCTGTGCAATACTTGCGCTCACGCAAGGAAACCGACCGCACTGAGCGGGGCGACGGCGCCCGCAGGATGGAAGGACCGCACGTAGATGGCAGCAACTGCAGACACGCCCAAGGTGGTGCGTGGGATCGACCGGATGGTCCGCAACGTCGAGACGGGACGCTTCGAGCGCAGCCTCTCGGCCCTCACCGCGCTCGGGGCGATCACCACGGCCGCGGAGATCTTCTTCGAGCACGATTCGGCGAGCTTCGGCAACAAACTGATGTGGATCCCGGTGGCGCTGGGACCGATCGGGGCGGCGGCGGGCATCGCCGGCTTCTTCAGCCAGCGGATGGCCAAGACCGCACTGCCGCTGGCGTCGGCCGCCATCGTCGCCAACGGGTTCCAGGGCACCTATCTGCATGCCCGCGGCATCGCGCAGAAGCCGGGAGGCTGGCACAACGCGCGCTACAACATCGAGATGGGCCCCCCACTGCTCGCACCCCTGCTCGTCACCATGGTCGGAGGGATGGGTCTGCTCGCCGCGGTGCTGAGGCGCGAGAAGTGAGCCGCGACGAGCAGGAGCACTACGAAGGCCGCTTTCCCGGCTTCGACGTGCTGAGCCAGAGCCAGCACTGGGACCCTGTCACCGCCGGGGTGGTGCTGTCGCGCATCGGCATGGCCCCCGACATCCGCTTCTTCACCCCGGCCGAGGAGGCGGTCGCGACCGCGCTGTGCGACCTCCTGCTCAATCAGGAGGACGACGCGAGGGTTCCGGTGGTCAACCTCATCGACTCGCGGCTGGCCGAGCAGGAGACCGACGGCTGGCGCTACGAGGACATGCCCGAGGACAGCCAGGCCTGGCGCGACACGCTGGCGGGGCTGGACGACGACGCGCGGTCGCGGTTCGACGCCGCGTTCGCCGCCTGTTCCCGCGACCAGCAGGCCACGCTCGTCCAGGCGGTGCAGGACCTGGGCAGCGACGCGTGGCACGGGATGTGTGCCAAGCACGTGTGGAGCCTGTGGACCAGGTACGCCTGCACCGCGTTCTACTCCCATCCGAGCGCCTGGAACGAGATCGGATTCCCCGGCCCCGCGTACCCGCGCGGCTACAAGAACCGGGGAGTCGACGCCCGCGAGCCCTTCGAGGTCCGCGACGCCAAGCCCACCGACGACCCGGCAAGGGGAAACTCATGAGCCTCAGCGTCCGCAGCCGCAACGAGTCCGCCTGGCTGGTGCCCGCCGCCGGCAGCCGCACCAATCACCGGCTGCGCTCCGACATGCGCCGGTTCGACGACAGCGACGAGGTCGACCTGGTCGTCGTCGGCTGCGGGGCGGGGGGATCCACCCTCACCCAGCGCCTCGCCCGGGCCGGATGGCGGGTGGTGGCGATGGACGCCGGCCCGTTCTGGGATCCGGACGCCGACTGGGTGAGCGACGAGGCGGGCTCGCACCACCTCTACTGGACCGATCCCCGGGTGATCTCGGGTTCCGACCCCGTTCCGCTGGGGTCGAACAACTCCGGTCGCGGCGTCGGCGGGTCGATGGTGCACTACGCCGGGTACACACCGCGGTTCCACCCGAGCGACTTCGAGACGTTCACCCGCGACGGGGTGGGCGCGGACTGGCCGTTCGCGTACTCCGACCTCAAGCCGTATTACGAGGCGATCGAGGAGGAACTGCCGGTCGCGGGGGAGAAGTGGCCGTGGGGCGACCCGCACTCCTACCCCCACCGACCCCATCCGGTCGGGGGCAACGGCGACGTGTTCCTCCGTGGGGCCGACCGCCTCGGCATCACCGCCAAGGTGGGGCCGGTGGCGATCGCCAACGGCCGGTTCGGCAACCGCGACCACTGCATCTACCGGGGATTCTGCCTCCAGGGGTGCAAGGTCAACGCCAAGGCCTCGCCCCTCATCACCCACATCCCGGACGCCCTCGCGCACGGCGCCGAGGTGCGCGCCAACTCGATGGTGACCCGGGTCGAGATCGACGAACGCACTGGGCGTGCCACCGGCGTCCACTATGTGCGGCAGGGCGTGGCCCGGTTCCAGCGGGCACGGATGGTCGCGATCGCCGGCTACTCGATCGAGACGCCCCGGCTGCTGCTCAACTCCTCGTCGAAGCGCTTCCCCGACGGGTTGTGCAACGACTACGACCAGGTGGGCCGCTACCTCATGGTGCAGGGTGCCCCGCAGACCGCCGGCCGCTTCGACGCGGAGATCCGCATGTACAAGGCGCCCCCTCCCGAGGTGAGCACCGAGGAGTTCTACGAGACCGACCCGAGCAAGCCGTACAAGCGGGGGTTCTCGATCCAGACGGTCTCGCCCCTGCCGATCACCTGGGCGGAGCACGTCGCCGCCCAGGGCCACTGGGGCGCGACGCTGCGCGACTACATGAGCGACTACGTGCACTGGGCCTGCCTGGGCGCGCTGTGCGAGTTCCTCCCTCAGCCGGAGAACCGGGTCACCCTCGCGGAGGAGAAGGACCGCAACGGCATGCCGGTCGCGCACTTCTCCTACAGCCAGTGCGACAACGACTCCCAGCTCATGCGCGCCGCTCAGAGGGTGATGGAGAACATCCTCAAGGCCGCCGGGGCCGACGAGGTGATCACGATCGACCGCTACGCCCACCTCGTCGGCGGGGCCCGGATGGCCGCCGACGAGCGGCACGGGGTCGTCAACGGCGACTGCCGCACGTTCGCGGTGCCCAACCTCTACATCACCGACGGGAGCGTCCTGCCCACCCAGGGCAGCGCGAACCCGGCGCTGACGATCATGTCGGTGACCGCCAGGGCCGCGGACCGGCTGGCGTCCGGGGGCGCCCGGCGCGACGCCTGAGCGGGGGCGGCTCGGTCCCGGCGCTAGCGTGGCGCCATGAGCGCCTCGCCGACCTGGGATCCGGCCGTCTACGCCCGCTTCGGGGACGAACGCAGCCGGCCGTTCGTCGACCTCACCGCGCGGATCGGCGCCCGCTCGCCGCGGCACGTGGTCGACCTCGGGTGCGGTCCCGGGACGCTGACGGCGTCCCTCGCCGACCGGTGGCCGCACGCCGTCGTCGAGGGGATCGACAGCTCGCCGGCAATGGTCGAGTCGGCGGCGCAGCTCTCCGGCACGCGGGCACGACTGCGGATCCACCAGGGCGACATCCGCGCGTGGGTGCCCGACGACGACGTCGACGTGGTCGTCTCCAACGCCGCGCTGCAGTGGGTGCCCGGCCACGACCAACTCCTGCGCCGGTGGCTCGGGCAGCTGTCGCCCGGCTGCTGGCTCGCCGTCCAGGTTCCAGGCAACTTCGGCTCGCCGTCGCACACCCTGCTCCGGGACCTCGCCAACTCGGCCCGCTGGCACCGGCGGCTCGACGGCGTCCTCAGGCACGCGGACGCCGTCGGCTCGCCCGAGTCGTACCTCGACCTCCTGCTCGGCTCCGGCTGGCAGGCGGAGGCCTGGGAGACCACCTACCTGCACGTGCTCGAGGGCAGCGACCCGGTGCTCGGCTGGGTGCGCGGCACGGCGCTGCGTCCGGTGCTCGACGCGCTGAGCGAGGAGGAGGGCGCCGAGTTCGAGGCCCAGTACCGGCTGCTGCTCCGGGAGGCGTACCCCGTCGGCGAGCACGGGACCCCGTTCCCCTTCCGGCGGATCTTCTTCGTCGGCCGCAAGCCGGACGCCGGGGCCTGACGCGGCGTCCGAGCGCGGGCGGACGGTGCGGGTGACCAGGGACAACGGCCCCGGGAGCGCTCGGGGGATGCGCTCTACCGGGACCGTTCAGCGAGCAACAGTAGCGGGTCGCGGCGCGGGCGCGACGCGACCCCCCGATAAGGGGGACGAGGCGCGCGGTATGCCCTTCGGGGGGTGGGCGGCCCGGAGGAAGCGGGGATTCCGGTGGCCGTGTGCGAAGCTGACCGGATGCAGATCTGGCCTGGCCGTCCCTACCCTCTCGGTGCAACGTACGACGGCGGCGGCACCAACTTCGCGATTTTCTCGTCGGTCGCCGAGGCCGTCGACTTGTGCCTCCTCGACGACGACGGCAACGAGGAGCGCGTCCGCCTCACCGAGGTGGACGCGCACGTGTGGCACGCCTACCTGCCCGGCGCCCAGCCCGGTCAGCGGTACGGCTACCGCGTCCACGGTCCCTACGACCCCGCCGCGGGACACCGCTGCGATCCCTCCAAGCTGCTGCTCGACCCGTACGCCAAGGCGATCGACGGGCAGATCGACGGCGACTCCTCGCTGTTCTCGTACAACTTCGACGACCCCGACAGTCAGAACACCGAGGACTCGCTCGGGCACACCATGACCTCGGTCGTCATCAACCCGTTCTTCGACTGGGGCTACGACCGTCCGCCGAACCGCGACTACCACGAGTCGGTGATCTACGAGGCGCACGTCCGCGGACTCACCAGGCTGCACCCGGGGGTGCCCGAGGAACTGCGCGGCACCTACGCCGGGATGGCCGAGCCGGTCATCATCGATCACCTCAAGGCGCTCGGCGTCACCGCGATCGAGCTCATGCCCGTCCACCAGTTCGTCAACGACCCGCACCTGCGCGAGCGCGGTCTCAGCAACTACTGGGGCTACAACACCATCGGCTTCTTCGCCCCGCACAACCGCTACGCCGCCTACGGCACCCGCGGCGAGCAGGTGCAGGAGTTCAAGACGCTCGTGCGGGAGATGCACAACAACGGCATCGAGGTGATCCTCGACGTCGTCTACAACCACACGGCCGAGGGCAACCACATGGGCCCGACCCTCTCGTTCCGCGGCATCGACAACGAGTCGTACTACCGGCTCGTCGACGACGACAAGGCGCACTACTTCGACACCACGGGCACGGGCAACTCGCTGCTCATGCGCTCGCCGCACACGCTGCAGCTCATCATGGACTCGCTGCGCTACTGGGTCACCGACATGCACGTCGACGGGTTCCGGTTCGACCTCGCCTCGACGCTGGCGCGCGAACTGGCCGCCGTCGACCGGCTGGCGGCGTTCTTCGACATCGTCCAGCAGGACCCGATCATCTCCCAGGTCAAGCTGATCGCCGAGCCCTGGGACATCGGCGAGGGCGGCTACCAGGTCGGCGGGTTCCCCCCGTTGTGGACCGAGTGGAACGGCAAGTACCGGGACGCGGTGCGCGACTTCTGGCGCGCCGAACCGGCGAAGCTGGGCGAACTGGCCAGCCGGATCAGCGGATCGGCCGACCTCTACGAGCACACCGGACGCCGGCCCGTCGCGTCGATCAACTTCGTCACAGCCCACGACGGCTTCACCATGCGCGACCTGGTGTCGTACAACGAGAAGCACAACGAGGCCAACGGCGAGGGCAACGCCGACGGGGAGTCGTTCAACCGGTCGTGGAACTGCGGCGCCGAGGGCCCGACGACCAACCGGGCCATCAAGAAGCTCCGGGAGCGCCAGCACCGCAACCTCCTGCTCACCCTGCTGTTCAGTCAGGGCGTGCCGATGATCGCCCACGGCGACGAGCTCGGTCGCAGCCAGCTGGGCAACAACAACGTCTACTGCCAGGACAACGAGCTGTCGTGGGTCGACTGGAACCTCGACGCCGAGCAGGAGAAGCTGCTCGACTTCACCCGCCGGGTCGTGCACTTCCGGCTGGATCACCCGGTGCTGCGGCGCCGCCGGTTCTTCGCCGGGGCGCCCCAGCACGGCGGCGAGTCCGAACTCGGTGACATCGCCTGGCTGTCACCCTCGGGCGAGCACATGACCGACGCCGACTGGGACGAGTCGTTCGCGCGGGCGCTCATGGTGTTCCTCAACGGGGAGGCCATCCCCGAACCGGACTCCCGCGGCGGTCGGATCGTCGACGACAGCGTGCTCATCCTGCTCAACGGCGACCCGGAGCCGGTGGAGTTCCGCCTGCCCCGCGAGGAGTTCGGCAACGGGTGGGAGGTCGTCTTCGACACCAGCCGCGACAAGCCGCAGCGGCGGCCGGGGGACGCGGGTGACACCACCCTGCTCGAGGGCCGCAGCGTCGTCGTGTTCCGGCGTCCGCCCGCGGCCGTCGAGGGCGACTGAGCCTGCCCGGCGTCCGGGACGCCGCATCGCCCCGTCACAACGGTGATGCGGCCTCCCCGGCGCCGGTGGGCTGCCACGACGACCGGAGGTAGCCCGCGGCCGCCGCGAGGTATCCGGCCGCCAGCACGGCGAACAGGACGGCCGAGTAGCCGTCCGCAGGCAGGAACGGCGCGAGCAGGGCCATCGCGACGAGGAACGCGAGGTTGAACAGCACGTCGTAGATGCTGAACACCCGCCCCCGGTAGCCGTCGGCGACGTTGCGCTGCACGATCGTGTCGACGCAGATCTTGAGCGACTGGCCGCCCCAGCCCACGACGACGGCCACCAGCCCCAGTTGCCACGGGCCGAGGCCGACGACCAGGGCGACGAGGGCGAGGCCCATGCCGACGAGGGCCGTGCCGCCGACGACGGTCGGGTTGCTGCGCCGCACCCAACCGGGCGTGGTCAGCGCGGCGGCGACCAGGCCGGCACTGAGGGCGGCCACCACCTCGGCCCCCGCGCTCAACCCGTCGCTGTCGGCGCCGAAGCGGCCGCGCAGGATGAGGATCGTCGCCAGGGTCGCCGCGCCGAAGAACAGCCGATGCGCTGTCATCGCGGCCAGGGCCGTCGCGGCCGACAGCCGGCCGCGCAGGTACGCGAGACCGCTCACCATGTCGCGGGTGACCCCGCGCAGCGGCCGCGCCTGTCGCGCGGCCTCCCGCTCCCCGGGATCGGGGCCGAGCTCACCACGTCCGAGGGTGAGCGACACGGCGGCGGTGCCGACCAGGACGACGGCGACCCCGGCGAGGACGACCGACGGGGGCGCGCCCGCGGCGATCCCCGCGTACGCGCCCGCGGCGCCGAGGGTGGACGCGACCGTACCCAGGGTCGGCGCGAGGGCATTGGCGGTGACCAGCGCGGCGTCCGACACGACGTGGGGCAGCCCCGCCGAGATCGCCGACAGGAGGAATCGGTTGACGCTCACCACCGCGAGGGCCACGGCATACAGGGAAAGGTCGGCGCGACCGGTCGTGAGGAGAAGCGCCGCGCCGGCCACCAGCGTGCCCCGCACGACGGAGCCGAGCACGAGGGTGTCGCGGCGCGACCAGCGGTCGAGCGGGACGCCGGCCCACGGGCCGACCAGGGTGAACGGGAGGGTGAGCACCGCGAAGGCGAGCGCGATGCCGCCCGGCGTCCGGGCCCGTTCGGGGGAGAAGAAGAAGAGGATGGCGAGCGACCCCTCGAAGGCGCCGTCGGCGAACTGGGTCGCCATCCGCACCGCGAGCAGGCGCCGGAACCCGCTCCGGCGCAGGAGCTCGCGCATCCCCGGCACGACTCCAGGCTAGGAGCGGGCGGGTTCCTCCGCAGGCGCCCGGGGGCGTCGGCCGATCCGAGGACGACGCCCGGCGGCGGCCCCTAGCATGAAGATGGGCGGCGGCGAGGACTCCCCCCGCGGCCTCGCCCGTGGGAGGCGTCATGACGCCCGCGGCCATCCGCACGCAGCACCTCGGGAAGCGTTTCGGCCCGACGACGGCCCTCGAGGACCTCACCCTCGACGTCGCCGAGGGGGAGATCTTCGGGTTCCTCGGCCCCAACGGCGCCGGGAAGTCCACGACCATCCGGCTGCTCCTCGGCATCATCAGGCCGACTTCCGGGACGGGGTGGCTGGGCGGCGTCCCGATCGCCGACGTGCTGGGCGCGCACCGCCTCGTCGGCTACGTGCCGGGCGATGTGGCCCTGTGGCCCCAACTCACGGGTCTGGAGACCCTCGAGTTGCTCGGCGCCATGGCCGGCGGCGTCGACGAGACGTACCGGGACGAGCTCGACCGTTTCGATCTCGACCTCTCGAGGCGGGTGCGCGCCTATTCGAAGGGGAACCGGCAGAAGGTCGCGCTGGTGGCCGCGTTCATGGGCCACGCCCGCATCCTCCTGCTGGACGAGCCGACGGCGGGGCTGGATCCCCTCATGGAGGCCGAGTTCCAGGCGCTGGTCCGGGAGACGGCCGCCGACGGGAGGACCGTCTTCCTCTCCTCGCACCTGCTGGACGAGGTCGAGGATCTGTGCGACCGGGTCGCGATCCTGCGCGCGGGGCGGCTCGTGGAGGTGGCGACCCTCAGCGACCTGCGGGCCCTGAGCACGACGATCTTCGAGGCCGAACTGGTCGGGGTGACGCCGTCCTTCGACGACCTGCCCGAGGTCGTCGCCGTCGAGCCGATGCGTGGAGGGGTGCGGTTGTCGGTGACCGGCGAACCGGCGGAGGTGCTGAGGCGTCTCGCCGCCGCCGGCGTCCGCCGCCTCCACAGCCGCGCCCCGAGCCTCGAGCAGATCTTCCTCACCTATTACGACACCCGGAGTACGCAACGTCGGGCCGTGGCGGCGGCGCACGGGCGGCTGGATCGCGGGCAGGCCCAGAGCCGGGACCCCGTCCGATGACGCTCCGCGCGCACCGACGTTCGTCGCCCGGCGAGGGCCTGGGCGCCGTCCTTCGGTTGTACGTCCGGCTGACCCGGCGGACGAGCGCCCTCCTCGCCCTGGTGGTGGTGGGCTACATCGCCCTGGAGGTCGCCAGTTACCGCACCGCGTACCCCGACGGGGTCTCGCCCGTGCAGTTCGAGGTCTTCAAGGACAATCCGGCGGTCCGCCTGCTCAACGGGGTGCCCGCGGCGCTCGACAGCGCGGGCGGGTTCACCGTCTGGGACGCCGGGTGGCTCATGCAGATCGTGCTCGCCGTCTGGGCGGTGGTCACCACGGGGCGCCTGCTGCGCGGGGAGGAGGACGTCGACCGGGCCGACCTCGTGCTGGCCGCCCCGGTGCGCGCGCCGGCCGTGTCCGCCGTGGTCGTGGCCGTGGTGGCCGCCGAGTCGCTCCTCGTCGGACTTGCCGCGGCGGTGGCGCTGGGCCTGTCCGGGCAGTCATGGCGGGGGGCCGCGCTCTTCGGGATCGGCCTCGCGGCCGTGGGATGCACCTTCTCGGCGGCGACGGCGGTGGTCGCTCAACTCGTCGACGTGCGCCGCCGGGTGGTGGCAGTCGGAATGGGGCTGCTGGGGGCCGCCTACGTCGTCCGGATGGCAGGCAGCAGCGCCGATTCCCGCCTCTGGCTGAGGTGGCTCACCCCGATGGGGTGGGTGGACGAGCTGGGTCCTTTCGGCTCGGACGATCCGGCGGTGCTGATCCCGATCGTCGTGGTCCCGACGGTGTTGGGGCTCGTCGGCGTCCGCCTGCGAGCGGAGCGGGACAGCGGAGGAGCACTGCTCGCGCGGGAATCCTCGGGGCGATCGCGGCTGCGGCTGTTGTCCAGCCCGCTGGCGTTCGCCTGGCGCACCGGCCGGGGCGCCCTGATCGGGTGGGCTGCCGGGCTCGCGGCCTTCGCCGCGGTGATGGGCGCCCTCGTGGGCACGATGATCGACTGGATCGCCGGGGACGAGGGCTACCAGCAGATCCTCGCGACCATGGGCCTGGACGAGGCCCTCACCATCAAGGGGTTCGTCGGCTTCCTCGCCTTCGCGTTCTGCCTGGCGATCGGCGTCCACCTCGCCTTCCGGGTGGGGGTCGCGCGCACCGAGGAGGAGAGCGGCAGGCTGGACGCCGTGCTGGCCCGGCCCGTCGGGCGGCTGCGCTGGCTCGGCGGCCACGTGCTCCTGTCCGCGGCCGGTGCCCTGGGTCTCACCGCGGTCGTCGGGATCTCGATGTGGGCGGGCGCGCGGCTGGCGGGCTCGAGCGCCCTCACCCTGTCGGACACGCTGAGGTCGAGCCTCAACACCCTCCCCGTCGTGGCGCTCGTCGGAGGGTTGTCGGTGGCGCTGTTCGGGTTGCTGCCACGACTCACCGTCGCGGTGCCGACGACGCTCGCGCCGGCCGGCTTCGTCCTCTACCTGCTGGGGCCGGCCCTCGAGTGGCCACCCTGGGCCCTCGACCTCTCACCCTTCACGCATCTCGCGATGGTGCCGGCCGAGCCGTGGCGCGCCACCGGCGCCCTGGTCATGACCGGGCTCGCTGCGGGTCTGGTCGTGGTGGGCGCTCTGGGTTTCCGGTTGCGTGACATCTCCTCGGGTTAGCGGCTCGGCAGGGCGCGGTCGGTGCCACCATGTGGAAGATGACCGAGATGACGCTGGCATGGGACGTGGTGACGATCGACAAGCCGGACGACGTGAACGTCGTGATCGGCCAGGCGCACTTCATCAAGACGGTCGACGACCTGCACGAGGCGCTCGTGGGGGTCGGGCCGTCGCTACGGTTCGGTGTCGCCTTCTGCGAGGCGTCGGGCCCGCGGCTGGTGCGTCACTCGGGCAACGACGAGGACCTCGTCGAGATCGCCACCCGCAACGCCTCGGCCATCGGGGCCGGCCACACGTTCGTCATCGTCCTCCGCGAGGGGTTCCCGCTCAACGTGCTCAACCCGGTGAAGGCGGTAGCCGAGGTGTGCACGGTCTTCTGCGCGACGGCCAACCCGGTCGACGTCCTCGTCGCGGTCACCCCCCGCGGTCGGGGCGTGGTCGGCGTCATCGACGGGGAGCCGCCGCTCGGCGTGGAGACCGAGGGCGACGTCGCCGAGCGCCGGGCGCTGCTGCGGGCCATCGGTTACAAGCTCTGACGCGTCCCGGGACGCCTCGGTGGGCCGGCGCGAGGCGATACTGGGCCATGGGAAAGCTCGTGTACGGGTTGTCGGCGTCGCTCGACGGGTTCGTCACCGACGGTGACGGCCGCATCGACTGGACCGCGCCCGATCCGGAGACCAGCAGGTTCGTCAACGACGTGCAGAGCAGGGTCGGCACCTACCTGTTCGGCCGTCGGATGTGGGAGACCATGCGGGTCTGGGACGACGAGGCCGCCCTCACCGGCATGCCCGACTACATCCTCGAGTACGTGCCGATCTGGCGGGGCATCGACAAGGTTGTGGTGTCGGCGTCGATGCCCGGGCTCGACGCCCCCCGCGCCCGGCTGGTGCGGCGGCTGGAGCCCGTCGGCGTCCGCGCGCTCGTGGACGCCGCCGACGCCGACGTGGAGGTCGGCGGCCCGACACTGGCGGCGCCGCTCCTGCGGGCCGGGCTGGTCGACGAGATCACGGTCGTCCAGGTGCCGGTCGTCGTCGGCGCCGGCACCCGTTTCCTGCCCGAGGGCCTGCGTCTCGACCTCTCGCTCGTCGACGAGCGACGGTTCGCCTCCGGAAGCGTCTTCCTGCGCTACGCCGTTCGCCGCTCATCTGTGCCCACCCAGTCCTAGCATCGAGGCGGGGGTGGGGGTCGTGAGCACGAGGACCGCGGAAGCCGGGTTGAGGGGGAGACTGGGGCGCGACGTCCTCGGCTGGGGGCGCCGGGTGCGGCAGGGGAGGGCCGACGCGGTGGTGGGTGGCGCGGCCGTGGCTGCCACCCTCGTCGCCTCGCCGCTGCTGCGGCGGCGCTACAACGCCTGGGGCACCAGCCCGGAGGAGGCGCGGGCATCGATGCCCGGCGACGAGTTGGTGCCCGACCCCGTGCTCGTGTCGACCAGGGCGGTGACCATCGCCGCTCCTCCGGCCGCGGTGTGGCCCTGGCTCGCCCAGATCGGCCAGGGCCGGGGCGGGCTGTACAGCTACGACGCCCTCGAGAACCTCGTCGGGCTCGACATCCACAGCGCGGACGCCATCCTCCCCGAGCACCAGCACCTCGCCGTGGGTGATGTCGTCCGGCTGGGCCGGCCCGGCTCCCCGAGCTTCGGCGTGGTCGCCCTCGATCCCGGGCGGTCGATGGTGCTCGTGAGCGTCGACCCGTCGACCGGGCGGACGGTGCCAACGCCGGTGAGGGAGGGTCCCGGCGCCACCTGGCAGTGGCTGCTGACCGGGGTCGACGACGGGCGCGCGACGCGGCTGATCAGCAGGCAGCGCAACGCCCACCCGTCGTCCCAGCGCCTCCTGTGGAGGCTCGTCGAGCCTGTCGGTTTCGTCATGGAGCGACGGATGCTCCTCGGCGTCCGGGACCGGGCGGAGCGCGCTTCCGGAGCATCCCCCCAACTATTGCGGAACCGCAGTAACTGCGTACACTCGTCTGCATGGGAACCGGACGACCCGAACTCGACGCCCTGATTCGCGACGCGGCCTCCGCACTGGAGAGCGCCGCCGCGGCCGACTCCGTCAGCGACGCTCTTCCCCTCATCACCGAGGCCCAGGAACGACTCACCCGCGCCATCGACGAGGCGATGGCGGCCGCGGTGCTCGAGGAGGGCACGTCCCTGCGCCAGGCCGGCCAGCTGGCCAACCTCTCCGAGAACGCGGTCGGCCCCAGACTGGCCCGCACGTCCCGACTCATGCCCTACGCGACCCCCGAGGGCCGGGTCACCAGGGCGTCGGTCGAGCGGGCCCGCTATGACGCCGAACTCGGGCGCCCCGCACCGACGCCGCCGGAGCAGGCGGCCGCACCCCTCAGGTTCCGCCGCCGCCGCGACACCTGAACCCAGCCAGGAGAAGCACCATGACCAACCCGAACCTCACCCACCTGTACTTCCTGCTCGACCGCTCGGGCTCCATGCAGTCGATCCGAGACGACACGATCGGGGGATTCGACGCGTTCCTCGCCGAACAGCGGCACCAACCGGGCGACTGCCGCGTCACCCTCGCCCAGTTCGACGACCGCTACGAGCTGGTCTACAGCGACCTGCCGATCGCCGAGGTGCCCGGCCTCGTCCTCCAGCCCCGGGGCCGCACGGCCCTGCTCGACGCCATCGGCCGGCTGGTCACCGACGCCGGCCGGCACCTCGCCGGCATGCTCGAGGCCGAACGGCCGGGCACGGTGATCGTCGGCATCATGACCGACGGCTACGAGAACGCGTCCCAGGAATGGACCCACGCCGCGATCAGGGCCCTGATCGAGCAGCAGACCCGCACCTATGCGTGGGAGTTCCTCTACCTGGGCGCCGACCAGGACGCGATCGAGGTGGGCACCAGCCTCGGAGTGCCCGCGAACCGGTCCGTGACCTACACCAGGGCCGCCGCGGCTCCCGCGATGGCGGCCACCTCGGCCGTGGTCGGACGGCTGCGGGCGGCCCATGCGGCGGGCGCACCGATGGCCGACGTCGGCTACACCGAGCAGGAGCGTGAGGCGTCCGGGGCCTCGCCCGCGGGGACGCCGACCGACGCGGTGCCCGCTCCTCGCCCGCCGCGGCGGCGGGTGGGACGGCCCGTCCCGGGTGCGGGGACGAGCCCTGTCAGTCAGGACCGGCGGGGCTGATCGCGCACAGTGATGCCCGCAACGGCGAACTGCCGCTGATCGGGTCGCTCGGAGTCTGGGCGAGGACGAGGTTGAGGTTGGCACTGTCGGGCCCGTACGGGGGGTAACCCGGCAGCCCGAGACCCGTGCACTCCTGCCACCACCCGTGCTGACCGCACACCACCGACGGGTCGAGCGTGCGGTTGAGCCTGGCCTTCGCGCGGACCCGACCCTTCGGCGTCTCGACCAGCACCCAGTCGCCGGCGGCGACCCCGTTCGCGGCGGCGGTGTCGGGGTGGATCTCGACGAGGGGGTCGGGGGCCGCCCCACGGAGCGAGGCGACCTGCCGGTGCTGGGTCTCGGCGAACCGGAGCGACTTGGCGCAGGTGAGAACCAGCGGGAACCTCGCCGCCAGGTCGGGGCGGGCGACGGGGCCGATCGCGGGTTCCTCGAACGTGGGCAGCGGGGGGTAGCCGTGCTCGGCCAGGGTCTCGGAGAAGAGCTCGATCCGTCGTGACGGCGTCCGGAAGCCTCGCGGCGTCCCGTCCTGCAGGTCCGCGTACTTGCGGTACCGGGTGGCCAACGCGACCTGCACCCCCTCGGGATGCCGCCGCAACTCCTCGAGCGAAACACCGCTCGGGGCGAGCTGGTGGCGCCAGCCGGCGTCCATGTCGCCCCCGAAGAACCGGTCGGACAGGCCCAGCCGGCACGCGAGGGCGAAGATGATCTCCTGGTCGGAGCGCGCCTCGCCGGCGGGGGGCTGCACCGGGGTGCGCAGCTGCACTCGGCCGACGGCTTCCTGGCTGATCTCGAAGCCCACCCTCAGCGCCTCGTGCTCGAACGCGGCGGCCGCGGGGAGGACGATGTCGGCGAGGTCGGCCGTCGGAGTGAGGAACAGGTCGGTGTGCACCATGAAGTCGAGCGACGCGAGCGCCTCGCGCCCCCGCGAACTGTCGCCGTTGGCCATGACCAGGTTCGCCCCGAAGTTCACCAGCCCCCGTGCCCGGTACGGGCGCCCCTCGAGCGCGGCGGTGTAGAGGTCGTCGCCGGTGACGAACTCGAAGCGGGCCGGTCCCAGCGGACGCCGCTCGAGACCGATCGTCCTGGCCCGCTGGGCGGGGGACAGGAACTCGAAGCCGTCGACCGGGTTGGTGGGAACCGGCGTGAACAGCACGTTCCCGCCCGGCACGTCGAGGGACCCGGTGAGCGCGTACAGCTGGCCGATGGCCCGAACCGTCTGGGTCGCGTTGCTCTGCTGCTCGATCCCGCTCCACGTGTACATCGCCACCGGACGGGCGTCCCACACGGTGCGGGCCGCCGCGACGATGTCGGACGCCGGCACCCCCGTGACCGTTTCGGCGACAGCGTGGCCCATTGCGGCGCACCCCTCGGCCAGCAGGTCGAAGACCGGGCGGCAGTCGAGAGGACCGTCGACCCCGTTGACCTGGTGAGTGCCGCGCAGCGCGAGCCTGGCGGCGTCCGGCTGGGCGCCCGGTGCCGAGGGATCGATCCGGACGGGCCGGGCCTGCTCCTCGTCCCAGGCCACGAACCCGGGTCGGGCGCTCGGGTCGAGGTCGGAGGCCCGCAGCAACCGGCCGGTGTCGGAGCGGACGAGGAACGTGGCGTTGGTCCACCGGCGGACGAAATCGGCGTCGTACCACCCGTTCTCGAGCATGGCGTGCGTCATGGCGAGGGCCAGGGCGGCGTCGGTGCCCGGTCGCACCCGAAGCCAGTGGTCGGCCTTGGTCGCCAGCCCAGCCCGGCGGGGGTCGACGACGACGAGGCGGGCGCCTCTCCGCAGGGCCGCCGTGGACGCCGTGGCCTGGGCGAGCCAGGCGATCGAGGGGTTGAACCCCCAGAACAGCAGGGCACCGGCCCGCTGGATGTCGGGCCTGTAGGCGCCGGGGACGGCCGCACCGTAGGTGTAGAGCGGAGCGAGCCGGCGTCCCCAGCCGCACAGTTCCATGTAGTTAGCAAGGTTGGGGCTGCCGAAGGCCCGGCGCAGCCGGTTGAGCCAGTCCATCGAGTCGGACATCGCCGACGTCGACGGCGACGACGACCCGAAGACGACCGACTCGGGCCCGGACTCCGCTGCGAGCCGGGTGAGGTGGGCGGCGACGGTGTCGAGGGCCTCGTCCCAGCCGATGCGCTCCCATCCCGGGTCGCCCGACCCCTTGGGTGTGGTGCGCCGCATCGGGTGGAGGAGGCGGTCGGCGTGCCCGACGATCTCGGGCGCGGCCTTGCCCTTGACGCACAGGGCGGCGCCGGTCGGGTGAGCAGGGTCGGGGCGCAGCGAGTCGAAGACGCCGTCGACGACCGTCGCGACGGCCCCGCACCTCGACACGCACAGGGGGCAGAACGTGGGGACCTCGCGCCGAGAGGAGCCGGCGTCGATCGGCTCGGTGGACATCGTCGGCCCCTTCCGGACGTCGGTGCGTCCCGACCATGCTGCACCACTCGGGAGGCACCGGGGGCCGATCAGCGGTCGCCGGGCGGCGCGGCGTCCGGTGTGCCCGGGGCGATCGGGACGGGCGGCATGATGGTGGCCATGACCCTGGCCGTGTGCCTGCTCTTCACCCCGGAGGCCGACGTCCGCGTTCGCCAGTTGTGGGGGCGACTGGAGGCTCGCGGTGTCCCCACGCTGCTCACGCACACCCACCGTCGGCACAGCCCCCACCTGTCGCTGGCGGTCGCCCGCACGTGGGACCTCCAGGAGGTGGTCGCGGCCCTGGAACCCATCCCCGAAGGGGCTCCGCTGACCCTGTCGCTACCCGGCATCGTGGCGTTCACGCGGGAGCGCGCCTCGCTCGCCGTCGGGGTGGACGCCGACCTCGCCCGGCGCCAGCAGGCGGTCGCGGAGGGGCTCGTGCGCACCGGGGCGGATCTGCACCGCCATTACGAGCCGGGCAAGTGGGTGCCGCACGTGTCGCTGACGACCGGGGGGAGCGCCGCCCAGCTTCCGGTGATCAGCAACCTCATCAACGACGCCCTGCCGCTCACCCTGCAGGTGGCATCCGCGGCGCTCATCGACACGAGCACGGGCACGACCTGGCCGCTCCCGCGACTGCTGTGAGGCACCGTGAGCGTCCAGGGCCGACGCTCCGGGGCGGGAGGAACGGCCGACGCGTCTCGCGCTCCACCGGGGACGGGTCCCTAGGCTGGCCGGGTGGCGAATCGAACCATGAGAGCGCGGGCTGCCCGCCGCCGGAAGCGCCGGATGGCCCAGGTCGAGCACGACCTCACGAGCCACCAGTGGACGGCGCTGCAAGCCGCGTGGGGCGGGTGCGCGTACTGCGGAGCGACCGGAGTCGCGCTGCAACGTGACTGCGTCCGGGCCCTGTCCCGGGGCGGGCGCTACACCCTCGACAACATCGTCCCCGCGTGCCCCTCGTGCAACGCGAGCAAGTGCAACGACGAGGTGACGGGGTGGCTGCGCCGGAAGCGCCTGGACGAGCGGACGTTCCTCGCTCGCTACCTCCAGATCAGCGCAGAACTGCGCGAGCGGTTCCCTGATCAGACACCGGGGGCCGATGGCGGCGTCCGGCTCGAGCCCTAGCTCTCGGGGCCTGCGGGAGGGCGCCGAGGTCAGGCGGCCTGGGCAGGTGTCCGAAGCGAATCGTCGATGCGGACGCTCTGTCCGGCGGCGACGAGGTAGGTGTGGCCGTGGGGGCTGGTCCAGATGAGGATGCCGGGGAGTGGTTGGGTGAGGGTCCAGCGGCCGTGGGTTTTGGCGCGGTGGGCGCGTCGGGACATGGGGGAGAGGTTGTCCAGCCGGGTCTGGCCGGGCGGTCCGCCGGGTTGGTAGGGCGTGGTGTGGTCGAGGTCGCAGCCGTGGGAGGTGGTGCGGGTGGAGCCGGGGAAGGTGTCGTAGGGCTGGCGGTGGTGGAGGGCTTCGCGTATCCGGTGGGGGATTTCGTAGGAGTCGACGGGGGTGATTCGGGCGACGTCGAGGACGGGTCGGACGGTGATGCGGTGGTGGGCGAGCAGGTCGGACAGCCAGTCGGTGAGGACCGGTCCGATCCGGTCGACCCGGGCGATGGCGGTCTCGGCGGGGACGGTGGCAGCGTTGCCGTCTGCGTCGCCGTGGCGGGAGTTGAGTGCGGTGTCGCTGAGGTGGACGACGATCTCCGCCTTTGGCAGGAGCCGTTCCGGGTCGACCGTGATCTGTCCGCACAGGTGTCCGGCTTGACCGGCGGCGGGGCAGGGGCCCCAGCTCTCGCCCAGGTCGGTGGGGAGTTCGTCGAGGATGGAGGCTTGCAGCAGTTGCAGTGCGCGGGCGGGGAAGGCCATCAAGGCCGAGGGCGGCTGCTCGGCGGTCGTCTAGACCGCGCTGGTCTCCGCCCTGGGCGAGCAGGTGGGCGATGCGTCGGACCTGTTGGTCGAGGGCGTCGGCGTCACCGGCGTCGAGAACGGCGGACAGGCTGGCGATGGTGGTGGCCCGGTCGTCGGGGTGTTGCCGGATCCAGACGCCGTGACGACCGCGGTCGTGGGTGTGTTGGTCGTGGGTCTGGTCGGGTGGGGTGAGTTTCAGCACCTGGGCGTCGACCAGGCGCAGCAGCCTTGAGGTGGGCAGGGTGGCGACGACGGGGTCGATCCGCAGGTCGAGGCGTTGGGCGTTGTCGCGATCGAGCCGGGAGGCTTTCCAGGTGATCTTGGTCGCGATCCAGGTGTCGAGGTGCCCGGTCATCACCCGGTGCCACAGGCGGGGGAAGCGGTGGCGCAGGTCGAGGGCTTCGTGGATGCGGGCGTCGACGCCCTCGACGGGGGTGTTCCACAGGGCGGCGACCTCCAGGGCCGCGAACTCGGAGACCTCAGGTGTGCCGTCGGATCCGCCGGGGACCATCCGGTCACCGTGCAACACCCGTGCAGCGGGCAGGTCGGGCCCGGTGTCGACGTGGGCGGTGACGTCGGCGTAGTGGGCGAGCAGGGCGAGTTCGCGGGCGTGCCACAGTCGTTGCATGGTGCGGACCTGGCCGAGTTCGGCCAGCGTCATGGTCGTGTCGAGATCGGCCACCGCGCTGGGATCGAACACCATCGCACTGCCCCCATTGCGCTTCGTACCTATGTACGATTCTATCCGCAACAGAGGGCTCCGGTTAGGTGTTTCGCCTGTTTCACGCGCCGCGGACAACACCATTTCGGTGGCCAGATGCCCCTGATGAGCCGGTTCCGCCATACCGTGCACCAGCTGCCACACCCCACCGTCCCTGGGCCGGGTATGGCAGGTGACGCGAATTTCGCAGAACCTGGGCACCGCCCGGCCGTTCGGACCCACCCGAGGCGCTGAGCCCGGCCCCACCGCCTCAGGACGCCGCCACCCTCGGCCCGCGGGGCTCGTGCCCGCCGCCGGCCGCCCCGGGCTCGAGCGAGAACCAGAGGGCGGCCCCGCTCGCCAGAGTGACCAGCGAGACGAGCACCAGCGGAGGCAGGGTGCCCGGCGTCCCCGACGCCGTGGCCAGCACCATCGCGAAGACGATGCTGGCTCCCATGAGCACCGAGAACGTGAGCCAGGGCGCTCCCCAGAAGAGCCCGGTACGCCTGCCCCGGAGCGCCCCGACGCCGGTCGCGACGAAGGCCGGCAGCACGAGGGCGAGGTCGAGGACGTGGATCGGGTTGGCGACGAGGCCGGCGTCCGTGAGGCTGCGTGGCGCAACCCCGGTCACCACAGCCGGGACGACCTCCGACAACCACAGCAGGGCGAAGAGCACGCCCGTGACGAGGAGCGTGAACCCGGCGACGCGTCGGGGCACGCCGGGACGGACGGCTACGGGCTCGGACCTCAGCCGGCCGACAGCGAGCATCGCCGCGTACGCGCTGAGGCCCTGCACGGCGACGTAGACGAGGAAGAGCCGGTTGAAGTGCACCGCCATGGCGTACACGACGTAGGCGTAGACGAGGTACAGCAGGGTGCCCAGCCAGATCCGGCCCGCGACCACGGATCCGCGGAACCGCATGACGGCGCTGACGAGGAGGAACACCACGGCGACGAGGTTGCCGAGGTCCTGGCCCCGGGCCTGGGTCACCCAGTTCGCCGTTTCCCTGGCGTAGATCCCGGGGCTGAGCAGGCCGGCGAGGCTGGCCCCGAGGACGAGGGCGCAGATGACGAGGGATCCGACGAGGGGGAGCGGCGACCGCGACGCTGTGGACACGACCTCACGCTATTCCCGGCGCTTCGTCGACGGTCGCCGGGGTCCCCGGAATGCCGCGGTGAGAAGTGGTGTTGCCTGCATGGGCAGCAGCCCGCCGGCCAGTCACGAAGGAGTCGTCCCATGCAGCTCGCCATCATCGGAGGAACCGGGTACACCGGCTCGAACATCGCCCGCGAGGCGCTGCGGCGCGGCTGGCGGGTGCGCTCCTTGTCGCGGCACGAGCCGGCCGCTCCGCTCGACGGGGTCGAATACCTCACGGGTTCCTACGCCGACGAGCCGACGCTGCGGAGTCTCGTCGAGGGCGTGGACGCCGTCGTCCTCGCCGTCCACGCGACGAGCGACGACGGGGCCGACGTGCTCGTGCCCCACGTCCCCGCCATTGCCGCGGCCGCCCAGGAGGCTGGGGCGCGCCTGGGCGTCGTCGGCGGAGCGGGAAGCTCCCTCGTCGCGCAGGGGGGACCCCGGCTGGTGGACACGCCCGGGTTCCACGAGGAGTGGAAGCCCGAGGCCCTCACGCACGCCCGGGTGCTGAGCTGGCTCCAGGCGAACCACCCGGCCGGCAGCGGCCTGCGCTGGTTCTACGTGAGTCCCGCCGCCCTCTACGGCAGCTACGCACCCGGGGAGGCGACCGGCCGGTACCGGACGAACGGTGACGTGCTCGTCACCACGGACGACGGCAGCTCCGAGATCTCCGGGGCCGACTTCGCCCTCGCCTTCGTCGACGAGCTGGCCGAGCCCACGAACGAGAACCGCCGGTTCACCGTCGGGCACTGACCCCGCACGCGGGAAGGGCCGGGGACGCATCCCCGGCCCTTCCGTCTGCGTGCGGACGTGTTCAGCCGTCGGCGCCGGCGGGCGTCGTGGTGGTCTTGAACCCCTCGAGCTTGTTCGCCGTCTCGGCGAAGGAGTTGGTGAAGGTCTTGCCGATGCTCACCTTCGAGGTGTCGGTGCCGATGAGCTTCTCCATCGCCATGATCGTCTTGGGGCCGCCGGCGGGCATGATGCCGTCGGGAAGGAACTGGCCCTTGTCGCTGGTGAGGCCCGCGATGTACTGCTGCTTGGTGATCGTGCTGTTGGAGACGAACTGCGGCGGGAGCGCGTTCGCGATGTCGGCCGCCGAGTGGGTGTTGATCCAGTGCAGGGTGGCGACGAGGGCGTCGACCACGCGCTGGACGGCGTCCTGGTGCGAGGCGACCCAGTCGGCGCGGGCGAGCACGCCGGCGGCGGGCCAGGCGCCGCCAAGCGCGGCGGTGGCGCCCTGGGTGGTGGCGAGGTCGATCACCGAGGTCGCCAGGTTGCGCGACTCGAGGGCGCCCACGGTCGGCTGGGTGGTCATCACACACTGCGCGCTCTTGCGCTGGATGGCGGCGATGGCGGTGGAGCCGGCCCCGACGGCGAGGGTGCTGTAGTCGGAGTGCTTGACGCCCTTCTGCGCGGCGAGGAACTGGGTGAGTTCGTCGGTGCCCGAGCCCAGGTCGGTGACGCCGAGCGACTTGCCCTTGAAGTCGGCCGCCGAGGTGACGCCGCTGTCGGTCGCGCACATCTCCCGTTCCCCGGGGGCGCCCGACAGCTGGACGACGTCGACGACGTCCTTGCCCTTGGACTGGAAGTCGATGGTGTGGATGTACCAGGCGCCGGCCATGTCGACCTGACCGGACGCCATGGCGTCCTCGGCGCCGACGCCGCCCTGGGTCTCGGTCGAGAGCACCATGTTGACGCCGTACTTCTTGTAGAAGCCGAGGTTCTGGGCGAGCTGGTAGGGCAGGTAGATCTGCTTGTCGATGCCGCCGACCATCATCGTGACGGTCGGGATCGGGCCCGCGTTCGTCGCGGCGGAGGAGCTTCCGCTGCTGGACCCGGCGGCGGCGCTGCTCGCGGGGGCGCTTCCGGACGCCGCCGCGTTGGCGGCACCGGTGCTCGAGGGGCTGTTGCTGGAGCAGCCCGCCGCGACGAGAGCGAGAGCTGCGAGTGCCGCGGTTGCGGCCGGACGTCGGAACATGGCAATGACCTTCTTTCGGTGGTGGTGCGGGTTGGGCGGTGGTGGTGCGGTGAGGAGGCGAAGCCGGACGGACGGCGCTAGATGGACGCCGCCTCCGAGCGCGACGGCGGGCGCCAGGAGAGCACCCGGCGTTCCAGCAGGGTGAGCAGCCACTCGGCGATGAGGGTGATCACCGAGATGATCGCCATGCAGGCGAACACCGTGTCGGGGTCGAAGTTGCCCTGCGCCTGGCTGATCAGCAGGCCCATGCCCTTGCGGGCACCGAGCACCTCGGCGACGAGCGCCCCGATGATCGCGAACCCGAAGGCGGTGTGCATGCTCGCGATGATCCAGGTGAGCGCGGAGGGGATGGTGACGTGCCGGGCGACCTGCGCGGGGGAGGCACCCAGCACCCGCACGTTGGCGACGAGGTTCTGGTCGACCTCGCGGACGCCCTGGAACGCGTTGAAGAAGACGACGAAGAACACGAGCACGGCCGCGAGCAGCACCTTGGGGAACATCCCGAGGCCGAACGCGACGATGAAGATCGACCCGAGCACGATGCGGGGCACCGAGTTGAGCGCCTTGATGTAGGGGCCGAGCACGTCGGCGAGGAACGCGATCTGGCCCAGGGCGATACCGAGCACCACGCCGACCGCAGTGCCGAGGACGAAGCCGTACAGCGCCTCCTGGATGGTGACCCAGAGGTTGTCCCAGATGGAGCCGAACGCCGTGCCCTGGGTGAACAGGCTGACCAGGCTCTGCCAGATGCCCGACGGCTGGCCGAAGAAGAACTTGTCGACGACGCCTGTCTCGGTGGTGACCTGCCAGGCGCCGATGAGGACGACGGGCACGAGCACCCGGCAGGCCCACATCCACGTCCGGCGGCGGCGTCGGGAGGCCTGCGCCCGCGCCCTGATCTCGGCGTCGGCCTGGGCGGGGTGGAGAACCGTGCTGGTCATGCCGCACCCGCCGTCCTGGCGTAGGCCTGCTGCACCTCGGAGCGCAGCGACTCCCAGATCTGGTTCTGCAGTTCCAGGAACCGCCGGTCGTGGCGGATCTCCTGCACCTCGCCCCGGGGCCGGGGCAGGTCGATGGTGAAGCTCTGCTTGATCGTGCCGGGGCTGCTCGTCATGATGAGCACCCGGTCGGCGAGGGCCACGGCCTCGTCGAGGTCGTGGGTGATGAACAGCACCGAGGGCCGGGTCTGCTCCCACAGGCCGAGGAGCTCGGTCTGCATGATCGCCTTGGTCTGCACGTCGAGCGCCCCGAAGGGCTCGTCCATGAGCAGGATCCGGGGCTCGTTGATGAGCGCGGCGGCCATCGCCACCCGCTTGCGCATGCCGCCGGACAGCTGGTGCGGGTAGCGGTCCTCGAAGCCCGACAGCCCGACGCGACGCAGCCAGTCGCGCGCCATGGCGACGGCCTCCCGCTTCGGGACGCCGTGGAAGCTCGGGCCGGCCATGACGTTGGCGAGCACGGTCTTCCAGGGGAACAGCGCGTCGGCCTGGAACATGAAGCTCACGCCCTCGGTCACGCCGGTGACCGGGCGTCCCCCCACCGTGACGGTGCCGGCGCTGGGCCGGTCGAGCCCGGACACCTGGCCGAGAGTGGTCGACTTGCCGCACCCGGTGGGGCCGACGATCGCGCAGAACTGGCCGGGCTCCACCGCGAAGGACACGTCCGACACCGCGGTGAACACGTCGCCGGACGGTGTCAGGAACCGTTTGGTCACGTGGGAGAGTTCGATCGCCGCCGCCCGATCGGACGCCGCGAAGCTGGCGGCGGCCGTGGCGGCGGGTGGATGGGACACGGGTGCTGTGGTCATGGCGGCTCCTCGTCGAGTCGGGATTCCCGGAAACCTAGGCACCGCCCCCCGCCGCTGTCGCGCTTTCGCCAGTAGCTGCAGCTTGTGCGCATTGATGCGGGTTCTGCGCGTTGTGCTCGGCGACCGGATGCCGGAGTTTCTTGTCGCCGGCCGCGCCAGCAGTCACAATTCGGCGCATGCCGCTGCGCCTGCGCAAGCTGTCCAGCCAGATCTTCGCCGCCAACGTGGGCATCCTCCTCGTGACCACCACGGTGGGTTTCGCGCTGCTCGGACGCTCGGAACGGGCCCGGCTCGACCACGAGTTCGAGATGCGCGCGGCCACCATCGCGCTGTCGGTGAGCGCCATGCCGGAGATCCGCTCGTGCCTCACCGTCGAGCAGCCCGGCTGCGCGGCGCTCGTCCAGAACCTCGCCACCACCACGGCGGCGCGCACCGGGGCCTTGTACGTCGTCGTCATCGACATGTCCCGGGTGCGTCACTCCCATCCCTACCCGCAGCTCATCGGCCAGAAGGTCACCGAACCGATCGCGACCCTCGACGGCCGGGTGCACACCGGCATCAACGACGGCAACACCGGACGCTCGGCCAACGGCAAGGCGCCGCTCTACGGCACGAACGGCGCCATGGTCGGGGAGGTGTCAGCGGGCATCAAGGAGAGTTCCGTGTCGGCCGCGCTGTGGCAGGTGCTGCCGTCGTACGCCACCTGGCTGCTCGTGGCGCTCGGGGTGGGGGCGCTGGCGTCCTGGCTGCTCGCGCGGCACCTCAAGCGGCGCACGTTCGGACTGGAACTCGACGAGATCGTCAAGCTGCTGCAGGAGCGCGAGGCCACCCTGCACGGCATCCGGGAGGGGGTCATCGCGTTCGACGGCGCCGGGCGGGTGAGCCTCATCAACGACGAGGCCCAGCGCCTGTTGCGGCTGGGCGCGGTGAGCGGACGCCGGATCCAGGACCTGCTGCCCCAGGGTCCCCTGCTCGAGGCGCTGACCTCGCCGGACAGCCCTCCCGACGAGGTCGTCGACACCGACGACCTGTGCCTGGTGATCAACCGGATGCCGGTGGCGATCGGCGACGAGCGGCACAGTGTCGTCACCCTGCGCAACGAGACCGAGATCACGGCCCTGGCCAGCCAGCTCACCGGGGAGCGCAGCCTCACCGAGTCGATGCGTGCCCAGCAGCACGAGTTCGCGAACTCGATGCACGTGGTCGCCGGCCTGCTCGAGCTCGGCCAGGTCGACGACGCCCTCGACTACCTGCTCGAGGTGAGGGGAAGCGCCGCCGAGTTCGATCTCACGCTGCGGGAGCGGATCCGGGCGCCGCACCTCATCGGGCTGCTGCTCGGCAAGGCGGCGGAGGCGAACGAGCGGGGCATCGAGCTGATCATCGACCCCCGTAGCGACGTCGGCGAGACACCCCAGGCGGCCCGCGTCCTCGTGACGATCGTGGGCAACCTGCTCGACAACGCGTTCGACGCGGTCGGCCCCCAACCCCAGCCCCGCCGGGTGACACTGCTGGTGGTCGAGGATGACTGGGAGGTGACGGTGGCGGTCAGCGACAACGGGCCCGGGATCGCCCCCGGACTGATCGAGCACATCTTCGAGAGCGGCGTCACGACCAAGCCCCGCGAGCGAGGGGGCGGCACGGGACTGGCGCTGGTGCGGAGGCTGGTCACCCGCCTGCACGGGACGATCGACGTCGACCCGGGGCCGGGGGCGCGCTTCACGGTGACCCTGCCCGCCCACCGGCCGGCGACCGTCGGCGCGGGAGCCGGAGATGCCTGACCTGCGGGTGCTGGTCGTCGACGACGACTTCCGGGTGGCGTCCCTCCACGCGGCGATGGTCGAACGGATGCAGGGGTTCGCCGTCGCGGGTCTCGCGCACACGGCGTCCCGCGCGATGGAACAGGCGCACGCGCTGCGCCCCGACCTCATCCTGCTCGACGTCTACCTCCCCGACGGCAGCGGGCTGGAGGTCGCCCGGGCCCTCCTCGCCGAGCCGGGGGCGCCGGACGTCATCGTGATCAGCGCCGCGCGGGACGCCGACTCGGTGCGCGCGGCGCTCCGGCTCGGCACGGTGCACTACCTCATCAAACCGTTCGGCCTCAAGGAACTCTCCCAGCGCCTCGCCGACTACCGGGAGATGCGCCGCCGGACAGCCGCCCTGCCCCGCAGCGCCGAGCAGACCGAAGTGGACGCGCTGTTCGGACGCCGGCCGCCCACGACCGCGGCGCGCAGGGAGCCGGAACCCGCCAACGTCACCCTGAGGAACATCCTCGGCGCCGTGGTGGGCCGCGACGCCGGCGTCTCGGCGTCTGACGTGGCCCGCGAGGTGGGGGTGAGCAGGGCGACCGCCCAGCGGTACCTCGCGCAGTTGGAGAGCCGGGGCGAGGTCGAGCGGACCCTCCGCTACGGCAGCACGGGACGCCCGGAGAACCGCTACCGGGCGCGCCCGCAATCCTGAGCGGGTGCGCCCGCCATCCTGTGCGGGTGCGCCCGCGGCGACTTCCCTCAGCCCCGCAGCAGCGACTCGGCGCCGTCGATCCACACCTCGGTGCCGGTGATGTGCTTGGCGTCCTCGGACGAGAGGAAGCAGATGAGGGCCGCCACGTCGTCCGAGCTCCCGGGCTGGTCGCCGGTGAGCGGGATCTCACCCTGCGGATGCTCCACCGGGATGTGCAGGTTCTCGATGTTGCGGTGCTCGGTGTTGTCACCGATCTCGGTGTCGATCGCGCCGGGGCAGACGACGTTCACGCGGATCTTGTCGCGCGCCAGTTCCACCGCCGCCATCTTGGTGAGGGCCACCTGGCCGGCCTTGCTCGAGGCGTAGGCGGACGCCCCGCTGTTGCTGAACATCCGGGTCCCGTTGACCGACGCGGTCACCACGATCGAGCCGCCGCCGGCGGCCCGCAGCCCCGGCAGGGCGTACTTCATCGTGAGGAACGTCCCGGTGAGGTTCGTCGAGAGGGTCTTGTTCCACTCGTCCAGGGTGAGCTCCCCCAGGGGTGCCCAGACGCCGTTGATGCCGGCGTTCGCCACGACGATGTCGAGCCGGCCGCACTCCTTGTCGATCCGCTCGAACAGGTCGCGGACCGACTGTTCCTCGCTGAGTTCCGAGGTGACCGGGCGCACGTCGAGATCGGCCCCGGAGAACTCCTTGCCGACGTCCTCGGCGCTGTGGTCGGAGTGGACGGCGGCCCAGACGGTGGCGCCGCGCTCGGCGAGCAGACGGGCGGTGGCGCGGCCGATGCCCGAGCCCGCGCCGGTGACTAGTGCGATCTTTCCAGTGAGGTCCATGGCACTGCCTTACCCGCCTGCGGCCGGGTTATGCGTTCGGGACGGCGGCTTCGGGTCGTCGTCGCGCCGGGTTTGCCGGTTCGAGGCGGCGGGTACGGGACTGCAAGCGACAGAAAGGAGCCAGCGATGAACCAGCAATGCCCGGTATGCGGGAACCCTGTCGACTCCCAGCAGTCACCGACTGCGACGTACAACGGCGAGACCTACCGGTTCTGCTGCGAAGGATGCAGGGACCGGTTCCAGGCCGACCCCGAGAGTTACGTCGGTCAGGCGGGGTGACGATGCATCCCGAGACCTCACAGGGACAGCCGTCCCAGGCCGACGATCAGGGACAGGCGGGAACCCAGCCGCTCGGCGCCGACGTGCGCCTCAACGCGGACCCCGATCCCGACCCCGATCTCGACGTCACTCCAGCCCGCGAGCCGGGCCTCGGCGAACCCGCCGAGCACCCCGACCCGCCCAACGCCTGAGTGACACCCGGGACCTCTCCCGCGGCATCAGCAGGAACCACGAGCACCGATCGCTTGGAAGGGAAGACATGACTGACAAGATTTCAGAACTGTTCGGAGCAGGAGGCAGGTCGGAGAAGGGTCTGTCGGACCTGTTCCTCGACACCCTGCAGGACATGTACTACGCGGAACAGCACATCCTGCGCACCCTGCCCGAACTCGAGGCGGCCGCGGCGTCGGACGAGCTGAAGGCGGCGTTCAGGAAGCACACCGTCCAGACCGAGGGCCAGATCGTCCGGTTGGAGGACGTCTTCCAGCTGTTCGACGTCGACGCCAAGGGCAGGAAGTGCGAGGCGATCGAGGGCATCCTCAAGGAGGGCGACGTCACCCTCAAGGAGTTCAAGGGCAGCCCGGCCGCGGACGCCGGCCTGATCTCCTCGGCGCAGGCCGTCGAGCACTACGAGATCACCCGGTACGGCACCCTCCGGCGGTGGGCGCAGATGCTCGGCGTCCCCAACGGGGGCGACCTGCTGAGCGCCAACCTCGAGGAGGAGGCCGAGACCGACGAGCTGTTGACCCGGCTCGCCGAAACCGAGGCCAACGCGCAGGCGGCGCTCAGGGGCTGACCCAGCGCCCGAATCGTGAACCCGGACGCCGGTGGACCTCGGTCCGCCGGCGTCCGGTCATTCGTGGAGCAGGTCGAGCACCCGGCGCTCGAGTTCGGCCTGGCGCTCCACGCTCGCGTCCTCGGGGAGGGCGGACAGGTCGATCACCCGGCCCTCTTCGTAGTGGCGCAGCACCCGTGGGTCGATGTACGAGGCCCGCGCCACGGTGGGGGTGTTGCCCAGGTACTCCGACACCTCGCGGGCGGCGGCGGCCATCGCCCGCTTGCGCGAGGCCGCGCTCGTTCCCGACTCCGTGGACGCCGCCAGCGCCGAGGCCGCCAGCACCGTGGCGTGCCACGTGCGGAAGTCCTTGGCCGTGAAGTCGCCCTCGAAGATCTCCGACAGGTAGGCGTTCACCTGGCTCGAGGACAGGTTCGCCCACCGCGACCCGAGCCGGTAGGACAGCAGCCGGGGGCTGGAGCGCCGGGCGCGCATCTCCTGGATGGCGCGGATCGCCGCCTCGTCGTCCACCTCGATCCGGTGCTCGACGCCGGACTTGCCGGTGAACTGGAACACCAGCCGACCCCGCTGCAGCCGCGCGTGCCGGCGCTCGAGGGTGGTGAGCCCGAACGAGCCGTTCTCGTCGGTGTAGTAGTCGTTGCCGATGCGGAAGTACCCGAGGTCGAGCAGCCGGACGGCGACGGCTGTCGCGCGCTCCAGCGGCAGGCCCGGCAGGTGCAGGTCGGCCTCGATCCGCTGCCGCACCTCGGGCAGGTGGCTCGCGGTCTGCTCGATGCGCTGGAACTTCTCCCGGTCACGCGCCTCGCGCCACAGCGGGTGGTACAGGTACTGGACGCGCCCGGCGGCGTCCACGCCGGTGGCCTGCAGGTGTCCCTCGGGCAGCGGGCAGATCCACACGTCGCGCCAGGCCGGGGGGATGACCAGTGCCCTGATCCGCTGGACGTCCTCTCCGGACAGCGGAGCACCCGAGTCGTCGAGGTAGCGGAACCCGCGTCCGGCCCGTCGCCGCGTCCAGCCCGGCATGTCGGTGGAGACGTGAACCAGGCCCGCCGGCGCCGCGGGGTCGCCGGAGGTCTCCTCGGCGTCCCGCTCAGACTGTGCGCTCATCCATCCCCTCCGTCGTGTTCCCCACGACTACCCCCTGCACCCGCCGGCCAAACGGCCCCGACCCCGGGGAGCCGTTTCACCCGGCCGGGGTGCGGGTACCGGAGGGGCATCGGCGGCGATGCCAAGGAGAGGAGAAACGATGCCGAAGACGACGAGGAGTGGCACGGTACGCGAGAGCGAACTGCCGAGCACGCTGCGCCGTTCGGACGACCTCGCCAAGCGCACGTTCGCGAAGGCCCACGATGCCGCGGCCGCGGAGTACGGCGACGAGGAGCGGGCCCATCGTGTCGCGTACAGCGCGGTGAAACACACCCATGAGAAGGTCGGCGACCACTGGGAGCCCAAGGACGAGAACGGCCCCTCCGACGCGCAGGCGGCGGGCGGCGCGTCCACCCGGCGCGAGACCCACGGCGGTGTCGACGCGAACGCCTCCAAGCAGCACCTCTACGACCTGGCCCGCAGGCTCGGGGTGCGCGGACGCTCGTCGATGAGCAAGCAGGAGCTCGTCGAGGCGCTCGAGAAGGCCAACATCCGCGAGACCGCCCGCAGTCGCGACAAGGACTGACAGGGGCCCCGCGGCGTCGATCACTGCCCGGTGGCGGCGGGGCCGACCTCGGCCGGGTGCAGGTGCCGCCGGAAGAACGCGAGGATCCGGGCGCGTGCGTCGCGCGCCGCGTCCGGTTCGTAGCCGGTGCCCATCATCGGGCCGAGCACCGCGAACAGCCTCGGGCTCGGATCTCCCGCCGACTCGCGGTCGTTGAGGAAGGCGTGCCCCGCGCTCGCGTACTCCTTGACGTCGTGGTCGACGCCGACCGCGGTGAGCGCGGCGTCCAGCCGCCCCGCCGCCCCCCGCAGGCTGCGGTCCCTCCCGCCGTAGCTGCCGACGACGGGGCAGGCGGTGCGCAGGTATCCGGCCGAGTAGACGTCCCGCCCGGCTGTGCCGTAGTTCACGCTGGACGCCGCGTACCGCCCGCTCGGCGTGAGGATGAGGGCGAGGCCGCCTCCCATGCAGAAGCCGATGATCCCGACGGTCCCGCTGCAGCCGGGTTGGGCTACCAGCCAGCTGCGGGCCGCCTCGATGTCGTCGAAGGTCGGCCCCTGCGTGCCGCGGGCGTCCCGCATGATCGACACCATGCAACCGAGGCGTCCGCGTCCCCGGAACAGGTCCGGGGCGACGGCCAGGTATCCCTCGGAGGCCAGCCAGTCGACCTGGCCCCGGATCTCGTTGCCGAGGCCGAACGCGTCGTGGACGACGACGACACCCGGAGCCGGGCCGCCGGCGGCGGGAGCGGCGAGGTACGCGGGCAGGTCCCCCGAGGGGCAGGGGATGGTCAGGTTCGGCATCGCCTCAGCCTGACACACCCCCTGCCCGTCCCGGCGCGCGTCCGCGTCGCTCAGCCCTGCACGATTACCGAGTAGCCGCCGACGACCACCCCGCCCCGCACCTCCTGGAAGCGGAGCAGGTTGCCGTCGCCCGACGACGTCGACACCGCCTTGGCGATCGACCCCGCCGTGAGATCGGGCACCTTGAGGGCCCGGATCACGGCCACGGCCGGCGACAGCGTCGCGGGCTGCACGCTCACCCGACCGCCCAGCAGCCCCGGCCGGTTGATCGCGGTGAGCGAGTTCGGAACGGTGAGCGCCCGCACGGACGCGGCTCCCGGGACGACGGCGTGGCCGCCGAGGGTGCGCACCACGGTCCCGAGGTGCCCGATGTTCGGGAGGCCAGGGACGGGGGTGACCACGTCGGTGAGCTGTGGCAGCACCACGTCGCGTCCGACCACGGCCTTGTGGGCGAGCAGGATCGGGGCGACGTCGGCGCCCCCGTGCAGCAGTTGCAGGTCCGAGCCAAGGGTGAGGGCGGCCCCCAGCCGGGTGAGCAGCGGCGACAGGTCCTCGCTCGGAGCGGCCAGCATGAGGTTGTGCTGGGCCACGTGCCGGTCGGTGGACGCCGTGAAGCCGCCGGAGGCCGGGTCCATGACGTGCGTGGCCACCGCCAGCAGGCACTCGTGCCCGCTGTTCTCGACGACCGGCGTCCACAACCCCTGGATGCGCACGAGCGCGTGGCAGTCCGGGGAGGTGCGGTCGCCGAGATTGACCCGGGTGCCCCCGATGTAGTGCGGCGGCTCGGGGCTGCCCGCGCCGAAGGAGAAGGCCGGATTGGCCCACCAGGCCCGGACGGTCACTCCCACCGCCTCGAGCCGCCCCAGGTTCCACACGTGGACGAAGACGCTGTGCGCCACGCCGGGGGTGGGGTTGATGACCGGTGTCGCGGTGCTGGGGTCCTGGACGTCGCCCTCGTACACCCGGATGTCGGGTGACTCCCAGAAGTAGTTCACCGGGGGCTGCCGGACGCCGGTGTCCCCGGGGAAGGCCCGGATCAGGAGGTAGGGCCACAGCCCGTCCTGGCGCGGCGGGTGCTCCTTGTCTCCCAGCCACGCCCGCACCCGCTTCACCTCGGCCGGGTCGGCGGGGTCGGGCGTGACGGTCGGATCCGGGCCGGCGGGAGGCTCGCCACCCCGCTCGGCCTGGTCCTGCTCGGGCGTGAGCTGGGGATGGGTTTCCTGCTCGTAGCGCGATTCGTCGTTGGTGGGCATGAGTCAGCCCTTCTGTCCCTGGGGCGGCATGCCGGCCCGATCGATCTCCTGGGCTGTGACCTTGGTCGTGGTGCCGCAGCCCGGGTCGGCACCCTCGAGGTAGTGCACGGCGAGGTGCACGCTCGGGTCGTAGGCCCGCGCGGGGCCGCTCCATGCGAAGTCCTTGTCGGCGCAGTAGCCCTCCGGCACGGTGCAGGGGGTGGGGAAGCTGTAGTTCGCCGCGTCGAAGTCCTGCTTCGGGGTGACCTTGGGCACGGTGGTCTGGTCAGAGCGGTTCCAGTCCCAGCAGTGGTAGCCGTAGCCGCGGTCGGCGTCCAGGTTGAAGTCGGGCATGCTGCCGCCCTGGGTCAGCCGGCTCACGACGTAGGTGCCGTAGTCGACCGGGTCCCCGAGGTGGCGCCCGCCGGGCAGGGCGGACGCCGACACGGTGTCGGTCGCGTCGGGCGTGGCCGCCTTCTCGTAGGCGACCCGGGTCGCCGGGTCGCCCGGCACGTGGTTCATGAGCACGCGGGCGTCCTGCCCCTGGGTCCAGGGGCCGGCGAACGTGAGTCCGGGCTCCCAGCCGACGGTGTTGCCCCGGTTGTCGTGCTCCGGGTACTTCCACGGGCGCAGGTATTCGCTGGGCGCCTCGGGCCTGCCGCACGAGGGGTCGGGCAGCACGATGCCGAGGACCTGTTCGGCGACGCTCTGCGGATCGGTGACGATCGCCCGCGGGTAGGCCCGGTCCCGTCCCGAGTTCTCGTCGAACGGCAGCGGTGCGGTGGCGAAACCGTCCGGCGAGTTGAGCGCGGCGGCGAGGTCGGCGAGCGGCCCGTCCGGGCTCACGCCCAGTTCGACCAGGCTCTGCATGATCTCCTCGGCCTTCGGCACGAGGAAGCCCTGCATGACCAGGGGCTTGCGGGCGGCGATGTAGAGGCTCCACAGGGGCAGTACCGCGTACTCGTAGAGGAGTTCGCGCAAGGGGTAGGTCGCCAGGTCGGCGAGCACCGCGGCGGGGAGCGTCGCGAGCCACACCCCGAGTTCGCCGAGCCAGGCGAGGAAGCCGAGCAGGGCCAGGAAGAGGTCGAGGAGGTTGAAGCTGTCGTCGGAGGGATCCCCGCCGCGGGAGGGGTCGTCTCCGACGCCGCTGTCCGAGCCGGGGGGCGCCGGTGGGGTGTGGTCGTTGATCACCGGCGGAGCTGTCGGCTTGCGGGGCGCGTACCCGCTCGTCGAGGTCTTCTTCACGTACAGGTAGAGCAGCTTGAAGGTGTTCTGGATGGCGAGGACGCTGGGCCGCCCGGTCGGCTGGCCGCCGGCGTCCAGGTCGGAGAACTGGGCGGGGTCCCAGTTGAGGATCTTCGGGTCGTTCGTCCCGTACACCTGCTCCATCGTCTGGATGATGAGCTTGCAAAGGTCCTCCGGCAGGTCGGCCGAGTCGAGGTCGAAGAAGTCGTGTCGTTGCTTGGCGGCAGCGGCCGAGTCGGTCGTGTCGTAGGCGGGAAAGCCGCTGAAGTAGTCGTAGGCCGGCGCGTCCTCGGCCCCCACGTAGGGCGCCTGAAGGCCCTTGCGGAAGGCCAGCCGGAAGTGCAGCGCCGAGGTGTCCAGCTCGCCGTACGGCTCGGCGCCGTGGTGGGTCGCGTCGTAGGCCTTGGCGTCCATGTGGTTCTCGACCAGGTGGTGGCGCTGCCAGTGCAGCCGATAGGGGCCCCCCGCCTTGGTGTTGACGAACGAGTGGCCGGTGACGTCGGTCGCGCAGTGGCTCATCCAGCCGATCGCGAAGGCCTTGTGCTGGTCGGTCGTCGCGTTCTTGTAGAGGGCCTGAGCGAACTCGTAGGTCTTGCGGTAGTGGAACATGTCCGACCAGAAGAAGGCGGAGTCGGCGTAGCCCTGCGGGACGCCGGAGGTCAGCAGGCCGAACCAGTCGTAGAGCTGGGTGAGCAGTTCGATGACGGCGTCGGTGATCGCCGAGGAGAGCTCCTGCAGGGCCTGCCCCAGCTGGGCGAGGACGCCGCCGGTGTCCTGGTTGAGCACGTCGCCGACCCCGTCGATGGCCGGCTGGGCCCACGTCTCCCACTTGGACACGAACTCGCTGTCGATCGTGTCCCACACGCTGAGCACCCAGTTGGTCACGGTGAGCAGGACGTTGCCCTTGTCGCCCTTGAAGTCGGGGAGGAGGAAGAAGATGTCCGGGCCGATGGCCCCGGCGGCCAGGTAGTTGCGCCAGGTGTGGGCCAGGTCGCCGAGGCCCTTGGCGTCGAGTGGGGTGATGGTGGCGTCGGGTGGCAGGTCGGCGGCCTGCAGCCGTTTCGCCACCATCGTGGCGGTCTCCATGTGGATGTACCAGCCGGGCATGGGTGTCTCCTTGGGGTGGGTGTGGGGTGTCAGAAATCGGTCTTGATGAAGTTGAAGGGGCCGAGGTTGACGTTGTGGGTGCGCAGGTACTGCTGCAGGTCGTCGAAGAACGCCGAGGTGGCGGCCGAGCCGACGTCGATGACGATCGCGGCCACCCAGGCGTTGGCGGCGGCGGGTGCCACGATGGCGCCGGCGTAGGGCAGGGCGGCCCCGGCGTAGTGCAGTGCCAGCTCCGAGGCGGTCTTCTCGACGGCGGCGCCGACGCTCGTCACCGGGGCGGGTGGCCCGGTGAGACTCGGCGCGGCCGGCGTCGACGGCGGCTGCGAGGCCTGCTGCATCGCCTGGTTGAACGGTGTCTTCGGAGCGACCATCCCGCTGATGGCGCCGAGGGCGGCACCGAGGGCCAAGCCGGTGATCGCGCCGACCAGGACCTTGAGCATGACGTCCTTGAGCCCGTTGTTCTTGCCGCCGGCGAAACCGGAGGCGAAGCCCATGGCGGCGCCGTTGATGGTGCCCGTCACCCCGCCGACGACCGCCCCGCACAGCACCGTTCCGCTGGTCAGGCCGAGTGCACCCCCGACGGCGACACCGGCGAAGGCCCCGCCGAAGGCGGCCCACCCGCCGACCGCGCCGCCGACGACCACGCCGAGGAAGATGTCCCCGGCGTCCCCGCCGGCCCGGGCGGCCGCGATGCCGCCGATCACTCCGCCGGCGACGATGCCGACGACGGTGGCCGCGAACACCGCGCCCCACGTGATGCTCACTCCGCCGACCGCGAGCGCCACCGTGCCCGGCGTCGCGATTCCGAAGGTACAGACGGTCACGATGACGGCGACGGCGATGATCGCGATCGTGGCGACGACGGCGGCGAAGATCTTCCAGAAGTCGCGCCCGGAGGGGTCGATGTAGCTCGTCGGGTTGTCGCGGCAGTAGGCGTAGGCGTTCCACGCGGCGGGGTCGGCGGGGTCGCCCACCAGCGGGTCGGGGGAGAGGAACCGGCCCAGGCGGGGGGAGTACCAGCGGGCGCCGAGCAGCACGAGGCCGTGGCCGATGTCCTGCCCGGTCGCGAACCCTTGGGACGCCGCTGCCGGTCCGGTGCGGGTGAGCACCTGGCCGTAGGGGTCGTAGGCGAGCCGCAGCTGCTCCGCTCCCGCCGCGTCCGTCACCAGGACGAGGGAGCCGAGATGGTCGTAGTGCAGCCAGGAGAGCGTTCCCGCGTCGTCGCGGGCGACGATCCGGTCGCCGTCGCTGATCTGCGCGACGACCCGGCCGTCCTCCACCCGGATGAGCGGGTCGGGGCTCAGCACGACCCGGTCCGGCAGTCCGGGCGCCGATGTCACCCGCCGCACGAGCGAGCCGCCCGCGCTGTAGGTGAACGCGTCCTTGCCGCCATCGGCCAGGGTCACGACCCGCAGCCGCCCCTCGGCGTCGAAGGTGTTCGAGCCCCACGGCGCGGAGACGATCTGGCCGCGATCGTCATAGCCGTAGGTGTCCGCGCCGACGCTGGTGACGCAACCGGCGGGCGCGCCGTGTTCGCCGTAGTGGTACGCCCCGGACGCCGCCGAGGTGAGGTTGAACCCGTCGTCGTAGCCGTAGGCGAGCGTGCTCCCCGCTCCGGACGCCGACACGAGCCGGTAGAGGTCGTCGTAGCCGTAGCTGCGGGCGAGGGCGGCGTCCGGGCTGGTGAGGCCGGTGACGTTGCCCACCCGGTCGTGGACGAAGCCCGTCTGGCGCAGGGTGCCGGCCGGTCCGGTGAGCGTGGACGCGGTGCGCCACCCGGTGAGCGGGTCGTGGTCGTTGGTCTCCACCGTCCCGTTGTGGTTGGCCACCCGGGTGCGACGCCCGGCCACGTCGTAGTCGATCGCGTCGATGACCCCACTGATCGAGGTGAGCTGGCCGAGCAGGTTGTAGCCGTAGGTCGTGACCTGGCCTCCGGGATAGGCCACGTGGTCCACCAGGCCGTCCGGGCGGTAGGCCAGGCCGATCGTCACCGCGGCGTTCCCGGCCGGGGTCATCGTCTTGGTGGTGATCCGCCCCCGCTCGTCGTAGTCGAACACCGTCGACCCGCTCTCGTCGTCGATGCGGACCAGTCGGCCGCCGAGCGTGTGCGTGCCGGCGTCCGTGGGCGCCGGGCCCGCGGCATCGTGGTAGACGAAGCCCGCAACCGGCGCCGAACCGGCCGTGTCGTGGCGCACCGAGGTCGGACGACGGGCCAGGTCGTACGAGCGGAACACCCTGGAGCTGCCCGTGCGCGCCTCGACGACGTCACCGGAGGCGTCGAGCACGACGACCTGGGTGACCTCGGGACGGCTGATCCGCAGCGTGCGGCCGAGGAGGTCGATGTCGAAGCGCACCGAGGCGCCGAGGGCGTCGACGTGTTCGACGATGTCGCCCTTGATGTCGTGCCGGTCCGTCGTCGTGAGGGTGCGTCCTCCCGCCACGAGGTCGACGCGTTCGACCTTGCCGGCGGGGCTCACGTACCGCCGGGTGAGGGCCCCGGCGTGCGGCGCGCCGGGGTCGGTGCGGGTCTGCTCGGCGTCGCGCTCCTCGAGCATCCCCGGCAGGTAGGTGACGGTGGCCAGCCGGCCGTCCGGCTGCCGTGTCGACACGACCCGGCCCAGGGCGTCGTAGTGCAGTTCGACGAACGCCACCCCGGACGCCGGAGCCGCGTAGCCCGGGTCGGTCGCCCGGTACGGGAGGTACGACCGGACGGTGAGCCCCCGGGCCCCGTACTCCTTGGCGTCGGCCACGATCTCACCGGTCTCGTCGGCGAGGCGCTGCTGGAGCATCCGCCCGGTGCCGTCGAAGAACTGGCGTTGCCGGCGCCGCGGGCCGCCCGGGGTCGTCGCCGTGGTCTCGGTGACGACGATCGGTGACGACCCGGTGTCGTAGGCGAGGGCCCGCGTCGGCTCGGCGTCGGTGTCGCCCGGCTCGATGGTGACGGTGTGCCGGGCCAGGGCGTCGAACCGGGCCTCGGTGCGGGCTCCCGAGGGGTCGACCATGGCGGTGGCCTGGTAGCTGCGGAGGTCGAACTCCGCGGTGAGCCGGTTGCCGACGGGGTCCACGACCTCGACCGGGTAGCAGTTCGCGGGGTCCATGAGCACGGTGTTCACGCCTCCGTTGGCGCCGGTGATCCGCCCGTGCACGCCGGCGGCATCCACCGTGCGCTCGTAGCCGGCGAGCTCGACCCACCACCCGTCGGCTCCGGCCGGCCGGGTGTAGCCGGCGGCCGCGAAGTCGGGAAGCTCGGCGCCGTAGACCGCGGCGGCGAGGGTGTCGGGGATCGCGAGGGCTGTGCGGCGCGTCACCAGCCCCTGGGCGCCCACCTGACCGTTGGGCAGCCCGTCGTAGTCGGTGCGCAGGTCGGAGACGACGGCCCCCGTGCCGTCGTGCTGGACGACCCGGGAGATCCGCTGCCGGAACCGCCCCGAGGGGTCGGCGGCGTACTCGGTGTCGGTGTGCAGTTCCTCCAGCGGGCTCGCGGACACGGCGTCGAAGGACTGCTCGACGGCCGACGTGACGTTGCCGTCCGGTGTCCAGCCGGTCTGCTGGGTGACGATCCGGCTGACCGGCTGGGCCTGCCCCTCGAAGACCGAGCGGGTGGAACCGACCAGCCGTGGGGTGACCGTGCCCGGGTGGGCGCCGTCGTCGACCCGCCACTGCTGCTCGAACCGGTCGAACAGGTGGCCGTCGTCGGCGGCGCGGTCCTGACGCAGCAGGCGTCCCCGAACGGCCCGGAACCGCACCCGGTCGTCCTGGGTGGCCGGCTCGCTGCCGTCGGGCAGCAGGCCGGTCTCGAACCAGTGGGTGGTGACGAGGGTGTCGACCCAGGTGTCGCCGAGGTCGCGGCTGGTCACCCGCCCGAACCCGCACACCTCGCGCAGGACTCCGTCGTAGCGGCCCTCGTGGTAGGCGTACTCGGTCGCGCTCACCGCCCCGGAGGCGGCGTCGGTCACGGTGACGCCGGAGACGACCGGCAGCACCACGGGCAGCCGGGTGGGCCACGGCGTCCCCGCCGCTCGGTCGCGCTCCGCCTCGAGAGTCGTGGTGCTCCAGCTGATCGCGGTGGAGCGGCCCGTGCCGTTGTCGATCCGCGAGAGCAGGCCGGCCTGGCGACCGCCGAGCAGGTCGACGGTGAACCACCGCCCGCGGCCCGAGGGCAGGGTGGCCGTCCAGCAGACCGAAGGGGTTCCGCGTCCGGCGAGGTCGGCGACCCGCAGGGCCGCCATCGCCCCGGTGGGCAGGTGCCGCACGACCCGGGGCGGCTCGAATCCGGAGCCGCTGCGGTTGGGCCACCAGGTGAGGGTGCCGCCTGCCACGTGGAGGACGTCGGCGCACCCGTCGCCGTCGACGTCGACGACCAGCACGGTCGCGGGATCGCAGTCGTAGGGGAGCATCGGCGGGTCGGCCATGACGACCCGGTCGCCGAACAGCCCGGCGCCGAGGTAGGGCCAGTAGCTCACCCCCGACCCGTCCACCCGGACGACGTCGGGGGTGCCGTCACCGGTCATGTCGGCGCAGAACACCCGCGGGTCGCTCAGATCGGTGGGAGGCCCCGCGGGTTCCCCGGGCACCACGTCGGGGACCCCGAGCCACGAGCCCTCGGCGTCGCGGTGGGCGAGCATGAGGGCGCGCCGGTTGCTCCACAGCAGGTCGACGCGCCCGTCGCCGTCGAAGTCCCCGATCCGCACCGCCGCGCTCGCGGGCGCCACGGCCGGGGCCTGGGCCAGGGCCACGGGCCGGGCGAAGCCGGTGGCCGTCCGGGGCTGATAGCGGGCCAGCGGGACATCGGTGCGGACGATGTCGGCGATCCCGTCGCCGTCGATGTCGACCAGCCCGAACCGGGACGCCGCCCCCGCCAGTTCGGGGAGCAGGCCGGCGTCCATCGGACGCCCGAAGCTGCCGGCCCGGTTGGGCCAGACACGGGCCCGTCCGCTGGGGTCGATCTCGAGGATGTCCGCAGCCCCGGTGCCGGTCCAGTCGACCAGTTCCACCCGGGAGCCGCCGCCGAGGGCGGGGGGTGCGGCGCCGGCGTCCACGGGGTCGACGCGCAGCAGCGTCGGCTCACCGGCGTCGGTGTAACCGAAGCCGAGCGGCGGCGCGTCCAGGCTGCTGCCGTCGGCCCCGAAGCCGCTGACCCGCACCGACGTGAGCAGTGAGGCGCCGTTGATCGGTGCGCCGGAGTAGCCGAGGGTCCAGCGGCGCACGAGCGAGGCCGGCTGCGCCGGGAGGTGCAGTTCGATCGAGGTGCACCGCTGGTCGGTGACCAGCAGGAAGCCGCCCCGCCCCCACCGGAGCACGTCGGGCCGTTGCTCGTAGCCGAACCGCACCTCGAACGGACCCCAGGCGATCGTGTCGAGGTAGCGCTGCGCGCCCGCCGCACGCCACGAGTAGGTGGTGAGCAGCCCGAGGTTGTCCTCGACGGCGTCCAGCAGCCAGGCCCAGGCCCCGCCCGCCAGACCAGTGATCTGCGAGGCGGGCGAGGTGCCCAGGTGGTACCGGGTGCCGGCCCGGTCGGTGGCCACGAAGCCGGTGCCGGACGCCGCCAGCGTCCAGTCTCCGGTGTCGACCTGGGGGCGCAGCACGCCGTCGGAGCCGCGCACGAGCGGACCGGACCCCTCGAGCACGAGGGTGTCGGTGTCGTCGTAGCGGGGTCTGCCGACCATGGTGCTCCGCAGCAGCCGGGGCGTCGGGATCGACCAGCCGAGCCCGAAGGGGCCGTTCGGCGTCCCCGAGTCGTAGCGGAGGACGAGCTTGGGACTCGAGTCGTTGGGACCGTTGGGCAGGTCGATGGGCACGGACAGCGTGCCGGTGCCGGTGGACAGGTCGGGGCTGAAGGTCTCGCCGAGACCTCCGACGCCGCCGCCGGTGGGCAGGGACGGAGCCTGGCTGGCGAAGCCGATGTCGAAGCTCATGATGGAAGCCTCAGCTGCGCGGCGTGAACGAGTAGCCGATGACCAGGGCGACGTTGGTGATGTCGTCGAGCACCAGGGCCCCGTTCGTCACCCAGCCGGGATTGTCCGCGGCGTCGACCTCGATCCGGTAGGCGCCGATCGCGGACTGTCCGGTCACCGCGGAGGCGAGGGCGGCCGTCTGGACGACCCCGTCCGCATCCGTCGCGGCGCTCACCGCCGCCGACCCTGGGAGGGTGACCTTGAGGGTCACCCCCTGGGCCCGGGAGCTGGGACTGGTGGCGACCACCAGGCTCGCATCGGTGAGCACGGGGTCCTTCTCGGTGAGGGCGAAGTCGCTGGCCGCGAGGGCGAGGTCGAGGACGCCGGTGGAGTAGAACCGGAAGAACGCGTCCGCGAACACCCAGCGCAGCGGGAAGGGCCGCTGCCGGGAGTGGATCCCGGGCCTGGATGCCAACTCCGCGAGCACCGCGGCGCGCAGGTCGGGGTCGAAGCGGGCGCGGTAGGTGAGGGTGAGCCGCACGTCGACGAGCGCGTTGAAGTCCAGCTGCTGGTTGACGTCCTTGGGCAGCGACAGGGTCCAGGTCGACGCGAGGCCGGCGCCCTGGAACATCCCGGTCTGGCGGTGGTCGGGGTTGTCGACGAGGGCGTCCGCCCGGACGTCGAAATCGGAGATGATCTGCGTCTCCCGGTTCTGCACCCGCTGCTTCACGCTGCCCCCGGACGCGGACGGCGTCCGGTACTGCGAGATGCCGGCGTTGGTGAGCGCCCCGCTGACTCCGGTGGCCGGGATGATGCCGTCGACGGCGACCTCGACGTGTTCGATCCGTCCGGCGTAGGTGCCGGGGTAGACGGAGTCGAAGTCGTCGAGATCGGTCTGGAAGTCCATCGTGCCGGTGCGCCGCAGCTGGGTCTCGAACTCGAAGGGGTAGCGCTCGGACAGCGAGATCGTCTGCTTGAGCGGCTGCGGCTTGGGCGCGGTCGACGTGATGAGGTCGTAGGTGAACGACTGGATGTCGGCCATGAGCGTGTCCGCGGCCAGCAGCCCATGCACCTGGCTCGAGGTGTAGTCGGGGCGGATCACCTGCAGGTCGACGTCGTTCTCGAAGTTGTACGCGCTCTGCATCCGCTTGGCGATGCCGAGGGCCCACATGAGGTAGCGCTGGGACAGTGCGTTCATCCGGTCGCCGAGCGCGTTCCACACGTCCGGGGTGAACCGCTGCTGGTCGAAGGCCTGAAGCAGCTGTTGGGACGCCTGCACCCGCACGGCCGCCGCGTCGGCGCCGGCCTGGGCCGCGGCCACCCGGGCGTTGGCAGCGGTCACCTCCGCCGCGGCCTGGCCGGCCGCGGCGTTGAGCTCACTCGCCTGCCGGTTCATCGTGTCGATCTGGTACTGGTTCTGCAGGCGTGCCGAGGTGAGTGACTCGGCGGCGGCGAGGGTGCCCCGGTCGCCCGAGATGGAGTAGGAGCCGCTCATCATCTGGTCGGCGAGGTTGTTCAGCTGGTCGCTGTCGCCGTCCTCGCCCCCGCTGAGCTGGGTCTGCAGGGCCTGGTGCATCACCCACGCCCCCGACTTGGACGCGTACTCGGTCGCGTTCGCCGTCGCGTCGCTGGCCCTCAGCTGGGCCACCTGCTGGCCCAGCTGGTAGGCGTGGGCCTCCGCCGCGGCCGCCGTCACCTGCTGGTTGGCGGCGTTGAGCTCGGCCTGGGAGAGCCCGATGTTCTGGGTGAGCTGGGTGCGGGTGAGGGTGCCGGCGTCCGCGCGGTCCCAGAAGTTCATGGCGTCACGTTCGGCGCCGATCGCGAGCTGGCAGAAGTTCACGGCCACCGACTGCAGGTAGTCGAAGGTCCAGATCGGCACGTTCTGGCCCCAGTAGCCCCAGAAGTCGAGGCCGCCCGCGAGCTTCGCCAGTTGCGCCTCCACCTCGAGGATCACCGCGGCGATGGCGGGGCTGACGTCGACGGCGTCCGGGTGGGCGATGGACCCGATGAGGGTCTTGGCCGCGGACGCCGCCGGCGCGAGACCGGCGATCGTGTACAGCTGAGACGTCGGCACGGTGTTGCCGACACCCAGCACGTTCTCGTAGATGGGCAGGGCGGTGGCGGCGTCGCCGTCGCGGAAGTAGGAGTCGCCCCAGTCGAGGTAGAGCTGGGCGAGGTGCGACCAGACGAACGGGGCCTCGACGGTGGCGTTGAGGTACTGGTAGCCGGCGGCCCGCAGGTACCAGGTCTCGGCCTCTCCGTACTCGCCGAGGGCGTGGTAGCACTGGGCGAGCCCCAGGGTGGTCTCGTAGTACCAGGCGTGGGCCAGCGACATCGCGACGTCAGCCGGCGTCTGGGGCTCGAGGAGCACGTCCGGCAGCACCGTGGCCAGCTTGTGGGCGTCGTAGAGCGAGGTGAGCACCTGGTCGGTGGGCAGGGCCTGGCCGGCGGTCCACGACAGCGTCTGCAGGGTGCCGGCCGACTCGAACACATAGGAGCGCTGGTCGACAGTGAGTTGCGGCGGGACCTCGACGGGGATCGTCACGTCGATCGGTGCCCGGAGGATTCCGGTGGCCGCGCCCGCCGACAGCCCGGCCGCAGCAGCCCCCGTCTCGGCGGGGAGCAGGTTGAACGCGGGACCGGGGACGTGGCCGGCGAGGCCGCCGCCCGGCAGCGTGTGCGGGAGGCCCCCGACCGGCGGGAGGTGGCCGGGGATTCCGGGCCCGGCCGGACCCGCGGGCACGGGGGCGGGCGCGGGGGTAGGAACGGGAGCCGGTGTCGGAACGGGGGCGGGCGTGGGTGCGGGACTCGGCGTCCCGGTGAGCTTGCCGATGAGATCGGGGGCCTCGGTCGCCGCCCGGTGGGCGAAGAATGCCGCCGAGGCGGTGTTCCCGAGCCGCTGGAGCGTCTGCGACACCTGCAGATCGGCGACCGCCGCGGTGGCAGTGGCGTTGGTCGCCCCGCTGAGCAGCCCGACGACGGGGGCGTCGACGGTGGTGAGCTCCCGTGGCCGGACACCGGCGGTGGCCTGCTGCACGGGCAGCACGTTGAGCCACTCCGCCGAGTACGAGACCAACGGGTGCAGCAGGTCGGTGCCCCAGGCGATCTTCTCGTCGAGCACGGTGAGGGGGAACAACTGCTGCCAGAGGATGGTGCGGGCCTGCTGGTAGGAGTCGATGGCGTCCTGGTAGCGGCGCTCGTTGTAGGCGGTGGCGGCGTCGGCGAGCAGCCCGTCGATCTGGGACAGCACGGCGGTGTCGGCGCCGGCACCCCCCTGGACGGCCAAGCCCGACAGCACGGGATGGTTGCGGCGGTAGGTGTAGGCGAGTTCGGCGACATAGGAAGCGGCCATCGTTCCTCCTGAACGACCGGGCCTGGGCAGAGCCATGCGAGGGACGTGGGGCGCTCGTGGGGAAGCGCCGGGGGGCCACGCGCCGAACTGTTCAGCGGATCCGATGTGCGTGACGCTCTTGTGAGAGAGGTGGGGTGTTCTGATACGTCACCGTTCGATGGGGCGTGCCGGCGTCCTTGCCGGCCCATCGCGCTTTAGTTGAATGAAATCAATGTGATCGTCGGGGCTCCCGCTGTCAATGCCCTCCCGGGTCTCCCGGTCGAGGGGTCACCCCTGGCCTCCGGGACGCGATGGGGGCCCCCGCCGTGGCGGGAGCCCTCACCCTGACCGGGTGGCCGGCATCATCCCCGAGCCGCTCGCGGGAGCGTCCTCACGGGCGATGTCCGCCCCCACCACCGCCACCGCGGGCATTCACGTGCACGACGAGGCTGGTGCTGGTCCCGGTGGTGGCGCCGTCGGAGATCGAGACCCCGCTCGTCGCCGGCACGCTGAAGGTCAGCGTGTAGTCGCCCGGGCTCTGGGGACGCCAGTTGTACCCGAAGACGATCGCTCCGGTCGCGTTGATCTCTCCCGGCATCGCGGCGACCACGGGCGTCGGGCCGGCGATGTTCACCGTGGCGCCGCTCGTCCACACCCTCGCCGGCATGGTGGCGGGGTTACCCATCCAGCCGGAGCCGCCGTCGGAGGTCGCTTTGGTGCCGTACCTCGACAGCCGGTCGAGCGCATCGTCGAGCTTGATGACGGTGAATCCCCGCAGGGAGGTCACAACAGTCGACGTGAGAGCCATCTCCACGCGGATCGGGCTGCCGACCTTGAGGCTCGCCGAACCGCCGAGGAGGTTGTCGCCCCACTTCGGAGTCGCCGTGGCACTGGTCACCTGGGCGTATTCGGCCTGCCAGGTGTTGACCCCCTGGATGTAGTAGTAACCGCTGGGATCGGCGTAGTAGCCGGTGCTCGGTGCCCCCGTGGGCATGACGAGCGCGGGGCTGGTCAGGCCGAAGCCGACGCCGCCGACGAACACGGCGGGGACGGAGAGGTTGTTGGTTGTCGGCGGCCACGAGAAACTGCCCAGTGACGGCCATGAGGGTGCCCGCTGGCGGTCATGAAACCTGCCCGGTGGCGGTCGCGGGATCTGCCCAGTAGTCGTTGGTGCCCTGGCCGTGTCTGCACGGTTGGGGCCCCT
>DATAKK010000009.1:0-27167 GCA_036261615.1 Propionibacteriaceae bacterium | reverse complement strand
GTGGGCCGCCAACGAGGCCGACTGCGCCGCCCTCACCGTGCTGCAGGGGAGCCGGCACGACGACCTGCTCTACGTGTCGGGCGAGGTCGGCATCGGCTCGGCCGCCGTCGTCAACGGCGGCGTGATGACCGGACGCCACGGCTGGGCCGGCGAGCTCGGGCACGTGTGCGTCAACGACACGGGGCCCCGGTGCGGCTGTGGGTCGCACGGCTGCCTGGAGGTGTACGCCGGACGCCGGGCGATGGTCGAGGCGGCGGGGGTGGAATCCCTCGATGCCCTGGTGGAGGCGCTGCGGGCCGGCGACCCCCGCGCCCTCGCGGCGGTCGAGTCGGCCGGGCACGCGCTCGCGGTCGCCGTCTCGGCCGCGCTCAACCTGCTCGACCTGCCCCGGGTGGTGCTGGGCGGTCACCTCGCGCTCGTGGCAGAGTGGCTGCGTCCGACCCTCACCAGGGAACTCAACGAGCGGGTGCTCTCGGCCCCGTTCAGCCCGCCGGAGGTGTCGACCGTGAGCCTCGATCCGGCTCCCGCCGCCCGTGGGGCCGCCCTCGCCGTCCGTCAGCGGGTGCTCACCGACCCCGCGGCGTGGATGGTGCGCCGCGACTGACCCCCGACCGGCCGCGACGCACCTCGCAGTCAGAGGGTGCTGCGCTGGTGCGCCAACCGGTAGAAGAACAGCGCGACCGGCCGGTACATGGCGTGGGCGAACTTCGTGAACGGCAGCAGCAGGACGAGGTCCATCGCGATCGCCACGTGAACGAGGAACACCCAGTACCCCCAGGCGGGAGCGGGGCTGACGTACAGCGCGATCTCGATGAGAAAGCCGGTGAACCCCGTGATCCACAGCAGGCCGAGGAACATCCAGTCCATCGACATGCTGGTGCGCGAGGCGACGTCGGTCTTCTGCAGCCGGCGCACGATGAACCAGCTGACGCCGTAGAGCAGGGCGAGACCGGCCACCGTCCCCAGCGCCCGGGTGGGGTACCACAGCGGGACCGGGGTGCCGGTGGGTTTGATGCCCAGCACGTCGAGCCCGTAGTCGACTCCGGTGGCGACCATGAGGCCGAGGAACCCCCACAGCGTGAGGGCGTGGATCAGCCAGCGCCGCCGGTAGAAGGGTTCGACGGGCTCGCTGGAGACGCAGTCGTCGCGGTAGCGACGCTGCCCCAGCGACTCGATGCCCAGGGCGTACCAGACGGCGCTCCAGGTGCGTGCTCTGGCGTCCGCGGATTCGGTGAGCTGCCTCCACGTGACGCCGTCGCGGCGGGCCATGTCGCGTGCCAGGGTCGCCACGCCCCACACGGCGAAGACAGCGACGAGCACCATCACCGCGATGCCCGTCCAGTGGATCACCGGGTAGGGGACGAAGTCGAACAGCGCGAGGCTCCCGGTGTCCTGCGGCCCCCGCAGGGTGAGGAAGAAGCCCGCGAAGACCACCGCGAACGCCGTGGCGAGCAGCCAGCCGAGCACGTGGCGGGTCGCGAAGATGCGGGCGAGCCCGGACCTGTCGTAGTGGGCGATCGCGTAGCGGCGGGCGGTGGCCATGAACTCGGCAGGGTCGGCCTGGGTCGGGCACTTGGTCGTGCACTCCCCGCACTGGTAGCAGGTCCACAGCTCCTTGCTCGACACGAGGTCGTCGCCCAGACCCACCTGGGCCAGGCGGATCATCCCGCGTGGGAAGGCGGCGTCGTCGTCGGCGAGCGGGCAGGTGGCGGTGCACGTGCCGCAGCTGTAGCACGCGCTGACGTCGGCGGCGCCGAACTTCAGCACGTCGCCCATCAGGCCGGGGTCGATCATCGTGGCCATGGCTACGCCTCCTTGCCTGTGGCGTGGTAGGTGAAGAAGCCGTCGTCGTCGGCGTCCGGGTCTTCGGCCAGCAGCCCGTAGCGGCGCATGCCCATCACCCAGTAGACGACCTCGGCGGCGGGGTGACCGACGCGATCGGCGATCGCGGGGATGGTGAGCGGGCCGTCGCCGACGGCGGCGAGGATCGGGGCGTGCATGAGCGGTTCCTCGCGGATCACTTCCCGCGGGTCGCGCAGTGGTGTGGTCATCCGACCGTCTCCTTCACCAGGGCGTCGATGGCGGCGCGCATCTGCGCGTCGGTGTAGCCGAGCAGGTCGATCGCGTCGTCCGGGCACACCGGCACGCAGCCTCCGCAGCCCTTGCAGCTGGACGCGTCGATCGAGGCGACCTGCCGCCCCTCCCAGGAGATCGGGGTGATCGAGGAGTAGGGGCACGACGACAGGCAGGACAGGCACCCGGTGCACGCCTCGACGTCGACGGTCGCGACGAGCGGCTCGAGCTCGGCGTAGCCCTTCTTGAGGATCGCGGCGCTCTGCGCCACGGCCGCGAGCCCGGAGGCCACGCTCTCGCCCGCGGTCTTCGGCCCCTGGCAGCACCCGGCGATGAGGACGCCGTCGACGACCGTCTCGACCGGGCGCAGCTTCGGGTGGATCTCGTTGTAGAACCCGTCGGTGCCGACCGGCAGCTTGAGCAGGTCGGACAGGCCGGGGTTCGCCCGCGGGACCATTCCGGTGACCAGCACGACGAGGTCGACCGGCAGGGTGAGCCGACGGCCCGAGGTGAGCAGGTCGACCACGGTCACCGCCAGCCGGCCGTCCGGAAGCGTGGTCACGCTCGGGGGCTCGTCGTCGGGGAACTTGAGATAGGTGGAGCCGAGGGCGCGCGACTCCGCGTACAGCAGTTCGCTCCTGCCGTACGCGCGGATGTCGCGGTGCAGGTGGAACTGGCGGACGCCGGGATCGCGCCTGCTCACCTGCACCGACTCGTGCAGCGTGGCGGCGCAGCAGAACTTCGAGCAGTACTCGTTGCCCGGAGCCTCCTGACGGCTGCCGACGCAGTAGACGTAGGCGATGCTGGTGACCTGCCGGCCGTTCCTCGTGAGGCGACCCTCCCCCGACTCGACGAGCGTCTTGAACTCCGGGAGGGTGACGACGCCGTCGATCCCGTACCCGAACTCTCCGGCGTCCGGCTGGTAGGAGTCGAACCCGGTGGCGACGATGATCGACCCGACCTCGAGGTGGAGCCGCTTGTCGCCGTTGGCCCGGTGCAGGGTGATCTCGGCGGTGTAGTTGCCGAAGCTTCCGGACTTGCCGGTGAGTTCCGCGGCGACGTAGGTCGTGATGTCGCGGCGTCCCTCGATCTCGGTGACGAGCGCCGCGATCTGGTCGCGGCCGATCCCGTCGGTGGGATAGGTCGGTCCGAAGGTCCCCATCCACCCGCCCAGCCGGCGCTCGCGTTCGACGACGACGACGTCGAGCCCGACGTCTGCGAGCCCGATGGCGGCCCTGAGGCCGGCGATCCCCCCACCCACCACCAGGGTGCGGGGCTTGGTCTGGACGACCAGGGGCTCCAGGGGCACCGAGAGCCGGGTCTTCGCCACGCCCGCCCGGACGAGCGAGATCGCCTTCTCGGTGGCCCCCGCCCGGTCGTGGGTGTGCGCCCATGACGTCTGCTCGCGGATGTTGACCTGGGTGTACGCGTAGGGGTTGAGACCCGCGCGCTTGGACATGTTGCGGAAGGTGACCTGGTGCAGTTTCGGCGAGCAGGACGCCACCACCAGCCCGTCGAGCTGCTCTCCGTCGATGTCGTCGATCATGTCGTGCTGGGTGCCGTCGGCGCAGGCGAACATCGGCGATTCCGCGACGACGACGCCCGCCTCGTCCCGGAGGGCTTCGCGCACGGCCTCGACGTCGACGTAGTCGGAGATGTTCCCGCCGCAGTGGCAGATGTAGACGCCGATCCGGCGCTCGGGGACCTCGGCGGCCCCGGCCGGATCTGCCTGGTCGGTCATGCTCGGGCTCCTACCGTTTGAGGCTCGGATACGGCGAGGTGGTGATGGGTGAGGTGGGCCGCGGCCTGGGCGGCGGCGGCCCCGGCGTGCAGGATCGTGTCGACGATGTCCTTCGCGCCGGACGCCGTGCCCGCCACGAAGACCCCGGGGATGTTGGTCTGCCCGGGCTCGATCTCCTGGCTGGGCTCGGCGACGTAGTAGTACTCGTCCAGCCCGAGGGGCGCGTCGACGAACAGCTTCTCGACGTCGCGGTTGGGCTGGATGCCCACCGCCAGCACGACCAGGTCGTACTCGGCCTCGACGATGTGGCCGCCGTTCTCGATGTCCTCGTAGCGCACCAGCAGGTCGCCGTTCTCCCGCTCGGTGATCCTCGCGACCCGGCCCTTGATGTACTGGGCGCCCATGTCCCTGGCCTGGGTGTAGAACTCCTCGTACCGCTTGCCGGACGCCCGCATGTCCATGTAGTGCATGGTCACGTCGGCCAGCGGGAGCGCGCCCATGATGAGCTGGTTCTGCTTGATGGAGTACATGCAGCAGAACTTCGAGCACAGCGGGTTGCCGACCGTCTTGTCACGCGATCCGGTGCACGAGATGTAGGCGATCCGCTCGGGCACCTTGCCGTCGCCGGGACGCAGCACCGTGTTGAACGGGCGGGTCGGGGCGAGCAGCCGGTCCATCTGCATGCCGGTGATCACGTTGGGGTAGGTGCCGAACCCGTACTCGGGCTTGAGGTCGGCGGCGAACAGCTTGTGCCCGGTCGACACGACGACGGCACCCACGGCGACCGACCGCTCGATGTCGCGCATGTCCATGCGGATGGCGTCCGCGGGACAGGCCTTGACGCACTCCTGGCACTCGGAGCACACGCCGCAGTCGAGGCAGGAGCCCGCGCCCGCTCGCGCCTGCTCCTCGGTGAGCGGCCGTTCGATCTCGTCGAATCCGGAGGGGCTGGGCAGGAGGATCACCTCTCCCGAGACCGGGTCGCGGTGGCCGAACCGGGCCTGACGGGCGAGCACCGTGGCGTGGTCGATGGTCGGCAGCCGGTCGTCGAGCGCGGAGAAGCCGTCCATCGGCCGGCCGGTGAGCCAGCGGTCGAGCATGTGGGCGGCACGCCGGCCGGCGCCGATCGCCCGGGTGATGTCGGTCGCGCCGGTGGCGACGTCGCCGGCGGCGAAGAGGTAGGGCACGTCGGCCTGCAGGGTGTGCGGGTCGACCTTGATCCGGTTGCCGGCGACGACGCCGGTGAGCGACCGGTAGGGGTCGGCGTCCGGGCCCATGCCGATGGTCGAGACCACCACGTCGCAGGGGAGCACGTACTCCGAGCCGGGGACGGGCTCGGGCTTGCGGCGCCCGGAGGCGTCGGGCGAGCCGAGGCGCATCTTCTGCAGTTCGATGCCCGCGACGGCGCCGTCGGCGCCGGTCACGACCCGGGTGGGGGCGACCAGCAGCTCGAAGGCGACGCCCTCCTTCTCGGCGTCGTCGGCCTCGACGTGGTGGGCCGGCATCTCCGACCGGCCCCGGCGGTAGGCGATGCGCGCCTCCGCGGCCCCCAGCCTGCGGGCGACGCGGCCGGCGTCCATCGCGACGTTCCCGCCGCCGATGATGACGACCCGCTTCCCGGTGAGGTCGGGCGCCCGGCCGTTCGCCACGTCGTTGAGGAAGTCGAGGCCGGTGAGGACGCCGGGGGCCTCTTCACCGGGGATCCCGAGGGACATCGACAGCGGGGTGCCGGTCGCGAGGATGACCGCGTCGAAGCCCTGGGCCCGCAGCCCCGCGACGTCGGTGACGGGGGCGTTGCACTCGATCTCCACGCCGAGGGCGGTGACGTTCGCGATGTCGGCGTCGACCACCTCCCGCGGCAGCCGGTAGGCGGGGATGGCGTGACGGAGGAAGCCTCCCGGCTCGGCCCGCTTCTCGACGATCTTGACCGAATAGCCGAGGCGGGCGAGCTGCCAGGCCGCGGTGAGGCCCGCGGGACCCGACCCGACGATCGCGACCCGCTTCCCGTTCGGCTCGGCGGCCTCCACGCCAGGGCCGTCGTGCGTCGCATAGTGACGGTCGGCGGCGAACCGTTTGATCATCCGGATGGGCACCGGCCCTTCGAGCTTCGTCCTCGTGCACTCGGACTCGCACGGCGCGTAACACGCCCGGCCCAGCGTCCCGACGAGCGGCGTCGCGTCGAGGACCAGCTGGAACGCCTCCTCGTCCTTGCCGCTGCGGACGAGCGACACGTAGCCGTGCGCCTTGATCCCGGCGGGGCAGGCACCGACGCAGGGCGAGGTGCCCTCGCGCTGCAGTACGGCCTTCTTCGGCACCGCCTGCGGGAAGGGGATGTACGCGGCCCGCCGGGGGGCCAGGTCGGCATTGAACTGATCGGGCACCGCGACCGTGCACGCCACCTGGCACGCGTCGCAGCCGGTGCACGCCGCCCAGTCCACGAAGCGGGACTTCTCTCGCACTCTCGCCGAGAATCCGCCGTCGGCGGTGCGGGTGATGCTCGTCACCTCGCTGTAGGCGAGCGTGGTGATGTTGGGATGGTTGATCGTCGAGGACATCTTCGGCCCCGAGATGCAGCTGGCGCAGTCGAGCGTGGGGAAGACCTTCGACAGCAGGATCATCCGGCCGCCGACGCTCGCCTCCTTCTCGACGAGCAGCACCTTGTATCCCATGTCGGCCAGCTTGATCGACGACTCCATGCCGCCGATCCCGCTCCCGATGACGAGAACGTCGTAGTCCACGGTTGCTCCTGCCCTGGCTGCCCTGGGAGTCGCCGGCGGCTGCCGGGGCATGGTGGTGTCTGGTCGGGTCGTCGACCCGCGAGTGGTTCAGATGAACAGGTTGACGTTGCCCTCGTCGGCCTCGGCGAGGTAGCTGGCGACGCCGGCGTACTCGATGCCGTCGATGAGTTCGTCGCGCTGGATGCCCATGACGTCCATCGACATCGTGCAGGCGATGAGCGTGATCCCCTGCTCGCGGGCGATCGCGATGAGCTCCGAGACCGGCATGACATTCGCCGCCTTCATCACCCGTTTCATGAGCGTCGGGCCCATTCCCGCGAAGTTCATCTTGGACAGCCCGAGCTTTTCCGGGCCATCGGGCAACATTGCCGAGAATGCCTTCTGCAGCAGGCTCTTGGGGCCGGTGGACCGGACGCCGGGTTTCCGGAGGGCGCTGAGCCCCCAGAAGGTGAAGAACATCGTGACCTCGTCGTCCATCGCGACCGCGCCGTTGGCGATGATGAATGCCGCCATCACTTTGTCGTAGTCACCGCTGAACACGATGATCGTCTTCTTCGACATCTTGAGTTCCTTAATCGATCGCGCGACCACCCTCAGGCCGCGGTCACCTCGGCGCGGATCCGCTCGAGGGTCGCGGAGAATTCGCGCATGTAATTGACGAACGGTTCGGCGCAGACGGAGCACACCGCGGCCATTTTGAGGCGCTGCGGTGACATTCCCCTGGCCTTCATGAGCTCCTGTGCCTGGTTGACGATGCGGGCGGTGCGCTCGGCACAGTCGGGGAGGTAGGCGCACTCCTCTCCGTCGGAGGCGATGAACACGCCGTCGAATCCGTGCTCGAGCGCGTGCACCAGCCACCCGGGCTTGAGCCCGCTACTGCAGGGAACCGCCAGGGTCTCGACGGTGGCCGGGTAGCTGAGGTGGCGGCTGCCGGCGAGGTCGATGCCGGGGTCGGAGATGTTGATCGTCGAGAAGACGAGGATCCGCGGAGTGGAACCGGCAGGTTCGGCCGGGGATTCCATCAGGTCACTTGGCCTTGCGCAGGAACAGGTGCAGATAGCCCGCGTCGTCGAACGAGCCGAGGAAGTCGTGGCCCATTTTCCTGCACCACGCGGGAATGTCCTTCAGGGTGCCCGAATCGGTCGCCAGAACCTCCATGACGCCACCGATGGAGACCGACCCGATCTGCTTCTTCGCGGCAAGAATCGGCCCCGGGCAGGAAACCCCGCGCGCGTCGACGACGGTGGTGGAAGGCAATGCCTTGAGTTCTTCGATGGTGGCGCTCATGGAAACTCCCGCTGACGTGATCGTTCGATCGGTCTCGAACAATCCGGACGATACACCGGGGGGTAACGGGACAATCCCGGGGGTCGGCTTAAAACCATCTCCCCTGGAAAACGCGGAACGGCCGGTGTCCGGGGGTGTCCCCGGACACCGGCCGCCGCCGGTCGGGCGCTCAGGCCCGGCCCGCCCTGCGCTTGCTCACGAGGTCGAACGCGACGGCGAGCAGGAGCACGAGGCCCTTGATGACGAACTGCCACGACGGGTCGACGCCCTGGATGGACAGGCCCATGTTGAGCACGCCCATGATGAGCGCACCGACGATGGCGCCGAACACCCGGCCGACACCACCGGTGACCGCCGCCCCGCCGATGAAGCAGGCGGCGATCGCGTCCAGTTCGTAGTTCTGGCCCGCCGCCGCGACGGCCGCGCCCGCCCGGGACGTCACGACGATCGCCGCGAGGCCAGCGAGCAGGCCCATGTTGACGAACAGCCAGAAGTTCACCCGGCGGGTGTTGACCCCCGACAGGCGGGCGGCGGCGAGGTTGCCGCCCATGGCGTAGATGTGCCGGCCGAAGACCGTGTTGCCCATGACGACGGCGTAGACCATGACGACGACGCCGATGATGACGAGCACGTACGGCAGGCCCAGGGTGCTCTCGGCGAGCCAGTAGGTGATGATGCCGAGCAGGGCGGCGATCACGACGAGTTTGCCCGCGAACAGGCCCATGGGCTCGACCTCCAGGCCGTGCTTGGCCTGCAGCCGGCGGTGGCGGAACTGCTGGAACACGAACCCGACGATGGCCACGATGCCGATGACCACCGTGAGCGCGTCCAACTGCCCGATGAACCCGGTCATCCCGGCGACGCCACCGTTGGAGATGTCGAGGAATCCGGCCGCGAACCCGGCCCGGGTGTAGCCGACGAGCACGAGGGCCACGCCCCTGAAGATGAGCATGCCGGCGAGGGTGACGATGAAGGCGGGGATGCCGACGTAGGCCACCCAGAAGCCCTGCCACGCGCCGATGAGGATGCCGGTGAGCAGTGCGGCGACGACCGCGACCACCCAGTTGACGCCGTGGTCGGCCATGAGGACGCCCATGACGCCACCGACGGTGGCCACGACCGACCCGACCGACAGGTCGATGTGGCCGGCGACGATGATCATGAGCATGCCCACGGCCAGGATGAGCACGTAGGCGTTCTGCTGGATGAGGCTCGAGATGTTGTTGGGCTGGAGCAGTCGTCCTCCGGTGAGTCCCTGGAACAGGAGGACGATCACCACGAGGGCCGCCACGATGCCGTACTCGCGGGCGCTGCCGGCGAGGCCGTGGAACTGCGACCGCCGGGGCAGTTGTGGCACCGGCGTCTCCGCGGCGGTCTGGGGAGTCGTTGCGGTCATTGCAGTTGCCTTTCCATCGTCATGAGGCGCATGAGGTTCTCCTGGTCCGCCTCGCCCTTGGGGAGCACCCCGGTGATGCGCCCATTGCAGAGCGCGTAGATGCGGTCGCAGATGCCGAGCAGCTCGGGCAGCTCCGACGAGATGACCAGCACCCCCTTGCCGGAGTCGGCCAGCCTGTTGATGATCGTGTAGATCTCGTACTTCGCCCCCACGTCGATGCCGCGGGTGGGCTCGTCGAGGATGAGCAGTTCGGGGTCGGTGTACATCCACTTGCTCAGGGCGACCTTCTGCTGGTTGCCGCCCGAGAGCTGCCCCACCGCGCTGGTGACCGACGACGTGCGGATGTTCAGCGACTTGCGGTACTCCTCCGCGACCGAGGTCTCGGTGCGCTTGTCGACCATCCCGTTGCTGGTGAGCTTCTCCAGCGCCGCCGCCGACACGTTGTGCCGGATCTCGTCGATGAGGTTGAGGCCGAACTTCTTGCGGTCCTCGCTCACGTAGGCGATGCCCGCCCGCTTGGCGCGGCCCACGGTCGTCGGGAAGACCTCCTTGCCGTGCATGAACACGTGGCCGGAGATGTCCTGGCCGTACTGGCCGCCGAACAGGCTCATCGCCAGTTCGGTGCGTCCGGCGCCCATCAGCCCGGCGATGCCGACGATCTCGCCGGCGTTGACGGTGAAGGACGCCTCGTCGACGACCACCCGCGCGCGGTCCTGCGGATGGTGCACGGTCCAGTCCTCGACGCGGAGCAGCTCCGGGCCGACCGTGCTCGTGTGCTCGGGGAAGCGGTTGTCGAGCGGACGCCCGACCATGTTGCGGATCATCCAGTCCTCGGTGACCGGTTCGGGCCCGTGCATCTGCCGGTTGGCCACCACGGCCCCGTCGCGGATGATCGTCACCGAGTCGGCGATCGCCAGGATCTCGTTGAGCTTGTGGGAGATGATGATCTGGGTCACCCCCTCGTCCTTGAGCATGCGCATGAGGGCGAGCAGGTGGGCCGAATCGTCGTCGTTGAGGGCCGCGGTCGGCTCGTCGAGGATCAGCAGCTTGACGTCCTTCGACAGGGCCTTGGCGATCTCGACCAGTTGCTGCTTGCCGACGCCGATGTCCATGACCCGGGTGCGGGGGCTGTCCTTGAGACCCACCCGCTTGAGCAGCGCGGCCGCGCGGGCGTAGGTCTGCCGCCAGTCGATGAACGGTCCGTTCGCCTGCTCGTTGCCGAGGAAGATGTTCTCCCCGATCGACAGGTAGGGCGAGAGCGCGAGCTCCTGATGGATGATGACGATGCCCTTGTGTTCGCTGTCGCGCAGCGACCTGAACCGGCATTCCTCACCCTCGTAGATGATGTCGCCCTCGTAGGTGCCGTGCGGGTGGACGCCGGACAGCACCTTCATGAGGGTCGACTTTCCGGCGCCGTTCTCGCCGCAGATGGCGTGGATCTCGCCTTGGTCGACGTCGAGCGTGACGCCGCTGAGCGCTGTGACACCGGAGAACTTCTTGACGATGTCGCGCATCTCCAGAATGGTCGCCATTCACCTCTCCTTCGTGGGTTCTGGCTGGGTATGGCCCCCGCCGGCGCCGCACCGTCGGCCGTGCGATGGCCGCCACGGCGGGTCGGGGACGGGCACGGCCGGCTTCTCCTGGCCGGCGGGACCGGACAACGGGGGGACGCGGGCAGGGGCGCCGGCCGTCGGCCGACGCCCCTGCGTCACATCGTCACAGACCGAGCTGCGAGGCGGTGTAGAAACCGGAGCCGACGAGGACCGACTTCACGGTGTCCTTCGTGACGACCTCGGGGGGCAGCAGGTAGGTCGGGACGACCTTCGTGCCGTTGTTGTAGGTCTTGGTGTCGTTGACGTCGACCGTGGTGCCCTTGAGGATCTGGTCGACCATCTTGGCCACCTGGTCACCCAGCTTGCGGGTGTCCTTCCACACGGTCATCGCCTGCTTGCCGGCCAGCATGTTCTTGGTGTTGGCGAGGTCGGCGTCCTGGCCGGTGATGAGCGGCCAGTCGGTGCCGACCTTGTACCCGGCCGCGTCGAGTGCCTGCTCGATGCCGAGGGCCAGCGAGTCGTTCGGGGACAGGACGATGTTGACCTTCTTGCCGCCGGCGTAGAAGGAGTTGAGCCGGTTCTGCATCTCCGACTGGGCCGTGGACGACAGCCACGAGGTGATGCCGATCGAGGTCCAGTCGGCGTCGGTCTTGGGGGCCTTGCCGCTCGGCACCTTGATCGTGCCGTCCTGCACCTTCGGGTTGATGAGGTCCCACGCACCGGCGAAGAAGAACTTCGCGTTGTTGTCGTCGGGCGACCCGGCGAACGGCTCGAGGTTGATGCTGCCGTCGCTGTTCTTGAACTTGCCGAGGTTGTCGAGGATGAACTGCCCCTGCATCTGGCCGACCTTGTAGTTGTCGAAGGTGGCGTAGTAGTCGACGTTCTGGCTGCCGTTGATGAGGCGGTCGTAGGCGATGATCTTGACGCCCTTGGCGGCGGCCTGCGAGAGCACCGGGCCGAGGGCGGTGCCGTCGATCGAGGCGATGACGAGCACCTTGGCGCCGTCGTTGATCATGTTCTGCAGCTGGTTGTTCTGCTGATCCTGCTTGTTGTCGGCGTACTGCAGGCTCACCTGGTAGCCGGCGGTCTTGAGCAGGTCTTCGAGGTGACTGCCGTCACGGTTCCAGCGCTCGAGGCTCTTGGTGGGCATGGCCACCCCGATGAGCGAGCCGGCGCCACCCCCCGCGGACGCGGATCCCGAGGTGGTGCTTGAGGTGTTACGGGTGCTGCTGCAGCCCGCTGCGGCGACGATAGCCGCGGAGGCGGTCCCCAACAGGAGACTGCGACGAGTGAACATCTGGCGAATCCTCCCTGATCCCGGTCGCCGGATTGACTCCCACAGGCAAAACCGCTCGCCCCGCAGGGAGCGGGGCTGACGACCGTGTTTGTTGCGTGGCGACACGATATTCCCCGCCCTCCGGGCCTCTGCGCCCGGGGTGCCGTTCGTGACGGAACCGTTATGGGCGATGAGAACACGTGCGAAATCAGGGGATCAGCACGAAAATGCGGGCAGAACGGCGTGTCCGCGCGACGATCGTCAGGCGGGTGTGCGTCCCCGTCGCGCCCGACGACGCACGTGCGCGCTGGGCGTCTTGCCCTCGGCGGGGCTTCGCGACTGGACCAGGTAGTCGGGGTGGGCGGACATGAGGTCCTTGAGCTTGCCGAAACCCCAGGTGCGCGAGTCGAAGTCGGACGCCAGCCGCGACAGATTGCTCCCGACCGCCCCGAGATTGGCCCACCCGTCGTCCCCCGCGGCGCTGTCGACGGCCTCGGACAGCAGCCGGTCGAGCACCGGGTCGCGCGAGAGCGTGGGGGCGTCGGCATGGCTGGCTGGAGCTGAGCGCGGCAGGAGGTTCTCGACGTAGATGAACGTGTCGCAGGCGGACACGAACGCCTTCGGCGTCTTGCGCTCCCCGAAGCCGTAGACCGTGAGGCCCTCCTCCCGGATGCGGGCGGCGAGCCGGGTGAAGTCGCTGTCGCTGGAGACGAGGCAGAACCCGTCGAGATTGCCCGTGTGCAGGAGATCCATCGCGTCGATGATGAGGGCGCTGTCGGTGGCGTTCTTGCCGGTCGTGTAGCTGAACTGCTGGATCGGCTGTACGGAGTTGGCGAGCAGTTCGGTCTTCCACTGCGCGAGCTGGTTCGACGTCCAGTCGCCGTAGGCGCGACGGACGCTGGCGCGACCGTACTTGGCGATCTCGACGAGCAGCGGGTCGAGGTACTGCGCGCTCGCGTTCTCGGCGTCGATGAGGACCGCCAGCCGGGCCTCGTCCTGCTTCGCTGCTGTCGTCACCGATTCCCCCTTCGCCAGGTGGCCCCAGCTTGTCAAACCCGGAGCCGCGGGCGCCAGAGGCGCGACGGGGACGACGACAGGACGAACGGCGGCGTCACCCGGTCGCTACGACACGAGTCGCGCGGAGCCTGCGGTGACGCCGCCGCCTCTCCCCGGGCAGGGGCTCGGTGGTCACTCCCCCGGCTTGAGCACCACCTTGATGCACCCGTCCTGCTTGTCGCGGAAGATGCGGTACATGTCCGGCGCCTCCTCCAGCGGGACGCGGTGGGTCGTGAGGTCCTCGGTGCCGAGCGGGTCGGTGGGATCCTCCACGAGCGGCAGCAGATCGGGGATCCAGTGCTGCACGTTCCCCTGGCCCATCCGCATGGTCAGCTGCTTGTCGAACATGGTCATGAGGTTGAGCGGATCGCGTGCTCCCGCGTAGACCCCGCTCAGCGAGACCGTCCCCCCGCGCCGTACGGAGTGGATCGCCATGAGCAGCGCCGGGAGCCGGTCGACGCCGGCCTGGGTCATGAGCGGCTTGCCGATCACCTTGGGCAGCAGCCCCATGCTCTTGTGCAGCAGGTCGGCGGCCTCGTTGATGTGCGCCTCCATGCCCACAGCGTCGACGACCGAGTCGGGACCCCGGCCGCCGGTGGCCTCGGTGAGCTCGTCCAGCGTCGACTCGTTCGAGTCGAAGACCTCGACCCCGTACCGCTGGGCCAGGGCCCGCCGTTCCGGCACGGGGTCGACCGCCACGACCCGATGCCCGAGGTAGCTGCCGATCCGGGCGACGAACTGGCCGACGGGACCCAGGCCGATGACCCCGAGGACGCCGTCGGACGGCAGCTGGGCGTACTGGACGCCCTGCCACGCGGTGGGGAGGATGTCGCTGAGGAAGAGGTACCGCTCGTCGGGCAGGTCGGGCCCGACCTTGATCGCGTTGGCATCCGCGAGGTGCACCCGCAGATACTCGGCCTGCCCTCCGGGCACCCGCCCGTAGAGCTCGGTGTAGCCGTACAGGCTCGCGCCGGTTCCGTGGTCGCGGTTCTGGGTCGTCTCGCACTGGGTGGTGAGACCGGCCCGGCACATGACGCAGTGGCCGCAGGAGATGACGAACGGGATCACCACCCGGTCGCCGACGGACAGGGTCGTGACCGCCGACCCGACCTCGGTGACGATGCCCATGGGCTCGTGCCCGAGGACGTCGCCCTTGTGCATGAACGGACCCATGACGTCGTAGAGGTGCAGGTCGGAGCCGCAGATGGCGGTCGAGGTCACCTTGATGATCGCGTCGGTCGGCTCCTGGATGACCGGGTCCGGGACCGTCTCGACCGAGACGTCGCCGGAGTGCTGCCAGGTGAGGGCCCGCATGTCAGCGTCCCGTCACGTCGGCGGGACGGTCGACCGAGCCGCGCCAGGCCCCGGATTCGAAGCCGTTCGACTCGATCAGCCGCTTGAACTTCTCCAGCGAGACGGCCACCTGGGCGTCGTCCAGCTGGAGCATCGCGCCCGCCTTCTCGGTGACGCCCTGCGGCTCCCACTCGAGTTGCAGCCGGACGCGGGTGGCGTCGTCGCTCAACCGGTGGAAGGTGACCACACCGGCCTGTGACGGGCCGTCCTGGGTGCGCCAGGCGATCCGCTCGTCGGGCTGCTGCTCGGTGATGGTCGCCACGAACTCCCTCTCCACCCCGGCGACGCTGACCCGCCAGAACAGGGTCGTGTCGGTGAGTTGGCGGACCTCCTGCACGCCCGACATGAAGGCGGGGAAGTCTTCGAACTGCGTCCACTGGTTGTAGACCCTGCTGATCGGCAGGTCGATGTCGATGTCGTTGCTGACCGTGCTCACGTCGCTCCTCATGGTCGATGTCGCGTTGTCACCCCTTACCCACGGCCCCTGGGGCTAACCGCGGGGACTCGGCCGCCCGCCCGGTGGGAGGGGGTCACCCCTGCGGGGCTTGAGTCGGCTCGCACGGGCGGACAGGGTGGAAGGAACCCAAGCGACGGAAGGGAGAGCGACATGGCGAAGGATCCCGCGGCCAGCGAGGACGACCTGCGCGAGCTGACGGTCGACGAACTGCGCCACAAGGCGAAGCAGGCAGGCATCAGCCACAACTCCGAGATGCGCAAGGAGGAACTGGTCAGTGCTCTCGTGGCGAACGCCGGCCGGGAGGGCGGCGGCTCCGGACACGACGACGAGTCCGGGCGGGGGGCCGGGCCGGACGCCGGACACGTCCGCCGGGGCTCGGAGACCTCGAGGTCACTGAAGTACTCGCAGGAGATCAGCTCTCCCGACGACGAGCCGGAGCGACCCGGCCGGAGCCTGGTGACCACCCATCACGACGTCATCCGCGAGTGGGCCGAGGCCCGGGGCGGGCGCCCGGCGACCGTCGAGGGCAGCGAACACGGCGACCACCTCGGCGTGCTGCGCTTCGACTTCGGCGACGCCACGCCCAACCTGCGGCACGTGTCGTGGGACGAGTGGTTCGCGACCTTCGACGACCGACGGCTCAACTTCATCTACCAGGAAGAGAAGACCGACGGCCGGCAGAGCAACTTCTTCCGCCTCGAGAACCCCGAGCGAGAGGACGCGTGAGCGCGCCGGAGGGACGAGGTTCCGGCGGCGGTTCCCCGGAGGGCGACGCGTCGGCGTCCCCGGCCGGGGAACGGCGCGCGCTCGAGGCGATCGCCCGTGAGGAGTACGGCCTGGACAGGCTGCGCCCTGGCCAGTTGGAGGCCATGCGGGCGGTGGCCGAGGGCCGCGACGTGCTCGCCGTGATGCCGACCGGCTACGGCAAGTCGGCGATCTACCAGGTCGCCGGCTCCCGCGTTCCCGGGCCGACCGTGGTCGTGTCGCCCCTCATCGCCCTGCAGAGCGACCAGGTGTCGGGCATCGAGGACGCCCCCGACGCACCCGAGGCGGTGGCGGTCAACTCGACCCAGTCGGCGGCGGAGAACGACGAGGCGTGGCGGGCCGTCGCGGGAGAGGACGCGGAGTTCCTCTTCCTGTCCCCGGAGCAGTTGGCGAACGACCGCGTGCTCGACCGGGTGGCCGGGCTGCACCCGAGCCTGTTCGTCGTCGACGAGGCCCACTGCGTCTCGGCGTGGGGCCACGACTTCCGGCCCGCCTACCTCGCGCTGTCCTCGGTCGTCGAACGGCTCGGGCATCCCACCGTGGTCGCGCTCACCGCCACGGCGGCTCCCCCCATCCGCGCCGAGATCGTCGAACGCCTCGGCATGCGCGACCCGGTGCTCGTCGCGAGCGGTTTCGACCGGCCCAACATCTCCCTGGACGTGCGCCGGCAGACCACGGCCGACCGGCTCCGCCGGGCCGTGCTCGACGACGTGGTGCAGCTGGCCGGCGGGTCGGGCACCGGGTTGCTCTACGTCGCGCGCCGCAAGGACGCCGAAACGTACGCGGCCGCCCTCACCGAGCGTGGGGTGCGGGCCGTCGCCTACCACGCCGGCCTGTCGGCTGCCGACCGGGAGGCGGCCCAGGCGGCCTTCGACGACGGCACTGCGGAGGTGGTCGTCGCGACGAGCGCGTTCGGCATGGGGATCGACAAGCCGGACGTGCGGTTCGTCGTGCATGCGGCCCCGCCGGGCTCGCTCGACAGCTACTACCAGGAGATCGGGCGCGCCGGCCGCGACGGCGACCCGGCGGCCGCGGTGCTCCACTTCCGCCCCGAGGACCTGTCGCTGCGCCGGTTCTTCACGTCGATGAAGGCGCCGTCGGCCGACCTCCGGAAGGCCCTGGACGCCCTCGGCGAGGGAGCGGCGTCCATGGCGGCGCTGCGGAAGGCGACCGGCCTGGCCCAGCGCCGGGCGATGATGGTGGTCAACCTCCTCGTCGAAGTGGGCGCGGTCGAGCGGCAGGGACGCCGGCTGGTCCGGGTTCCCGGTGCGTCAGCCTCGGAGGTGGTCGACCGGGCGACGGCGCACGTCGAGGCGCGCGAGCGGGTGGAGAAGTCGCGGGTCGAGATGATGCGCGGCTACGCCGAGACGACGGGGTGCCGGCGGGAGTTCCTGCTCGGATACTTCGGCGAGGTCTACCAGCCGCCCTGCGGCGCCTGCGACACCTGCCTGAGCGGCGAGGTCGAGCCGGCAGCCGCGGACGAGGGGCCGGGCGACTTCGAGCCGCAGGAGACGGTGGTGCACGAGACGTTCGGCACCGGGACCGTGATGAGCATGGAGGACGACCGGGTCACCGTCTTCTTCCCCGACCACGGCTACCGGACGCTGGCAAGGGAAGTCGTCGTGCGCGAGGGCCTGCTCACCCCGGCCGTGGCGCCCGAGCGGGTGCCGACCGGCCCCCCTTCGGGGTGTTGACCAGCGGCGGCGGGGGCGGGGAGGGTCAGAGGATGGACCCGCGCTCTCCCGTTTCCCCCATCACCGCGCGGGGGCCGCTGAGCGAACGCCTGCTGGAGCGCATCGCCGGCGGTCCCGGCGGCCGGCTCCTCGTCCGCGACCCCGCCCTCGAGCGGCCCCCGGTCGACCGCGTGCTCGAGGACGACGACCTGCAACTCTCGCTGTTCCTGCTGTACGCCCTCGCGTACGGCTCGCTGGGACCGGCCGGCGACAGCCTCGAATGGGACCAGGAACTGCTCGGGCTGCGCGGCGAACTGGAGGACCTCCACGAGCGAGCGCTGCGCCGCCTCGTCGGCGACCTCCCCAGCCCCGGGCCCGACCTGCGGGAGATCGGCTCCGCCCTCTTCGCGCTGACGTCGGCGGACGAGGGACCCAGCCTGTCGGCCTACGCCGCGCGCCGGGCGTCCCGTGAGCAGTTGCGCGAGTTGCTCGTGCTGCGGGCGATCTACACCCTCCGGGAGGCCGACCCGCACTCGTGGGCCCTCCCCCGCCTCACCGGGCGCCCCAAGGCCGCCCTCGTCGAGGTGCAGAGCGACGAGTACGGCAACGGGCGACCGGAGGCCATGCACGCGTCCCTGTACGCGGACTCGATGCGCGCCGCCGGGCTGTCGACCGACCAGCTCGCCTACCTCGACGTCGTGCCCCCCGTCACCCTCGCCGCACACAACACGATGTCGCTGTTCGGCCTGCACCGTCGCCTGCTCGGCGCGATCGTCGGGCACCTGGCCGCCTTCGAGATGACCTCGTCCATCCCCAACCGGCGCTACCGCGACGGCTACCGGCGGGTCGGCTTCGGCCCCGACGTCACGACCTATTTCGCGGTGCACGTCCAGGCGGACGCCGTGCACGAACAGGTCGCGGCGTACGACCTCGCCGGGGCGTTGGCCGAGCAGGAGCCGGAGCGGATCCCCGACATCATGTTCGGGGCGGCGTCCTGCCTGGCCCTGGACGCGCTGCTCGCCCGCCGCGTGCTCGAGGCGTGGCAGGCCGGCCGGTCGGCCCTCCGCGGGCCGGTCCATGCCGCGGCCTGACCTCGAGTACGTCCTCCCCCTGCGCTGGCACGACGACGCGGCACTGCCCGACCTCACCGCCTACCTCGCCGAGCTGGCGGCGTCCGTCGACGTCACGGTGGTCGACGACTCGCCCGGCGAGCTGTTCGAGCGTCACCACGAGGCGTGGGGGCAGCTGGTGCGCCACCTGCGGCCGGAGCCGTGGCCGGGGCGCAACGGCAAGGTGCGCAACGTGATGACCGGCGTCCGGGTTGCCAGGCACGCCCTGGTCGTGATCGCGGACGACGACGTGCGCTGGGACGCCGGCGGGCTCGAGCGGGTGCCCGGGCTGATGACGGGGGTCGACCTGCTCGTGCCGCAGAACGTGTTCACCGAGTGGCCCTGGCACGCCCGGTGGGACACGGCCCGCCAGCTGCTCAACCGGGCGTTCGGCGGCGACTACCCAGGAACCCTCGTCGTGCGGCGTGAGAACCTGGCGCCCCGTGGGTACGACGGGGATGTGCTGTTCGAGAACCTGGAGCTGATGCGCACCGTCGCCGCGGGCGGTGGCCGGGTGCGCCGCGAGCCCGGCCTCTACGTCGGGCGCCGCCCGCCCGCGCCGGGCCACTTCTGGTCGCAGCGGGTGCGGCAGGCCTACGACGATTTCGCCCAGCCCCTCCGGCTGGTGGTGGAGGCCGCCGTGCTCCCGGTGGTCGTGCTGCTCGTGGGCCGCCGGCGCTGGGGTGCGGTGACGGGGCTGGGGCTGGCGGGCGTCCTCACCGCCGAGGCCGGACGCCGCCGGGCGGGAGGCGCCGCGGTGTTCCCGGGCACCGCATCGTGGTGGGCCCCGGCCTGGCTCGCCGAGCGGGCGGTGTGCGTCTGGCTGGCGATCGGCCTGCGCCTGGTGGGCGGCGTCCGGTACGGCGACGGGCGGATCCTGCTGGCGGCCACCCCGGACCGAGGGGGGCGCGGTGTCTGAGCACGCGGAGCCGGAGCCGACCATCACGCCCTGCCCCGACGGCCCGCTGCTCATCCGGGGCGACGTTCAGCTGACGACGGTCTCGGGCGAGGTGATCGAACGGCCCGACGGCACCATCGCCCTGTGCCGGTGCGGCCATTCGGCGACCAAGCCCTTCTGCGACGGCTCCCACAAGCGCACCCGCTTCAGCGCCGACTGAGGAGCGCCTTGAACCCGGTCGAGGTTTCCGACCGTGCCCGACGGGGTAGCCCACGAGGAGACCGGGAAGACAGCAGGGGGTTCGAGTGGATTTCACGCACGTCGTCGAAGCGTCCGGGACGTTCCTCGACAGCGCCGGGGTGCTCGTCGTCGTCCTCGGCGTGGTCGCGTCGACGATCAGGGCGGTCGCCGGGTGGTTGAGGGGACGCCGTGGCGACGTCTACGCGGCGTTCCGAAGCCAGCTGGGCCGCTCGATCCTCCTGGGACTCGAGTTGCTCGTGGGCGCCGACATCGTCCGCACAGTGGCGGTCACTCCCACCCTGGGGTCGGTGCTCGCCCTCGGCCTGGTCGTCATCATCCGGACCTTCCTCAGCTTCTCCCTCGAACTCGAGATCACCGGCCGCTGGCCCTGGCAGAAGCGGACGGCGTCCGAGCCGGCCATTCCCGGTGGCGCGGGAACCGGCCGAGCACCCGGCGCAGAGGGCCAGCTCACCCGCGGCGCCGGGGGCCCGGTGGGACGATGAGGCATGGAAGGTCCGGGGGGACCTGACGGCGACGCCGCCCTCTTCGCAACGAGCGCGGCGTCCCTGCGGTACGGGGACGTGCCGGCCATCGTGCACGGCCGGCCCGGCGCCTACCTGCACGTGCCGTTCTGCTCCCGCATCTGCCCGTTCTGCCCCTACAACAAGGTCGTTCCGAGCCCCGGCGAGCCCGAGCGCTACTTCCGGGCCCTGGGCGCCGAGGTCGCGGGCTACCTCGGCGCGGGCATCCCGGACGCCGGCGGGTTCACCTCCCTCTACGTCGGCGGCGGGACGCCGACCCTGTTCCCCGACCTGCTCGCCCCCGTCGTCGCCGCCATCCCCGTCGACGGCGAGCGCGCGATCGAGGTGCTCCCCACCCATGCGACGCCCGCGGGGCTGGCGGCCCTGGAGCGGATGGGGTTCGGGGCCGTGAGCATCGGCGTCCAGTCGTTCTCGGACGACGTGCTCCACCGGCTGCGCAGGCCCCACGACGCGGCCGCCGCCCGGGCCGCCGTCCACGCCGTGGTGGGGCGCTTCCCCCTCGTCGACGTCGACCTCATCCTCGACGTCGAGTACGACGACAGCCACGCGGGGAGCTTCCTGCGCGACCTGCGGGAGTGCTTCCACCTCGGCGTCGACCAGGTGTCGACGTATCCCCTCATGCGGTTCGGGTACACGCCGTTCGGCGCGTCCACCCACGACCGTCGGCGGGAACACGAGGTGCTGCGCGAGGCCACCGTAATCGCCGAGGGCCTGGGGTACGAGCGGCGCTCGGTGTGGACGTTCAACCGGCCAGGCTCGGCGTCCTACACGTCGATCACCCGGCGCCGCTTCCTCGGCCTCGGGGCGGGCTCGGCATCGTTCCTCGGGCGCGACTTCCTCGTCAACCACTTCGGCGTCGAGGCCTACTGCGCCGCCGTCGAGAGCGGACGCCCGCCCGTGGCCCGCCACCTGCACCTCGGAAGGGTGGCGGGTGCCGCCTACGACGCGTTCTGGCAGGCGTACGCGGGGCAGGTCCACGTCCCGGGGCTGGGACGGCGGCGGTTGGGTGCCGGGGGGCTCGACCGTTACCACGATCTGGAGCGGTGGGTGACCTACCACCTCATCGAGCCGTTGTGGGCCGAGATGCTCGTCGAGCACGGCGCCGCGGGCGATCGCGCGGGGTGGGCGGCGCCGGACCGGGCCCGCGGCAGCAGGGTGTGGTCGATGGTCTCAGCGCTCATGGAGCGCCCGGCCTGACACGGGCGTCAGAGGAACGTGCGGTAGCGGCGCAGGGCCTCGAACAGCACCCGCGGGTCCCCCCGGAAGAGCAGGGACAGTTCGCTCGCGAAGAAGAAGCCGCAGCGGTCGCATAGCCCCGGGACGTCGCGGCAGCGGCCGCACACCCACTGCTCGCCGTCCTCGACGAGAACGCACTGCGGGCAGGGCCGAGGCGCCGAGAAGTCGGCGATGCGTCCCATGGCGGAGGCGAAGTTGAGCACGGGATAGCCCTGACGGATCAGCCGACGGACGCGACGGCACACGTCGCCCCGCTGCTCGTCGCTGAGCGAGAGATCCTCGGTTCCCGGATAGGGCGTGTGGACGTTGTAGGAGACTCCACGCACCGCGGGCAGCGAGCGGGTGAGGCCCGCGACATACTCGACGTCGTCGACGTTGACCCGGTTGACCGCCATGGACAGACACAGGTTCCGGGTGGTCGCCGCCGCGATGTTCGCCAGCACCCGGTCGAAGCCGGCTCCCCTGATCGCGTCGTGGTGCTCCCGGGTTCCGTCGAGGCTGACCAGGACGATGTCCGCGTCCGGTAGGTCGACGCCGCGGGTTCCGTTGGTGACGACGCCGACGACCGGGAACCCGATCAGCCGGGCCTCCTCGACGACGTCGGCGAGGGTGCGGTCCCCCTCGTGCCACAGCATCGGCTCGCCGCCGTAGAGGAGCACGATCCGCACCCCCTGGGCGTACAGGCTCTTGAGGTCCTGCCGCAGCCGGCGGAAGAGGTAGTCGACGCGGCGGATGTTCGCCACGGCGCAGTGACGGCACGCGAGGTTGCACCGATCGGTGACGATGAGCGATCCCACCAGCGGGGCGGTGAACCCGAGGCCGATGGTCGTGAAGGCCCGCCACGCCAGCTGGCGCCGCGCCGCCGTGCCGAGGCGCCGGGTGGCGAGACCGGTGGTCATGGCGTCCTCGGAGCGTCCTCGGCGAGGACGCGGGACATCGCCCGGAACTCCTCGACGTCGATCTCCCCGCGGGCGAACCGTTCACGCAGCAGCTCGCGTGCGCTGTCCGGCGTCCGGTGGGACACAGGGCGGGGGAAGCGCACGTCCAGTTCGTGCTTGGCGACGACGAGCGCCACCGCCCAGAAGGCGAGGTAGGCGCCCATCGACAGCGCGCCGAGGGCGCGCGAGCCGGACGCCGACAGCAGCCGCCGGCTGGGTGCGTAGAAGGGGTGCGCGCTCATCGGTCCGCCTCGACGACGTGCGATTCGTGGGCGCCACTCAGCGAGTAGGCCAGCAGCGTGTAGCCCGCGAAGATCACTCCGCCCGTCAACGCGGTGACGTAGAGGGCCTCGTCGGCGCTCCGCCAGAGGCCCAGCACGGCGAGGAGCAGGCTGCCGGCGGTGATCACGTGCAGCGGGAGCCCCACGACGGGGAACATCCTGTCGATCCACTCGGGGCTGCTGTTGATCGACCGCGACTCAGCGCTCCGGCTCAAGGCGACGAGGAATACCGCCCAGATGGCGAGCGCGAGCGACGCGCACGACAGCCACAGGGCGTGGCCGTGAACGCCGTAACGGTTGACGGCGATGGGGACCAGCGCGCAGACGACCACCCAGACGCCCAGCCCGAGAACGCTTCTGAGGTACATCACGTCGTGCGGGTCGGTCGGCTGGGTGCTGCGCAGGCTGATGAGCGCCCCGAAGCCGACGAAGACGCCCGCGATCTCGGCGAAGTGCACGAACAGTTCGGTCTCCACGCTGACCACCCCCGACCGAGCGGGTCCCCGGTCCGCACCCGGTCACTTCTGAGGCTACGCGGGTGGCGCGTCCCCGGGGGGCGGGTGTAGGACGACCCCGAAACTTGCCTGTCCTGCCACGCCCGGCCCCAGGAGGCGGGTGAGTGGCAGGAGGTGCCAGGTTTGGCGCGATCGGGGTGGACGCGGCCCCGCGGTCGGCGGGGGCCGCCGGCGTCCCTGGGTCGGGCGCCGCCCCAAAACTTGCTTGTCCTGCCACCACCCGGCCCTGGAGACGGGTATGCGCCAGGAGGTGCAAGCTTTCGCGGAACCGGGGCGCCATCGGGCGGGGCGGGTCCACGATCGCCGGCTCGGACGACGAGCCGGGGGCGGCCCACGTCCGTTCACGGCGCAACGCGCGGAACGACCCGCAACGGCCACCTGATCCTCCAAGGGCTCCGAGCCCGCAGAGCCCTCACGAAGCGGTGTTGTCCGTTCGCCGGAATCTGGCGAAATCCCTAGCAGAGAGCTGATTTCCCGGTAGAATCGTACACACGTACGAACAATGAACGAGGCGAGTGCGATGGTGTTCGATCCCAGCGAGGTGGCCGAACTCGACACGACCATGACGCTGGCCGAACTCGGCCAGGTGCGGGTGATGCAACGATTGTGGCACGCCCGCGAACTCGCCCTGCTCGCCCACTACGCCGATGTCACCGGCCACGTCGAGGCGCGGCGCGACGTGCCGGTGGCTCGGGTGTTGCACGGTGACCGGATGGTGCCCGGCGGGTCCGACGGCACCCCCCAGGTGTCCGAATTCGCCGCCCTGGAGGTTGCCGCCCTGTGGAACACCCCGGTTGAGGCCGTCGACGCCCGCATCCACGAAGCCCTCAACCTGCGCCACCGCTTCCCCAGTTTGTGGCGACGGGTCATGGCCGGTCAGCTCGACACCTGGGTGGCCACCAAGATCACCTGGAAAGCCACCGGGTTGGACCGCGACGCCGCCACCCGACTCGACACCCGCATCGACCCCGTCGCCGCTACGCTGCCCACCTCGAGGCTGCTGCGCCTGGTCGACGCCCAGGTCCTCAAACTCACACCACCCGACCAGGCCGCGGAACTGCGTGCCGATGATCGGGCCCGGCGTGGGGTGTGGATCCGGCAACGCCCCGACGACCGGGCCACCACCATCGCCACCCTCACCAGCGTCCTCGACGCCACCGACGCCGACGCCATCGACCAACAAGTCCGCCGGATCGCCCAGCTCCTCGCTCAAGGCGGAGACCCACGCCCCCTCGACGACCGCCGCGCCACCGCCCTCGGGCTGATGGCCTACCCCGCCCGGGCACTACAACTGCTGCAAGCCTCCATCCTCGACGAACTCCCCACCGATGTGAGTGAGAGCTGGGGACCCTGCCCCGCCGCCGGCCAGGCCGGCCACCTGTGCGGACAGATCACCACCGACCCCGAACGACTCCTACCCAAAGCCCAGATCGTCGTCCACCTCAGCGACACCGCACTCAACTCCCGCCACGGCAACGCAGACAGCCACACCGACATCAGCGACCCCCACACCGCCCTCGCACGCGTCGACCGGATCGGACCGGTCCTCACCGACTGGCTCGCCGACCTGCTCCCCCACCACCGCATCACCGTCCGCCTCGTCCTCGACGTCGGGCGAATCACCCCGGTCGACAGCTACGAAATCCCCGACCGGATGCGCGAAGCCCTGCGTTATCGCCAGCCCTACGACACCTTCCCCGGCTCCACCCGAGCATCCAGCCACGGCTGCGACCTCGACCACACCACGCACTACCAACCCGGCGGACCGCCCGGCCAGACCCGGCTGGAGAACCTTTCGCCCGTGTCGCGCCGGGCGCACCGGGCCAAGACCCACGGCGGCTGGACTCTCACCCAACCACTCCCCGGCATCCTCATCTGGACCAGCCCCCACGGCCACACCTACCTCGTCGCCGCCGGACAGAGCGTCCGCATCAACACCCCCGTCCCCAAGGCTCGGCGCGCTGCCTGACAGCGCGCACCTCAGCCCCTTCGCACCGCCCGGACGAAGGCCGCGTTCATCAACCTGCACTTCAGCAACCGACCCTCGACAGAGGTGAAGCCTGCCGCCCGAACCAGTGCCTCGAGAGACGCCTGAGTGAGATTGTGCCGATCCCTCGACAGCCCCAGAGCCGGCAGGAGCCGTGGACGCAGAAGGAGTCGGCCGGCCGCCGCGAGACGTCGTCGGAGCGGCATGCCGTCGTCGCTGGCGTCCGCCACGATCAGTACTCCGTCCGGGCGCAGCAGCCTCCGCGCCTCGGCGAGCACGCCTCCGGGATCAGGAACGATGTGCAGCAGGTTCACGGCGACGACGGCGTCGGCCGATCCGGCCGGAAGGCCGGTGGCAGTCGCGTCCCCCGCCTGCACCACCACGTTCCGGACGCCGGCCAGAGCGTGCCGGGCCTCCGCCGCCATGGGCGCGGAGCGGTCGATGGCGATGACGTTGGCGCAGCGGCGAGCGACGATCCGGGTGTACAAACCAGTGCCGCAGCCGAACTCCACCACGTCCCCCGCCGGGACCTCCCCGGCCACGGCCCGTTGCACCCGCTCGACGAAATCGGCGCCCACGACGTACGTCTGACCCTCTTCATAGCTCCCCGCGACCCTGCCCCACCGGTCCCTGGCCATGTCCTTCTCCCCGATCGCCTCACCCCCAGTAGAGCAACTTGTGCCGACCGGCGGGGCGACCTGGAATGGAGGCATGGAGCAACCTCCCTCTCTGCGGATTCCGACTCTCGGCATCAGCGTGGACAGCAGCGGCTGCGACGTGGACGACCTCGCCGTCTGCGCCGCCGTCGAGGTCCGGGTGGGCGGGGACGAGTCCTTCGCCGCCTTCGTCCAGCGGGCGGTGGCCGCGGAGTGGGTGGGCGTCGAGGCCCTGGCCGGCCTACCCGGCTCGGTGGCCGACGTGACCCGTGACAACGCCTCCCGCTTCGGGCAGGAGGTCGCCGACACCGTCGTTGCGGTGCGCACCTGGGACCGCGAGTCCGATGCCCAGCGAACCTTCCCGGCCTCCGAGTGCGGCTTCCGCCCGGGCGCGTCCCGCTTCCAGGAGACGCGGGCCGACGGAACTGCCCGGTACGAGATCCTCGACGTGGCCTTCCTCTTCCGACAAGGAGACCTCACTGCCCCGGTGCAGGACGCCGACCTCGCCGCGTCCCTGGGGGTCGCCCTCGGCGACCGCGTCCGGCTGGCCCGCGTACGTGACCTCGCCGCGCGACCGCGGTAACCGGCGGAGGCTGGTTGTGCCCGGGAGGTACCGGGGCGCGCCGGCCACCCTCAGCCGAGCGCGCGTTCCCACGTCCACGGAACGGTCTCGGTCACCTTGGTCAGACCCGCCCGCTCAAGGATGGGGCGAGAGAACTCGGTGCAATCCGACTCGATCCAGCGCGCGCCGCGAGCCATCGCCGACCCCGCTCGCGCTGCGACCAGAGCGCGGTAGATGCCGCGCTGCCGATACTCGGGCAGCGTGGCACCGCCCCAGAGGCCGGCGAACGCGGTCCCGGCGATCAGCTCCATGGGGCCGGCGCTGACGATGCGGCCGTCACACTCCGCCGCCCACAGCTCGACGCCTTCCCCGTTCGCCTGCCGTTCGAGCAGTTCCGACAGCATCCATTCCGCACGAGGGACGCCGGCGAAGATCGCATCCTGCACCTCGAGCGCCTGGCGCATCTCCTCGGCCTCGGACAGGAGGTGTACCGTCACGCCGGCCGGCGCCTCCCTCCCGATCAGCGCTGACGCCTCGCCCAGCATCACCGACTCGGGCTCGCCCGCGCTGAAGCCGGCCGAACTCAGCGCGGCTTCGAGGCCGGGCGCGTGATCGTGAGCGCGGGTCTTCCACTCAGCCCGGCCGAGCACCTTGCGTTATGCCCCGGTCGGGCCGACCCGCCCAGCATGCAAACGGCTCCGACTGCGTTTCCGCTAGTCGAAGCCCGGTTCACTGCTGGTCGGGGTGACAGGATTCGAACCTGCGACCTCATCGTCCCGAACGATGCGCGCTACCAAGCTGCGCCACACCCCGTTGGCTTGTGAGCCGTCGGACA
>DATAKK010000001.1:0-8078 GCA_036261615.1 Propionibacteriaceae bacterium | reverse complement strand
CAGGCCGGCGTGCTCAAGGGTGAGGTCAAGGACGTCCTGCTGCTCGACGTCACCCCGCTGAGCCTCGGCATCGAGACCAAGGGCGGCGTGATGACCAAGATCATCGAGCGCAACACGACGATCCCCACCAAGCGGTCGGAGGTGTTCACCACCGCCGAGGACAACCAGCCGTCGGTGATGATCCAGGTCTACCAGGGCGAGCGCGAGTTCGCCCGCGACAACAAGTCGCTCGGCAACTTCGAGCTCACCGGCATCATGCCGGCGCCGCGCAACGTGCCGCAGATCGAGGTCACCTTCGACATCGACGCCAACGGCATCGTGCACGTCCACGCCAAGGACCTCGCCACCGGCAAGGAACAGAGCATGACGGTGACCGGCGGGTCGGCCCTCAACAAGGACGACATCGACAAGATGGTCCGCGAGGCCGAGTCGCACGCCGAGGAGGACCGCAAGCGCCGCGAGGCCGTCGAGATGCGCAACGAGGCGGACGCCCTGGCGTTCCGCACCGAGAAGCTGCTCGCCGACAACGCGGACAAGATCTCGGGCGACGTCAAGGCGCCGGTCGAGGAGAGCCTCGCCAAGCTCAAGGAGGCCCTCAAGGGCACCGACAACAACGACGAGGTCAAGGCCGCCATGGACGACCTCAACTCCAAGGCGTCGGCGATGGGCCAGGCGATGTACGCGGCCGCCCAGGCCGAGCAGGCCCAGCAGCAGGCGTCCGAGTCGGCCCCGGCCGGCGGCGCGGCGTCCGATGAGGGCGACGACGTCGTGGACGCCGAGATCGTCGACGACGAGAAGTGACCCGCATCCGAAGGTGAGCCGGGACCCACGATGATCCCGACCCGGGGAGGCGACGCGGCGAGGTCCGCCGCCTCCCCGGTGTCGCATCGGTGCCGGACGCCGCACGGTGCGGTTCCGCGCCCCGGTTCCGGCGCGCGACACACTGGAACCACACGAGCATTTGCAGCACAACCACCGAGCACACGACCTACCGGGCCATCGGCCCCCAGGAGATCCGTATGAGTGACAACGTTCGCGACGACGAGGCCAAGGGCGCCGAGCAGCCCGGCCCCGAGCGGGCCCTCGGCGACGACACGGAGGGCACCGCCGGTGCGGCCGGGGCCGAGGCGGCGTCCGGCAGCGACGACCGGGTCCGCGAGCTGGAGCAGCTCGTGGGCGAGCGCACCGCCGACCTGCAGCGGCTGCAGGCCGAGTACGTCAACTACAAGAAGCGGGTGGACCGCGACCGCGACCAGGCCCGTGGCGCAGGCGTCGAACGGGTGCTCGTCGAGCTCCTGCCGGTGCTGGACGCCGTCTGGCTCGCCGAGAGCCACGGCGAGCTCACCGGCGGCTTCAAGATGGTGGCCGACGAGCTCGCCAAGGTGACCGGCCGGCACGGCCTCGAGGCCTACGGCGAGAAGGGCGACGAGTTCGACCCGCGGCTGCACGAGGCGCTCATGCACCTCCACCTGCCCGGCGTCACCGTCACCACCTGTTCCGAGATCATGCAGCCCGGATACAAGCTCAACGACCGGGTGCTGCGTCCGGCCCGGGTCGCGGTGAGCGACCCCGATCCGGACGCCGTCGCCGCACCCGCCGCGTCCGCCGACGAGGCTCCCGCGGAAGAGGGTGGCGACCACGAGTGAGCCACGGCCCGCCCGGCACCGGGCGGCCACCCCCGACACCCTGACCCCACGCACCATGGCCCCACGCGGAGAGGAGGAGACGTCATGAGCACGAAGGACTGGCTCGAGAAGGACTACTACAAGGTTCTCGGCGTCTCCAAGGACGCCAAGCCCGAGGACATCAAGAAGGCGTTCCGCAAGATCGCCCGCGAGAACCACCCCGACCAGCACCCCGGCGACAAGCAGGCCGAACAGCGGTTCAAGGACGCCAGCGAGGCGCACTCGATCCTCTCGGACGCCGAGAAGCGCAAGGAGTACGACGAGGCCCGCAGCCTGTTCGGCGGCGGCGGCTTCCGGTTCCCGCGCGGCGGCAACACCGCCGGCGCGCCGGGCATGGACGACCTGTTCCGCACCATGCACGTGGGCGGCGACGGGGGCCTCGGCGATCTGTTCGGCGGGCTGTTCGGGCAGGGCACGACCACCACCCGCCGCACCACCCAGCGCGGGCCGCGGCGTGGCTCCGACGTCGAGGGCGAGGTGACCATCGACTTCGAGCAGGCCGTCGAGGGCACCACGGTCGGCGTCCAGATGGTCAGCGAGGCCGCGTGCCAGGCGTGCCACGGCACGGGCGCGAAGGCCGGAACCGTCCCGCGGGTGTGCCCCACCTGCCAGGGCAGCGGCATGCAGGCGTCCACGAGTGGCGGCGTCTTCTCGGTCTCCGAACCCTGCCGCGACTGCCGCGGTCGCGGCCTCATCGTGGACGAACCGTGCGAGGTGTGCCACGGCTCCGGTCGGGCCCGCTCGGCCCGCACCATGCAGGTGCGCGTCCCGGCCGGCGTCACCGACGGCCAGAAGATCCGGATCAAGGGCAAGGGCAGCCCCGGTGAGAACGGGGGAGCGGCGGGCGACCTGTACGTCACCGTCAACGTCCGCCCGCACAAGCTGTTCGGCCGCAAGGCGGACAACCTCACGCTCACGGTGCCCGTGACCTTCTCCGAGGCCTCGCTCGGTGCGGAGATCGAGGTGCCCACCCTCGGTGGCTCGCCGGTCACCCTGCGGGTCCCCGCGGGTACGCCCAACGGCCGCACCTTCCGCGTCCGGGGCAAGGGCGTGAGCCGCACCAACGGCACCCACGGCGACCTGCTGGTCACCGTCGAGGTGCAGGTGCCCGGCACCCTCACCGACGCCGCGCGTCAGGCCCTCGAGGAGTACACGCGCGCGGTCGGGCCGCTGAATCCCCGGGCCACCCTCTTCCAGCACTGACACCGGTGCCGGACGCTGCGGCGTCCGGCACCACCGACCGCATCGGAGGCGATGATGAGCACCCAGGCCGTGCAGATCATCGACAAGGACGCGCCCATCTTCACGATCTCGGTGGCCGCGGGCCTGGCCGGCATGCACCCCCAGACCCTGCGCACCTACGACCGGCTGGGGCTGGTGAGCCCCAAGCGCACCCGGGGCCGTGGCCGGCGCTACTCCCGACGCGACATCGCCCGCCTCCGGTTGATCCAGCGGCTGAGCCAGGACGAGGGGATCAATCTCAACGGCATCAGCCGCATCCTCGACATGGAGCAGACGATCGAGTCGCTCCAGGACCAGGTCGGCGTGATGACCCGCCAGCTCGCCGAGGCCCGCACCGCGCTGCACGCCGCCGCCCAGGGCCGGGTGTTCACGGCCGAGGCCTCCGGGGCGGTGCATCTGGGACGCCGGCCGGTGCCGCGTCCGCTGCAACTGCCGATGCGGCCGCCGGCGTCCTGACCCGTCAGCCCCGGCGCCGCAGCCGGGTGGGGGCCGCTACTGTGTCGTCGTCAGACGAGCCCCGAGGAGCATGGCGATGACCGAGCAGTCGCGTCCCGAGATCCTGAGCCTGGGTGAGGCCCTCATCGACGAGGTCCGCCGCACGGGTGTGAGTTCCACGAGCAGCCACGTCGGCGGCAGCCTGTTCAACGTCGCGTGCGGGCTCGCCCAGCTCGGCGAGAACTCGTGGATCGGCTCCTGGTGGGGCGCCGACGAGTCCGGGCAGCGCATCGCCCGGTCGGCCGAGCGGGCCGGCGTCCGCGTGCTGCCGGGTACGGACGCCGCCGCCCGCACCTCGGTCGCCCACGCCCTGCTCGACGACGAGGGTCGTGCCGTCTACGAATTCGACCTCGACTGGTCCGTGCCGCCACTGCCGGACGCCGGCCGGTTCGCCCACGTGCACACCGGCAGCATCGCCGCCACCCTCGAACCCGGCGGCGGCCAGGTGGTGGAGGCGGTGCGGGCGATCAAGCGGGCCGGCGGCACGGTCTCCTACGACCCGAACGTGCGGCCCGCCATCATGGGCCGTCCCGCGGACGTCGTCGACCGGGTCGAGGAGCTGGTCGCCCTCAGCGACGTCGTGAAGGCGAGCGACGAGGACCTCGCGTGGCTGTTCGGGGACGAGCCGATCGACTCGATCATGCGCCGCTGGCTGGCGCTCGGACCGCGGCTGATGGTCGTCACCCGCGGCGGCGAAGGGGCCTACGCGGCGCTCGCCGACGACTTCGACCTGCTCGCGGTCCCGCCGGTCGCCGTCACGCTCGTCGACACGGTGGGGGCCGGCGACTCGTTCATGGCCGGGCTGATCTCCGGCCTCGTGGCGGCCGGGTTACTCGGCTCCGCCGGGGCCGTCGCCGCCCTGAGCGGGGCCGACTGGCACCGGGTGCAGCCCGCACTGCACCGGGCCGTGCTCACGTCGGCGATCACCGTGAGCCGTCCGGGCGCCTACGCGCCGACCCTCGACGAGGTGCACGCCCTCAGCCGCTCGATCCGCCAGCCGGTCGACTGACCCTCGCCCGGGTCCTGCAGCTACTCGCTGCGAGCCCCGGGAACCTCCGGCGGCTCGGGCGGTGCGGCCCGCTCCGCCACCGGTGCCTCCGGCTCGGGCTCCTCGGCGACCGGCGGGGCGGCTGTCACCTGCCAGCGTCCGACCCGGTGGAAGTGGGGATCGTAGACGTTCATCGCCGATCCCGGCTCCAGGTCGGCCGCCTTGATCGCGCCGGCCCAGTAGCGGAGGATGCGCGCCACCTCGTGGCTGCGGTCGCCCGAGAGCTTGTCCAGATCGATGGTCAGGGTGAATTCCATGAGTTCCTCTGCTCGCTTGCTGCATGGTCTCGACCGGTCGGGGGTGCCGACACGGCGTGATACGGGCACGGCGGACGCAGGTGGGGCGCGGCGAACGCCCACGCTCTGGCAAGGCCCAATTCTGCCATCGTTGCAGAGACAGGTCACGGGCCCGAGGGAGGCGGACGACCCTGAGATCCCGCGGGTCAGGAGGCCGTCGTGCCCAACCAGGCGGCCACCTGGACGCCGAGGCGTTTCGTGATCGGGGCCGCGGCGCAGTCCGAGAGCACCACGACCCCGCGCCGCGCCTCCGGCACGACCGCGAGATACGCCGAGTACCCCCCGCTCTGTCCAGACTGCCACGCGATCCGGCGTCCACTGCCAGGGTCGGTGTCCACCTGCCAGAGCAGCGCGGCGGCGCGGTGGGGCCCGATCTCGACGGCGCCTCGCTGGGAGAGGGCCTCGTGGCCGGGGCCGCGTCCCGAGGCGAGCGCCCGGACGAGGGCGGTCATGTCGGTGAGGGTGGTGACGACGCCGACCGCCGGCGCGTACCCGTCGGCGTGCCAGGGGGAGGAGCGGCGTCCGATCGAGGTCCAGCCGCGACGGATCCGGTGGGCGTCGGGGCGGGCCGACGTGGCGGTCAGGCCGAGCGGTGTGAGCACCCGCCGCTCCAGCAGGTCGGGGAACGTCGAGCCGGCCTGCCGGGCGAGCAACTGTCCCGCGAGCGCCGCCCCGGTCACCGAGGGGGCGAACCGGGTTCCGCGGAGCCGCAGCCGGGAGGCCGCCGCGACGAGGTCGGGCCCGCGCCTCGGGAACGGGTCGAGCCCGACGAGGGCGGCGAGCGCCGCCCGCACCGCCGGCCCGGTCGGCTGGTCGGGCAGCCCGGACGTGTGGGTGAGCAGTGACCGCAGGGTCCGGTCGGCGAGCGGGCCGGCCATGTCGGGGACGAGCGCGGTGAGCGGCCGGTCGAGCTGCACGTCGCGGCGTCCGGCGGCGTCGGCGGCGAGCAGTCCGGTGAGCGCCTGGCTCGCGGTGCCCAACTCGAAGGGGGTGTCCGCGTCGGCACCGACGAACGCGGTGCGCACCGGGGTCGCCGAGCGGAGGTCGACGGTCGCGACCGCGAGCCGGTGGGTGGTCCAGCGGTTGCGGTGGGCCTGGACGACGTCCGCCAGCTCCGCGTCGCCGCTCGCCCGGGGGAGGGACTTGACGAGCTGCCGGTAGATCGCCAGGGCGAGCCACAGGACGAGGATCGTCACCACGACGTTGATGGCCAGACCCAGGTAGTGCAGCAGCGTCGTCACGGGATGAAGTATGGCCCCGGAGTCGACGGGGGCCGGGCGGCGTCCCGACACCCCGGCGGGCGGCCACGGCCCGGCTTCCCTGCGAAATTCGCCTCACCTGCCACACACCTCACCAGGAGGGCGGGGTGTGGCAGGTGGAGCACGTTTCGCAGAAGTCGGGGGGCGGGGGGCGTCCCGGGGCGGGTCGGGACGCGGAACGGGTGCGTGGCCCCGAGGGACACACGCACCCGTTCCGCCTGTGGGAGGAGGATTCAGCCCTTGAGCCCGCTTCCGGCCACGCCCTCGACGACCTGGCGCTGGAAGATGAGGAACAGCACGACCAGCGGCAGGGCGCCCAGGATCGAGGACGCCTGGATGTCGCTGACCCGCTGCCCGAACGAGCCCTGCACGGTGGCGAGGCCGACGGGGATGGTCATGAGCTTCGGGTTCGACAGCACGAACAGCGGGAGGAGCAGGTTGTTCCACACCCACACGAACGTGACGATCGACATCGCGGCGAGCACCGGTCGGGCCAACGGCAGGATGATCGAGGTGTAGACCTTCCACCAGCTCGCGCCGTCGATGCGGGCGGCCTCCTCGAAGTCGCGGGGCAGCCCGTCGAAGAAGCGCTTGAACACGAAGACCGCGATGACCGACGGAACCTGCGGGAGGATGACCGCCCAGTAGGTGCCGAGGATGCCCATCTGGTTGAGCTCGGCGAACAGCGGGACGATGAGCACCTGGCCGGGGATCATGATCCCGATGAGGATGGCCCCCATCGCCCACTTCTTGCCCGCGAAGTCCATCCGCGACAGGGCGAACGCGGCCAGCGAGCAGGTGAACACGGTGAGGAACACGGTGACGACGCCGGTGACGGCCGAGGCGAGGTACCAGTTCCACAGGTCGCCGCCCTTGATCAGCGTCACGTAGGAGTCGAGCGTGAGGTGCCAGTCCTGAAGGATCGCCTGGGCGCCGACGGCGGAGGTGCCGTTGCTCGTGAACGAGGTCTTCAGGGCCCACAGGCTCGGGATGAGCCAGGCGATGGCGGCCACGATGAGGACGACCCAGCTGACGCCGTCGAACACCCGGCTGTCGGACTGGATCCGTCGCGAGGTCCGCATGGCACTGGGGGCGGTGGGTGCGACTCCCACTCCGCCGCGGCCGGACGTCTTGACTTGGACGCTCATGTCACATTCCCCTCTTGCCCTGTGCCCGCTCGATGACCTCGCGGACGAGGGTCACGATCAGGATGACGATGAACAGCAGCACGGACGCGGCGGCGGCCGCGCCGACCCGGTAGTCGGTGAAGGCGGTGTTGGTCACCAGGCCCAGCACGACCTCCGTGCTGATCCCTGGGCCGCCGCCGGTCATCAGGTAGACCTGGTCGAAGATCTTCAGGCTGGCGATGATCTGCAGCAGGATGACCAGCCCGGTGGTCGGGGCGAGCAGCGGGACGGTGATGCCCTTGATCTGTTGCCACGTCGACGCGCCGTCGACCGCGGCCGCCTCGTACAACTCGCGGGGGATGTCCTGAAGGCCGGCGAGGAACAGCACGAAGTTGAAGCCGATCGTCCACCAGATCGTGGTGATGGCGATGCCGATCATCGCCAGGTTGGGCGTGCCCAGGACCGACTGCGGGTTGGCGTCACCGAACCAGCCCTGCACCGTGGCCCAGAGGCCCGTGGCCGGGGTGAAGATGTAGCTCCAGATCAGGGCGATCGCCGCCGAGGGCAGGATGAACGGCAGGAAGAACGCCAACCGGAAGAACCACTGGCCCCGCTGCACCCGGTTGGCGAGCACGGCGAGGATGAACGAGATGATGACGAGGGGCGGCACGGTGAGGACGGTGAAGTAGATGGTGTTCCACATCGCCACCCAGAACTCGTGCTTGCCAAGCATCTCCCGGTAGTTCGCGAGGCCGGCGAAGCTGCCGATCCCGCGGTGCACGAGCGCGGTGTTGAAGAAACTGCTGATCACCATGTAGATGACCGGCCAGACGAGGAACAGCACGTAGAACACGGCGAACGGGCCGAGGAAGGCCCAGGCCGTGCGGGTGAGGCGGCGGGGACTGTGGGTTGGAACGGTTGTCTTC
>DATAKK010000037.1:0-14126 GCA_036261615.1 Propionibacteriaceae bacterium | reverse complement strand
GACCTCGGTGGTGAGCTTCATCGAGGACAACTGGCTGCACGGCGAGCGCATCCCGGGAGGGTCCGCCGACACGTGGGGCGGGTCGATCACGAACATGTTCGACTTCTCGCACCCGCACGGCGACCGGTTGTTCCTCAACCCGGCCACCGGGGAGCGCGTGGGCCACGGGGAGCGCTGACTCTCCCCCCGTTCACCCACGACCTGCCGTCGGCCCCGTGCCGGCGGCAGGTTCGTTTTTCAACCGCCACCCCGGGGTCGCTTGCCTGGGGCCGTCTTCCACTCCGATCACGGATCGGCCTACACCTCCCAGGACTACGCCAAGCTCTGTTCCCTGGTGGGAGTCGCCCGGTCCATGGGCGAGTCGTTCAACGCCGCTTTGAAACGATAAGTCCTGCAAGATGCGGCCTGCTGGAGCGACGCACTCAGCTGCAGCCGGCAGGCCTTCAAATGCCTCATCCGCTACAACACCCGACGCCGGCACTCCTGATGCGGCTACCTGTCCCCATCCACCTACGGGGGCCGCCGGGTCACGACGCTGCCAACCGCCGCGTGATCACACCCCCTGTATCCAAGAACCAGGGGCAATGCCAGATGCCGCTTCGACGTGTTCCCTGACATGCCCCCAGCCTTCCCAGGGTTTGAAGTCCGCGGACACTCGGGGGCGGTCACTCAGTCGCGAACTGAGGGTGAGAAACAATCCGGTCTCCGAACCGGACATCCCGGGCAGTTCAGGCCCCCTCATCAAAACAATCTGGCAGCCAACCGGGCAAACCAGAGCCAGTCCGCAATCTCGAATCCCACCCGGTGCCGGACTCTCGGGGCGGGCCTGCGGTGTATTTGGTCCTTCACCCTCCAGGAGTGGAGCGACAGGGGCGCGTTCACCGTCGACCGCGAAAATACGGAGAACCGCCGCGGCCAGCTCATCGCCAACGGCCAGGCGGTGGCACCCGCTACGGGGGGAAGCGGGTGCCACCGTTGTCGTAGGAGCCGAACACTCTGGTCTGCGGAACAATCTGAACTGAGGAGTCCTCCGCGCAGCAGCGGCCCCGACAAGAATGCACGCTAGCACCATCGACGAAGACGCTCAGGGGCGGGGTCGGGCAGTGGCGCTCGGCGGCCTTCCATGCAGGTGGTCATCGGCGTTCCCACGCCAAGTTGCTCTCACCCGTCAACACTCGACACCTCTTTAGCTGTGACACTATCGGGGTACCCTACCGTCGAGGTCGGCACTGCATCCGGCCCTTGACGGAGCAGCGGCACAGTGAGCGCCTCCAGTTCGGCGGCCACAGCAGCCGCGTGTTCAGCGCATGCGTATGCCGTGGCTATTACCACCCCATCGCGCTGCTGATAGTGCTGCACCGGCGCAAAGTTCATGCCCATCGGGTACTCGGCGCTCAACTCAATTGGTGCGGTGCATCCGCAACGCCAGCAAATCGGATCCAACAAGAACGAATCCCCATTCTCTCCCCCGAAGTTGGCGGCCGACAATGGTTCAGAAGCGTGAGTCGGGCGCCCCTCGGTCGCATGAAGGTGCGGCCAAGTGTCGGCATACTATCCTTGGCTGAGGGAAGCGCCTAGCCCGCCGACGCCGGCAGTGCCCCTGGTTCTTGAACACGTGGTGTGATGCGTGGCTTGCGGCGTAGCGGCCCTGGCGGCCCCTCGTAGGTGGATGGGGACAGATAGCCGCAGAGGGTGCCGGTGTCGGATGCTGTAGGTGAGCGTTTGAAGACCTCCCGACGGCAGCTGAGTGCGCCGGCCCCGCAGGCCGCGTCTTTTCGGACTTCTCGTTTCAAGGCGGCGTTGAAGGATTCGGTAAGAGCGCTGTGGGCGCCGGCGCCGTCGGCCGCCATTCATCGGGGGGCCCCAACGCTTCAGGACAACGAGGCCTGGACGGATCGCCTCGGCTGGCGCGTGATCTGGGTGGTCGGGTGGATCGTGCCGCAGAAGGGGCCGAACTCGGTGCGCGAACAAGGCCAGGTGCCCACGCGGATCAGACGCCGTAGCGGATTGACCCGCACGCCAGCACCGTAGGATTACGCTAGTCGAGCTGCCCGACGAGCTCCAATCCGAGCTGATCGAGTCTGTCGAAGAACATAGTGTCGACGACGCTCGAATCTGGGGCCCATGCGACGGGGTGGTTTCCAGCGGTCATCGCAACGACGGTTGTTCTGGAGAGGTTAGCAGTGCCTCGAACAGCTCGGCGGGGCTGTGGTCGCCGAGGACCATTCGAGGTCGCTGATTGAGTTCCTGGTCGACCCGCAGGAGGTCGTTGGGGGTATGTACCGACAGGTCTGTGGACTTGGGGAAGTACTGGCGCAGGAGTCCGTTGGTGTTCTCGTTGGTGCGCGCTGCCAGGGGCTGGCGGCGTCGCAGAAGAAGACCTTGAGGCCGACGTCCGCCGCGACGTCGAGGTGCCTGGCCATCTCGGTGCCCTGGTCCCAGGTCAGGCTCCTGCGCAGGGACGGCGGCAACTGCACCAAGGCCCGGACCAGAGCGGCGTAGCGGTCACAGAGTCCTGGGCGGACAGGTGTGGGAGTTTGGTGTAGCGGGTCTGCCGCTCGACGAGGGTGCCGATCCCGGAGCGGTGATTCGGGGCGACGATCAGGTCGCCCTCCCAATGCCCGGCGACGCTGCGGTCCGTGGCGTCGAAGCCCCGCTCGTGCACGCTGACCATGGGTTGGGCGAATCTGCGTCCCGCCCGGATGTGGCGGGCATGCGCTCGTCGATGATCTCGGCCTGTCCTTAGTGGGGTCGGCTTCCTGACCAGGTCGTTCCCCGGTCGGTAGAGCGCCAGGTAGATGCTCTCTCGGTCGACAGGCGCATCGCCGGCGCGTCGGGATGAGCGGTGCGCAACGCGCGGCTGATCTGTTGCGGACTCCATCGCTGCGCCAGCCGATCCCTGACGAACCCGCGCAACTCGGAGTTGCTGGCGAGCTTGGCTGTTTGGGGCGTCGCCGTCGCTGCGCCGCCAGGACGTGCGCGTGGAAGGGCGGTACTGGCCAGTCACGTGCAGGTTGCGCCGCAACTCACGGCTGATGGCGGATGGCGACCTGCCCAGCGCCTGGGCGATCACGGTCGGCCCGTCGCCGCGGCTGGCCATGTCGGCGATCCGAACTCGTTCCTCCTCAGACAGGAACCTCGGCGAGATCGGTCGAGCAGCGAGAGGCTCCAGTGGTGGCACGACCTTGACCCTGCCATCCCGCAGCCGGACCGTGGTGCCGTTCTTCCAGATCTGGCCAGCAGACCGACTCACGCCGACCTCGACGCAAGCGGCCCGCAACGACACGCCCCGAGCTAGCAACTCCATTAACCGCTGTCGGGCCAACGACTTGGGCCGACGGCCGGGCTCCTTCGGAATACGACGAGTAGACAACGAAGACCTCCAGACTCAAGCTCTCGTTGCATCGATCGCTGGAAACCACCCCGTCGCTATGGCCTCGTTTTCGAGCGTCGTCGACACATAGTCTGGTCAGGCCAGGGCGAGGGAGGGTAGGGCGGACGCGCCCGGGTCTTCCGGATGGCCACCTGTAGGAACGTTCATCCTAGGAGGCCCCGCACGGCGCGCCCCAACCTTGAGCCGGAGGTCACCCGCTTACACCTCGAATGGCAAGAGACATGGCCTCTGGCCTTGCTGGGCCTCGCCAGGCGCATACGCTTGGCGCCGTGTCACAGTCTGCTGCGCCCAGTGGGCAACAGAGCATCTCCCTGTGCGCTTTTTGGTGGGCGCCCACGAGGGGGAGGACCAAGCGCCTCCGGGGGGCCTTAGTTGGAACTGCGGTTTGGTCGGTATCGTTGGGGTGGTTCCTCTGGCGGATCGCGCGGCCCTTTCCAAGCAATGATGAGGGAGTGACTTACCGGGACCTGCTGCGTACATGGACTCAGCTCGGCTTGCTTTGGGATAGCGGAGACGCTCCGCTCCTCCCTTACTACGCGGTGGCCAAGGTATGGTCGGAAACACTGCGCGTAGTATTGGGTGCCCCCTATAGCATAGGAGTGGTTCGATCCCTGTCTGCCACTGCGGGAGCATTCGCGGTGACCAGTGTTTATACAATTGTCGCTCGACACAGGGGGCGGACGTCAGCTTTACTTTCAGCTCTTACCCTTACTGCACTGCCGGGAATGAGCGCTGCCGCCCAAGACGCCCGACCCTATGCGTTGCTGATCCTCGCCACTGCACTTTGTTGGCTAGCCTGGGATCGCTCTAGAGAACTGGCCCCTTTTCTCTCGCAAGAGGTACGGGGTCGCCGGGCTGGTCATAATGCCCAAACGGTTTACGCGTTTGTCCTGGCTGTAACTGCGTCAATACATCTGTACGGCCTTCTGCAGTGGCCGCTTCAACTTCTGGCGACGTGCGCCAGTCCCCGCGGAAGCCTTCGGGAGCCCCTTCTGGTACGCCGACGAGCGGCAGGTAGGACCGCCCGGGCCATGGGGTTGGCCGGTCTCATTGTCGTCTACCCTACTCTCGCCATCATGTCTCGCGGCACGGGGGGGGCGCACCATGAACAGGTCACGGTCCTCGGCGGCGCCCGGGTGATCACGTATGCAGTTCTCCCTATGGTTACAAGGCCCGAAGTGCCCTGCATCGCGCTGCTCTTTTTTGTGCTAATTGCAGTCATTGAGCTTGCGCGCGAAGCATGGACGAAGAGCCAAGCTGACGTGATGACGAGTGACTATTTGCTGATCGTACTTACTTGGTTTCTGGGGACTATCGGTCTAGGTTTCGGTCTGGCGCTGTGGCGACCCAATTTGATGCAGTCACGATATTGGCTCCCGGTTATCGTCCCACTTTCCATGATAATTGGTGCTGGAATAGGGGGCGTCGCCCGTGCGATAGCGTCCTCGTGGACTAGATACAGGTCCAGCGTGCTCATGGCTCTGCTCGCGGTCATTCTCATACTCGCGCTGGCTGCATTTTTGTTTCTGCTCTTCGTGCCTCCGAACATGAGGCTCCGGGAGCCCCGGGGTCACGGCAGTGATCCTCGCCCCGCACTTCAAGTCTCCTCAACTCTGGCTCGTCAATACCCTGGCCTGCATGTGACTGTTTTGTCGGGAGCGGATGCGGACGGTGTTGCACCTGTGGCTCCGGGAATGCTGGCTGACAACCTCTTGCTTGTCGAACGCGTGGATAGCAACTACGTCTGGCCAGGTGCTCGCCCTAGAGACGAGGTCGCCCGAATGCTGAGTGATTCTGCACCTGTTCTGGTGCTGCGTGGAGGTGCCAGTCAAGTGGGCTGGCCAAATCCGCCTGGGGTCTTGACCTCCTTGCGTTACCAAGTCGTGTGGACCCGACGCATCAGCGACCTGTGGACGGCGATTTTCATGGAGCGCGGATAGTTTGAGACGTCCGGTACGTCCGGAGGCCGGACTGGAAGTGAAAAGCCCGAGCCTTCGTGCCGCTCGGCTGGTACGAGTGGAAACTGCCACCTACTCGTGGCAGCATTCCCCAGGTCGTGACTAAGGTGGCGCAATTCGGGTCAGGCGGGGCGGGCGGAGGTTTCGTGCCCGTGGTGGTGGCCGGTCGAAGATCATGAGCCCCGCGGGTGACCACATGACGCTCGACATCGCGTCGGTCGGCCGTGACATGAGCAGGTTTCCCGATGCATGGGACGGGGCGATCAACGCCCAGCGCTCCTACGAGGAGCTGTACGGCAGCGCGTTCGACGTTGGCCCGTTCCTCGTCACCTACTCGTCGATCGGCAGGAGCGAGCCGGACGCGGGCTGAACCGGGGCGAGCCCGCCGGCGTCCGCACGATCGAGCGCGCCGGGGAACGTCATCCGCCACACCGAGGCCACGGCGGCGGCCAGCCCGGCGAGGTAGAGCGGCCAGAGGAAGGGGGTCGGCTTCACGGCCGCCAACTGGGCGGCGTCCGCCGGCAGGATGCGCAGCGCGTCCCACAGGAACGCGACGAGCATGAGCACGCACCCGACGGCGAGCAGTGAGATCGTCGCCGCCGACGCCCGCGCTCGGACGCCGCGATCGGCCAGTTGCACCGCCCGCACCCCGCCGACGACCATGAGCAGCGCGATGAGCGAGGGGGCCAGCACCGGTCCCCACCAGGGCGCGGGGATGAGGAAGAGCAGGTCGGGAGCCAGCAGGGACGCCGGCCAGCCGATGAACACGTGCAGCCAGACGTAGTAGAAGATGTCCCACACGCCGAAGGCGACGAACAGGTGCCCGATCCGCGACTGCCTGCTGCGGCCGCCGGCGAGCCACCCGACGGCGACCAGCATGACGAGGGTCGCCGCCTCGCGTCCCACCTCGATCGCCGAGATCTGCGGGTCGAACCGCGTGAGGCTCGTCGTGAGGTCGGTGATGCCGTAGATGCGGCGGAGATACACCACCACCGCCGACTCGAGGTAGGCCATCGCGACCGCGTAGAGCGCGACGAGCCAGAGCGTGTCTCCCCGCCGTTTCATACGCCCAGCGTACGGTCGTCCGAGGCGGGCACGTCCCTCGCGGGTCGTCGGTCGCCTGTCACGAGGTCGGGGCCACAACGAGGTTGGGAACGACAATGCGTGCATCCGTCCACATCTCCCGCGCGGCGGGGGCCATTCTCGGCTCGGTCGTCGCGGTCGCCGTGCTCGCCGCGGGGACGACGCCGGCCCTCGCCGCCACCCACCACCATGGGCACGCCGCGCCCCGCCGTCCCCCCGTGCCCCGGGGCATCGACGTCTCCTACCCGCAGTGCGGACGCCGGCTCCCGAGGAGCACCTCGTTCGCCGTCGTCGGGGTCAACGACGGCGTGGCCAACACCCTCAACCCGTGCTTCGGCACCTCGTCGGCCTACCCGTCCTACCGGCAGAGCGAGCTGTACTGGGCGCTGACCGCGGCGAGGGGCCGCACCCGGCAGCCACGCGTCTCGCTCTACGTGAACACCGCTGCGCCCGGCAGCATGTACCACGGCCGGCCGGTGCGTGACTGGCCCACGTCGGGCCGCACGCCGTACGGCCCCTGCTACACCACCCGCGTGCACATTCACCGGCGCACGGTGCGGATCGGTCAGGTCTCCCGCGCCTGCTCCTGGCGCTACGGCTACCAGCGCGCCACCCAGGACGCCGCGTGGCTGCGGCGGACAGCGAGGAGCCTCGACCGGCAGCAGCACCACGTCCGGGTCTCCGACGCCCCGTCCCACTACGGGTGGTGGCTCGACGTCGAGACCAGCAGCCTGTGGCGGGGCCACCGGGAGATGAACGTCGCGGTCCTCCAGGGGATGGTCGCCGGACTGCGGCACGCCGGGGTGCGCCGCATCGGCGTCTACTCGACGCAGTGGCAGTGGGACGCGATCACCGGTGGCTCCCGGGCCGGTTCGCTGCACCGGCTCGCCACGTGGGTCCCCGGGGCGCCCAGCCTGGGCGCGGCGAGGTCGCGGTGCGGACGCCCCACGTTCACCGGGGGCCGGGTGAGCCTCACCCAGTGGTTCGGTGCGCTCGACGGCGACTACAGCTGCTGACTCTCAGCCGAGGGTGCCGGTGAGCGCCTGCAGGCCGAGGCTCGAGGTGGCCACGAGCACCCACAGGATCGCGCCCAGCAGCAGCGGCCGGACGCCGGCCCTGCGCATCTCGCCGAGGTCGAGACCCAGGCCGATACCGGCCAGGGCCGCGGTGATGAGGAACGCGCCGGTGTTGCCCAGGCCCCCGTGCCAGCCGGCCGGCACCAGCCCGAGCGAGTTGAGCGCGGCGGCCGCGACGAACCCGAGGATGAACCCCGGCACGATCCGCCGCCACGGCACCCGGGCCGCCTCACCGGACGCCGTCCGCCGCCGGTTCCGCAGGATCGACAAGGCGACGACGATCGGCACGATCATGAGCGAGCGGGTGAGCTTCACGACGATCGCGTAGGGGCCCGAACCTTGGCCGTAGCTGTAGGCGGTGGCCACCACCGAGCTCGTGTCGTTGACGGCGGTGCCGGCCCACAGGCCGAAGGAGTGGCCGCTGAGGTGCATGAGGTGGCCGGCCACCGGGAAGAGGAAGACTGCGGCGATGTTGAAGGTGAAGATCGTCCCGATCGCGTAGGCCACGTCGCGCTCGCGCGGCCGGATCGCGGCGGTGGTCGCGGCGATCGCGGAGGCGCCGCAGATGCCGGTGCCGACGCCGATGAGCGTCCGGGCGTCCGACTCGACGCCCAGCAGGCGTCCGACCAGCGCCGCGCCGGTGAGGGCCACGACCAGGGTGCCGACCATCACCGGGAACGACGACCCGCCGACGCGCGCCACCTGCTGCAGCGAGAGCCCGGTGCCGAGGACGACGATCGCGAGCTGCAGCAGCGGCCTCGCCGCGAACTTCAGCCCCGGGTCCAGGCGCCGGGCGAGCCGTTCCTGTGCCCGACGGCGCAGCACGAGTTGGCCCACGAGCCCGCCGAGCACGATGCCGAAGACGGGGCCGCCGATGACCGGCAGCCACTGGCCGAGCAGGGTGGCCAGGACGGCGACGACGAGGGCGACGGCCAGGCCGGGAAGGATGTGCCGGCGCGATGGGGACGCCGGCACGCTCGGACAGTGGCCGGTGTCGGACTCCTGCGGGGCGATGGTCTCGGTGGGCATGCTCCCACCCTTCCCCCTGACGAGCACTCATACCAGGACTGATATGGCTACCAGGGCATATCCTGCGCATATGGCATCCCCGGAACTCAGCGCGCTGGCCCTGCTCGTCGCGGTGGCCGACCACGGCGGCCTGGGGGCTGCTGCCCGGCAGGTCGGGGTCGCCCAGCCCAACGCGTCCCGCTCGCTGGCCCGGCTGGAACGCACCCTCGGCCTCACGCTGCTCGTCCGGCGTCCCCAGGGCTCGACCCTGACGCCGGCCGGGCTGGCGGTGGCCGGCTGGGCCCGCACCGTGCTGGCCGCCATGGACGACCTGGAACGGGGCGCCGCGGCGCTCGCCGGCGCGCCGGGCAACCGGCTGGTCGTCGCGGCCAGCCAGACCGTCGCCGAATACCTGCTGCCGGGCTGGCTCGCTGGGCTGAGGTCGACGGGGGAGCAGGCCCAGATCGACATCCGGGTGCTCAACAGCGCGGGGGTGCTCGACGGCGTCCGCTCGGGCGACCTCGGCCTCGGGTTCGTCGAGACCGCCGGCACCCTCCGGGGCCTGCACAGCCGGATCGTCGCCCGCGACGAGCTGGTCGCGGTGGTCGCGCCCGGCCACCCGTGGGCCCGCAGGCAGCGCCCGGTGACGGCCGGCGAACTCGCCGCCACCCCCCTCGTCGTCCGCGAGCGCGGGTCGGGCACCCGTGACGTCCTCGAGCGGGCGCTGCGCGAGACGCTCGGCCCGGACGCCGAGGTCGTCGCTCCCGCGCTCGAGCTCGCCAGCAACGCCGCCGTGCGGGTCGCCACCCTGGCCGGCACCGCCCCGGCCGTCCTCAGCCGGCTGGCGGTCGCGGACGCCGTGGCGTCCGGCCTGCTCCGGCGGGTGGCCGTCGACCTCGAGCTGTCCCGGTGGATCCGGGCGGTGTGGGCGGGTCCGCAGGCGCTCACCGGCGTCCGGTCGGAACTGCTGCGGGCCGCGACCGGCGGCCGCCCGGCGCCTCGGTAGGGTGGCGGGCGTGAGCGACGAACCGGTCCACCTGCTGGTGCCCGAGACGGTGGCCGTGAGCCCCGAGGGCCGCCTCGTGCTGGCCTACGAGCAGCCGCCGCCCGGAGAGGACGCCCTCGCCGCCTGGCTCGACCGGCTGGCCGACTCGGCCCTGTGGGCGGTGCGCTCCGGCCAGGCCGACAGCTGGGGTGAGGGGGGCCGGTTCGCGGGCTACGACGTCGTCGTGCTGGCCGACACCGACGCCCCCGAACTCATCGGGCAGCGGCTCGAGACGCTGGCCCTCACGCTCGCCGAGTTCGACGTCCGGCTGTTCTGGCGGCCCCGCCCGGCGCACCGGGTGGTCGTCCTCGACCAGGAGCTCGCCGACCTGCTCGCCCCCCTCGGCAGCGGGGCCCTCGGCGTCCTGCTCTGGGCCTCCCAGGTCGGCACCCACCGGGAGTTCGGCGTCCATCTGGTCGACCCCGCCACCGGTGACCCGCGGGAGCTCGAGCTGCCGCTCCCGCCCGACCTCGGGGAGCATCTCGGCGTGCACAAGGACCTCTACTACGCGGCCACCGGGTCGCCCTGGCGGTCGCTGCGGCTGATCACCCACCCCGACGGCCGGTTCCAGTCGGTCCCCTCGCCCGAGCCGCTGCCCTGGGCCGGCCCGTTCACGGACGCCGACTGGGCGAGCGAGGCGGCCCTCTACCCGCCGGTGTCGGACGCTCGACGGAGCGTGCAGCAATGAGCCCGCAGGTGTGGGCCCACCGCGGGGCGAGCGACCGGGCGCCCGAGAACACGCTGCCCGCGTTCGAACTGGCGGCGCGCGCCGGCGCCGACGGCATCGAGCTCGACGTGCAGCGCTCGGCCGACGGGCAGCTGGTCGTGTGCCACGACGAGACGGTCGAGCGCACGAGCGACGGCGAGGGGGCCGTCGTCGACCTCACCCTCGACGAGCTGCGGAGCCTCGACTTCTCCCATGGGATGGAGGCGTTCGCCGGCACCCGCATCCCGCTGCTGGCCGAGGTGTTCGAGCTCATGCGCCCGACGGGCCTGCTGGTCAACGTCGAGCTCAAGGACTCCGAGGAGCCCTACCCGGGCATGGCCGCGCAGGCGCTGGCTCTCGCGGCCGACATGGGCATGTCCGACCGGGTGGTCTGGTCGTCGTTCAACCACCACACGCTCCGGGCGATCCGGGACGCCGACCCGGCCGCGCCCACCGGCGTCCTCGTGGTCGAGCCGCTCGTCGACATCTGGGACTACGCCCGGCACCTGGGAGCGTCCGCCGTGCACCCGTACCACCGGGCGCTGCGGCTGATGCCGGACGCCGTCGAGCGCTGCCACGACGCCGGCGTCCGGGTGAACACGTGGACGGTGAACTCGCCCGACGACCTCGCCGCCATGGCCCGCCTCGGGGTCGACGTGGTGATCAGCAACGTCCCCGACCTGGGACGCCGCTGACCCTCCGGCGGTTCTGCGAAATTGACCCCACCTGCCACACACCCGCCCAGGAGGGCAGGGTGTGGCAGGTGGTGCACGTTTCGCAGGATCGGGGTCAGCCCTCGACCGGCAGGTGCCGCTTCCACCAGTCGAGGATCGCCTCGAAGCGCTGCCGGCGGTGCCAGGGCGTGCCCGAGCGCGACAGCTCGTGCGTCTCGCCGGGGAACACCAGCAGCTCGCTCTCGACGCCGCCGAGCTTGAGCTGGGTGTAGTACTGCAGCGCCTGGCTCAGCGGGCAGCGCAGGTCCTGCTCGCTGTGCAGCACGAGCGTCGGCGTGGTCACCCGGTCGGTGAGCAGCATCGGGCTCTGGGCGTCGATGGCCGCCTTGTCGGTGCCGTTGTACTCCTGCGGGAAGAACCAGCCGATGTCGGACGCGCCGACGAAGCCCCACGGGTCGAGGAAGCCGCGCTCGACGATCGCACCGGCCCACCGGTGGTCGTGGGCGATGATCCACGCGGTCATGTACCCGCCGTACGAGCCGCCCATGACGCCGACCCGCGACCCGTCGAGCCCCGGCACGGTGGCCACGGCGTGGTCGAGGAACCCGAGGATGTCGGCCATGTCGCGGTCACCGAAGTTCCGCTGGATCGCCCTGACGTGGGTCGCCCCGTAGCCGTCGGCGCCCCGCGGATTGCACATGACCACGGCGTAGCCGGCGGACACGTACACCTGGGCCTCGTCGAACCAGGCCGGCCCGTAGGACGCCGCCGGGCCGCCGTGGATGTTGAGCAGCACGGGGTGCGGTCCCTCGCCCGCGGGCACGAACACCCACCCCTGCACCTGGTAGCCGTCGTCGCTGGTGCTGCGGAGTTCCTGGGGGCGCACCGGCGCAGTCTCCTCCCGCAGCCGGCGGGAGAAGTCGGTGATGACGGTGGCGTCGCCCAGCGGACCCAGCCGGACGACCTCGCCCTCGCTCGTCTCGTCGGCGAGGATGACCGCGACGTCCGGCGTCCCCGGGATCTCGGCGACCTCGAGCACCGATCCGGGCGCGGGCAGCTCGTCGTCGCCGCCGTCGGCGCGCAGCCGGTGCACCACCCCGGATCCCTCGACGTTGACGATCGCCAGGGCTGTGTCACGCTCGCCGGCGACGAGGTCGGTCACCGACGCGGTGGCGGCGTCCGTGAGCCGCGTGGCCCGGCCACCCGACACCGTGAACACGCCGGTGAGGGCGCCGACGAAGCCGCGCCCGGACTCGCCGAGCTCCTCGCCGAGCGCGTACAGGGTCGCGCCGCTCACCACCGGGTGACCGGTGGAGACCGGGCCCCCGGGGGTGATCGAGATGGGCTCGCCCCCGGCGAGCGGCAGCTCGTAGATGTCGGTGACCAGGTCGCGGTCGCGGGACTCGTGCCGGGCGGAGGTGAACAGCAGGTGCCTGCCGTCGGCGCTGAAGGTCACCCCGGTGGCGTCGTAGTCGCCGGCGGTGAGTTGCGTGGCGTGCGGCACGAGCACCGACGGGGCCGGCTCGGCCCCCTTCGCCGCATCGGCCTGTTGCTTGGCGACCCGGCCGACCGGCTTCAGGGGCGGTTCGGCGTCCAGGTCGGGCAGGTGCAGGAGGAACACGTGCTGGCGCTTGTCGGTGGTGAAGCCGACGCCGTTCATGCGGATCTGGACGCCGGTGAAGTGCCGGGGGTCCTCCTGGTTGGCGCTCACGCCCTCGAGCGTTCCGTAGCGCCCGTCGTCGGGGACGCGGGCGATGAATGCGATCGAGCGCGAGTCGGGGGAGAAGTCGAACTCGCTCACCCCGAGCTTCTGGTCGGTGAGCTTGAGCGGCTCGCCGCCGCCCGCCTCGACCACGTGCAGCTGCGGCTTGCCGTCGCCGTCGGGACGCAGGAAGCCGATCAGTCGCCCGTCGGGTGAGAACTGCGGGCTGGAGTCGGATTGGCCGCGCGTGAGCCGGCGGGGAGCCCCGTGACCGGTGAGCGGGATCCGCCACAGCTGACCCACGTAGCCGTCGGTGTCGAAACTCGGGCGGCTCGTGGCCACCACCGCCCAGCTGCCGTCGGGATGCACCCGCAGGTGGGAGGGCCGGACGATGAGTTCGAGCTGGTCAGGTCGCATGACGGTCAGATTACGCGGCGGCGGGACCTCGTCTCGACCAGCCAGGCCGCCAGGACGCCGCCCACCGCGCCACCCAGGTGGGCCTGCCAGCTGATGCCGCTCGCCTGGGGCAGGAGCCCCCACAGCACCCCGCCGTAGACCGCGAGCACGACCAGCCCGACGACGATGTGGCGCCAGTTGCGGGAGAAGATCCCGCGGGCCAGCACATAGGTGAGCCAGCCGAAGATCAGCCCGCTCGCCCCGGCGGTGACGGTGTGCGGGGCGCTGAGCAGCCAGGCGCTGAGCCCGGACGTGATCGTCGGGATGACGGTGGCGGTGAGCCAGCGCCACAGGCCGCCGAGCAGCACCACGATGCCGAGGACGAGGAAGGGGATGGAGTTGGCCTCCAGGTGTCCCCAGCCGAAGTGGATGAACGGGGCGGTGAGGATCGACCAGAGGTCGCCGGCGTCCCGGGTGCGGATGGCCAACTCGTCGAGCGCGTTCCCGCTGAGCTGGTCGACGCCCTCCAGCAGCCACATGAGGGCCAGCAACGCCCCGATGATCGTCACCGCGCCGGGCAGGGTGGACGCGCGCCGGTTCAAGTTGGTCGCCCGCCCGGCCCCGCGGGGGCTGATCGCCGTGCTCATGGCATCCAGTGTGCCCGCTCCCGCTGTGCTGGTGCTGTGCGGCGTCCCGGGCGACGCGGCACTAGATTCGGGCCATGAGCCAGCCGTTCAAGCCCGAGTTGTGGGACGCCGTCGAGGGCTTCGAGTTCACCGACATCACCTACCACCGGGCCAAGGACGTGCCCGCGGTGCGGATCGCCTTCAACCGTCCCGAGGTACGCAACGCCTTCCGCCCGCACACGGTCGACGAGCTGTACACCGCCCTCGACCATGCCCGGATGTCCGCCGACGTCGGCTGCGTCCTGCTCACCGGCAACGGTCCCTCGGCCAAAGACGGAGGCTGGGCCTTCTGTTCCGGCGGCGACCAGCGCATCCGGGGGCGCGCCGGCTACCAGTACGAGGAGGGGTCCGAGGGGCCCAACACCGGCGCCGAGGCCCCGAGCCCCATCGACCGGGCC
>DATAKK010000105.1:0-4778 GCA_036261615.1 Propionibacteriaceae bacterium | reverse complement strand
GGTCCGGCAGCTGGCCATGGCGGTGCAGCAGGTCGTGATGACCGGCGACCGCGACCAGATCGAGGCCGTCCGCCGCATCCTGGACGCCGCTCGCCGCGACGTCTACCGGCTGCTCGCGGGGGACATGCCCGCCGAGTGAGCGGGGCGCGCGAGAAGCGCCGAAACTGCAGGCGATCGGCGGGGTCGTTGACCGTGACGGCACAGACCCGCCCGGTCGCCTGCAGATCGGGCGGGTGCGGGGCCGTCGTGTGCTCGGTACCCCGCGGAAAAGTGCCTTGCGACGGGGGTGTGCGCCCCAGTAGAAACGTCGGCATGCCCCGCGTCCAGTGGCCCGACCTGCCCCCCGAGGTGCGCCGCGCCATCGCCGGGATCGCCGGGGAGCCTGTGGTGTCGGCGGTGAGCCAACCCGGCGGGTTCTCACCCGGCTCGGCCGATCGGCTGCTCCTGGCCGACGGACGCCGCGTCTTCGCCAAGGCGGTGAGCAGCGCGCAGGATCCCGAGTCGCCGCACATCCACCGCCGCGAGGTCGCTCGCGCCTCGGCGCTCCCGCCCGACGCGCCCGCTCCCCGGCTGCTGGGCTCCTACGACGACGGCGACTGGGTGGCACTCGTCCTCGAGGACGTCGAGGGGCGGCACCCGGCGGAGCCGTGGACCGCGGCGGACCTCCTGGCCTGCCTCGGCGCCCTCGACCGGCTCGCCGAGACCTGCAGCCCGAACCCGATGACGGACGCCGAGCGCGCCGACGACGTCCTGCGAGAGATGTTCGCCGGCTTCGAGCGGGTCGCCGCCGACCCGTCCGGGGTCGCGCCCGCGGTCGTCGACCGCCTGGCAGACCTGCGCGACCTGGCGTCCTCGAGCGCGGACGCCGTCGCCGGGCAGACCCTCGTGCACCTCGACATCCGCGCGGACAACCTGCTCATCGAGCCGACCGGCCGGGTGGTGGTCATCGACTGGCCGTGGGCGTGCACCGGCGCCGACTGGCTCGACACCCTGAGCCTGCTCGTCAACGCCGAGTTCCTCGGCTGCGTCGACGCCGACGTCGACACCCTCGTCGCGACCAGCCCGCGGCTGGCCGGCGTCCCCGGGGACACGGTCGACACCGTGCTCGCCGGCTTCTGCGCGTTCTTCCTCGACGCCGCCCGACTTCCGTCGCCACCCGGGCTGCCGACCCTGCGCGCGTTCCAGCTGGCGCAGGGCGAGGCGACCCTCCGGTGGCTCGGACGCCGACGGGGCTGGTAGCTCACCCGGCGGCGAGGAGAACCTCCCGATCCGCGGTCCCGTGGCCGGGGAACCGGTCGTGGTCGCCTCGAAGTGGCCGGTCCACCGCGGATCGGGAGGGGGTCCGGCGCCGATTCAGGCCGTCACCTCTCGGAGTCACCCCTCCGGGACGTCGGCGAGATCCTCGAGCCACGCCACCGGGCGGGCGTCCGAGGGCATCCGCCAGTCGCCGCGCGGCGAGAGCGACCCGCCGCGGAGCACCTTGGGCCCGTTGGGCAGGGCCGAGCGCTTGAACTGGTTGGCGACGAAGCGCCGGATAAAGACCTCCAGCCAGCTGCGGATCGTGGCGAGGTCGTACTGGTGCCGCCCCTCCTCGGGGAACCCCGGCGGCCAGTCGCCCGCCGCGGCGTCCCGCCAGGCGTGCCACTGCAGGAACGCGATCCGGCTCGGACGCAGCCCGCGCCGGAGCAGGTGGAACAGGGTGTTGTCGTGCAGTTCGTAGGGGCCGATGGACGCCTCGGTGCTCTGCGGCGCCTCGCCCGGCCGCGGCGGGACGAGTTCGGGGGTGATCTCGGTGTTGAGGATCGACTCGAGGACCTCGGTGACCTCGGCGTCGAACTGGCCGGAGGCGATGACCCAGCGGATGAGGTGCTGGATGAGGGTCTTCGGCACTCCGGTGTTCACCCCGTAGTGGCTCATCTGGTCGCCGACGCCGTAGGTGCACCAACCGAGCGCCAGCTCGGACAGGTCGCCAGTGCCCACGACGATGCCGCCGCGCTGGTTGGCGATGCGGAACAGGTAGTCGTACCGCATTCCGGCCTGGACGTTCTCGAAGGTGACGTCGTACAGCTCGGCCCCCTCCCCCGCCGCGTGCTTCATGTCCCGCAGCATCTGCAGGCAGGCGGGGCGGATGTCGATCTCCTCGAAGGTGCAGCCGAGGGCGGTCGCGAGCCGGGTGGCGTTGGTCAACGTGTGCTCGGACGTCGCGAAGCCCGGCATGGTGATCGCGATGATGTCGCTGCGCGGCCGGCCGAGCCGGTCCATGGCGTGCGCCGCGACGAGCAGCGCGTGGGTCGAGTCGAGGCCGCCGGAGACGCCGATGACGGGCCGGGTGTTCCCGATGGCGCGGATCCGCTGCTCGAGCCCGAACACCTGGATGTTGTAGCCCTCGTAGCAGTCCTGGGCGAGGCGGGCGGCGTCCGACGGCACGAACGGGAACCGCTCGACCCGGCGGATGAGGCCGATGTCGGTGCGCGGGGGGTCGAGGACGAACTCGACCCGGCGGACGTCGTTGATCCGGTCCGCGAGGTGGCGGGCGTTGTCGTCCAAGGTGCCCTGGCGCATCCGGTCCTGGCGGATCGCCTCGAGGTCGATGTCGGCGACGCACTCGCCGGGCTGCTCCGGGAAGCGCTCGGTCTCCGCGAGCAGCGTGCCGCCCTCGTAGATCATCGTCTGGCCGTCCCAGCTGAGGTCGGTGGACGACTCCCCCGGCCCGGCCGCGGCGTAGATGTACGCCGCCACGCAGCGGGTCGACTGCGAGCGGGCGAGCAGGTGGCGCTCCTCGGCCTTGGCGATGGTGATCGGCGAGCCGGACAGGTTGACCAGCACGGTGGCCCCGGCGAGCGCCGCCTCCGACGACGGCGGCACCGGCACCCAGTAGTCCTCGCAGATCTCGACGTGGATCATCAACCCCGGCACGTCGGTGGCGTGGAAGACGAGGTCGGGACCGAAGGGCACCTCGGCGCCGAGCAGGCTCATCGTCCCGGTCTCGTCCTCGCCGCTCGCGAACCAGCGCCGCTCGTAGAACTCCCGGTAGGTCGGCAGGTAGCTCTTGGGGACGACGCCGAGCACCTGGCCCCGGTGGATGACCACCGCGCAGTTGAACAGCCGGCTGCCGGCCTGCAGCGGGGCCCCGACGACGAGCACGGGCAGCAGGTCGGCGGACGCGGCCACCAGCGACTCCAGCCCGTCGAGCACGCCGTCGAGGACGGCGTCCTGGAGGAACAGGTCCTCCATCGAGTACCCGGACAGAGTGAGCTCGGGGAAGACCATCAGCCCGACGCCCGGCGTCGTGGCGGTGACCCGGCGCACGTGCTCGATCACCTCGACCGCGTTGGCCCGCGGGTCGCCGAGGTGGGTGCGGCTCGTGCACGAGACCACGCGAACGAAGCCCTGGTCGTAGGCCGAGTAGAAGTCCATGGCCCGAGTCTGGCACGGGCCGCGCCTCCGGGTGCGCTCGGCTCAGGCCTCCACGACAAGCTCGGGCGCGCCGCCGAGGAACGCCGCCAAGCGGGTGGCCTCGTCCTCGAGGGCGGTCACCGTCGCCGCGTCGAGCGGGCCGAACGGCTGCACCCGGACGCCGACGACCTCGCCGCGGCGCTCGTGCGACCACACCCCCGCCGCGCGCCCGGCGACGAGCAGCACCGGAGCCACCGACCCCTGCTGGCCGAAGACCCGGCGGGCGGCGTCCGGGGGGACGAACGCCGCGCGCGGCTGGGTGCCGGTGACGTACTGGTCGAAGCCCGGGAGCAGCCGGACACCGCTCGGGCGCCGGTCGGCGGTCAGCGAGTCGAGGTCGGTGCGGAGGGCGAGCGCGCGGTGTCCCTCGATGTCGACGGGGGCGAGGTCGGACGCCGCCGCCCGGACGAACGCGCGGGCCCGGGCGGGGTCCTCGATCCAGTGCCCGAAGTCGACGGCGGTCGAGGGGCCATAGGCGGCGAAGTAGCGCCGCACCAGCTCGCGCCCGGCGGCGTCCGGGTCGGCGTCCAGCGCCGACCCCAGCCACACGTCGGGGCGCACGAAGGTCACCTCGCGTCCCGTTGGCGGGCCGAAGCACAGGTCGCCGGAGCGGGCCGACTGCTTGAGCACCCCGCCCCAGCTGAACATGACGGCGTCCCGGAGGTCGGCGCCGGCCAGCGCGGTGACTCCCTCGGCGAGCTGCTCGCGGGTGCGCGGCCAATCGTCGAGCACCCGGGGAACGGCGGCCACGATCGCCTCGTACTGCTGCCGCGTCACCCCGCGCAGTCGCAGCCAGCCGTCGCCCGGCCCCTCGGGCCGCGGATGCAACGCCGCGACGTACAGGGCGAGGTCGTCGGCCGGGATGACGTGCGCCCGGTTGCGCACCCACGTCTTCACCAGGGTGCGGTCGTGCAGACCCTCGGTGACCCACCCCGACGAGAGGGCGTCCACCCGCGCCCACAGGGACAGCTCGGCCGTGGTGGGCAGCTGCGCGCGGACGCCGCACAGGCTCCGGAGCACTGCGAGGGCCGCGCCCGCCGGCGTCCGCTCGCTCAGGTGGTGGCGCTCGGCCCGGAAGGCGAGCACCTGGTCCCACGACAGCTGCACGGGCCGGTCAGGCATGCCGCCATCGTGCACCGCGTCCGGTCCGGGCGGCGTACGTTCTCTGCTTTCGCGGACGTGGCGGCTTCAGGTTGTCGTTGCAACACCTCTGATTCAGGGAGGGTGTTGTGGATCGACAGGGGTGGGCTGTGCTGAGGGCCGAGGCGTTGCGGTTGATGCTCGAGGAAGGGCTGACTGGGGGCCAGGTCGGCAAGCGATTG
>DATAKK010000100.1:0-3673 GCA_036261615.1 Propionibacteriaceae bacterium | reverse complement strand
GCCAGCTCGTCCTGCAGCCTCGCCAGCTCGGTGTAGTCGGACGCCGCGGCGGCCATCCGCTCGTGCACCGCGGAGATCCGGCGCTCCACCTTGTCCACCTGGCCCTCCAGCCGCGCCGCCTCCTTGCGCAGCTGGCGCAGCTCGGCGGGCGAGGGTCCGGCGTCCGCGGGCTCGCGCGCCGAGTCACCGCCGCCCCTCCCGGACCCACCGGACGCCGCCGGCTCCCGGTTCCGCCGGTGCTCGAGATACTGGTCGACCCCGCCGGGGAGCAGCACACACTGCCCGTCGCCCATGAGGGCGTAGGTGACGTCGCACACCCGTTCCAGGAAGTACCGGTCGTGGGAGACGACGACGAGCGTCCCCGGCCAGCTGTCCAAATAGTCCTCGAGCACGGTGAGGGTGTCGATGTCGAGATCGTTGGTGGGCTCGTCGAGCAGCAGCACGTTGGGTTCGCCGATGAGCAGCCGGAGCAGCTGCAGCCGTCGCCGCTCGCCTCCCGACAGCTCGCCGATCCGGGTCACCAGCCTGTCGCCGGTGAACCCGAAGTCCTCGAGCAGGTTGGCCGCCGAGGCGTCCCGGCCGGTGGCGAGCTTCGTCTCGTTGCGCAGCCGGGTCACCGACTCGAGCACCCGCTCGCCGTCGTCGAGTTCGGCGACGTTCTGGCTCAGGTGCGCCAGGCGCAGCGTCTTCCCCTGCTTCACCCGTCCCGAGGTGGGGGACAGGTCGCCGGCCAGCAGGTTGAGCAGGGTCGTCTTGCCCGAGCCGTTGACGCCGACGAGGCCGATCCGGTCGCCGGGCCCGATGCTCCACGTGACGCGGTCGAGCAGGCGGCGTCCGTCGGGGAGGGTCAGCGTCACGTCCTCCGCGTCGAGCACGTCCCTGCCGAGCCGGGCGGTCGAGAACTGGGCAAGCTGCAGCTTGTCGCGCGGGTCGGGCTCGTCGGCGATGAGGGTGTTCGCGGCGTCGATCCGGAACCTCGGCTTGCTCGTCCGCGCCGGCGCCCCGCGGCGCAGCCACGCGAGCTCCTTGCGCAGCAGGTTCCTGCGCCGCGATTCCTTGGACGCCGCCTGGCGTGCCCGCTCCGCGCGGGCGAGCACGTAGGCCGCGTAACCGCCGTCGTAGGCGTCGACGACCCCGTCGTGCACCTCCCAGATGCGGTTGCAGATGGCGTCGAGGAACCACCGGTCGTGGCTCACGACGAGCATCGCCGTGCCCCGCTGCTGGAGCGCGTTGAGGTGGTCGGCCAGCCAGGCGACGGCCTCGACGTCGAGGTGGTTGGTGGGCTCGTCGAGCACGAGCAGGTCGTGCCCCGCGAGCATGAGCGCGACGAGCGCCACCCGGCGACGCTCCCCGCCGCTCAGGGTGCCGGCGTCGGCGTCCAGGGCGATGTCCGAGAGCATCTCCTCGACGATCCGGCGGGTCTCGGCGTCCGCCGCCCACACGTGGTCGGCCCGGCCGCCGACGATGAGGTCGCGCACGGTCTGGCCGGCCTCGGTCGCCTCCACCTGGGTGAGGACGCCGATCGAGACCCCACCGCTGCGGGTGACCCGACCCGAGTCGGGGTCGACCGAGCCGGTGAGCAGCCCGAGCAGCGTCGACTTGCCGTCGCCGTTGCGACCGACCACGCCGATGACGTCACCGGCGCCCAGCCCGAGGCTGACCTCGTCGAGCAGGATCCGCGTGCCGTAGCCCTTGGTGACCGCCTCGGCGTTGATGAAGTTGGTGCCCGCCACGCGCTCAGCGACCGCGCATGGCCTTGCGGGCGCCGCGCATGTTGAGCGGGCCCTTGGGGACGCCGCCGAGCCGCGGCCGGATGCTGTCGAGCGCCCGCACCCGGCGGTTGATGTCGTCGACCTGCGCCTTGTCGTACTTCTTCGGCAGCTTGCGGATGTGGTCGGTGAGCTTGTTGAGCGGCACTTCGCCCTCGCCCTCACCCATCACGATGGTGAGCACGGCGAGGTTGTGGGCGGCCGTCGCGTGCCGCTTGGCCTCGTTGGCCAGCAGCTGGCGGACCCGGCGCGGGTTGCCCTCGCCGACGAGCACGAGACCGCCGGGGCCGACCGCCCGGTGGATGACGTCGAGCTCGCGGGTGGCGTTGATCGCCGGGGTCGAGGTCCAGCCCTTGGGCAGCATCTCCAGGGCGACCTGGGCCGAGCCGGTCTGGCCCTGCACCCGGGAGAACGTGGCCCGCTTGATCTCGCGGTTGAACAGCATGAGCGCGGCGACCAGGCCGAGGCTGATGCCGATGAGGATCCACAGGGCCAGCGGCGCGACGAACAGGCCGACGACGGTGAGCACGACGACCGGGATGAGGAAGGCGCCGAGCAGCAGCCACGGGAAGCGGGGGTTCTGGCTGGCGGTGAGCTTGTACATCTCCCGGATCTGGCGCCACTGGCCCCAGTCGCGCGGGTCGGAGGAGTTCTTCTTGCGCTCCTTCTCGGCCCGCACCGCGGCCTTCTGCTGCCGGGCGAGTTCCTTGGCCTTCTCGCTTGCCATGCGTGCTCCGGATCGTCGAGTCGTCCCAGCCGGTCGCCGGGTAGTCGTGAGAATGATACTTGTCCCGGACGCCGCCGGCCCCCGGGGCGGTGCCCCGCAGGAGCCCCCTGAGGACGCCGAACGGGGACCGACCCGGATGGGTCGGTCCCCGCGACGGCGTGCGGTTGCGGCTCAGAGCTCGCCGGCGAAGTCGCCCTTCTCGAGGCGCTGCTTGACGGCGGTCAGGAACCGGGCGGCGTCCGCCCCGTCGACCAGCCGGTGGTCGTAGCTGAGCGACAGGTACATCATGTCGCGCACGGCGATCGAGTCGTTGCCGAATTCGTCCGTGACGACGACCGGCCGCTTGACCAGCGCACCGGTGCCGAGGATGGCGACCTGCGGCTGGTTGATGATCGGCGTGTCGAACAGGGTGCCGGCCGAGCCGTAGTTGGTGATCGTGAACGTGCCACCGGTGAGCTCGTCCGGGGTCACCTTGCTGGCCCGCGCCCGGGAGGCGAGGTCGGCGATCTTCTTGGCGAGCCCGGTGATGCTGAGGTCGCCGGCGTCCCGGATCACCGGGACGATGAGGCCGCGCTCGGTGTCGACCGCGATGCCGATGTGCTCGGCGTCGTGGTAGGTGATGACGCCCGCGTCGAGGTCCATCTCGGCGTTGACCTTCGGGTACTGCCGCAGCGCCTCGACGATGGCCTTGGTGATGAACGGCAGGTACGACAGGCCGACACCCTCGCGCCGGCGGAACTCGTCCTTGACGCCCGCGCGCAGCTTCGAGATCGCGGTGAGGTCGACCTCGACGGTGGCGGTGAGCTGGGCCGACGACTGCAGCGACTCCATCATCCGACGGGCGATGGTGGCGCGCATGCGGCTGACCTTCTCGGTCGTGCCGCGCTTCGACGACTCGTCAGGAGCGGCAGCCTTGGCCGAGGGGGCCGCAGCGGCGGCGGGTGCCGTCGGGGCCGGGGCGGCTGTCGCGGCCGCCTTCGCCTCGGCGGCGGCGAGGACGTCCTGTTTGCGGATGCGTCCGCCGACACCGGTTCCGGTGACCGAGGCGAGGTCGACGCCGTTGTCGGCCGCGAGCGTGCGTACGAGGGGCGTGACGTAGACGGGCTCCTCCGCGGCGGCGGCCCGCTGGGGAGCCGGCGCGGCGGCGGGGGCCGGTGCGGCGGGGGCCGGGGCCGGG
>DATAKK010000098.1:0-3763 GCA_036261615.1 Propionibacteriaceae bacterium | reverse complement strand
CCGCCGCGTGGGGCACGCCGGCACGCTCGACCCGATGGCGACCGGCGTGCTGGTGCTCGGGGTCAACAAGGCGACCCGGCTGCTGACCTTCCTGGTCGGCTGCGACAAGACCTACACCGCCACGATCCGGCTCGGGCAGAGCACGATCACCGACGACGCCGAGGGCGAGGTCACGGCCTCGACCTCCGCCGACGGGGTGACCGCCGGTGCGCTGCGCGGTGCCGTGCTGGCGCTGACCGCGCTGGGCACCTGGTCGATGTCACCGGTCAGGGCGAGCACCGCGCCGCGCAGCGCACCGGCGGTCACCCCATCGGTCGGGGTCGAGGTGGTGACCTCGCCCTCGGCGTCGTCGGTGATCGTGCTCTGCCCCAGCCGGATCGTCGCGGTGTAGGTCTTGTCGCAGCCGACCAGGAATGTCAGCAGCCGGGTCGCCTTGTTGACCCCGAGCACCAGCACGCCGGTCGCCATCGGGTCGAGCGTGCCGGCGTGCCCGACGCGGCGGGTGCCGCACAGGCGCCGGGCCCGGCCGACGACGTCGTGGCTGGTCCAGCCGGCCGGCTTGTCGACGACGAGCAGTCCGTCAGCGACGGGCATCGGCCTCACCGTCGAGGTCGGCAGTGTCCCAGACGGCGTCGTCAGTGCCGTCCATGTCCCCGTCGCCCTCGAGGTCGTCCTCGTCGGCGGCGGGCTTCTTGTAGGGGTCCGCGTCACCGGCGTACTTGGCCTCGGCCGCGGCGGCCGCGACGGCGGCGTCGCGCTCCTTGGCCTCGCGCAGGAGGTCCTCGAGGTGCGCGGCCGTCTCCGGGATCGCGTCGGCGAAGAAGTCCAGGCTGGGCGTCAGGCGGATGCTGATCTGGCCGCCCACGAACGAGCGCAGCCGGCCCTTGTTCTTCTCGAGCAGCGCCGCGGTCTTCGCCCGCTGCGCCTCGTCGCCGAAGACGGTGTAGAAGACCGACGCGTGCTGCAGGTCGTTGGTGACCCGGACGTCGGTGATGGTGACGAAGCCGAGGTCGGGGTCCTTGACGATGCGCTCGACGTTGGCGGCGATCAGGACCTTGATCCGGTCGGCGATCTTGCGGGCGCGTCCGGCGTCAGCCATGGCTTCTCCTCAGGGGACGTGGGGTCGTGCGGGCGCGGGGAGACCGGCCGCACGAGGGAAAGGCGGGGGTATGCCGGGTGGTGACCACCCGGCATACCCCTCACCTCGGTGCGTGCCCGCCGGTCAGGGCGGGCACGCTCGGCCGCGTCAGGCGCGCGGCTTCTCGCGCATCTCGTAGGTGGAGATGAGGTCGCCGAGCTGCAGGTCGTTGTAGGACCCGAGGTTGATACCGCACTCGAAGCCGTCGCGGACCTCGGTGACGTCGTCCTTGAACCGCCGCAGGCCGGCGATCTCGACGTTCTCGGCCACCACGACGCCGTTGCGGGTGATGCGCGCCTTGCTGCCGCGCTTGATCTCCCCGCTGCGGACGATCGAACCGGCGATGTTGCCGAACTTGGACGAGCGGAAGATCTCGCGGATCTCCGCCGTGCCGAGCTCGTGCTCCTCGTACTCCGGCTTGAGCATGCCCTTCAGGGCCGCCTCGATCTCCTCGATGGCGTTGTAGATCACCGAGTAGTAGCGGATCTCGACGCCCTCGCGCTCGGCGTAGTCGGCGTTCTGGCCCTCGGCCCGAACGTTGTAGCCGATGATGATGGCGTCGGACGCCATCGCGAGGTTGATGTTGTTCATCGTGATCGCGCCGACACCACGGTCGATGATCCGCAGGTCGACCTCGTCGCCCACGTCGATCTGGAGCAGCGCGTCCTCGAGCGCCTCGACCGAACCGGAGACGTCGCCCTTGAGGATGAGGTTGAGCGTCTCGACCTTACCTGCCGCGAGCGCCTCGTTGAGGTCCTCGAGGCTGATGCGCTTGCGGGCCTTGGCCAGGGAGGCCTGGCGGTCCGCAGCCTCACGCCGCTCGGCGATCTGGCGGGCGGTGCGGTCGTCGGGAGCCACCACGAAGGTGTCACCCGCACGCGGCACCGAGGACAGACCCAGCACCTGCACCGGGCGGGACGGACCCGCCTCGTCGACGTTCTTGCCGTGCTCGTCGAGCATGGCGCGCACGCGGCCGTAGGCGCTGCCGGTGACGATCGCGTCGCCGACCCGCAGGGTGCCGGTCTGCACCAGCACCGTCGCGGTCGCACCGCGACCACGGTCGAGGTTGGCCTCGATCGCGACACCGCGGGCGTCCTTGTCCGGGTTGGCCCGCAGGTCGAGGGCCGCGTCGGCGGTCAGCAGGACGGCCTCGAGGAGGCTGTCGATGTTCTGGCCGGCCTTGGCGGACACGTCGACGAACATGGTGTCGCCGCCGTACTCCTCGGCGATGAGGTTGTACTCGGTCAGCTGCTGGCGCACCTTGGCCGGGTTGGCACCCTCGACGTCGATCTTGTTGACGGCGACGACGATCGGCACGTCCGCGGCCTGGGCGTGGTTGAGCGCCTCGATGGTCTGCGGCATGACGCCGTCGTCGGCGGCGACGACGAGGATGGCGATGTCCGTGACCTTCGCACCACGGGCACGCATGGCGGTGAACGCCTCGTGACCCGGGGTGTCGATGAAGGTGATCGGCCGGTCGACGCCCTCGTGCTCCTTGTGCACCTGGTAGGCACCGATGTGCTGGGTGATGCCGCCGTACTCGCCGCCCGCGACATTCTCGTTGCGGATGGCGTCGAGCAGGCGGGTCTTTCCGTGGTCGACGTGGCCCATGACGGTCACGACCGGCGGACGCGCCTCGAGGTCCTCGTCCTCCTCGCCCTCGATACCCGTCTCCAGGTCGATGTTGAAGGAGTCGAAGAGCTCGCGCTCCTCCTCCTCCGGCGAGACGACCTGGATGTCGTAGCCGAGCTCGGCGCCGAGCACCTTGAAGGTGTCCTCGTCGAGCGACTGGGTCGCCGTGGCCATCTCACCGAGGTGGAACAGCACGGTGACCAGCGAGGCCGGGTTGGCGTTGATCTTGTCGGCGAAGTCGGTCAGCGACGAGCCACGACGCACGCGGATGACGGTCGAGCCGTCGCCGCGGGGAACGGTGACGCCACCGATCGACGGCGCCTGCATCTGCTCGAACTCCTGGCGCTTCGCGCGCTTGGACTTCCGGCCACGGACCGGACGGCCGCCACCGCGGCCGAACGCGCCCGCCGTGGAGCCACGACCGGCGCCACCGCGGAAGCCACCGCCACCGGGACGGCCGGCGAAGCCGCCGCCACCACCGGGACGACCGCCACCGGCACCGGGGCCGCCACCGGGACGACCACCCGGACGGGCCGGGCGCTCACCGGGACGCGCGACCGCGCTGCGGTCGGGCATCATGCCGGGGCTCGGACGCGGGCCACCCGGACGGGGACCGGCCGCACCGGTGCCACCCGGACGGGGCCCGGGACGGTTCTGCGGGCGGGGCATGCCCTGGCTCGCGGCGAACGGGTTGTTGCCCGGACGCGGGGAACCCTCGCGTCCGCCGCCCTCGCGGCCGGTGCGCATGCCCTGGCTCGGGGCGAACGGGTTGTTGCCCGGGCGCGGCGCGCCGGGACGGGGGCCGCCGGGACGCGGAGCACCGGCACCGGGGCCACCGGGACGCTGGGCACCGCCGCCGGCGCCACCCGGGCGCGGCGCACCGGAAGCGGGACGGGGGGACGGCACGCCGGGGCCCTGGCGACCCTCGTCACGCGAGGACTGCACACGCGCAGCCGGGGCCTCGGGGGCCTTCGGCGCGGGACGCGGGCCGGG
>DATAKK010000093.1:0-7773 GCA_036261615.1 Propionibacteriaceae bacterium | reverse complement strand
TCCGGCCGGACAACTTTCGACGTTTTCCACTGACTACGGGGGAAAACGTCGAATGTTGTGGGACGCCGGGCTCCGAGCCCCTCACCCTCGGCATTCGCAGGCGCCGGGCGTGGCTGCCGGAAGTGCCGCGTGGAGGCGGTCGAGGGCGTCGTCGGTGAGCCGGTAGTCGATCCAGCGGCCGCGCCGGGCGCCGACGATCAGGCCCGCTTCGCGGAGCACCTTGAGGTGGTAGCTGAGCAGGTTCGCGGGGATCTCCGGCTGGGTGCGGAGGTCGCACACGCAGCGGGTGGCGGCGGTGGACAGCTGCGACACGAGCTGCCAGCGGATCGGATCGGCGACGGCTGCGAGGAGCGGCACGGCGGTCTCGAGCGGCATCGCCGCAGGCGCGAGGTCGTGATCGGACTCGGCCGCGATCGCTTCAATCATTCTTGAATGTTACGTCCGGCCCGCGAGAGGTGGCGGCCCGGGGGGTCTGGCGGCGTCCGGGTCAGAGGGGTGGCTTGGCCCCGGGGAACATGCCGTGGTGGAGTCCCCAGGCCACTGCCTGCGACCGTCGGGTCACGCCGATCTTGCGGTAGGCGCCCCGGATGTAGGTCTTCACCGTGTTGCCGCTGAGGAAGGTCCGCTGGGCGATCTCGACGTTGGTGAGTCCCTGGGTGATCATGGCGATCATCTCGGCCTCGCGCATGGTGAGGCCGTACTCGCGTCCCGGCCAGTCGCTCTGGTTGCCCGAGGAGTCCGGCGGGAAGGGGGCTTCGTCACCGCTGCTGGTCCATCCGCTCGGCGCGACCACCTGACGGCCCGCGGCCACCAGCAGGAGGGCGTTGGCGACCTTGGCGGCCGGCAGCTGCTTCGAGATGACCCCCGACACGCCGGCCCTGATCAGAGCGTGGGCCGCCTCGGTGGAGAACTGCCATGCGTAGACGACGACCCTGGCCACCCCCGCGTTCCGGAGCTGAGGCTGCACCTTGTGGATGGCCGAGCGATCCTGTCCGAACATGTCGACGAGCGCGATGTCGACGTGCTTGCGGACGGCCGACTCGACGACGAGCTCGACGATCTCGATGCGGTCGGACCAGGGTGCCAACATCATGCGCACACCCCGCACCACCAACTCGTAGTCGTTGACGATCGCGACCCGGATGGGTCTGGTCGTGGGGGGAGCCGCACTCATCAAGCGAGTATGTCACCGACGTCCGCGTCGGCGTCGATCGGTTTGAGTCCCGGCCGGACGGGGGAAGCGAGCGGCATCACGTCGGGAGGAGGAACCGTGCAGGTGTGGGACCTCGCGTTGACCGCTGTCCCGGTCATCGCCGCCGGCGGGGCCGGGCTCTCGGCGTCAGTGCGTCGGCCGGGGCGGCGAGTGACCAGCGGCCTGCAGCATTTCGCCGCCGGAGTGGTCATCGCCGCCGCCGCGCTCGAGCTGCTGCCCGAGGTGGTCCGGGAGCGCGGCGTCGTCCCGCTGGTCGGATTCGCGCTGGGCGTCGCCGTGATGTTCGGGATGCGTGCGCTCGCCGGCCTCGTCGAGGAGCGGTCGCGCGCGGCGTCCGGGTCGAAGCTGCCCCTGGGGTTGGTCGGCGCGACCGCCGTGGACTTCCTCATCGACGGGCTGGTGCTGGGGGCGGGGTTCACGGCGGGGGGTCACACGGGCGTCCTGCTCGCCATCGCCATCGCCATCGAGTACGTCTTCGTCGGGCTCTCCCTGGCCGGCGCCATGGATGGGGAGTCGTCCACACTGCTCATGGTCGGTGTCCCGTTGCTGCTGTCTCTGCTCACGGTGGGCGGCGCCCTGCTGGGGGTCTGGCTGCTCGCCGGAGTGTCGGAGGTCATGCTCGCCGGCGTCCTCGCCTTCGGTGCCGTCGCCTTCATGTACCTCGCCACCGAGGAACTTCTCGTGGAGGCCCACGCGCGCGGGGAGACGGCGGTCGGCTCGACGGCCTTCTACGTCGGTTTCCTCGCCATCCTCGTCATCGAACAGGCCCTCCGATAGCCGTGCGGCCCGGGCTGGGCCTCGCCACCGAAATCCGCTGCCACCAGGGACGACTGGTACGAATGGAAGCAGGAGGTGGCGCATGGGACGTCGTTCACGGCAGGGAATGGTCATCCGGGCGATGGGGGGTCTGGCGGCCCTCGTGGCGCTGCAGGCGTGCGGGGCGTCTTCCGGGACGCCGGTGTCGCCGGCCACCGGGGCGGCCGGCACGTCATCGAGTCCGGCGGCGTCCCCCTCGGGCGGCAGCCCGTCGGCGCCCGGGGGTGCGAGCAACTCGTCCGCGCCGTCCGTGTCGACGTCGGCGACCTCGAACTCGTCGGCGACCTCGAACTCGTCCGCGTCCTCGAGCTCGTCGGCGACCACTTCGGGCAGCTCGTCCCCCAGCGCGACGGCGTCCGGAACGACCGCGGGGACGCCCGAGTGTCGCTCGGCCGACCTGCACGTCGCGGCCGGGCCGACCAACGCCACCGCGGGCACCTTCTACCTGCCGATCCGGTTCACCAACACCGGCTCCCACAGCTGCGAGATGGTCGGATTCCCCGGCGTTTCGTACCTGTCGGCGCCGGGAGGCAGCCAGGTGGGGGACGCCGCCGAGCGGCAGGGGCCGGCGGGGTCGCCGGTCGTGCTGCGGCCGGGGCAGACGGCGTCCGCGATCGTCGGCATGGTCGACGTGGGCGTCCTGCCCGCCTCGTCGTGCCGGCCCACGTCCGTCGCCGGGCTGCGGGTGTACCCGCCGGACCAGACGGCGTCCGTCTTCGTCGCGCACGCGGGCAAGGGTTGCGCGGGTCATCCTGGTCAGCCCCAGCTCACCGTGCGCGCCGTCCGGCCGGGGGCCGGCACCCCCTGAGCTCGGGGGTCGGCCCGCTGCTCCTCAGCTGCTGGCCTCGGGACTGAACGCCGCGGAGTCCACCGCCCCCGCGGGCATGCGGGCGCCGGCCACCAGGGTGAGGGCGGCCGTGGCCGCCACCGCGCGGAACACCCAGGTGGACGCGTCGACGATCGTCGCGTAGTCGTGCTCGCCGTGGCCGGCGGCGATGAGGTGGTTGGCGATCGCGCCGAGGACGGCGACCCCGACGGCGCTGCCGACGGACCGGGCGAAGACGTTCAGTCCGGTCACCACCCCGCGCTCCTGCCACTCCACCGACGCCTGGGCGGCGATGAGCGACGGGGCGGCCGTCCAGCCCAGGCCGAAGCCGATGACGAAGGCCACCCCGCCGACGGCCACGACGTTGGGCTCGGGGCCCAGCAGGGCGAGCGCGATCGAGCCGACGAGGGCGATGGACGCCCCGAGCAGCACCGTCACGCGGAAGCCGTGCCGCAGGTACACGCGTCCGGCCACGGAGGAGGCGAGCGGCCAGCCGAGGGTCAGCGCGGCCACCGCGGCCCCCGCCACGATCGGCGTCGCGCCCAGCGCGTTCTGCAGATAGGGCGGTACGAAGCTGGTGATGCCGATGAGCAGCGAGCCCACCCCGAGCGAGACGAGGGTGGTGGTGAGGATCAGCGGCCGGCGCAGCAGCCTGAGGTCGAGCACGGGTTCGGGCGCCCGGCGCTCCACGGCGACGAACACCCCGAGCGCGAGGACGCCGACAGCGAAACTCAGCGCGCTGGGCAGCGACCACCAGGCCCAGGCGTTCCCGCCCTCGAGCAGGCCGAGGATCACCGCCGTCAGCCCCAGCGTGAGGGACGCCGCCCCGGCGGCGTCGATCCGGTGCCGTCGGGGCTGCACGGTCTCGTGGAACGAGCGGGCCAGCGCGAACGCCGCGATGAGACACAGCGGGATGTTGACGAGGAAGATCCACCGCCACGACACGAACTGGGAGAAGACGCCGCCGAGGGCCGGGCCGACCACCGAGGCGACCGCCCACACGCTGGCGATGTAGCCCTGGACGAGGGCCCGCTCCTCGACGGTGTAGATGTCGCCGACGATGGTCATCGCCATCGGGCCCGCGGCCCCCGCACCCAATCCCTGCACGACGCGGAACACGATGAGCACGGTCATGCTCCACGCCAGTCCGGCGAGGATCGAGCCGAGGAGGAACAAGCCGATGCCGATGAGCACGATCGGCTTGCGGCCGATGGTGTCGGCCAGCTTGGAATAGATCGGCACCGACACGGCCTGGGCCAGCAGGTAGACCGAGAACAGCCACGGGAACTCCGCGAAGTGGCCGAGGTCGGCGACGATCGAGGGCACGGCGGTGGCGAGGATCGTCGCGTCGATGGCGATGAGTCCGGTGGTCAGCATGAGCGCGGCCAGGATCGGCCCCCGCTCGGATCGGAAGCCGACGGTGCTGTGCCCGATGTCCTTGCGTGTGCTCACCTCCCCCCAACCGCTACTCCGCCGCCGGGTATTCCCGCCGGACGCCGCGGCGTCCGGCACTCACCCGTGGCAGGTGGAATCGAGGGATGGCCGGGCGAGCCCTCAGCCCCACCCTCAGCCGGGGCACTAGCGTCGCCGTCGTGCCACAGATACGGATCCGCCTCGCGATCGCGCTGGTCATCGGGGTCGCGCTCGCCCTCGTCCCTCTCGGCCAGTCGGGCGCCCTGGCTCGCGTCCTCACCGGCTTCATCGGCGCCGGTATCGCGTTCGCGGGCCCGCTGCTGGTCTTCCTCATGCGACACGACGGCGCGGACACGCAGCGCAGGGTGGAGGGCAGCGGTGGTGACACGAAGTGGTACGACGTCGTCATCATCCTCGCCGCCGTCGCCAGCCTGTTCGGTGTCGCGACGCTGCTCATCGGCAGCAGCTCCTCGGGCAGCCAGCAGGTGATCGACGCGATCGTCGGCCTGTTCACCGTGCTGGTCGGCTGGTTCTGTGTCCACACGACCTACGTGCTGCGCTACGCGCGGATCTACTACGCGAGCCCGCGGGCACCGATCGACTTCAAGCAGGACGCGCCGCCCGCCTTCTCCGACTTCGCCTACTTCGCGTTCAACCTCGGGATGGCCTACCAGGTCTCGGACACCGACCTCAAGACGCGCGAGATCCGCAAGGTCGTGGTCTGGCACTGCATGCTGTCGTATCTCTACGGCACGCTGGTGATCGCCGCGACGATCAACCTGCTCGCCGGCATCGGCGGAGGGGGCGGGGGAGGTCACTGACCAGGCCCGGGACGACGCCGGCGCCGTGGCTAGTCCGTGTCCGGGGTATCGGTCGTACCGGCAGCGACGATCGCGCGGGGGTCCCGATCTCATCGCGCGTGCGGGGAGGGCCCCACTGCCACCCGCCCTGGCGCGACGGCGTGAACAGTTCGGTCGCGCCCATGGGGCTGCCCACGCTCACCGCACCTCCGCCGCACACCTGGCAGCCGAGCGCGTCGACGAGCATGGCCCGATGGGTCTCCCACACCAGCGCCGCAATCCTCGAGCTCCGCGTGTACGGGCCGCCGTACTGGACGCACCAGTCGTCGACGCCGTCGCGGAAGGGGCAACCGGTGCGCGCCGGCTCCACCCGCACCGGAACGGGCGTCTCCGCGCCCGCCAGGTCGGTTCCGCTCCGGGTGGCCACGGGCGCCAGCCCGTCGGCGTCCCAGCGCAGGATGACGTCCTGGCCGTGTCGTCGCGCGAGGTCGATGACCTCGTCGAGGCGGGCCTCGCGGACGACGGCTCCCTGCTCCACCCAGTCGCGACGCGGGGCGAGCACGGTGGAGGGGCACCAGGTCCAGCCCTGGAAGTCGAGGAGCCAGCGGAGCCGGCGCAGCGTTTCGGCGTTCTCGGCTCGAGTGCTCGGCCGCCCGAACGAGTGCTGCCCCGACACGAGGAAGACCTCCTGGGTGCCGGGGAACAGCACAGCCGGTCCATCGGAAGGTGAGCCGCGAGTCGGCACGACGTCGAAGACCGGCCCTCCTTCCCCGTCGGGCCAGATGCGGGCCAGGTTCGTTCGGTACGACTCGGCGACGGGCACCCTCGGGCCGTACCTGAGTTCGTCCTCGGAGCGCAACGGGGGCACAGAGATCGCGAATTGGTCGTCGGGAATGCGACGGGGTTCAGTAGGGAATGTGCGCGCAGGCATGCGACGTCTCCTCGTTCGGGGCCCCGCCCAGAACGAGGCCGCTTGACCGCCGGCACGCGCCGGACAGCCAGGTCTTCCTCGGAAGGCACCGGAGCGGCCCCGGTTGCCGCGCGACCACTCCGAGGGGTTGCGGCCGCGACTCTTGACCCGGGACAAGGGTGGCACGAACGGGCCGGCTGCGTCCACGGTTTTGTCAGTGGGGGAGGCAACAATAGAACGTATGAACGACACATCGAGTGTCATATCGAGTGTGATGGTGCGGCTCGACGGAGAGCCGGCCCGACTGCTTGGGGCAGTAGATGCGGCCGCCGGCGATCTGCTCACCGGTGACCTGGTCGGTGCGCTGCGGGACCTGGAGGACCTGAAGAACATGGCGACCGCACTGCAGGCTGTCGCCGCGGTCGCCTTTGATCGTGAGCAGCGCGCGGAGCAGGCCCGCCGCGGCGTCCCGGCCGACCAGCTCGGACGTGGGATCGCCGAGCAGGTCGCCCTGGCCCGTCGGGAGTCCCCGGCCCGGGGGGCGGTGTTCCTCGGAGTCGCCACCGCCCTGGTCGCGGGGATGCCCCGCACCCTGGACGCGATGGCCGCGGGGGTGCTGAGCGAGCACCGGGCCCAGATCCTGGTCCACGAAACAACGTGCGTGTCCCCCAGGGTGCGGGCCCAGGTGGACGAGGTGGTGGCCGGTGACCTGGGCCGGTTGTCCCGGTTGGGCACCCGCCGGTTGGCCGACCTGGCCCGCGGCGAAACCTACCGGCGCGACCCCGCCGCGGTGGTCGCCCGGATCGGGCACGCCGCCTCCGAACGGTTCGTTTCCCTGCGCCCCGCACCGGACTGCATGACCCGGCTCACCGCCCTGCTGCCCGTCGCCCAAGGAGTCGCCGTCCTCGCCGCACTCCACCACACCGCCCAGACCGGCCGGCTCGGTGGTGACCGCCGAACCCGGGCGCAGATCATGGCCGACGAGTTGGTCGTCCGCGTCACCGGACAAACCAGCCCCGACGCGGTCCCGGTCGCGCTGCACCTGGTCATGGCCGCGGACACCCTCCTCACCGGTGGTGACCGGCCCGGGCGGGTGCACGGCCACGGACCGATCCCCGCACCCCTGGCCCGCCGGCTCGTGTTGGCCGCCCCGGCGGTCGCGTCGTGGGTCCGCAAGCTCTACACGACCCCCAAAGGTGGGCTGGTCGCGATGGAATCGGGGTCCCGGTTCTTCCCCGACGGGCTCGCCGAGTTCATCACCCTGAGAGACCAGTACTGCCGCACCCCCTACTGCGACGCCCAGCTCCGCCACATCGACCACATCATCCCCCACTCCGCCGGCGGGCGAACCACCGTGACGAACGCTCAAGGGCTGTGCGAACGCTGCAACCACGCCAAACAAGCACCCGGCTGGAACCACGCCGTGCTCCTCAAGGAACAGCCAGACCACGACTCGGACACCGGGCAACCCCGCATCGGCGAACCCCACATCGGCGAACCCCCCATCGGCGAAGCACTCGAGATCCGCGAGGTACTGGTCACCACACCCACCGGCCACCACTACACCAGTCCCACCCCGGATCCTTAGACCGCTCTCGCAAGGGGGCCGAACCCGCTGGCCGGGTGCCCCACGCCTCGCAGGCTGGGCCTCACTGCTCGCAGGGCCTGGCATCGGGAACATCGCGGGCGCACGGGTGGGCTCGTCGCGCGTTCCCCCGGTCGGTCAGAGGGTCAGTTCGCGCAGCACCGCCGGGAGTTCGTCGATGATCTCCCGAGCCAGGAAGCCGATCGGCCC
>DATAKK010000081.1:0-32597 GCA_036261615.1 Propionibacteriaceae bacterium | reverse complement strand
GGCCACCAGCACGGTCCGGGCGCTCCGGGATCCGACGACCCGTTCGGGGAGCCAGTCGGGAAGCTGGTGGGCCCAGCCGCCGTAGGTGGGCAGCCAGGGGCGCTCGGGGTGGGGATCGACGGCGAGCACCCTGGCCCCCCGCGCCAGCAGGCGGTGGGCGAGGGCGCGTCCGGCGGGCCCCAGCCCCACCACGGCGACGTCGGGACGGGTCATCGGACCAGGTCCGGGGAGGGCGCGGGCACCCGGACCATCCCTTCCAGGGCGGTCGCGGCCTTGCGCCAGGTCGGCAGCCGGAGCCGGCCCGAGAACACGTCGTAGTCGTTCGCCTCGATGAGGTCGAGGATCTGCGAGTACAGGCGGTGGGCCGTGCCCACACAGCGGGCGGAGGCACCGGGCAGGTGGTCGAGCCCGGCCCACGCCTGCCGGTAGAGCTCCCGGTTCCGCTCGATCTGGAAGGCCATCACCGCCCGCCACGAGTCGTCCACGACCCGGCGCGCCGGATCGGCGCCGAAGCGCTCGAGGTCCTCCTGCGGCAGGTACACCCGGCCGCGGGCGAGGTCCTCGTCGACGTCGCGGAGGAAGTTGGTGAGCTGGAAGGCGAAGCCCAGGGCGCGGGCGGGCTCGAAGGCCTCCGGTGAGGTCGGCCGCAGCACCGGCAGCATCATCTCGCCGATGACCGCCGCCGACCCCTCCATGTAGGCCAGCAGGTCGTCCCACCGGGGGTAGCGCTCGACCTCGAGATCCATCGACATCGCACCGAAGAAGCGGTCGAAGCATTCGACCGCGATGCCGCACTCGCGCACCGTGCTCCCGACCGCGGCGAGCACCGGTTCGGCGTCCTCGGGCCGATGGACGGCGTCGAGGAACCGCTGCCGGAACGCGTCGAGGGCGCGCCGGGTCTGGGGGACCCGCCCGGCGTCGCTGGTCGCCGACGGCGCGTCGACGATGTCGTCAGCGAGCCGGCACAGGGCGTAGACGGCGTGCACGTGGCGGCGCTGGGAGCGCGGCAGGAGCGCCGCTCCCCAGAAGTAGGTCGTCCCGTGCCGCCAGGTGAGCCGGGCGCACTCCCGGTAGCCGGCCCGCAACGTGTCGTCGAGGCCGGTCATCGGCTCCCCAGCCAATCGCGGACGCGGGCGGCCGCCAGCTTGCCGCTGATCAGCACCATCGGCACCCCGACACCCGGCACGGTGGACGAGCCGGCGAAGAACAATCCCGGCACCCGGCGCTCCCGGTTGGGTGGCCGGAACGGGCCGGTCTGGCGGAACAGGTGGGCGAGGGCGAACGGCGTCCCCGCGGCCATGCCCAGCCCTTCCCACTCGATCGGGGTGACCAGGCGCTCGGTCACCACGTCGTCCGGATACCCCTCGCGACCCAGGAAGTCGTGCAACCGCTGCCGGACGGGCTCGCGCTCGGCCTCCCAGTCGACCCGCCCGTCGAGGTTGGGCACGGGTTCGAGCACGTAGAGCGTGTGCGCGCCCTCGGGGGCGAGCCGCGGCTCCCCGAGGGAGGAGATCGTGACCAGCCGTGCGGGGTCACTCATCAACCGGCCCGCCGCCAGGTCGGAGAAGCACCCCTCCCACGCCTCGCCGAAGTGGATGTTGTGGTGCGCCGCCCCGTCCGGCAGGTCGCCGCGCACCCCGACGTGCCACACCACCGCGGAGGGCGAGTAGACCGGCTTCCGCAGCGCGAGGGGCACCGGCAGGTCGGGCAGCAGCAGCCGATAGGCGGTGGGCAGGTCGAGGGTGCAGACGACGGCGTCCGCGGCCACCGGGCCGCCGTCGGTCTGGACGCCGGCGATGCTCCCGTCGGCGCGCCGGAGCAGGCCGGTCACCGTCGTGTCGTAGACGACGCTCGCCTGCCGCTCGACGACGCCGGCCATCCCCGCCGCGATCGCGCCCATGCCTCCCTCGGGGAGGAAGACGCCGCGGAAGGTGTCCATGTAGGTGATCACCGCGTAGACGCCGAGCGCCTCGGCGGGCGAGAGACCGGCGTACAGCGCCTGGAACGACAGCATCCGCCGCACCCGCGGGTCGCTGACCCGGGAGTTGACGAGGTGCTCCAGCGTCCCGAAGGCGCCCATGCGGACCAGCTTCAGGGCCGACAGCGGGTGGGCCAGCAGGTCGAGCGCGCTGTCGTAGTTCTGGTCGATGAAGTGGGGCAGTTCCACCTCGTAGAGCCGACGCAGGACGTCGGCGAGCTCGGTCACCGCTCGCGCGTCGTCGGGCCCCGCGAGCCGCTCGACCTCCCGGGCGGTCGCCTCCACACTGTCCCGGACCCGCAGCTCGCTGCCGTCGGCGAAGCGGCCCCGGTAGGCGGGGTCCAGCCGGCGCATCGGCACCGCCTCGACCTGGGACGACCCGGCGGCACGCAGCGGTTCGTCGAGCAGCTCGGGCATGGTCATCACCGTCGGCCCCAGGTCGAAGGTGAAGCCCTCCTGCTCCACCCGCAGCCCCCGGCCGCCGGGCCCCGATTCGCGCTCGAGGACGAGCACCTGATGGCCCTGGCCGATGAGGTGGCAGGCGGCGGCCAGCCCCGACAGGCCCGAGCCGATGACGACGACGCGGCTCACGACTGCCTCCAGGCGATCCGGTGGGCGATGTCGGTGAGGCCCTCGATGCCCTGCGGGGTGACCAGGTCGGGGTCCAGCTCGCGGCAGGCTCGGGCGACCTCGTCGCTGATCATCTCCTCGACGAGCTCGCGGACGCCGCACCGGCACATCTCGTCGCGCAGCCGGGCGAGCTGGTCGTCGCTGAGCGTGCCCGACCCGGCCCGGGCCAGCAGCCGGCGTCCGGCCCTGCTGAGCCGGTCGTCGGCGAGGGCCAGCAGCACCGTGGCCTTCCCGGCGGCGAGGTCGTCCTTGACCGACTTGCCGGTGCGGCTCGGATCGCCCCAGACGCCGAGGACGTCGTCGCGCAGCCCGAACGCCTCCCCCACATGGTCGGCGAACCGGCCGAGGCAGGCCAGCAGCCGGTCGTCGGCGCCCCCCAGCATGGCGCCCATCCGGAGCGGCCCGGACACGGTGTACGAGCCCGACTTGAGTCGGGCGACCTCGCGGGCGTGGGCGAGGTCGCGGCGTCCGAGGGCGGCACCGGTGAGGTCGCGTCGCTGGCCGAGGACGAGCTCCACCATCATCAGCCGCCATGCGTCGCGCACGTCCGCGGGCAGGGCGGCGACCATGTGGTCGGCCTCCGACTGCAGCAGGTCGCCGGCGAGGATGGCGACGGCGTCGCCGAACGCGGCGGCGTCCCCGAGTGCGCCGGCGCGTTGGTGCGCCTCCCGCGCGAGCACGTGGCAGGTGGGCTGGCCGCGGCGGAGTTCGGAGCGGTCCATCACGTCGTCGTGGACCAGCGCGAACAGGTGGAGCAGTTCGATCGCCGCGCCCAGTTCGACCACCTGGGCACGCCTCCGCTCGGGGGCTCCTGCACAGACCCAGCCCCAGTGCACCATCTCGGGCCGGATCATCTTGCCGCCGCCGGCCGCGTTCCTGATCAGCCACGGCAGGTCGCGATCGCCGAGGACGTCGGCCCGGCGTCCGGCCACCTGCTGCCACAGGTCGGTCAGTTCGTGCAGGGCCAGGGTGACCCGCTCCTCCACCGCCCGCAGGGCGGTGCGGCTGTCGACTTCCACCGCGATGGTCACCATGGTTGCTCCCCCAGCTCCTGGACCTGCTCGACACACCACGGACTGAGCAGGAACGGCGCGTGGTCGGCGAGCAGTCGCAGCTCCTCCCAGGTGACCCACCTGTGGTCGGCGACCTCGGCCGGGTCGGGGGCCAGCTCGTCCGAGTCGATCCGCCCGACGAGGACCGGGCAGACCTCGTTCTCGACGATCCCCGACGCGTCGACCGCCCGGTAGCGGAAGTCGGGCAGCACCATCCGGAGTTCGCGCGGCCGCACCCCCAGTTCCTGCGGCACCCGCCGCTCCGCCGCCCGCTCGGGCGACTCACGGACCGCCGTGTGACCGCAGGCCGAGTTCGTCCACACGCCCGGCCACGTCCTCTTGTGCAACGACCTGCGGGTGAGGAGGACGCGCCCGTCGCCCCGGACGAGATACGTCGAGAAGGCGCGGTGCAGCGGTGTGTGCGTCGTGTGCACCGTGGCGCGCGGGTGGGTGCCGCAGTCGAGCCCGTTCTCGTCGACGAGCACGACGACGTCGTCGTGGGACGCCGCGGCGCCCCGGATCTGCTCGAGCAGTCCCTGCAGCATGCCGTGCTGGGCCGAGGAGAGGCGCTCTCCCCCGGCCCCGTGCACGACCGGCCAGCCGGCCAGCAGCAGCCGTACCCCCGCGTCGGTGATCGTCACCCGGGTCGGGCGGCCGCGCCCGCGCTCCCCGTCCCGGGCGATGAGTCCTCGCTGTTCCGCGGTCGCGAGCACCGTGGCGAGGGTCTGGGGAAGCATCGCGCTGTGCCTCGCGAGCTCGGCCGGGCTGCTCCCGGGTTCGGAGAGCACCTGCCCGAGCACCAGGTAGAGCGTCGGCGACAGGTCGAGCTCGGCCAGGGCAGGCGCGATCTCTCGGCGCAGCTGATGCGCCGCGTGCACCATCGCGCAGTAGCTGGACGACCTGATCAGCGCCTCGGGGTCGAGGTCGGCCAGGACCCCGTCCGGGAGGTCCTGAAGCCGGGACTCATCGGTCCGCTCGAGCGGCGCTGCTGCGTACATGCACCGACGATATCAATCATTTGCTTTGGTTGTGCAAACCTTCCACAATTCGGCGCATTCGCCCGATGCCGGGCAGCCGCGGGGACGTGGGCGCCGTCCACACGGCCGAGCCCGCGACCCCCCACGTCGTGAGGAGCTCGTTGGCCGCCAGGACGCCGGTCGTGGCAGCGCGCTCCATGAGCGCCACCGGGTAGTCGCACCGGACGCCGTCCCCCGCCAGCACGACGCGCGGCGACGGGGTGCGGACGGTCGGTCGTTCCCGCCACGGGGACGTGCCGACGAGGGGGCAGTCCTCGCGCACCAGCCACTGCTCCCCCACCGTCGGGACGCCCGCCAGCTCGGGGTGGATGAGGTCCTGCTGACCCGCCAGCTCGCGCCGCAGGTCGGCCTCGTCGTGCGTGGGATCGATCGCGTAGGCGTGCAACTCGACGACCGCTCCCTCGTGCCGGTCGGCCCACTCCCGGGCGGAATCCTCCATCTGGTGCACCATCGACACGTTGTCCAGCGGCCCGTATCCGCTCGTGCCGAGGAAGTCCGGCGTCCCGGGTGCCGGACGCCGCTCGTACCAGCGGCGCCACACCGCGAACGGGGGGCTGGTGCGCAGGGCGAGGACGCGATCGCGCCACTCCTGGTCACCGAGGGTGGGGCTGGCCTCGACGAGGCGGCGGAGGGGTGCGGCGTCCGTCGCCAGGACGACCGCGTCGGCCTCGAGCGGTCCCTGGTCGGTCTCGACGACGACGCCGGCGCCGTCGTCGGTCACGGCGCTCGCCGAGCAGTTCGTGCGGAACTCGACGCCGAGGCGCTCGAGGTAGCGGGCCAGCGGGTCCCACAGCGCGGCGGTGAACCCGTCGCGGGCCACGTCGAAAAGCAGCCCCTCCGCGGAGCCGACGAAGTAGGTGTGGAACATCGCGACCAGCTCGCCGCCCGAGAACTCGCGCGGATCCGCGAAGAAGCTCCGGGCGAAGACCTCGAGGGCCAGGTGGCGGGCGCTGTGCGGGAACCGCAGCCGGTCGAGCACCTCGGCCGCCGACACCCCGTCCAGGTCCTCGAAGGTCTGCGGGAAGTGGACGTCGAGCAGGCCGAGGGCGGCGTCGATGTCGACGTCCCGGAGCGCGGACACGGGGAAGCTCGGGGAGGTCGCGACGAAGCCCACGAGGTTGAGCGGCGGCGTCCGCGGGATCCGCGCGAAGGAGTCGCGGGGGCCGTCCTTCAGGACCAGCGGGTAGTCGTCGACCGGACGCAGGCTCGCGAGCGTCGGGTCGGCACGGCGGAGCAGGTCGCGGAGTTGGTAGTACTGCCGGAAGAACGCGTGGAAGCCGCGGCTCATCGTGGTCCGCTCCCCGTCAGGGAGGGACACGTCCCAGGAGGAGGCGCGGCCCCCGAGCTGCGCCTCGCGCTCCACCACGATCACCCGGACGCCGCGCTCGGCGAGCTGGGTGGCCGCCGAGAGTCCGGCGATGCCGCCCCCCACCACGACCACCGGCTGACCCGCCGCCCGCCCGCGTCCGGTCGGCCCCGGGTGCCGCTCAGCCCGGCGGTCGCGGCCGGGGACCCATCTCTTCGGTCGATTCACACCACGCATGCGGTGAGCCTACGGGGCAGGCCCGCGAGGGGTGGCCGGTCGCGGGGCGACGTCCGTTCGCCCTGATTGAAGAGGGCGTCCGGGAGGTGCTCCCCTCGAGGGGCGGGCGATCTCTGCTGTTCAGGCGTCGAGAACGCCCGCCCGAGCAGAAAAGTCCCGCCCCGGCGTCGAGAACTCCCGCCCCACGCCGGGCCGACTGGTTCGGGGACGAAGACCTACGCCCTGGGACGCACGAGGGCCCGGCCGCCCCCGTATGGCACGAGCCGGGCCCTGGGTGCTGCGGGGATCAGAGGTTGATCATGTGGCCCGCGATGCCCTCGGCGGCCTCCTTGAGGGCCTCGGACAGCGTCGGGTGGGCGTGCACCGCCCGGCCGATCTCGTCGGCGGTGAGGTCCCACTGCTTGGCCAGCACGAGCTCGGGAAGCAGCTCGGTGACGTCAGGACCGATCATCGCCGCGCCGAGGATCTCGTTGTGCTTGGCGTCGGCGATGAGCTTGACGAAGCCGACGCCCTCGCCGAGGCCCCACGCCTTGCCGTTGGCCGAGAACGGGAACTTGGCGGTCTTGACCTCGTACCCCTTGTCCTTCGCCTGCTGCTCCGAGTAGCCCATCGAGGCGATCTGCGGCTGGCAGTAGGTGGCGCGCGGGATGAAGTCGTAGTCGATGGGGAACGTCTCCGCCCCGGCGATGGTCTCCGCGGCCACCACGCCCTGCGCCTCCGCGGTGTGGGCGAGCATCATCTTGCCGGTCACGTCGCCGATCGCGTAGATGCCCGGCACGTTCGTCCGCATGAAATCGTCGATGGCGATGGCCCCGCGCTCGGTGGTCTGGACGCCGGTGTTCTCGAGTCCGTAGCCCTGCAGCCGGGGGGCGAAGCCCATCGCCTGGAGCATCCGGTCGGCCTCGAGCACCTTCTGCTCGCCGCCCTTGGCCGGCTCGACCGTGACGCGCACTCCGCTGCCGGTGTCCTCGACCGCCCGCACCGCCGTCGAGGTCATCACCTTGATGCCGAGCTTCTTGTACTGGCGGGTGATCTCGGCCGAGATGTCGGCGTCCTCGGTGGGCACCATCCGGTCGAGGAACTCGACGATGGTGACGTCGACGCCGTAGGAGTTGAGCACGTAGGCGAACTCGGTGCCGATCGCGCCGGAGCCGCCGATGATGATCGAGCGCGGCAGGCTGTCGGCGAGGATCTGCTCCTTGTAGGTGACCACGTTGGCGCTGGTCCGGGTGCCGGGAAGCAGCTTGGTCGTCGCGCCGGCAGCGATGATGCAGCTGTCGAAGGTGACCGTCTCGTCGCTGCCGTCGTCCAGGGTGACCTTGATCGTCTTCGCGTCGACGAAGCTGCCCCACCCGTGCAGCTCCTGGATCTTGTTCTTCTTCATGAGGAAGTGGACGCCCTTGACCATCCGGTCGCTCACCTGCCGCGACCGCGTGTAGGCCGTGCCGTAGTCGGCGGTCAACTCGCCGGAGAGGCCGAAGAGATCCTTCTCCTTGGTGACGAGGTGGACGATCTCGGCGTTGCGCAGCAGCGACTTGGTCGGGATGCAGCCGATGTTGAGGCACACACCGCCCCAGTACTCCTTCTCAATGACGGCGACCTTCTGGCCCAACTGCGCGCCCCGGATCGCGGCCACGTATCCGCCGGGCCCAGCGCCCAGGACAACGACGTCGAAATGTGCGGTCATGGCCCCCACTCTAGAGGATGGGCACCCCGGCAAGGAACGACCCCCGGCGGGTCATATCTCAGATGTGATATCTTCAGACGGTGCTTGACACTACTCCAGCCAGCATCGGCCGCCTGATCCGCGACGCGCGCAAGCAGCGAGGGCTCACCCAGCAGCAACTCGCCGCAGAGCTCAACACGAGCCAGAGCGCTGTCCACCGGATCGAGGCGGGCAACCAGAATCTCAGCCTCGAGATGATCAACCGCATCGCCGAGGCCCTCGACAGCCCCCTCATCGCCTCCCCCACCAGCGGCCCGATCAACTTCCGGATCCAGGGCGAGACCAAGCTGTCGGGCAGCATCGAGGTGCGCTCGAGCAAGAACGCGGCGGTCGCGCTGCTCTGCGCGAGCCTGCTCAATCGGGGACGCACCGTGCTGCACGGGGTCGCGCGGATCGAGGAGGTGCACCGCATCCTCGAGGTGCTCACCAGCATCGGGGTCGAGGCGACGTGGAGCGACGACCGCTCGACCCTCACGTTGCGGCGTCCCGACGAGCTCGACCTGCAGGCGATGGATCTGGACGCCGCCCGGCGCACCCGCAGCGTCATCATGTTCCTCGGCCCGCTGCTCCGGCAGTACCGCGAGTTCCAGCTGCCGTACGCCGGCGGCTGCAACCTGGGCGCCCGCACCATCGAGCCGCACCTGCAGGTGCTGCGCCACTTCGGGCTCGAGGTCGTCGCGACCGAGGGCTTCTACCGGGCCCGGGTCGGCGGGGAGGTGGCCGACGTGCGCCGGATCACCCTCACCGAGCGTGGCGACACGGTCACCGAGAACGCCCTCATGGCCGCCGCCCAGACCCCGGGCACCACCATCCTGCGCAACGCCAGCCCCAACTACATGGTGCAGGACCTGTGCATCTTCCTGCGCGCCCTCGGCGTGCAGATCGAGGGCATCGGCACCACGACGCTCACCATCCAGGGCCTCCACGAGATCAACGTCGACGTCGAGTACGCGCCGTCGGAGGATCCCATCGAGGCGATGAGCCTCATCACCGCGGGCATCATCACCCACTCCGAGCTCTCCATCACCCGCTGCCCGATCGAGTTCCTCGAGATCGAGCTGGCAGTGCTGCACGAGATGGGCCTCAAGGTCACGCTCTCGGAGGAGTACGTGAGCCGCAACAACTACACCCGGCTCGTCGACATCACCGTGCATCCGAGCGAGCTCGTGGCCCCGGTCGACAAGATCCACCCGCTGCCGTTCCCGGGCCTCAACATCGACAACCTGCCGTTCTTCGCGGTCATCGCCGCGACCGCGGAGGGCCAGACGCTCGTGCACGACTGGGTGTACGAGAACCGGGCCATTCATCTGCTCGAACTGGCCAAGCTGGGCGCGAACGTGCAGCTGCTCGACCCGCACCGGCTCATCGTCAACGGCCCGACCCGCTGGCGGGGACGCGACATGGTCTGTCCCCCGGCACTGCGTCCGGCGGTCTGCCTGCTGCTCGCCGCGCTTGCGGCGCGCGGCCAGTCGGTGCTGCGCGACGTCTACGTGATCAACCGCGGCTACGAAGATCTGCCGGCCCGGCTCAACAAGCTCGGCGCGCAGATCGACGTCTTCCGCGAGTGACGACCGGGCGGCCCGCGGTTCAGGTCGCGGCCGGTGCCGCGGTCAGGCCGGGGCCGCGCCGTCGACGTCGATGCCCGACTGCCGGTAGACCTCACTGAGGATCCACAGCGCGGGCGTCGCCTCGGCGGCGTCCAGCCAGAACGGCGTCCCCGAGCGGACGTGCCGGTAGAAGTCGGCGATGAGCAGCGCGTGCGAGGCGCCCCAGTAGTCGCGGCCCTCGGGGCCGCTGCCGGACGCGGCGACCACCTCCACCCGGCCGTCGGCCTCGGTGATGGTGAGATCGGACTCGAGCCGCAGCACCGCCCGCTCGGTGCGCACCTCGACGACGACCGGCGCGTTGTCCTCGTGGGTGTTGGTGCCGAAGAACAGCCCCTCGACCTCGCGTCCGGAGGCGGTCGCGAGGCGCAGTTCGACGGACGCCGTGTCCTCGACCTCGACCGGGGCGTGCATCGCCCGTTGCTCGGCGTGACCGGTGACGCCCACGACACCCCCCGCCAGCCACTGCATGAGGTCGAGGGTGTGGATCGCCTGGTTGATGAGCAGTCCTCCTCCGGCCTGCCGCCAGGTGCGGCGCCACGGACGCCGCGCGTAGTAGGCCTCGTCGCGGTGCCAGCGCAGTTCGCCGCGCACCGAGACGATGTCGCCGTAGCGCCCCTCGTCGAGCCGCCGCTTCAGCTCCACGACCGTGTTGTTGTAGCGGTTCTGGAAGCACACCCCGAGCATCGCGGGGCTCGCCTCGGCCGCCTCGGCCAGGCGGGCGGCCTCCCCGAGGGTGCGGGCGACGGGCTTCTCGGTGAGCACGTTGACACCCGCCGCGAGCGCGCGCTCGGACATCGGGGCGTGCAGGTAGTGCGGCGTGCACACGTGCAGCACGTCCAGCCGGCCGACGTCGAGGAGTTCCTCGAGACTGGCGAACGCCGTGCACCCGTACGCGGTGGCGGCCGCCGTCCGCGCGCCCTCGTCGACGTCGGTCACGCCGACGAGGGTCACGTCCGGTTCAGCGATGATGGCGTCCAGATGCATCGGCGAGATGTCGCCGCACCCTACAAGTCCGATCCGCAGCATGCCTACGACCCTAGTGGAAGCGCCGATCGGGCCCAGTCGTAGGCGATTCGGTGGGCCTGGTCGTTCGGCATCGACGGCACGTCGATCTCGATCATCCAGTCACCGTCGAAGTCGGCCGGGAAGGCGGCGACGCAGGCGGAGAGGTCGGCGTCGCCGAGGCCCGGCTCCGCCCAGACCCGCCCGGGCAGGGACGCCGTCTTGTAGTCGAGGCCCTCCCTCCGAGCGGCCTCCACCCCGGCCCGGAACACGTCCTTGAGGTGCACCGCGACCAGCCGGTCGGCGTAGTCGGCGAGGACCGCGGGGACGTCCATGCCGGCCCAGTACATGTGGCCGGTGTCGGGGGCGAACGCGATGAGGTCGGGCCCGAGCTGGTCGAGCACCGCCCGGATCTCGTCCTCGACCTCCACCCAGCCGGCGACGTGCGGGTGCAGCGCTGCCTTCACGCCCTCGGCTCGCATCGCCTCGGCCGCTCGACCCATCCCCTCGATGACGGTGGCGAGCCGCCCGCGGTCGGCGTCCGCACCCACCGCGGGCTCGGCGAAGCGCGCGGATCCGGCCGCGAACGACGACAGCATGCAGGTGGTCATGCCGAAGCTCGCCTGAACGGCGGCGTACCGCCCCGCCTGCCGGGCCAGGTCGTCGTGCTGGGCGGGGTCGTCCCAGCCGGACGAGAACAGGCTGAGTGCCGGCGCCATCCCGAACGACTCGAGCCACGGCAGGTAGTCGGCCGGGTCGGCCATGTCGGTGGGAACGTCGGCCTTCACCCGAGTGAAGCCGATGTCTCCGAGCTCACGGAACGCGGCGCCCAGCGTGGCCGTCGTCTTGCCTCCCGTCATCCAGTAGGCGATGGGGTTGACCGAGAGTCGTCCTGACATGAGATCTCCTTGTCACGAGGCGGTGATCGCCACAGGCTGGTGGGTGTTCGCGGATTCGTACATGCCGAGGATCACGGCGAGGGTGGTGCGCGCGTCACGGGTGGTCACGCGGGGAGCGCGGCCCGAGTGCACTGCCTCGACGAAGTCGGCGAGCTGCGCCCGGTGGGCCACACCCAACCCCGCCTCGGCCGGGTCGATCGCGTCGTCCTCGGTGACCTGGTTGCCCGCCGTGCCGGCCGACATCGCGATCTCCTCGGCCTCGCCCTCGGTCTCGTGGAAGTACACGAGACCGTCGTTGCTGATCACCGCGGAGCCCTTCGACCCGTAGACCGACAGCCGGGCGTCGAGGCCCGGGTAGGCGGCGGTGGTGGCGTGGATCATGCCGAGCGCCCCGGAGTCGAACTTCACCACGGCGACCGCGGTGTCCTCCACCTCGATCCGCTCGTGGGCGAGGCACGCCGTGTAGGCGAACACCTCGACGGGGGTGCCCGCCATGGTGATGAGCAGGTTGATCGTGTGCACGGTCTGGTTCATCGTCGCGCCGCCGCCGTCGAGCGCCCACGTGCCGCGCCAGTCGCCCGAGTCGTAGTAGCTCTGGCCGCGCCACCAGGCGTGCGAGGCGATGATCGAGGTGATCCGGCCCAGCCGCCCGCCGCGGACGGCGTCCAGCACCTTCTCGGTGGAGCGGTCGAAGCGGTGCTGCGAGATGACGGCCACCGTCTTTCCGGACGCCTCCTCGGCCGCGATCAGCCGGTCGGCCGCCTCGAGGCTCACCTCGATCGGCTTCTCCACGACGACGTGCTTGCCCGCCTCCAGGGCCGCGATGGCGAGGTCGGCGTGCTGGCCGCTGGGCACGCACACACAGACCGCGTCGATCTCGTCCGACCGGAGCAGCGCGTCGATGTCCGAGGTGGCGCGTGGGTGGCCACCCCACTCCCCGGCCCGCTCGGCGAGCGCCTCGGCCCGCTCGGGGACGACGTCGGCGATCGCGACGAGTTCGGCGACGTCGGGGAGTTCGAGCAGGGCCTTGGTGTGCACGGGCCCGATGTTGCCCGCCCCGAGGACGGCGAACCGCAGGGTGGGCTGGTGGGTGTCGGTGGTCACTGGTAGTCGATCCCTTCGCTGGTGAGCAGTGCGGTGAACGTGAGCGTCGCGCGACGGAACTCGTCCGCCCCGGAGAAGCCGCCCAGGTAGTTGGCCAGAGCCAGGTGCGGCTCCATGGAGAAGAACCCGTCGAAGCCGTCGGCGCGCAGCGCGCGCATCGTCTCGCGCACCTCACCGTCGCCCTCCCCCGCCGGCACGACGTCGCCGGTGGCCATGACGGCGTCCTTGATCTGGATGTAGTCGGTGTACGGGCGGAGCTCGGCATAGCCCTCGGTGAACGGCCGGACGCCGCACTGCACGTAGTTCGCCGCGTCCCAGGCCAGGCGGAGGGTCGGGGAGTCGACCGAGCGCACGATGTCGAGCACCCGGGAGGGGACGTCGCCGAAGATCTCCTTCTCGTTCTCGTGCAGCAGGACGATGTCGGTGCCCGCGGCGCAGGCGGTGAGTTCGGTCATCCGCCGCATCACCTCGTCGCGGAACCCGGCCGGGTCCTCGCCCTTGGGGATGAAGAACGAGAACAGCCGGATGTAGGGCGCCTGCAGCCGTTTCGCCACGTCGACGCAGTGGCGCATCCGCTCGAGGTGGGGGGCGAAGTCGTCGGTGATGCCGATCTTGCCGATCGGCGAGCCGATCGACGACACCTGGATCCCGTGCTGCGTGAGGATCCGGGCGGCCTCGCTCAGCTGCTCGTCGGACAGGTCGAGGACGTTGACGCCCCAGGCGCTCCTGAACTCGATGTAGCGGATGCCGAGCTCGTCGAGCACCCGGCACTGGGTCTCGAGGTCGGGGTCGATCTCATCCGCGAAGCCGGAGAGGGTCCACATCATTGCTCCTTGAGGTGTGTCGAGACGTGCTGCACGGCATGGATCATCCCTTGTCACCGCCGGCGGTGAGGCCACCGACGAGTTGGCGCTGGAAGATCATGTAGAGGATGACGACCGGAGCCGCGGAGATGAGCGAGGCGGCCATGAGCTGGCCGTACAAGGGCAGGACGCCTCCCTCGGTGCTCGTGGCGAAGACCTGCAGTTGGATCGCCGCGGTCTGGGTCTGCGGGTTGGTGAGGACGCTGGCGAACAGCACGTCGTTCCACCCGACGAGCAGGGCGAAGACGACCGTGACGATCATGCCGGGAACCATCAGCGGGACGATCACCTTGCGCAGCGCCCCGAACCGGGTGAGGCCGTCGATCATCGCCGCCTCCTCGTAGCTCGTGGAGATCTGGCGCATGTTGGTGACCAGCAGCCACGTGGAGAACGGGATGGCGAAGGTGAGGTAGGTGAGGATGAGCGCGGGCCGGCTGCCGATGATCTGGACGCCGATCGCGCTGCCGACCGAGGAGAACACGACGAACAGCGGAAGGATGATCATCGTGGCGGGCACGGCCTGCAGCCCGACGAGCGACGACAGGAACGGCCCGCGGCCCCGGAACCGGAACCGGGTGAGCACGTACGCGGCGCCCAGGCCGAACAGGGTCGCGATCACCGCGGCCGTGAACGAGGCGATGAAGCTGTTGACCAGGCCGCGGGCCAGGTCGACGGTGGAGAACACGCTGAGGTAGTTACCGAAGACGAAGTGCGACGGCCAGAGCTTGGCCGAGGCGGCGTCCAGGTCGGGGCTCACCGAGATGATGAGCATGTAGACCACGGGCAGCAGCAGCAGCATGAGGAACACGATGACGAGCACCTGCAGCCACCGTGGCAGCAGGCGTTGCGGGTCGCGCACCATCCGCTTGCGGCGGCCGAGGGGCGAGGCGACGGTTGCCGACATGTCAGTCCTCTCCGGGCGCGGCCGTGAGCCGGGACGCGCGCAGGTAGAAGAAGGCGGGGATCAGGGTGAGGATCAGCGAGAGCACGCTCATGGCGCTGCCCAGGCCGAAGCTGAAGTCCTGGAACGACGTCTGGTAGATGTTCACCTGCAGGGTGAGCACGTCGTTGGGTGCCGGCGTCCCGAACAGGACGAACGGCAGGGTGAAGTTGTTGAAGTGGTTGAGCGTCGACAGCAGCAGACCGAGCAGCAACTGGTGCCGGATCTGCGGGATCACGATGAACGCGATCTTCTTCACCCAGGTGACGCCGTCGACGTCGGCGGCCTCGTACAGCTCGTCCGGGATCGCCTGGAGCCCGGCCAGCGTCATCATGTAGACGAACGGCCAGGACGCCCAGATGTCGACGAGCACCAACGCCCAGAACGAGTGCGGTCCGATCAGCCACTGCATGTTGTGCAGGCCGAGGACCTTGTTGAACACGCCGTCGGGACGCAGGATGAAGCGCCACACGGTCGCGGTGACGAACGACGGGAGCACGTAGGGCACGAGGAACAACGAGCGGACCAGCCCCCGTCCCCGGAACCGGGTGTTCACGGCGAGCGCGGCGAGGAAGCCGATCGGCGCCCCGAACGCGGTGGTGAGCACCGCGAAGGCGAGGCTGACCCAGATCGAGTGCAGCAGCAGCGCCGCCGAGAGCGAGTGGGCGTAGTTCCTCAGGCCGACGAACGGGGACGACACCCACGTCCGCAGGTTGTACTGGTCGAGCTGGATGAAGCTGATGTAGGCCCCGATGAGGAACGGGACGCCGATCACCAGCACCAGCAGCACGAGGGTGGGCGACATGAGCCACAGGGGACGGCCCCCTGCGACGTAGTCGCGACGGCGGCCCCGCTTCGGCCGGCCGCCCGGGGCGGCGGACAGATCCGCCGCCGCCCCAGGTGTCAGCATCTGGTTGCTCATGACAACTCCGGGTCCCGCTGCCCCGTCACTGTCCCGCGCGATCGAGGCTCTGCTGAGCCTTCGAGTTGGCGGCGGACAGCAGCGACTGCAGCTGGTTCACGTCGTAGGTGCCCTTGGAGAGGCTGGAGTCGGACTGCACGACGACGTTGGCGATGCCGTTCTGGAAGTCGGCCCACGCGCCGGTGAAGGCGGTCGGGGTCGATCCCTTCTCGGCGTCCGCGAACGGTGCCAGCTGCGGGTTGTCCTTGAGCACCTGGTCGAGCGCCTGCTGGTTGGTGGGCAGGTTGCCGAACAGCTTGAACTGCTCCACCTGCATGTCGGTGTCGGTGGACAGCTTCGCGTAGGCGAGGGCGAGGTCCTTGTTCTTCGTGTACGACGCGATCGCGAGGTTGTCACCCGAGACGATCGTCTGCGCGGCGTTGGCCCCGGCCGGCAGCGAGTTCATGCCGATCCCCACGCCGGGCAGCGGCGCGAAGGCGTACTTGCCCTTGACCGCGCTGCTCGAGCTGTCGAGGGTGTTGATCGCCGTCGCCGTCGCCATCGGGAAGATCGCCGCCTTCCCGGCGGCGAAGGCCGCCATCGCGTCCGCGTCCTTCCACCCCGCGCTGGCCGGGTCGACCACCTTGTCCTTGGTGAGCAGGTCGAAGTACCCGGTCGTGGCCTTGAGCACCTGCGGCGAGTTGAGCTGGGCGGTCTTGAGGTCCTTGCTGACGAACGACCCGCCCTGCTGCTCGGTGAGTGCCCAGATGAACTTCCACGGGTCGTAGGTGTCGGCGTAGCCGATCGCCATGCCGTACACCCCGTTCTTGGTGAGCTTCTGCGAGTCGGAGATGAGCTCGTCCCAGGTGGTCGGGGGCTTGGAGATGCCGGCCGCCTTGAACATCTCGGTGTTGTAGATCATGCCGAAGGGGCGCATGGCGACCGGGATGCCGATCTGGGTGTTCTGGTCGGGACCCGACATGCCCAGGGTCTGCGGGATGAGCCGGCTCTTGCCGCCCGCCCCGGTCCAGTCGGAGTCGGAGAGCGTGAGGAAGCCCTTGGTGCCGTAGGCGACGGGGGTGAACGTCGTCCCGAGGACGTAGACGTCCGGGCCGTTGCCCGACACGATCGACGTCTGGATCTTGGTGGTCTCGTCCGAGGCGCTCGAGTAGGTCTCGATCTGCAGGTTCGCCCCGGTGGCCGCCTTGAACTTGTCGCTGATGTCCTTCGACCACTGCGCGAACTGCTTGGGGTAGTTGGGCTGCGCGCCCACGTACACCGTCAGTGTCTTGCCCGAACCCCCGCTGGAGGAGGAACTGGAGCCGCCGCCGCCGCACGCCGCGAGGGCGAGGGAGGCGACGACCAGCGGGATGGAGAGGCTGATTTTGGTCAGTCGTCCCATGCGGGACTCCTTTCAGAAAGCGGCGGACCCCGATGTCCTGCCGTGGCTGTGAACGCTAGGGGCAGGCTTCGGCGGTTGCCTGCCGGTTGCCACTTGTTGCCTTGCCCGGACGCCGTTCCGGCACGGCGCCGGGCGCGCGTCGGCCCGACTCCCGGGCGTCCGCCTTGATAGCCTGCGGCGAGGTGGACCGGCGCCACGGCCACCCGCCCAGGGAGGTCGTCGTGCCAGCTGCCGGATACCGATACTTCGACCCGCCGTTCATCGCCATGGCCCACCGCGGCGGCGCGCTGCTGCCGGCCAATCTGGGCATCGAGAACACCGTTCGGGCCTTCCGCAACGCCGTGTCCCTGGGCTACCGGTACCTCGAGACCGACGTGCACGCGACCGCCGACGGGCACCTCGTCGTCCTGCACGACGACCGGCTCGACCGGGTGAGCGACCACCAGGGGCAGGTCGGCGACTACACGCTCGCTCAATTGCGCAGTGTCCGGGTGGGCGGGAGGGAGCCGATCCCGACCATGGCCGAGGTGTTCGAGGAGTTCCCGGACGCCCGGTTCAACATCGACATCAAGACGCCCGAGGCCCTCGTCCCGCTCGTGCGCCTGCTGAGGGACGCCGGCGCCGAGGGACGGGTCTGCGTGGCGTCGTTCTCTGACGCCAGCCTGCGCCGGTTCCGCGACCTCACCGGGGGGCGGGTCGCCACCGCGGCCGGCCGCTCCGCGGTGCTCTACACGGTCGCGACCCCGCTGCTGCCCGGCATCGTCAACACCCCGGGGGCCGCGTTCCAGGTGCCCGTGCACCACACCGTCGCGGGACGCCGGGTGACCATCGTCACCCCGCGATTCCTCGCCGCGGCCCACCGGCGGGGCATGAAAGTGCACGTCTGGGACGTGGACGACGCCGACGAGATGCGCCGGCTGCTGCACCTCGGTGTCGACGGGATCATCACCGACGCCATCGACGTGCTCAAGAACGTGCTCGTCAGGGCCCGACGATGGCAGCCGTGACGCCGCCCTCCCCCGAGCCGGTCGCCGAGGAGTCAGGCCGCCCGCCCAGCTGGGGCCGGGTGATCAGCTGGGGGCTGTGGGACTGGGGCGCGTCCGGTTTCCACGCCGTCATCACCACCTTCGTGTTCTCCGTGTACGTGGCCGACATGGTCGCGCCCAAGGGGGGCGCCCGGTCGGGTGCCCAGTGGGTGTCGCTGAGCATGACCCTCGCGGGGTTCGTCATCGCGATCACCGCCCCCGTCATCGGGCAGCGGGCCGACCGGGCCGGACGCCGGATGCGCAACCTCGGCATCTTCACCGCCCTCACCGTGCTCGACATGGTGCTCATGGTGCTCGTCAAGGCCGACCCGGCCTACCTGCTGCTCGGCCTGGTGCTGCTCGGGGCCGGCAACGTGTTCAGCGAGTTCGCCGGCGTCTCGTACCACTCGATGCTCAAGCTCGTGTCCACTCCCCGCACGGTCGGCAGGGTGTCGGGGATCGGCTGGTCGCTGGGCTACTTCGGCGGCATCGTGCTGCTCGCCGTCAGCTACTTCGTCTTCATCAAGCCCAGGGTGCCGTTCTTCGGCGTGAGCGCCGACCCCGGCCTGCCCTACCGGATGGTGGCCCTGCTCTGCGCGGCCTGGTTCGCCGTCTTCGCGATCCCGATGTTCGTCGCCGTCCGCGACCCGGCTCGCGGGGTCCGGACGCCGGCCGTGAGCGTGGCGGAGTCGTACCGCATCCTCGGCCGCGATCTGCGCCGGCTCTGGCGCTCCGAGCGCACCGCGGTCTGGTTCCTCGGCGCGAGCGCCCTCTACCGCGACGGCCTGGCGGCGATCTTCACCTTCGGCGCGATCCTCGCCACCAGCGTCTACGGCCTCAGCCCGAGCGACGTGCTCGTGTTCGGCATCGCCGCCAACGTCGTCGCCGCGCTGGGCGCCGTGACCGCGGGCATCGTCGAGGACCGCGTGGGCCCCAAGGCGATCATCATGACCTCGCTCATCGCGCTCGTGAGCACCGCCGTCGTCCTCCTGTTCGTTCACGGCGCGGGGATGTTCTGGATCTTCGGGCTGATCCTGTGCCTGTGGGTGGGACCCGCCCAGTCGAGCAGCCGCACCTACCTCACCCGCCTGGCACCCCACGGCCGGGAGCAGGAACTGTTCGGCCTCTACACGACCACCGGGCGGGCGGTGTCGTTCCTCGCCCCGGCGCTGTTCGGCGTCTTCGCGGCGGTCGGTGGCGACCGTGTCGGCATCGTCGGGATCGCCCTTGTGCTGCTCGCGGGACTGGTCGCCCTGCTGTTCGTGCGGCGTCCCCAGGCCCACGGCGCGGCCCGTCTGGAGGCCGCCGGCGGAGCAGATTCCGACCTCGTGATGGAACAATCCGCCCCCGGGTGGCGTTGACTGGTCATGTGGTGACCCCACCTCGCCCCCCAGCGATGGTCAGGGGACGCCCGGCCGCCACAACCACCGCACCTGCCAGGGAGGATCCACGATGGCCGATCGTGCTCTTCGCGGCGTCGGGCTCGGCGCCAAGAGTTTCGAAGACGAAGAGGGGATCGAGTTCGCCGACCGCCAGGTCGTCGGCTTCGACTGCCCCAACCGCCACCATTTCGACATCACGTTCTCGGTCGAGGCCGAGCTGCCCACCGAGTGGGAGTGCCCGAAGTGCGGGCAGGTCGCCGTCCGCAGCGACGGCACCGTCGGCGAGGCGAAGGCGACCAAGCCTCCGCGCACGCACTGGGACATGCTCCGCGAGCGCCGTTCGATCAAGGAACTGGAAGTACTGCTCGCCGAGCGCCTGCAGTTGCTCCGCGGCGCCCACTGACCGGCGCTGACTAGCGGCCGTCGATCTCCGGACGCCGGCCCGCCTGCGAGCCGCCCGGGTCGCCCTCGACCACCTCGCCCTCGATGGTCTGGTCGTCGAGGCCGATCCGGGCCCTGTCGACCCCGACCGTGGCCGTGATCCGGATCGCGCCCCGGGCGACCAGCAGCTGAACCAGCCGACGGGCGAGCGGGCGGGTGAAGGGCAGCAGGAACACCAGCCCGACGACGTCGGTGACGAATCCGGGCAGCAGAAGCAACAGCCCGCCGACGAGCACGAGGGCGGCGTCCGTGGCCTCGTCCACCGGCAGTTCGCCGCGCCGCGCGGCGTCCCTCAGGGCCCGCCAGGCACGGGACCCCTCGCGGCGCATGAGCCAGGCCCCCAGCACCGCCTCGGCGATGAGGATGCCGACGGTGGGCAGGGCTCCGATGAGGTGGCCCACTCTGATGAGCAGCCACACCTCGAGGATCGGGAGGCCGACGAGCACCACCAGCAGTGTCGGCAGCACCCACGCGGGTCGGCGGTGCGCCTGTGCCATGGCGACTCCTCGTGCCAGAGGGGGAAGGTGCTCTCAGGCTACCGGCGGCCGCCAACCGGCACGGCAGTTCCCCGGCGGCTGCCGGGCACGAACGACCAGGCGAGGCCGCCGAGGGCGACGGCCAGCGCGACCCAGTCGAGCCAGGGATCGAGCCGGGCGCCGAGGGTGACGCCGGTGCGCTCCGGCACCGTGATGCTGCGCGCCCAGGCGGTCGCCTCGTGGCTGCGTTCGATCACCCGTCCCCGGGCGTCAATGAGGCCCGACAGCGAGTTGGTGGTGGCGACGACGATCTCGCGCTGCAGTTCCATCGCGCGGCCGCGGGTGATCGCGAACTGCTGCTTGGGCTGCCCGGTTCCGGTGTAGGTGCCGTTGTTGGACTGGACGACGAGCACGCGGGCGCCGTTCTCGACCGTGTCGGCGACGGTCGTGTCCCAGGCGAGTTCGTAGCAGATGACCGTGCCCACCGTGAGGGGGCGGCCGTCGGCCAGCGGTCCGGTGAGGACGCCGGGGGTGGTGCCGGGCACCGACTGGGCGCCGACCTCCTTGAGGATCGGCAGCAGCGGCAGCAGTTCGGACCTGAGCGGGATGAACTCTCCGAACGGCACGAGGTTGCGCTTGTTGTACCGGGCCACGATCTGGTTGTTCGTCGTCCACCACAGCGAGGCGGTCTGCCGTTCGTCGGGCCCGGGCCCGTCCATCACCGCCCCGACGAGGATCGGCTGTTCGGCGACCCGCTCGGCCAGTTGGACGAGCAGGTTCGTCTCGGCGTCCTTGGTGGGGTCGATGTCGGTGGAGTTCTCCGGCCACAGCACGAGGTCGGGTTTGGGGTCGAGCCCGGTGCGGGCGCGGGCCATGAGTGTGACGGTCTCGGAGACATGGTTGTCGGTGACGCTGCGGGCGTAGCCCATGGCGCGCGGGCCCGCGGTGCCGTCGACGTTGCCCTGAACCACGCCGAGCGTGATGTCCGGCCCGCCGGCGGGCACGGGACGGGCGGCCAGCGCCGCACCTCCGCCGAAGCCGACGACCAGGAGCCCGACGGCGACGATCCGGGCGGTCCGGGGCCCGTACCGGCGTCCGGGATGCGGGGAGGCGAGGGCGGCGAGCGCCTGCCCGGACAGTGCGACCAGCCACGACGTGCCGACGGCCCCGATGACGGGCAGCCAACCGGACATCGGCTGGTCGACGGTGGTCCAGACCAGCCGGAGCCAGGGGAACCCGCCGAACGGCACGTTCGCCGTGCCGAACTCCGCCGCGATCCACGCCGCGGACGCGAACAGCCAGCCTGCGGGGAGGGACGCCGTGCGGGCGATCACCCAGGCGACCGCCATCGGCCACACGGACATCGCGACGACCAGCAGCACGGCGACCCACCAGCCGAGGACCGACACCCACGTGATGGCGACCGCGCCCTGGGCCAGGCCGAAGAGCAGGCCGAGCCACAGCGACCGACGGGTGCCGGCGTGGCGGGCGAGCAGGGTGAGCAGCGCGACCGCGCCCAGCGCCAGCGGCCACAGGGCGTAGGGCTGGTAGGCCAGCCCCATGCCGGCCCCGGCGAGCACCGCGAGCAGCGAACCGGTGATCCGGTCGTGGCCGCGGACGAGTTCCGCCGTGCGCGTCAGCATCGGGCTGCTCACCCGAGTTCTGGCTCGTTCACGAGGGGGCGGTCGCGGAAGATCGTCGTGAGCACGACCGTCGTCTCGGTGGTCACCTTGGCGGCGGAGCGGATGCGGGTGAGCAGGGCGTCCAGTTCGGCGGGCGTGCCGACGTTGGCCTCGATGAGATAGGACGAGTCGCCGGCGACCGAGAAGCAGGCGGTGACCTCCGGCAGGCCGGCGACGACGCCGGGCACCGCTTCGTCCTCGGCCGGGTCGAGCGGGCGCAGCGCGATGAACGCCGTGAGGTTGCGGCCCAGGGCCTCCGGGTTGAGGCGGGCGGCGTACCCGTCGATCAGCCCGCGCGCCTCGAGGCGGCGCACCCGCTGCTGGGCGGCCGACGTGGACAATCCCGTCGACCGGCCGATGTCGGTGTAGGACATGCGGCCGTCCCGGGCGAGCAACGCCAGGATCTGCTGATCCGTACTCTCCATGTCTTCATCGTGTCACCCTTTGTCAGTGACCCACGATTCGCTCATGGTTTTCGACACGGCTTCGCTCTACTTCCGTGCCTTCCACGGCGTGCCGAGCAGCCTCCGAGCGCCCGACGGGACGCCGACCAACGCGGTCCGCGGGCTGCTCGACATGCTCGCCCGGCTCATCGACCAGTACCGGCCCACACGGCTCGCCTGTGCCTGGGACAACGACTGGCGCCCGCCGTGGCGGGTCGCGCTCCTCCCGAGCTACAAGCTGCACCGGCTCGCCGCGGAGCCCGCCGGCATCGTCGGCGCGGGCGGGGTCGGGGCCCGGTCCGGGCAGTCGGAGGAGGCGCCGGCGGAGCTACGCGCGCAACTTCCGATCATCGTCGAGGTGCTGGACGCCGCCGGCGTCCCGATCGTGGGGGTCGACGGCTACGAGGCCGACGACGTGCTCGCCACCATGGCCCGGCAGTCCGAGGTGCCGACCCTCGTCGTCACCGGCGACCGGGACCTGTTCCAGCTCGCCTCCGGCGACACCCGGGTCGTCTACGTCGGCAAGGGCGTCGCCAAGCACGACCTCGTCGACTCCGCGTGGGTGACCGAGCGCTACGGCGTCCCGGCCGAGCACTACGCAGACTTCGCCGTGCTCCGCGGCGACCCCTCCGACGGGTTGCCGGGCGTCAAGGGCGTCGGCGAGAGGTCCGCGGCGCAGTTGGTGGCCGCCTGGGGCGGGATCGAGGGCATCGTGGCGGCCGCGGCCGACGCCGGGTCGCCGATGAGCCCGGCGCTGCGGTCCCGGATCGCCGGGGAGGTCGAGTACCTCGGAGCCGCCCTCGAGGTGGTGCGCACCGTGGACGACCTCGCGTTGCCACGCCGGGAGCTCAGCGTCTCCGGCTTCGTGCGGGACGCCGACGCGCTGGCCGGCCTCGGCGAGCGCTACGGGTTGGGCGGGTCGCTCACCCGCTTCGTCGCGGCCCTCGACGCGGCGGCTCCGGGTCAGGCGTCCGACCCGGCCGTGACCACCGGCCTCAGCAGGTAGATCGCGGCGCCGGCCACGAGGTTCGCCCCCCGGTCGGTGCGGAGCCGGCGTCCCGCCTCGGTGAGTGGGATCCGTTGCTCGACCTCCAGCCCGAGCGCCGCGAAGTAGCGCTCGAGGTCGACGAGCGTCGCGTGGTGCAGGTTGGGCGTGTCGTACCAGGCGAACGGAAGCTCCCGTGACTGCGGCATGTGGCCGCTGAGCAGCCGCAGCCGGTGCCGCCACAGGCCGAAGTTGGGCATCGAGACCACGAGCCGGTCGCTGATCCGGGCCATCTGGGCGAGCACGTCGCTGGGACGCTGGACCGTCTGCAGCGTGCGTGACAGCACGACGACGTCGTAGCTCTTGTCGGCGAACTCGCCGAGGTCGGCGTCCAGGTCGAGGTCGAGCACCGGGACGCCGGCGGCGATCGCCGCGAGCAGCATGTCGGGATCGTGCTCGACACCGGTGCCGCTGCAGCCCCGCTCGTCGATGAGGTGACGCAGCAGCGTGCCGGGCCCGCAGCCGAGGTCGAGCACGCGCGACCCGGCGGGGATGAGCTCGGCCACGTGGGCGAGGTCGGGTCGCAGCAGGTCGGCGACCTGGCGGCTCGGGGCGTCAGTCATGGCGGGTGCCCTCCCGGACGCCGGCGTACTCGAGGAAGGCCTTGATGGTCGCGTGGTAGGGCTCGATCGGCAGGAGGAACGAGTCATGACCCCACGGAGAGGCGATCTCACGGAAGGTCACGGGCACGCGCGCCGACTCCAGCGTCCGGACGATCCGCCGCGACTGGGCGGTGGAGAAGCGCCAGTCGGTGTCGAAGCTGATGACGAGGTTGGAGACCGGGTGCTCCCGCAGCCGGGTCAGTGCGCCGGGGCGGCTGAACGGGTCGAAGTAGTCCATGACCCGGGTGAGGTAGAGGTAGCTCAGCGCGTCGAACCGGGTGAGGAACGACTCCCCCTGGTGCTCGAGGTAGCTCTCGACGGCGAAGTCGATGCCGAAGCCCCGGCTGGGGGCGCCGTACTGGTGGCTGCGGCCGAACTTCTCGGTGAAGGCGTCCTCGGACATGTAGGTGATGTGGGCCATCATCCTGGCGATCGACAGGCCAACGTCCGGCGTCCGGTCGCCGGCGAACCGGCCCTCGTTGAAGTGCTCGTCGCGCATGATCGCCTGGCGGCCCACGGCGGAGAAGGCGATGTTCTGCGCGGTGAGCCGGCTGGACGAGGCGATGAGCACCGCGCGGTCGAGATCCTCGGGGTGGGAGAGCTCCCACTCCAGCACCTGCATGCCCCCGAGCGAGCCGCCGACCGCCGCGTGCCAGTGCCGGACGCCGAGGTGCTCGCCGAGGCGCCGGTGCACGGTGACGAAGTCGCTCATGTCGAGCAGCGGGAAGTCCAGCCCGTACGGTTCGCCGGTAGCGGGGTTGATCGAGCTGGGCCCGGTGGTGCCCTGACACCCGCCGAGCAGGTTGCTGCTCACGATGAACCACCGGTCGGTGTCGATGGCCCGGCCCGGGCCGATGAGGTTGTCCCACCAGCCGGGACGCCGCTCCCCCGGGTGCATCCCGGCCGCGTGGGCGTCCCCGGTGAGCGCGTGGCAGATGTAGACCGCGTTGTCGCCGGCGTCGTTGAGGGTGCCGTAGGTCTCGTACGCGACGACGACCTCGTCGAGGCGCTCACCGCCGGACAGTTCGAGCGGGGCGTCCGGGGTGAACAGCCGCGCCGTGCGGGTCTCGACGAGGCCCACCCCCTCGCCCGCCGGCATGCTGCTCGGCTGCGGATCGGGCGCTGTCACGCGCTCGATTGTAGGGGGTGGGCCCGGCGTGCCCGGTTCACAGACCGGCGAGCGCCTGGTCGAGGTCGGCGAGGATGTCGTCGATGTGCTCGATGCCCACCGACAGGCGCACCATCTCGGCCGGGACGCCGGCCGCCCGCAGCTCCTCGTCGTTGAGCTGGGAGTGCGTGGTGCTCGCGTTGTGGATGACCAGGGACTTCGCGTCGCCGATGTTGGCGAGGTGGCTGAACAGCTGCAGCGCCTCGACGAACCGGGATCCGTCGGGGCGTCCGCCCTTGAGCCCGAAGGAGACGAGGCCCCCGTAGCCGCCGGTGAGGATCCGGTCGGCGACCTCCTTGCTGGGGCTGGAGTCGAGGCCCGGGTAGTTCACCCAGGCGACCGCGGGGTGCGACTCGAGGTGCCGGGCCACGGCGAGGGCGTTCTCGCAGTGCCGCTCGAGCCGCAGGTGCAGGGTCTCCAGGCCCTGGAGGAACAGCCAGGAGTGCAGCGGGGCGAGCGTGGCGCCGGTGTTGCGGAGGAGCACCGTGCGGGCGCGGATGACGTAGGCCGCCGGGCCCGCGGCATCGGTCCACACGACCCCGTGGTACGCGTCGTCGGGAGCGGTGAGCCCGGGGAACCGGTCGGCGTGCTCGGTCCACGGGAATCGGCCGCTGTCGACGAGCACCCCGCCGATCGACGTGCCGTGGCCGCCGATGTACTTGGTGGCCGAGTGCACGACGACGTCCACGCCGTGCTCGAACGGGCGGCACAGCATCGGGGTGGGCACGGTGTTGTCGACGATGAACGGCAGCCCGAGGGCATGGGCGGCGTCCGACCAGGCGTCGAGGTCGACGACGTTGAGGCTCGGGTTGCCGATGGTCTCCCCGAACACCAGGCGAGTGCGGTCGTCGGCGAGCCCGGCGAGATCGTCCGGCCGTGCGGGGTCGACGAACCGGGCCTCGATCCCGAACTGCGCGAGGGTGTGCGCGAACAGGGCGAAGGTGCCGCCGTAGAGGGTCGACAGCGCGACGATGTTGTCCCCGGCCCGGGTGAGGTTGAGCACGGCATAGGTGATCGCGGCCGCGCCGGACGCCGTCGCGAGCGCCCCGACCCCGCCCTCGAGCGCGTTCATCCGGTCCTCGAACACCGAGGTGGTGGGGTTCATGATCCGGCTGTAGATGTTGCCGGGGGTCCTCAGCGCGAACAGGTCGGCGGCGTGCTGCGCGTCGTCGAACACATACGCGGCCGACTGGTAGATCGGAACGGCGCGGGAATTGGTCGCAGTGTCGGCCTGCTCCTGGCCGGCGTGCACGACCTGCGTCTCGAGGCGGTATGACATGGCACGACAGTAGGGCCGGGGGGCGCGACCGGCCGCGCGTCTCACCGCCCGAGGACGCCGACGGGGCCGCCCAGGCTGCCCAGAAGCGGGCGGGATACCCCCCGGGTACTCCGCGGTGCTCTAGTATCGCGCTCGCCCAGTGTTGGGCCATGAGGTTGAGGACCGACGACTTCACGACACATCTGCATAACCACTGTCGCCGAGCCAAGGGTCACACCGATGATCGCCGAATCCAATTTCCCCCTCACCCCAGTCCCCGAGCCCACGACTCCCCCCGCCCCGATCGACGGGCGGACGGCGCGACGGGTGGTCTCGCGGGAGCGGATCGAGAACGCCGCCACCATGCTGTTCGCCGAGCGCGGCTACACCGATACCAGCCTCGACCAGATCGCCGAGGCGGCCGGCGTGAGCAAGGGCACGATCTTCTACAACTACGACAACAAGGCGCAGCTGTTCGAGCAGCTGTTCATGGGCGCGGTCACCTCACTGGCCGCCTCCGTCCGGGACGCCCGTGCGGGGCACACCGGGTGGGACGCGTTCGAGCGGGCGACCGAGCGGGTGATCGAGCAGGTCGACGCGCACCCCGCCCCCGCGCTGATCGTCATCAACGAGCTGTTCCGCGCCGGACGCCCGTGGGAGGACATGCTCCTGCGCGCCCGCGAGGTGCTGCTCGCGCCCCTCATCGACATCATCCAGGAGGTGAGCGCGGAGCGGGTGGCCGAGCACGGGGGCGACCCGCTCGTGCCCCGGGAGCACCTCCCCAACCTCGCCATGTCGGTGCTCGGCGCGCTCGTCCTGTCGACCCTCGACCGCAGCGCGTTCTCCCCCGAACGCTCGATCGACGACATCCACGCGGTGCTCATCGCCGCCGTCTCCGGGCTCCGAGCGGGCCCGGGGCGTCCGGCGTCCCACTGAGAGAGCCCGATGACTCCCTGACCGGACGCCCGGCGCCCGGTCCCCGGGCGTACGAAATGACTGGGGCGTACGAAAGGTGGCCCGAAACCGACGAACCGTAGGCCGGGGCGACGATCCGTACGCCCCGCAAGGGCGGGGTCAGTCGTCGGCGTCGTTGGGGACGATCGCCGCCAGGTACGCGGCTCGCAGCCGGTCCCAGCCGGCGGCCAGGGCGTCGGGGCCGACCACCCGGGGCGAGTCGCCTCCGGCCAGCCGGTCGGCGAGCACGCCCAGGCACAGGTGCCAGCCGGCGGCGACCTCGGCGTAGCGCTCCCGGTCCGCCAGGTCGTGCACGAGCTGGAGGTGGGTCGTCACCCCGGACGGTGCGAGTTGCCAGGTGAGAGTGTCGTCGCCCCAGCGGTGCACCAGCCGGAACGGTTCGAACGCCTCGACGACGGTCGCGTCGACGGGCTCCGATTCCGCCGTCTCGCGCGCGGACGCCGGCCCCGGCGTCGTGAGCTCGCGATCGGGCACGACCGGTGACCACTGGGCCAGCAGGCCGGGACGGGTGAGCCACCCCCACACCTCCGCGGTCTGCGAGGCCACGGGAAGGCGGAGGGTCAACAGCCCGCTGCGGAGGGAGGCGGCCAACAGCCCGTCGGGGACGGCGTCCACCCCGTCCCGTCCTGTGCAGCAGGCTCCCACGACGTCTTCGGCGCCCGCGTCGTACCGGTCGGTCATGCGCCACAGTCTGGCATGCCGACCCGTTCGGGTGCCCCGGCGCCGGTGTGACATGAGGCGGCAGATGTCCCACGGTGACAAACAGGTGAACAACGGATGTCGCGAACCACCCGTCCTCACCCCCGCCCGCACGCCGAGCCACCCGATGGCTCACAGTGGGTGTGTGAGTGACGTCAGTTTCATCCTCGCCACGGTCGTGGCGGTGGCACTCGTCTTCGATTTCACCAACGGCTTCCACGACACCGCGAACGCGATGGCGACGTCGATCGCCACCCGGGCCCTCCCGCCGAAGGCGGCGGTGGCCCTCTCGGCGGCGCTCAACCTCGTCGGCGCGTTCCTCTCCATCCAGGTAGCGCTCACCGTGAGCAACAGCGTCGTCGCCATCCAGGGTCCCACCGGGGCCCCGATCCCCTCGCTCATGGGCACGCCGATCCTCCTCGTCGTGCTCGCCGGGCTCATCGGCGCCATCCTCTGGAACATCATCACGTGGCTGTTCGGCATCCCGTCATCCAGTTCGCACGCCCTCTTCGGCGGCCTCATCGGTGCGGCGATGGCCTCCCTCGGGCTCGACGGCGTCAAGTGGACGGGCATCCTCCGGTCGGTGATCATCCCCGCCGTCGCCGCCCCGTTCGTCGCCGGCCTCGTCGCCGCCCTGGGGACGGCCCTCACCTACGCCATCACCAGGCCGGTGCCCGACCACACCCGCACCCGGGGATTCCGGTGGGGACAGATCGGATCCGCCTCGCTGGTGAGCCTCGCCCACGGCACCAACGACGCCCAGAAGACGATGGGCGTCATCACCCTCGCCCTCATCGCCTCGGGCCACTGGACCAACCTGCACGCGATCCCGCTGTGGGTGAAGGTCGTCTGCGCGCTCGCGATCGCCTCCGGCACCTACATCGGCGGCTGGCGGGTCATCCGGACCCTCGGCAAGGGGCTGGTCGAGATCGACAGCCCGCAGGGCATGGCCGCCGAGATGGCCTCCGCGGCGATCATCCTCTCGTCCAGCCACGCGGGCATGGCGCTGTCGACGACCCACGTGGCGACCGGCTCGATCCTCGGCACCGGGGTCGGCAGGAGGGGCGCCACGGTCCGCTGGCACGTCGCCGGGCGGATGGTGGTTGCCTGGCTCATCACCCTCCCGGCCGCGGCGCTGGTGGGCGCGGTGACGTGGTTCATCGCGAACCTGCTCGGGGTGGTCCCCGGGGCCATCGTCATCACCCTCATCCTGGTGGCGACCGCCACCTACATGTTCTGGCACTCGACCCGCTCACGGATCGACGCCTCGAACGTCAACGCCGAATGGACCGACGGTCTGCACGTCAAGCCGACGTCCGACGAACCCGAACTGCACCCGATCGGAGCCTGACATGAGCGAGATCCTCGCCCGCGCCGGCAGCCAGTTGCTCATGGTCACCGTCGTCGGCGTGCTGCTCGGCGCCGGACTGCCCGCCGTCTTCAGCCTCGGCATGCGGACCCTCACCGCGGGTCGCCCCACGACGATGGCCGGTCACGACGTCGCCGGGCGCGCCAGGCCGCTGGCGCTCGTCGTCGCCGTCGCGTGCTTCGCCGTCGTCGTGGCCGCGGTCGCGTTCGGCATCGCGGTGATCATCTGGGGCGACCGCATCCTGCACTGAGGCCGGCAGCGCCCTCAGCGGGTGCCGGACGCCGCGGCGTCCCGGTTGCGCAGCACGACGAGCAACAGACCGAGCGATGCCGCCTGGGCGATCGCGATGATGAGCGTGAGCAGCACGATCGACGCGTCGTAGAGCGCGCCCACCACCGCGCCGCCGACCAGCGCCGCCACCCCCTGGATGGCCGCGAACACCCCGTAGGCGGTGGCGCGCCGCGCCGCCGGCACGAGGTCGGCGACGAGCGCCTTGATCGTGGAGTCCTGCACACCGCTCGCGAACCCCCACACCAGCATGCCGAGCAGGGCCCAGCGCACGTGCCCGGCCAGCGCGAGCGGCGGCACCAGCCCGACGAGCACGGGGAGCACCAGCAGCACCTTCGACCCGACACGGTCGTACATCCAGCCGTTGACGAGGGCGGCGACCGCAGCGGCGGCCATGGCCCCGGCGAAGACGACCGGGATCACCGGCAGCGGGATGAGCCCCCGCTGGGAGAAGTGGAACGAGATGATGCCGTAGGAGACCAGCCCCCCGGTGGTGAGCGCGACAGCGACGGCGTACAGGAAGAACACCGGCGGCAGGTCGCGGCCGACGGCCCGGCCCCACCACGAGCGTCGCGGCTCGGACGCCGGCGACGGGGACTGCGCCTCGGGGTCGTACACCGAGGGGTCCGGGACGCGGCGACGGAGCCAGCCGAGCAGCACCATCGAGACGATGCCCGGCACGACGAGGACCAGCAGCGCGAGCCACAGGGGCCCGTGGAGGGCGAGCACGCCGGCCGCGATGAGCGGTCCGGAGAACGCGCCGAACAGGTCGAGCGACTTGTGCACGCCGAAACCGCGGCCGCGTCCCACGGCGCCCGCAGCGTGCGCCAGCAGGGCCGTCTTCGACGGGCTGCGCACCGCCTTGCCCACGCGCTCGACGATGATGAGGGCCGACGCGACAGCAAGCCCGGCTGCCCCGACGAACGGCGAGATCGCCAGGAGCGGGATGCACGCGGACGTCAGGGCGTAGCCCGCGATCGTCCAGCGCCAGTGGTTGCCGCCGCGGTCGGCGAGTGGTCCCGCGACCAGGCGGAGGATCAGGGAGGCCGCCTCCGCCGCACCCGTGACCAGGCCCACCACCAGGGCGGACGCCCCCAGCGACCCGAGCAGCGGGCCGTACAGCGACTTGCCCCCGTCGGCGACCATGTCGGCGGTGAGGCTCACCAGTCCCAGGCCCAGAACCATCCGCCACGGGGACAAGACGGCGGACCCGGGCCGCCCTGGAGAGCTCACGCCGCCACCCTAACCCCGTCCGATCCGGCCCCCGGGCTCGGTGGCCTGGGAGCACGGGCCGGTGCGACCCGGCGGGATTCCCCCGATCCCCGGCCACGCGCCCGGGGGCCCGTACGCGGCTAGGCTCCGGCCAGGAGGCGCCATGAGCAACACGGAGACGAGGCCCGGGGTGGTCGACTGCGTCGTGCCGGCCGAGCACCACCCCGACGAGATCGAGTTGATCGAACCGCGCGACGTGCACCTCGGCGGCGACGACGCGCTCCGCGTCCGTCGCACCCTGCCCTCGCTGCGCCGCTCGTTCGTCGGAGCCTGGTGCTTCGCCGACCACTACGGTCCCGAAACGGGCGTCTGCATGGACGTCCCGCCCCATCCGCACACGGGGTTGCAGACGGTGAGCTGGCTCTTCTCCGGGGAGATCGAGCATCGCGACTCCGGGGGTGTGCACGAGCTGGTGCGCCCCGGCGAGCTCAATCTCATGACCTCCGGTTACGGCATCGCCCACTCCGAGGTCTCGACCCCCGACCGGCCGGTGTTGCACGGCGTCCAGTTGTGGGTGGCCCTGCCCGAGCGCAGCAAGGACCTCGTGCGCGAGTTCCAGCACCACGTGCCCGACGTCGACTCGGCCCGAGGGGTCCGGACGCGGGTGCTCGTCGGCACGCTCGGGGCGGCGCGCTCCCCCGTGCACACCGAGACCCCGCTGCTGGGGGCGGAGATCGTCCTCGACCCGGGCGCCGAGTGGGAGGTCGCCGTCGACCCGGGCTTCGAGCACGGGGTGCTCGTCGACACGGGCCGGGTCGAGTTCGACGGCGTCCCGCTCGACCGCGCGGCGATGGGCGTCCGGGACGCCGGGCTCGGCCACCTCCGCCTCACCAACCCCACCGACCGGCCGGCCCGGGTGATGCTCCTCGGCGGCGAGCCGTTCGACGAGGGGATCGTCATGTGGTGGAACTTCATCGGCCGCAGCCACGACGACATCCTGAGGCTGCGGCGGGAGTGGAACGAAGCCCCCGACGACCGCTTTGGCCGGGTGCGCGGATACCGGGGTCCGGTCGAGCGGCTCCAGGCACCCCCGCTGCCGCCCGAGCTGACCCTGAAGCCCCGGTTCCGCCGCGGGCGTTGATCGCCCCGGAACGATCGATTTCCCGGGCCGCGACATTTCGCGGACTCCTCTCCTACAATTGGTAGTAGGTTGCGCAACCGCTGTACCCGGAGACCGGGTGCAGAGCCATCTGAGCTTCGCCGATGACGCGACGAGGCACCCGCGCGGGCCTTCCCGCCGAAGCGCCCCCGGGACTCTTCGCCGGCTGACGGTTGCGGCTCACGGGCCGACGCGCCGCGATCCCCGGGGTGGGGCACCCCCAGGCCCTGGCGGTCAGGCCGGTCGGACGACGGCCGAGCTGCACCCCCCTTCGGCATCCCCCACGACCAAGGGTCGGTCCCCCCGACGCGGCACGAACGCCCGCGCTCGCCGGCACCGGCTCCCCGCGCGTCGCGCGCAGCGTCATCCCATGTCCGACGTCAGATTCCCGAAGGGGAGAGAGAAATGAGAACCACCAGGAAAGTGATGGCTCTTCTGGCCGCGCTGATCGCGGTCCTCGCCATGTCGTTCACCTCCGCATCAGCCCAGTACGGCGGTGGGGGTGGCGGAGGCAGCGGAGGAGGAGGCGAGGAGACCACTGCGACCAACTGTCAAGGGACATTGGTTTCTGCCCGGAGGCGGTCATGAAACCTGCCCGGTGGCGGCCACGAGAATTGCCCGGTGGTGGCCATGGGATCTGCCCAGGGGTGGCCACCGACGGCCGGGCTCGGTTTACTGCAACGGGTTCA
>DATAKK010000033.1:0-24983 GCA_036261615.1 Propionibacteriaceae bacterium | reverse complement strand
GGGAGTCACTGCGTCCGGGCTTGTGGGGAATCCCCGAGCCGGTCTCGCCCGAGGAACATGCCTTGTCGGAGGCCGATCTTGTGCTCTGCTCGGGTCTGGCGGCCACCCGTGACGGACGCCGGCTGGGCGTGGGCGGCGGCTGGTACGACCGCGCGCTGGGGGCCGCACGGGCCGGCGTCCCGGTGTGGATGCTGCTCGACGACGCCGACGTCGTCGACCACGTGCCCACCGAGCCGCACGACCGGCGGGTGGACGCCCTGGTGACGCAGTCGGGGATCCACCCGGCGCGGTAGCGCGACGGTTGCGACCGGGCCCGACTGCCGGAATTGCAGGCGACCGCCCGGGGGGAATGCCGCCGGCGTCGCGATCCCCCGCCTGGACCGCGGATTCGGCACTTGCCGGGCGATGAGGGAACATCGTCACGATTTCCGGTGTTATGTTCGGCGGCCGTACCCTAGCGGGTAGCCCCTGATGATCCCCAACGCGACACGTGAGAGGTGCCGATGCCCACCTATCAATACCGTTGCACCGAATGTGGCCGTGAGCTCGAGGTCGTGCAGAAGTTCACCGACCCGGCGCTGACCCATTGCGAGGCGTGCCAGGGTGCGCTTCGCAAGGTGTACAACCCGGTGGGAGTCGTGTTCAAGGGGTCTGGCTTCTACGCCACCGACAACCGCAGCTCCTCGCGCTCCACCAGCGCCGCGGCGAAGAAGGACGCCGGCGGCTCCGGGTCCTCGACCTCGTCGGAGTCGTCCTCCTCGTCCTCCAGCTCGTCGTCGAGTTCGTCGTCGAGCGGCTCGGACTCCGCGGCCCGCGCCGCGTCCTGACCTCCGGGAGGTTGTGCACAACCTCCTCAAACTGCCCGAACCAGCGGTCGGCTGTGGATTCAGCCGGCCGCTGCGTCGCGTCGTCGAGACAATCCGGGCGTGACGCTCACCTCTCTCGCTCGCAGCCTCACCCGGGCCGTCTCGTGGCACCGGCGTCCGCTGGCAGCGCTGTGCGCGGCGGCCGCGATGCTGTGCCTGGTCGGCGTGGCATCCCCTCCCCCGCCGGTGACCGTGGCCGTCGTCGTCGCCCAGCGCGACCTGGCCGCGGGCAGCACCCTCAGCCGAGACGACGTGGTCGTGCGGCGCTTCCCCGTCGCGTTGGCGCCCTCCGAGGCGTTGTCCGACGCCGGGGCCGCCGCCGGCCGCACGCTGACCGCCGCGCTCAATGCCGGGACGCCGCTCACCTCCAGGTCGCTCTCGCACGCGGAATCGCTCGCCGCGCCCGGGGAGCGACTGGTGCCGTTCCGCCTCTCCGACGCCTCCCTGCTGTCGGTGGTGAGCATCGGTGATCTCGTGACCGTGGTCGCGACCAGGGGTGACGGCACGAGCGTGACGGTGGCCGAACGGGTGCGCGTCGCGGCCCTGCCGCAACCGGCGTCCGAGGGCGGGGTCTTCGGCTCGAGCACCCAGGGTGCGGTGGTCGTGGTGAGCTGCCCGCCCAAGACCGCGGTGACGCTGGCCGGGTGGGCGGCGACGTCGGCGCTCGGCATCGCCATCGGGTGAGGGTGAGGCCGTGGCCACCGGGGCCGATGCCGGCAGTGCTTCGGCCCCGTTCCGCCGCAGGCCGAGCGGCGTCCCCTAGCCTCGGCAGGGAGGGACCACCCTCCGGCCTCGCGTCCAGGGGCCGACTCACCTGCGAAAGGACAGCCATGAAGGGCTTCCGAGCCTTCATCATGCGCGGCAACCTCGTGGAACTGGCGGTTGCCTTCATCATGGGCGGCGCCTTCGCGACCGTCGTCACCACCTTCACCGCGATCATCCTGGCCCTGCTCGGCAAGCTGGGCGGCAGCCCCGACTTCAGCAACTACAACCCCGGGAACGTGCCGGTCGGCAAGTTCCTCACGGCGCTCATCGCGTTCCTCATCCTCGCCTTCGTCGTCTACTTCTTCGTCGTCAAGCCCTACCAGGCGCTGAAGGCCCGCTTCGAGAAGCCGGCCCCCGCCGGCGAGACCGTCGAGAGCCTGCTCACCGAGATCCGCGACGAGCTGCGGAGCAAGCCCCTGCAGCCGTAGCCGGCCGGCGTCCCCCGAGATTCGCACAGCCTGCATGGACGCGGCCCCTCGGGGGTCGTCCATGCAGGCCGTGTGCGTTTCGGGGTGCCGGACGCCGGATCCCTGAAGTTACGCCCTCCTGACACCGGGCGGCGCCAGGGGCGATTCAGCGTCAGGAGAGGCGAAACCCGGGTCCACCGGGCGTCCGGTCACCCTGGGCGCCGGGCCCGCTCTCCGGGGCGCGCCTCGGGCTTCCTGCGAAATTGACCCCTCCTGCCACACGTCCCGCGCCTGGGGCCTCGTATGGCAGGGGGTGCGAATTTCGCAGGACCCGTGCCAGGGGGACGCCCCGAGTCGGGCAAGCCCCTCGGGGCTCACGCCCCGTCGGCTAGAAGGACCCGTGGTGCGGGGGGACGTCGCCGAGCAAGCGCCGCTCCGCGGGTCCGATGTGCCGCTCGGCGGGCACCTGCCGCGCCACGAGCCCCCGGACGCCGGCGGCGTCCTGAACCGCCGTGAGCAGGGCATGGAACCGCGCCGCCGACCCGGGCGGCAGCCACCCGGCGGGCACCGGGTGCGGCCAGGGCTCGCCGGACTCCCGACAACCCGCCCGGTGCTCGGCCAGCCGCTCGGCCGACCACCCCTGGTCCCCCAGCCACCGGACGATCGACTCCGCGTCGAGGGCACCCCCGCTCGGCTCGGGCAACTCGACCCCGGCCAGCGCCGTGGCGACCGCGCCGTACCAGCGTCCGGCCTGGGCCTCGGTCACTCCGAGGCCCCGAGCACCGTGCCGTCGTCGATGTGGGTGGGTCCCTCGGCGTCCACGCGCGCCTCCCCGAGCACCCGGACGCCGCGGCCGAAGGTCACGTCGCCGGAGACCTCGAGGCTCTCGGCGTCCCGCAGCGAGAGCGGGAAGGGGATCCGGCGGGAGAAGTCGCCGACGAGCTTGAAGTGCTTGTCGAGCGACACGGCCGGCACGGACGCCGCCACCTGGTGCAGCCGGGCGTCGTCGCCGAGCTCGAACACGTCGGAGCGCAGCAGCAGCAGTTCGTTGGTGGTCTTCACCGGCAGGAAGCGGTCGCGCCCGACGCAGATGGCGGTGGCGCCGGGGAACACCTCGACCGCCGCGCCCATCGCGGACTCGATCTGGATCACCGCCGGGCTCGACGGGTCGGCGGGGTCGAGAGTCTTCTCGTTGCGGATGAGCGGCAGCCCGAGCACCGAGTTCCGCTCGGCGAGGGTGTCGCGGAGCACGACCAGGTCGAACCACAGGTTGTTGGTGTGGAAGTACGGGTGGCGGTGCTCGTCGGTGAAGTAGTCCATCTCCTCCGGCGCGGTCTGCGCGGTGTCGCGGAGGATGAGCTGGTGGTCGCGGGTCCGGATGGCCAGGTGCCCGCCCTTGCGGTCGTTGGCGGTCCGCACGCACACCTCGGCCGCGTAGGGCGCACCGGACGCCGCGAACCAGCCGGCGATCCGGGCGTCCGGCGCGGCCCCCAGGTTGTCGCCGTTGGACACCGACGCGTACCGGAACCCGTGCTCGATGAGCGCGTCGAGGACGCCGGACCCCGACAGCGCCGGGTACAGGTCACCGTGACCCGGCGGGCACCACTCCAGCGTGGGGTCGGCGGGCCACTCGGCCGGCAGCAGCGAGTCGGCGAGCAGTTTCGGCTCGCGGTTCTGCAGGAAGTCGATCGGCAGCCCCTCGACCGCGAGGTCGGGGTACTTGGCCAGCGCCTCGGCGGCGTCCTCACGCGTGCGGAAGCTGTTCATGAACAGCAGCGGCAGCCGGACGCCGTAGTGCTCACGGGCCCAGCGCACCTGGGCGACGACGATGTCGAGGAAGTTCATCCCGTCGCGCACCTCGAGCAGGCTCTTGGCCCGGTCGAGCCCCATCGACGTGCCGAGCCCGCCGTTGAGCTTGATCATCACCGTCTGCGACAGCGCCTCGCGGGCCTGCTCGTCGCTCACCTCGACCTCGTCGACGTTCGGCGGGTCGAGCAGCGGCTCGATGTCGGCCTCCCGGATCAGGCCGGTCGCGCCCTCCTCGAGCTGCCGGTAGTAGTGGGTGAAGACCTCGATGGCAGGCGCCGATACTCCGGCGGATCGCATCTTGTCGACGGCGGCGTGCAGTCCCTCGGCGCTCATGACCCCACCCTAGGGGAGACGATCCGGCGTGCCGAACCCCCGATCCGAAACGCTAGGCTGGACCGCGGCGCGCCAGCGTCCAGGCCCCGTAGCTCAGGGGATAGAGCAGCGGTTTCCTAAACCGCGTGTCGGAGGTTCGAATCCTCTCGGGGCCGCCCTCGCGCATCGACCCGACCCCACTGGCGAATCCCCATGGAAGTTCGGGCGGAGTACTCCCCTACCAGACTTCCAGTGTCGCGGCACCCCACCCGGGAACCCTGTGATCCGTCCTCCGCGCACCCCGCCGGACGCCGCAACCCGTCTTACACTCGGGAGAGGGACCGCCGCCGGGGGGAAGTGCGATGTCGACTCATCTCAAGCACGACCAGAAGAGCATCGACAGGCTGCTGCGCGAACGCGCCTGGGACGAGGCGATCGCCGGCGCGATCGACTGGTCCTCCTCGAGCTTCGAGCCCGACAGCGTCCAGGCCCCCACCCGTGCCGTCGCGTGGATAGCCTCCGAGGCCGCCGAGGGTGACGAGCGGGCGGTGGATACGATCGTCCGGATCATCGGCAAGGGCTTCGCCGACCGCGGACCGGCCGAGATCACCGAACAGGTCGAGCGGGCGGCCACCGACGCCGTCGGCACCATCGGACCCCGGATCGTCCCGCTGCTCGTGCCGCTGCTGGACGACGACCGGTGGCAGGTCGCGACGCATGCGATGCGGGCGCTCGGCACGGTGGGTGACGCGAGCGTCGTCCCGCGCATCGCCGACGTCTACGCCCGGACCGCCGAGCCGGAGGACGCCCGGGCCCCCTTCCCGATGTGGAAGCGGGAGGTGCGCTCCGAGGCGTCCGTGGCCTGCATGCGGCTGTTCGAGTCCGACCCCGAGGGGTTCGTGCGGCACGGTCTCACGGTGGGCAACCGGGCCGCCCGGACGATGCTGCACACGGCGGCGATGTACGTCGTCGTGAAGCTCCGGCCGTCGGCCCGCACCTACGAGCTGCGCACCCTGGCCGACGAGCTCGATCCCGGGTCTCAGTGACATCCCAGCCCGCGCACAGGCGGCCCACAGCCTGAGGCGGGAGAGTCGGAGACAGCCGCGGAACCTCCCGGAACGGCGGTAGCAATCCCTCCTGAGTGTTCGAGCGCCCGTCAGTCGTCGGCGGGCGCTCGAACGCGTCCGGGCCCTCCCGGCCGCGGTCGTTACCCTGGGACCGTGCCCCGCTCGCCCCTGCCCCTGCGCCACGGCCTCAACTCGGCGTGGGTGCGGACGCCGGCGTCCGGCGAGTGGGCGAGCATGCGCGACTGGCTCGTGGTGAAGATCCCCCGGCTGACGCCCGAGCGCATCGACGAGATGTTCGCCGAGCAGCGCTTCGTCGACGAGCAGGGGACGCCGCTCCCCCGCGAAGCCGCCTTCCGCCCCAACCGGTTCGTGTTCTTCCACCGCGACCTGCCCGACGAGGCGCCGCCGCCGGGCGAGCTCATCGTGCTGCACCGCGACGACCGGCTGGTCGTGCTCGACAAGCCGCACTTCACGTCGACGATCCCCCGGGGGCAGCACGTGCTGCACAGCGCGGTCGTCCGGGCCCGCCGCGACCTCGACCTGCCCGAACTGTCACCCGCCCACCGGCTCGACCGGCTCACCGCCGGGGTGCTGCTGTGCACGACCGAGCGCCGGTGGCGTCCGGCCTACCAGTCGCTGTTCGAACAGCGGGTGCCGCGCAAGACGTACGAAGCGGTCGCCGGCTGGCGCGACGACCTCGCGCTGCCCGCGGAGGTGAGCAGCCACATCGTCAAACACCGCGGCGTCCTCACCGCCGAGCAGGTGCCCGGCGCCGAGCCGAACGCCTTCACCCGGGTCGAGCTGCTCGAGCGAGTGGACGCCGGTCACGCCCGGTACCGCGTGCTGCCGCGCACCGGGCGCACCCACCAGATCCGCGTGCACCTCAACTCCCTGGGCATCCCGATCGTCAACGACCCGTTCTACCCGGACCTGCTCGACACCGCGCTCGACGACTTCTCCCGCCCACTCCAGCTGCTGGCCAGGGAACTCACGTTCACCGACCCGGTCGACGGGCGCACGCGCACGTTCACCAGCGTGCGCGAGCTGTCGGGCTGGCGGGACGCCGCCGCCTGAGGCTCAGGCGACCAGTTCGGCGTCCGTGTGCCGGGCGTGCGGGTGCAGCACCTGGAGCCGCGGCGGCCAGCCGAACTGCAGCCGGAGCCGCAGCTGGTCGTGGGTCATGATGAACCAGAACGCGATGGCGAAGGCGATGCCGGTGGCGATCGCCCCGGCGGCGAGGGTCCAGCGGGCCCCCCACACCTGGCCGACCCAGCCGATGATCGGCGCGCCGAGCGGCGTCCCGCCCATGTTGATCGCCATGTAGAGGGCCATCACCCGGCCCCGCACCTCCGGCTCGCTCGCCAGCTGCACGCTGGAGTTGGCGCTGGTGAGCACGGTGAGTGCGAACAGGCCGACCGGCACGAGGATGATCGAGTAGACGAGGTAGCTGGGGGCCGCGGCGAGCATCGCGGTGCACACCGTGAACGCGGCGAGGGCCCCGAGCAGCACCCGCAGCCGGGGGCGGGCCCGCCGGGCGGCGATGAGCGCCGCCGCGAGGGTGCCGACGGCCATGATCGACCCGAGCAGGCCGTACTCGCCAGCGCCCTTGTGGTAGACGGTCGTCGCCATGAGCGCGTTGGTGATCTGGAAGTTCATGCCGAAGGTGCCGAGCATGAACACGACGAACAGCACGAGCAGGATGTCCGGACGGTTGCGGACGTAGAGGAATCCCTCCTTCATCGCTCCGCGGCCCTTGCGCAGCGGCGCGGGGGTGAGCTCCTCGGCGCGCATGAGGTAGAGGGCCGCCATCGGGGCGAGGAAGCTGATGCTGTTGATGAGCATCGCGGGGGCCACGCCGAAGGCGGCGATGATGAGGCCCGAGATCCCGGGTCCGAGCAGGCGGGCACCGTTGAAGGACGCCGAGTTGAGCCCGACCGCGTTGGGCAGGTAGCGCGTGGGCACCATCTCCGAGGCGAACGCCTGCCGGGTGGGGTTGTCGAGGGCGGTGATGATCCCCTGCATGACGGCGAGCAGGTAGACGTGCCACAGCTGCACCGTGCCGGACGCCACGAGCAACCACAGGACCAGGCTGGTCACGCCGAGGCTCGCAGTGGTGCCCATGAGGATGCGGCGCTTGGGGAACCGGTCGGCGAGGCTGCCGGCGTAGGGGGCGAGCAGCGCCACCGGGGCGAACTGCAGGCCGGTGATGATGCCGAGGGCCGCGGAGCTGTGGTTGGTGAGGTGGGTGAGCACCAGCCAGTCCTGGGCCACCCGGGCCATCCACGTGCCGGTGTTGGCGATGAACGACCCGGTGAAGTACATCCGGTAGTTGTAGAAGCGGAACGAGGCGAAGGTGTTGACGGAGTTGCTTGATCGTGGGGATCTCGCGCTCACCGGGAGGCCACCTCCGCCAGGATCTCGATCGCCTGCTGGACGACGTCGAGCTGGTCGGCGTCCAGGGTCGCGAGCCGCTCCGCCATCCACGAATCGCGCTGAGCCCGGGTGCGCTGGACGATGGCGCGGCCCTCGTCGGTGAGCGACACGGTCACCTGCCGGCCGTCGGTGGGGTGCGGGGTGCGGGTGACGATGCCGGACTCCTGGAGGCAGTTGAGCGTCCTCGTGATGCTGGGAGTGCTGACCCGCTCGATCTCTGCGAGCTGGGTGGGGGTGCTGTCGCCGCCGTCGGCGAGGCGGGCCATGACGCTGAACTGGTGGGGTGCGACCTCGTGCGTGCCCTCGAAGCGGACGCGGCGGGAGATGCGCTGGCAGGTGAGACGGACTTGGGACGCGAGAAGGGATAGGTCTGACGGCATCAACTGACCTCAACTAATTAGTTTAGGTAGTTATCTTAGCTCAGGATCGGGTCGCGACCGGACCCCGCGCGTGTACCTGACACACTAATCGGGCCAGCGGCTAGGGATAAGACTTTGGAAAGCCCTATCCCACCTGCTGACCCGATCGGTGCGATATGAGGTTGTGGACGCCGCCGGCGCGGGTCCGTTCGCCCCTCAGGGCGGCGTACGTTCGCGACCTTCCAGCGTACGTTCGCTGATTTGCGTCGCGAACGTACGCGAAAGCAGAGAACGTACGCCGCTCGAACCGGACCCCGCGTTCAGAGGCTGCGCGCCACCTCGACGACGTGGTCGACGGTGAAGCCGAACTCCTGGAACGCGCGGGCTCCGGACGCCGATGCGCCGAAGTGCTCGAGCGACACGCTGGCCCCGGCGCTGCCGACGTACTTGCACCAGCCCATCGCGATGCCCGCCTCGACGCTCACCCGCTTGGTGACCGAGCTGGGCAGCACCGACTCGCGGTAGGCCTCGTCCTGCTCGTCGAACCACTCCTGGCACGGCATCGACACGACGCGCGTCGGGACGCCGTCGGCCTCAAGCTTCTCCTGCGCCCCGAGGGCCAGCTGTACCTCCGACCCCGTGGCGATGATGATCAGCTGCGGGTCGGCCGACGCGTCCTTGAGCACGTAGGCGCCCTTGTCGAGGTTCTCGGCCCCGGCGACGCCGTTACCGCGCTCCACGGTCGGCACGTCCTGACGGGTGAGGATGAGGCCGGCCGGACCGTCGGTGCGCTTGAGGATCGACAGCCACGCCTGCGCGGTCTCGTTGGCGTCCATCGGCCGGACGACCGACAGGCCGGGGATGGCCCGGACAGCGGCGAGGTGCTCGACCGGCTGGTGGGTGGGGCCGTCCTCGCCGACGCCCACGGAGTCGTGGGTCCACACGAAGATCGACGGCGCCTTCATCAGCGCGGCGAGCCGGACGGCAGGGCGCATGTAGTCGCTGAAGACGAAGAAGGTGGCGCCGTAGCAGCGGGTGAGGCCCGACAGGTTGATGCCGTTGACGACGCCGCCCATCGCGTGCTCGCGGACCCCGAAGTGCAGCGTGCGGCCGTACCAGGAGCCGGTGAACTCCTTCGACGACTGCGACGGCGGGAAGAACGAGGACTCGCCCTTCATCGTCGTGTTGTTGGAGCTGGCGAGGTCGGCCGAGCCGCCCCACAGCTCGGGGAGCTGCGACCCCAGCGCGCTCAGAGTGTCGCCGGACGCCGCGCGGGTGCTCTTCTTGCCCGTCTCGAAGGTCGGCACGGTGAGGTCGTCCGGGAGCTTGCGGGCGACGACGCGCTCCAGCAGCTGGGCGGCCTCCGCGTGCGCCGACTTCCAGGCGTCGAACTTCTCGTTCCACTCGTCGTGCAGCCGCTTGCCGCGCTCGGCGGCGTTCTTGCGGGCGTAGTCGACAGCCTCCTGGTCGACGGCGAACGGCTCGTCGGGGAAGCCGAGTTCCTTCTTGAGGGCGGTGATCTCGTCGCCGCCGAGCTTGGCACCGTGGACGCTGTGGCTTCCGGCGAGGGTGGGCAGCGGCCAGCCGATGACGGTCGTGACCCGGATGAACGAGGGCTTGTCGGTGACCTGCTTGGCCGCCTCGATGGCGTCGTAGAGCTCCTGGACCTTCTCCTCGTACGTCGTGCCGCCGTTGGTGAAGTCGACGTGCTGCACGTGCCAGCCGTAGGCCTCGTAGCGGGCCTGGACGTCCTCGGTGAAGGCGATCTTGGTCTCGCCCTCGATGCTGATCCGGTTGTCGTCGTAGAAGAGGATGAGGTTGCCGAGCTCCTGGGTGCCGGCCAGCGAGGACGCCTCGGAGGCCACGCCCTCCTGCATGCAGCCGTCACCGGCGATGCAGTAGATGAAGCGATCGAAGGGGCTCTGGCCAGGGGCGGCGTCCGGGTCGAACAGGCCGCGCTCGCGGCGGGTGGCCATCGCCATGCCGACGGCGTTGGACACGCCCGAGCCGAGGGGTCCGGTGGTGACCTCGATGAAGTCGGTGTGGCCGTACTCGGGGTGGCCCGGCGTCTTCGACCCCCACGTGCGGAGCGCCTTGAGGTCGTCGAGTTCGAGGCCCGCGCCGGCGAGGTAGAGCTGGGTGTACTGCGTGAGCGACGCGTGACCCGCGGACAGCACGAACCGGTCGCGACCCAGCCACTTCGGATCGGTCGGGTCGATCTTCATCACCTTCGCGTAGAGCAGGTACCCGAGGGGTGCCAGGGAGATCGCCGTGCCGGGGTGTCCGTTGCCGACCTTCTCGACCGCGTCCGCCGCGAGAATCCGTGCGGTGTCGACGGCGCGCTTGTCGAGGTCGGTCCAGCTGAGTGTTGTGTTCACGCCGTTGTCCTTCGTCGTTGGGAGGCTTCGTCTGTGATGGGGTTCTCTTCGATCCTAGTGGCGACCCCGGAAACGGCCCACGGGGGACCATTCCCTTGCCGCCTGTTGCACCCGGGCGGGGGCGGGAGTGACACGCACCCGCACAGCGGCGCGGGGCGACCGCCTTCGCAGGCCGGTCCGCGCCACGCTCGTCTCCGCCCGGCTGGCCGGGTCACGTCCGGTTCGAGGGGCGGGCGATCTCTGCTTTTGCGGGCGATTCCGACGCGAAAACAGCAGAGATCGCCCGCCCCAACGTCGAAATCGCCCGCCCGAGGAAGGGGGCGGCCGCTGAGCGGCGTACGACGCGAACGTACGCCGCAGGAACCGGGCTGGGGGAAGCCACTCGAACCGGGCCCGCACTCAGAGCTGGGGGGCCTCGCTCATCTCGTCGAGCTTGGCGGCCAGGGCGGACGCCGCACCCTCGAGGTGGGCGCGCATCAGGCGCTCGGCGGCGGGCCCGTCGCCGGCGTCCAGGGCCTCGAGGATCGCGCGGTGCTCGCCGACGATGCGGTCGCGACCGAGGGCGCGCCGGGACTGGATCATCGACAGGTGGATCTCGCCGCTCAGCGCGGCGTACAGGCGTGACAGGCGGGGGCTGCCGACGGCGTCCACGAGCGCCCGGTGGAAACCGAGGTCGGCGGCGACGAAGACGCTCGGCGGCTGGTCGGGCGCCACCCGGGAGAGGTCGTCGATCGCCTCGCGGGCTCCGGCAGCCTCCGCGTGCCGGCCGGCGAGCAGGGAGATGACCCCCAGCTCCAGCGGGATGCGGACGAGGAAGAGGTCTTCGACGTCGGCGCGCGACAGCACCGGCACCCGGGCCGACTTGTGCGGCTCCCTGCGGAGCAGTCCCTCCTGGACCAGCAGGGCGATCGCCGTCTGCGCCGTGGGCCGCGACACCTCGTACTCCTCGGCCACCGCGTTCTCAGAGAGCCCGACCCCGGGGTCGATGAGCCCGTCGAGCACCCGGGTGCGCAGCGTGGCGGAGAGGGCGTCGACGAGCGACACCGTCCGCAACTTCTGCTTGTGCGGCATGTCCCTCCCAGTGGCGAATCGCGGCCGTTCCCGGCACCGCCGCCCCACTCTAGCGGCGGCGGGACGACCCCGCGCTCGGACCTATTGACAGGCAAGTTTACATGACATACATTCTCCGCATCGTGGGCGAATCCCCGATTCCGAGCACAAAGGAGTGCCGATGTTCCACCTTGTCAACAACCCTGTCGGGGGGTCCCTCGCCCTCTCGGCCCTCGTCGCGGCTCTGCCGCTCCTCACCCTGTTCGTGCTGCTGGGAGCCATGCGGTGGAAGGCCTGGCAGGCCGGCCTCGCCTCGCTCCTCGTGGCCCTGGCCGTCGCCGTGCTCGGGTTCCGCATGCCGGCAGGGCAGGCGCTCCTGTCCGCGGGCGAGGGCGCGGCGTTCGGCCTGTTCCCGATCGTCTGGATCGTGCTCACGGCGATCTGGATCTTCCGGCTCACCGAGCTCACCGGCTACGACCTCGTGCTGCGCCGCGCGTTCGGCTCGCTCTCCCCCGATCACCGGGTGCAGGCGGTGCTCATCGCCTTCTGCTTCGGCGCGCTGCTCGAGGCCCTCGCGGGCTTCGGGACGCCGGCCGCCGTCACCTCGGTGATGCTCATGGCCCTCGGCGTGCGCCCGATCAAGGCCGCGGCGGTGGCGCTGCTGGCCGACACCGCCCCGGTCGCGTTCGGCGCCATCGCGGTACCGATCACCACCCTCGGCAAGATCACCGGCCTCGACCCCGCGACCCTCGGCGCCATGGTCGGACGGCAGACCCCGATCCTCGCGGTGCTGGTCCCACTCATGATCGTGCTCATGGTCGACGGACGCCGCGGGCTGCGCGAGGCGTGGCTGCCGGCCCTCGTCGGCGGCCTCGGCTTCGGCGGCGCCCAGTTCCTCAGCTCGAACTTCTTCGACTACCAGGTCGCGGACATCATCGCCGCCATCGTCGGCGCGCTCGCCGTGGTCGTCCTGCTGCGCGTGTGGCAGCCGGCCCGGGTGCTCACCGCGGACGCCGAGGTGAGCGAGAGCGTGCTGGTCACCGCCGGCGGCGGGAGCGTGCCGGCGTCCGGTCGGAGCATCCCGGACGCCGGCACCCCCCGACCAGTCGGCGGCTCGCCGCTCGGCACGCGGGAGGCGCTCATGGCGTTCGCCCCCTACCTCATCGTCGTCGCCCTGTTCACGGCGGCGTCGTTCGGCCCGCTGCAGGCGTTCCTCGGCAAGCACTCCGGCTGGAGTTTCGCCTGGCCGGGCCTGCACGTCGCCGATGCCGCGGGCAAGCCGCTGTCGGCGACGAGCTTCAACTTCAACCTGTTCTCCGCCGCCGGCACCGTGCTGCTCGTCGCGGGGGTGCTCACGGCGCTGCTCTACCGGGTGCCGATCGGCCGGGCCGCCATGACCCTGGTGCGGGTGGTCGTGCAGTTCCGGTTCACGATCCTCACCATCGTCTCGGTGCTGGCGCTGGCCTACGTCATGAACCTGTCGGGCCAGACCGTCACCCTCGGCATCGCGTTCGCCTCCACCGGGGCGGCGTTCGCGTTCCTCTCGCCGGTGGTCGGCTGGATCGGCGTGGCCGTGTCCGGGTCCGACACGTCGTCGAACTCCCTGTTCGGCCTGCTGCAGACCACCGCCGCCCACCAGACGGGGATCAACCCGTACCTGCTCGCCGCGGCGAACAGCTCGGGCGGCGTCCTCGGCAAGATGATCTCGCCGCAGAACCTCGCGATCGCGGCCGCCGTCGTCGGCATGGAGGGTCAGGAGAGCGTGCTGTTCCGCAAGGTGATCTGGTGGAGCCTTGGCATGCTGGCAGGTATGTGCGTCCTCGTCTACCTGCAGTCGACCCCGGTGCTCGGCTGGATGCTGGTGAAGTGAGCCGATGATGACCCGTCCCTCCGCCCCCGCCCTCGCCCCGCTCGCGGCCGCCCTCGCCGACCCGGCACGGCTGAGCTCCCGCGCCACCGACCGGCTGAAGATGGCCCACGACGCGTCGCACTACGAGCTCGTGCCCGCGGCCGTCGCGGTGCCCGTGGACGCCGACGAGGTCGGCCGGCTGTTCGCGGCCGCCGACCGCGAGGGCCTCCCGCTGACCTTCCGGTCGGGGGGCACCAGCCTCAGCGGGCAGGCGGGGACGGAGGGACTGCTCGTCGACACGCGGCGGCACTTCCGCGACATCGAGATCCTCGACGGCGGCGCCCGCGTCCGGGTCGGACCCGGCGCCACCGTGCGCCAGGTCAACGCCCGGCTCGCCCGGTACGGCCGCAAGCTCGGTCCCGACCCGGCCAGTGAGATCGCCTGCACCCTCGGCGGTGTTGTGGCCAACAATTCGAGCGGCATGGCGTGCGGCACCGCCGCCAACACCTACAACACCCTCGACTCGCTCGTGCTCGTGCTGCCCAGCGGCACGGTGATCGACTCCGGCGCACCGGACGCCGACGAGCGCCTCCGCAGCCTCGAACCCGACCTCTACGAGGGGCTCGCCCGGCTGCGCGACCGGGTGCGGGGGAACCCGGCGTCCGTACGGCACCTCGAGCAGCAGTTCTCGATGAAGAACACGATGGGCTACGGCCTCAACTCGTTCCTCGACCACACCCGGCCGGTCGACATCCTCGCCCACCTCGTCGTGGGCAGTGAGGGCACCCTTGCGTTCATCGCGTCGATCGTCATGCGCACGGTCCCCCTGCTCCGGCACGCGATGACGGGGCTGCTCGTCTTCGACGACCTCGCCGCCGCCACCGGCGCCCTCCCGGCACTGGTCGAGACCAGTCCGGCGACCATCGAACTCATGGACGCCGCCTCGCTGCGGGTCGCGCAGGCCGACCCGGCCGCGGACGCCGCCCTGCTCGGCATCCCGGTGGAACGGCACGCGGCCCTGCTCGTCGAATACCAGGCCGGGACGCCCGAGGAGGTGCGCGCCCTCAGCGCGGCGGCCTCCACCACCCTGTCGGGGTTGCGGCTCTCGACGCCCGCCGACCTCACCGCCGACGCCGCCGCCCGGGCGCGCCTCTGGCACACCCGCAAGGGGCTCTACGCCACCATCGCCGGCGCGCGCCCGTCCGGCACCACCGCCCTGCTCGAGGACGTCGTCGTCCCCGTGCCCGCCCTGCTGCCCACCTGCGAGCGGCTCACCGGCCTGTTCGGCCGCTACGGCTTCGAGGACGCCGTCATCTTCGGCCACGCCAAGGACGGCAACATCCACTTCATGCTCACCGAGCGCCTCGGCGGCCCGATGTCGCGGCTCGAGGCGTTCACCGAGGACATGGTCGATCTCGTGCTCGGCGCCGGGGGATCGCTCAAGGCCGAGCACGGCACCGGGCGGATGATGGCCGGCTACGTGCGCCGCCAGTACGGCGACGAGTTGTACGCCGTGATGCGCGAGGTCAAGACGCTGTGCGACCCGCGCGGCGTGCTCAACCCGGGCGTGATCATCACCGACGACCCGCAGGCGCACACCCGCAACCTCAAGACCACCCCGAGCGTGGAGGACGAGGTCGACCGGTGTGTCGAGTGCGGCTACTGCGAGCCGGTGTGCCCGAGCCGCGACCTCACCACCACCCCGCGCCAGCGGATCGTGCTGCGCCGGGAGATGGAACTGGCCCGCGCGCGCGGCGATCTGGAGACCGTCCGCGAGCTCGGGGCCGACTACGGCTACGACGCGGTCGACACGTGCGCGGTCGACGGCATGTGCCAGACCGCCTGCCCGCTGCACATCAACACCGGCGATCTCATGAAACACCTGCGGGCCGATCGGGCGAACCCCCTCGTCAACGCCGGGTGGTCGGTGGCGGCCAGGCACTGGGGCGCGCTGACCACCGTGGCCTCGGCCGCACTCACCGTCACCAGCAGGCTCCCTGACGCCGTGGTCGCCATGCCCAACGCGGTGGCCCGCCGGGTCGTCGATCCCGAGGTGCTGCCCCTGTGGTCGGCCGAACTGCCGGGGGGCGGCGCGCGGCGTCCGGCCGGCGGAGTGGCGGGAGCGAGCGGCCCCGCGACCCGGGAGGTCGTCTACTTCAGCGCGTGCGTGGGGAGCATGTTCGGACCGAGCGACGAGGGTCCCGGCGTCCGGCCGGCCCTGGAGTCGCTCTGCGCCCGAGCGGGGATCACCCTCCGCTATCCCGACGACCTGCCCGGGCTGTGCTGCGGGACGCCGTGGCGCTCCAAGGGGATGACCGACGGCGCCCGAGCGATGGAGGAGCGGCTGCTCCAGTCCTTGTGGCGGGCCACCCGCGGCGGCGAGCTCGAGATCGTCTGCGACGCGTCGTCGTGCACCGAGGGCGTGCGGCAGACGATCGAGAAGGCGTCCGCCGACGGGGGCCGCTACGCCGGGCTGCGCGTGCGGGACGCCGTCCCGTTCGTCGCCGAGCACGTGCTGCCGATGCTGCCGCCGGCCCGCAGGGTCCGCTCGCTGGCGCTGCACCCCACCTGCTCGACCACCCGGCTGGGCATCAACGAGGCGCTGCGGGCGGTCGCCGAGGCCGTCGCGGAGCGGGTCGTCGTCCCCGACACCTGGGGCTGCTGCGGCTTCGCCGGCGACCGCGGCATGCTGCACCCGGAGCTCACGGCGTCCGCCACCGCGGCCCAGGGCTGCGAGGTGGCCGCGGGCGACCACGACGCGTACGCCTCGTCGAACCGCACCTGCGAGCTGGGCATGACCAGGGCCACGGGCAAGCAGTACCAGCACCTGCTCGAGCTACTCGACCGGCTCACGTCTCCCGCCGAGGAGCAGGCGGAGGTCGGCGCGTCCTAGATTGGGCGCATGCCCTTGTCGATCCGCAATGCCGAGCCGGCAGACCTCGCGACCATCACCGACATCTACAACGAGGCGGGGGTCGGCACCACGGCGAGCTACGACCTCGAGCCGGTGACGCTGGAGAGCCGGCGCGCCTGGTTCGAGCAGCGCAGCGCCCGGGGGTTCCCGACGCTGGTCGCCGAGCAGGACGGCCGGGTGGTCGGCTACGCGGCCTACGGACCGTTCCGCGACAAGGCGGGATACGACTACACCGTCGAGCACAGCGTCTACGTCGACCGCGAGGTACGCCAGTCCGGGGTGGGCCGGGCCCTCATGGCGGACCTGATCACGCTCGCCCAGGGCAACGGGGTGCACGTCATGCTCGGCGTGCTCGACGGGAACAACGCCGCCAGCCTCGCCTTCCACCGGATGCTCGGCTTCGTCGAGGTGGGGCGGATGCCCCAGGTGGGCCGCAAGTTCGGCCGCTGGCTCGACGTCGTGCTCATGCAGCTGACGTTCGCCGGGCCCGACCTCGACTGAACGGCGTCCGGTGGCTCAGCGGTAGCGGCGGGCGATGGAGGCCGCCTGGGCGGCGTACCCGCCCCCGAACAGCACGACGTGCAGCAGCACGAGGTGCAGGTGCATGAGCGGCACCCGCTCGCGCCAGCCGTCGGCGAGCGGGGAGGCCTCGTCGTAGGCCGCGAGGATCCGCGGCAGGTGCGGGCAGCCGAATAGCGCGAGCGCGGCGAGGTCGCTCTCGCAGTGCCCGGCGTGGGCCATCGGGTCGATGAGCACGCACCCGTCCGGCGTCCACAGCAGGTTGCCGCTCCACAGGTCGCCGTGCAGCCGGGCGGGCTGCTCGCCGGTGTCGAAGTCGCCGCCCCGGAGCCGGTCACAGAGCCGGGCGAAGTCGGCGCGCTGATCGGGGGCGAACCGGCGTCCGGCGCGCTCGAGGAGGGGTTCCACCCGCAGGGTGGCGTACATCTCGCCCCACCTGCCGAACGGTGCGAGCGGCAGGGGCAGGAGCTCGTCGACCGGGCCCTGGAGTCCCTCCCCCTGCCAGCCCTCCGGCCCGACGCCGAACGCGGACGCCCCCGCGGCGTGGGTGGTGGCCAGCCGGCGTCCGAAGTCATCGGCGGCCGCGGGAGTGGGGGCCACCGGGGCGAGCGGCTGGAGGTGGAGGGTGCGCTCGTCCCGGTCGAGCACCCGGACGACCGCCGCGCCGCCCGGCACGCGGAGCCAGTCGAGCCCGGCGGCCTCCCAATCGGCGGCGCGCCGGGTGGGTTCGCTCTTGGTGAAGGTCACCGGACCATCCTGGCGCGCGGCCGGCGAGACAGCTCGCAGCGTCACCGCCGACTTCGGGCCGCAGGAGGGGGCCAAGGGCGTTGGCGCTGCGAATCCTCCCGCGGACGCGACAGTGGTGGGACGGCCGGGCTGGGGCGTCCCACCACGTTCGGTGGCGGTGTTCAGATGTGGTCGCCCGTGCTCAGGCGCGCTCGCGGACCAGCCGGCGGGAGGCCAGGGCCAGCGCGGCCAGCAGGAGCAGACCGCCGGCCAGGTAGAGGTAGCTGTCGGACGGCCCGGCGGACGGGGCCGGGATCGCACCCTGGCCTCCGCTCATGGAGACCCCGTCACCCGTGGCGGGCATCGGCGCGCCCTGCAGCGCGACCGTCTGCACGGCGAGCTTGAGGTTCTTGTCGGCGGCGCTGCCCCACGCGTACACGATGGTGTTCATGCCCGCCTTGATCGGCAGGGTGGCCGGGCCGATGGCGACGGTGCTGGTGCCGTGCAGGACGACGTCGGCGCTCACGGTCATCGGGGCGATGTCGGTCATCGCCTGCTTCGGGTTGACGAGGTCGGAGAAGACGACGCTCTTGTTGGCCCGCACGTCGACCGCCGGCGCAGCGGCGACGTGGCGGACGGTGAGCCGTGCACCCTTCGCGGACGCGGACGTGTCGTTGGCGAAGGCCGTGAGCATCGGCATGCCGGTCGCGCTCAGGTGGGCGACGACCGTGATGTTGGCATTGGCCGGAACGGTGACGCCCTTGGCCTCGACGACGGGGGTGCCGTTCGCACCGGCCCCGGCCTTGACCACCTTGAGGTCGTAGCTTCCGGCCGGGATCATCATCGGGGCGGTGAGCGTGCCCGGCGTGAAGTTCTTGAGCAGCTCCGAGCCGTTCGCGTAGACGTCGACCGTCGCCCCCGGGATGCCGTGCAGCACCGAGACGGTCGCCTTGCCCGCCGCGTGGGCCTGCCCTGCCGCGGCGAAGAGTCCGGCGAGTGCCAGGACGAGCGCCGCGACGAGTCGCACGATTTTCATGGATGTCTCCTCTCGCTCGGCTCCCCCGAGGGTGCCGGCTCCTGATACGTGGGGTGGAAGGCGGCTACCCTGATCGGCCCTCCTGACTCGAGACACTACACAAACCTTCTACATTCCACAAGAGTCCATGTAGAAGGTTGGCGGCGTCGCTCCGCCGCGCCGGACGCGCGGTGGCGCGAGAACGGCTCCCGCCGAGGAGAAACGGGAGTCGCGAATACCTGGGATGTCCGATCGACAGGACGCGGCTCCCACTCGAGAGAGCGGGAGCCGCGAGGGCTGAGGCGCGGGGAATGGATCGGCGGGGGCTCGGACTGGTGCCGGCCCCGGCTCGATGCGACCCGGTGCGTCGAGCCGGGGGGTGCGGGTCGTGAAGCTTGGCGTCGTGTATGGACCGAGGTGACGACGCCGTCGCTGCCATCCGCCGAAGATTCCCCGCGCCTCAGTTGCCCTGAGATTACACAAACCCTCGACACCGCACAAGAGGTGATCTCATGCTATTTCCCGAGGGGTCCACGGACCACAGGCACCGCCTCCGGGATCAGCCTCGGGTGAGGGCCGAGTAGCGCGCGAGCGAGACCCGTCGCTCCTCCCCGTGGTCGACGATCGGGCGGGGATAGCCGCGCTCGTAGCCGCCGTCGGCGTCCCAGGGCTCGTGCACGGCGGCCCCGGGCAGGTGCGCCAACTCAGGGACCCACCGCCGCACGTAGTCGCCGCGGGGGTCGAAGCGGCGGCCCTGGAGCACCGGGTTGAACACCCGGAAGTAGGGGGCCGCGTCGGTGCCGGTTCCCGCCACCCACTGCCAGCCGTGGTTGTTGGAGGCGAGGTCGCCGTCGATGAGATGGGTGAGGAACCACCGCGCCCCGAGGGTCCAGTGCGCGTGCAGGTCCTTGGTGAGGAAGCTGGCGACCACCATCCGCACCCGGTTGTGCATCCAGCCGGTGGCCACCAACTGGCGCATGCCGGCGTCCACGAAGGGGAACCCGGTGCGCCCCTGGCGCCAGGCCTCGACCAGGTCGGTGTCGTCCCAGTCGGTGAGCCCGTCGAAGCCCGGACGCAGGTCGCGCCACAGGCTCTCCGGATGCCGGAACAGGACGTCGCCGTAGAACTCGCGCCAGGCCAGCTCGGTCCGCAGGCGGTCGGCCGACTCACCGCCGCGGGCCTCGAGATCGGCGAGCAGCGTCCGCGGGTGCACCACGCCCAGCGCGAGGTAGGGCGACAGGCGCGACGTGGCGTCCAGGTCGGCGCGGTCACGGTCGGAGCGGTACGCCGGGAGGCTCTCGTCGAGGAAGGAGCGCCAGCGAGCGAGCGCGGCGTCCTCCCCGGCGGGGGGTAGGTCGGGGACGCCGGGCTGCTCCAGCGCCCGGCGCAGCCGGTCCCACGCCCGCTCATCGCTCGGGGGGTCCGCGAGCCGCAGGTCGCGGGGCTCGGGCGCGGGCGCCCGCCAGCCGTGCTCGACCCACGCCTTCGAGAAGGGGGTGAACACCTGGAATCCCCCGCCCGCCCGGTTGCGCACGCGGCCGGGGGTGACGGCGTAGGGGCTGCCGGTCTCGACCCAGGCGACGCCCTGCGCCGAGAGCACCGCGCGGACGGCCTCGTCGCGCGCGGCCCCCTCCGGCTCGGTCTCGGTCGAGACGTGCACCGAGGTGGCGCCGATCTCGCGCACGAGGTCGGGGATCACGGTGACCGGGTCACCGGCGCGCACACAGAGGCGCCCCTCGAAGCCGTCGCGGAGAGCGGTGACGGTCGCGGCGAACCAGGCCTGCCGCGCGGCACCCGCGTCGTCGAAGAACTGCGGATCGACGACGACCGCCACGGCGACCGGCCCACCACCGGACGCCTCGTGCGCCGCCGCCAGGGTGGGCAGGTCGGCGCGCCGCAGGTCGCGGCGGAGCCAGACGAGCGCCGTCATCCGGCGGCAACCGAGGCGGCGACGGCCTGCGGCCGGGTCGCGTCGACGCGCTGGACGACCAGCTGGCCGACATCGATCGCCGCCGCAGTGAAGCCGGCCTCGCAGTAGGCGAGGTAGAACTCCCAGCGGCGGCGGAAGACCTCGTCGAACCCCATGTCGCGCACCTGCGGCCAGTTCTGGAGGAAGCGCAGCCGCCAGCGGCGCAGCGTCTCGGCGTAGTCGAGGCCGAACATGTCGACCGGCGTGACCGACAGGCCGGAGGGCCGCGCGGCGTCCTGCAGGGCGCGCACCGAGGGGATCTGGCCGCCCGGGAAGACGTGCTTCTGGATCCAGCCGTAGGAGTTGCGGGTGGCGCGGAACCGCTCCTCGGTCATGAGGATCGCCTGCAGCACCGCCGTGCCGCCGGGGGCGAGCGAGCGCTCGATGGCGGCGAAGTAGCCCGGCCAGAACTCCTCGCCCACGGCCTCGATCATCTCGATGCTCACCACCGCGTCGAACTGCCCCCGCTGCTCGCGGTAGTCGCGGAGCTCGACGCTGATCAGATGCGACAGGCCGGCCGCGGCGATCCGCTCCCGGGCCAGCTGGGCCTGGGAGGGCGAGATGGTGATCGAGGTCACCCGGGCTCCGCGCCGGGCCGCGAGGATGGCCAGCGTTCCCCAGCCGGTGCCGATCTCGAGCAGACTGCTGCCCTCGCGGACGCCGGCACGGTCGAGGGCGAGCTCGATCTTGTGCACCTGCGCCTCCTCGAGCGTCTGCTCCGACAAGGAGCGACGCCAGTCGAAGCGGGCGCTGGAGTAGGTGAGGGTGTCGTCGAGGAAGCTCTCGAACATGGTGTTGCCGAGGTCGTAGTGGGCCTCGATGTTGCGCCGGGCCTGGCCCACGGTGTTGCGGGTCGCGCCCGGCTGGGACGTGGTGGTCATCCGTCGCAACCAGGCGGCGGCCGCCGGCTGGGTGGCGACGAGGTGGCGGGCGAAGGGCACCATGGCCTCGGCGAGGTCGGCGCCCGGCGTCACCCGCCAGTCACCGGCCATGTAGGCCTCCCCGACCCCGATGGCGGGCTGGTGGCCCATCCGCTCGAACGCTGCCTCCGCGTCGACGAACTCGATCGAGGGGGCCACGTCCGCTGCGCCGAGGTGCCGCCCGTCGGGCAGCACCGCGGCCGACCCGGCGCGACGGAAGGCGTAGCCGAGCGCGACCCTCGCCCCGGCGGCCAGCGGACAGGCGTGGTGCAGCGCCGGACGGCGCAGGCACACCGGCTCATGGATGGTCGTCACTGCCACTCCATCTCCCCGCACCCCCCGAGGCGCGGTGGTTCGAGCATGCTCATGTGGGGCCGTGGCAGGGAAGGACCGGCGACCGGGGCGATCGTCGAAGGGATCCGTGGATGCGCGCCGGACCCGGCCACCCCGCCGGCCGCGACTCGCCATCGCCCTCTGCGTAGCCTAACCACCCGCGGGCGCCTGGCGACAGCCCCTGTCAGGCGGCTGCGTGTAGGGTTTGTGGCATCTTCGCACAAACCTTGCACATACGTCCAGAGGTCGGCATCGCTTCCCGGTCCGGCGACGCCGCCCGGGTATGAGACCCTAGGCCCCGATGTACACGATCAAGACCGTGGCCGCGCGCACCGGCGTCCCGGCGACCACCATCCGCGCATGGGAACGCCGGTACGCCGTCGTCGCGCCCCTGCGCTCCCCCGGCGGCTACCGCGTGTACTCCGACCGCGACCTGCGCGCCGTCGCCCGGATGGCCGAGTTCGTCCGGCAGGGCGTGGCCGCCAACCAGGCCGCCGAGCGGGTGCGGGCCGAGGAGGCGCCCTCCCTCCTGCCGCCGCCCCAGCCACCCGCGCGCGGCCAGGCCGGGCGTGTCCTCGTCGACGCCGCGGGCGCACTGGACGCCGGCGGCGTCCGGGGCGAACTCGAGCGCGCGTTCTCGACCGGGAGTTTCGAGGAGGTCGTCGACGGCTGGCTGCGTTGGGCGCTCGAGGACCTCGGCAACGCCTGGGCGTCCGGGACCCTCGACGTCGCCGGCGAGCACTTCGCCAGCCAGGCGATCCGGGCCCGGCTGTTGGCGGCCCTCGACCTCACGCCGCTCCGGCCGGGAGCACCGCGCGTCGTCGTCGCGCAGGCGTCCGGCGTCCAGCACGACCTCGGCCTGCTGAGCTTCGCCGTGGCCGCCCAGCGCCGGGGACTCGACGTGCGGTTCGTCGGGGGCGACGTGCCCGAGGCCGACGTCATCAGCGCGATCGGGTCCGCCGGGGCCACCTGCCTCGTCACCTCCGTGCCCCAGCGCGAGGACGTCGAGGCCAGTCAGCGGCTGGTGGACGCGGTGGCGGCGGCCCGCCCGTCGGTGCTCCTCGTCGCGGGGGGCCGGTTCCAGGACGAGCTCACCGGCGTCCTGCGGCTCGGGCACGACATCGGCCCGGCCGCGCGGACGCTGGCGGAGCGGCTGGTGCCGGGCGCTCAGGCAGCCGGCTGACAGCGGGCGACGAAGCCGCGGAAGACGTCCATTGAGGCGGCGTCGGCCGGGTGGCTCATCTCGGGGTGCCACTGCAGGCCCACCACCCAGGCCTGGTCGTCGGCCTCGACCGCCTCGATGACGCCGTCGGGGGCGGTGGCCACCACCGTCAGCCCCTCTCCCAGGTCGCGGATCGCCTGGTGGTGGAAGGACGTCACCCCGATCGTGCCCGGGCCGCCGACCAGGCCGGCCAGCCTCGACCCCTCGGCGACCGCGACGTGGTGGCTCACCTGCTGACGCACCGAGGCCTGGGTGTGCTGGATGGCGTCCGGCAGCTGCGACGGGAGGTCCTGGTAGAGGGTGCCGCCGTAGGCGACGTTGAGGATCTGGATCCCGCGGCAGATGGCCAGCACGGGCAGGTCGCGACGGCGCGCCTCGGCGATGAGCGCCAGTTCGAAGCGGTCCCGGTCGGGCAGGGTGTTGCCCAGCCGCGCGTGTGGCTGCTCGCCGTAGGTGAGGGGGCTGACGTCCGGCCCACCGGTGAGCACAAGACCGTCGGCGTGTTCGAGCTGCTGCGCCGCCACGTCAGGGTAGAGCGCCGGGTCGTGCAGGGCCAGCAGCACGGGGGTCCCGCCGGCCTTGAGCACCGCCTGGGGGTAGTCGTCACCGACGTAGTTCATGGGGTACGACCGGAGTGGCCCGTTGTCGGCGAAGGTGCGGTTCGTGCTGATGGCGATGAGCGGGCGGCGGGACACGGATTCTCCTCACGACGGCGGACGGGCAACGCCGTCCATCCTCTCACCGCCGGACTGCCGGGCCGGCCGTGCGACGGCGGCCCTAGACCCCGTTCGCGACGAGCGCATCGAGGGAGGCGACGAGGTCCTTGTCACCCGCGCGTTGCACGACGCCGCCGCGGTTCCACGCCCACAGGGCGAGGTCGACGACGGGGGCCACGGCCATGGCGGACGCCGCGGCGTCCGGCTGCGCACGGCGACCGAACGGCAGGTCGAACTCCCGGCCCGACTCGGGGCCGACCCCGCTCCAGCGTCCAATCTCCAGCAGCCAGCGCTGGCCCGTGTCGGCGGCGCGGAGCTCGACGACCCCATGGACCTCCTGGTGCGCCCACTCGGGGACCCATCCCCACATGACGTCGACGCACTGGTCGACGAGGGCGACGGCGACCTCGCGGCCGATCGCCGTGCGGCGCACCCCGGCGGCGAGTTCGGCGTCGACGCGGTGCATCGTCGCCTCGCACACCTGCATCCGCCGGGTGAAACCGACGGTCTGGTCTCGGGGCCACCAGGTCCAGCGGTGCTCGGCGTCCCCGTGCACGGCGAGTTGGTGGCACAGCCGCTCGGTCGCTCGCTCGCGCAGCGCGAGGGTCTCCTCGACCGCCTCCGGGCGCTGGGGCTTGGCGTCCTCGACCGCCTGCATCTGCTCGTCAGTGGTGGCACCGGTCTCGAGAATGCCCGCCCAGAAGTCGTGGACCTCCACGAGGTGCCACAGCAGGTCGGACGCCGTCCAGTCGGGACAGGTGGGCGACGGGGCGTCGGGGGCGGCGTCCGCGAGCACCTGGGCGAAGCGGCGCGCCTCCGAGCGGATGACCTCGATGTGATCCATGGCCCCACCCTAAAGCCCGGCCGACCCGCTGCGCTCGTCGACGAGGGCGGGCCACTCCGGGCGCGACCCCCCGCCCCACTGCGGAATTCGCACCTCCTGCCACACCCCGGCCCCGGGAGGGCCCGAGTGGCAGGGTGTGCACGTTTCGCAGAACCGGGGGCGGACGGATCTTGGGTGCCGGTTCCTGCGGCGTACGTTCACGACGTTCCGGCGTACGTTCGCTGCTGATTCGCGTCGCCTACGCGAAAGCAGAGAACGTACGCCACTCAAACCGGGGCGGCGGGGTCGAGCCGCCCGGACGCACGGGCCCGAACTTGAGTGGAACCGATACCCTCGGGGGCATGACCCCACAGCGCGACAAGGCTCGCAAGGTGAAGATCATCGCCTCGGCGGCCGTTCTCGTCCTCGTCATCGTCCTCGCATTCCTGTCCACCGGCGGCGGCTCGGGCTCGTCGAGCGCCGCCGTCAGCCCCGCGGCGTCCTCGAGCTCCGGCGCACCGGCGACGCCGG
>DATAKK010000076.1:0-47064 GCA_036261615.1 Propionibacteriaceae bacterium | reverse complement strand
AGCGCCATGCCGGTCGGTGTCGCCAGTTCCCCGGGTTCGCGCCCCGCCAGGTCGCCGGGGGCCGCCGAGGTGGGCCAGCCGAGCGCCAGCTGGGCGACGGCGGGCACCGGAACCGGCATGACCCCGTGCGCCACCCGGACGCTGCCGGCGCCGACCGCCACCGGGGTCGCGACGACCGCGTCCACCCCGAGCAGCCGGACCGCCTCGCAACAGCCGACGACGTCGGCGATCGAGTCGAGCGCGCCGACCTCGTGGAAGTGGACCTCCTCGGGGTCGATGCCGTGCACCCGGCCTTCGGCCTCGGCGAGCCGTCCGAAACAGGCCAGGGCGAGGTCACGGGTGCGCTCGGCCAGGTGGGCGTCGCGGAGCAGCGCGCGTAGGTCGGTCCAGTGCCGGTGGTGGTGCTGCTCGACGAGGGGTTCGACGTGCACCTTGGTGGCGCGCTGGCCGCCCCGGACGACCGGCTCGCGGCTGAGACGCACCGACTGGGGCACGACGGCGTCGACGGCCGCCTGGACCGCGTCGAGGTCGGCACCGGCGTCGACGAGCGCTCCGAGCAGCATGTCGCCGGCCACTCCCGCGGACGCGTCGATCCACAGCGTCGTCATCGGTGCACCCCGGCCCGGGCGATCTGAGCCGCCAGGTGGCCCGCCCCGTAGCCGTTGTCGATGTTGACGACGCCGATGCCGGGCGCGCACGCGTTGAGCATGGTGAGCAGCGGCGCGAGGCCGCCGAACGCGGCGCCGTAGCCGACCGACGTGGGCACGGCCACCACCGGGCACTCGACCAGGCCGGCGACGACGCTCGGGAGGGCACCGTCCATGCCGGCGACGACCACCACGACGTCGGCGGCGCGCAGCGCCTCGAGCCGGCCGAGGATGCGGTGCAGCCCGGCCACGCCGACGTCGGTGACCTCGCCGACCTCGCAGCCGAGGTAGGTCGCCGTGAGGGCCGCCTCGCGGGCCACCGGGATGTCGCTCGTGCCGGCCGACACGACGAGCACCGATCCCCCGCGCAGCTCCGGCTGCTCCGGCGGCCAGATGACCAGCCGCGCGACGGGATCGTGCCGGGCGTCCGGCAGGGCCCGCATCACGGCCGCGGCCCGGTCGGCGTCCGCCCGGGTGAAGAGCACCGCCGCGTCGGGCGTCGTGCCGGCGAACGAGCGGGCGATCGCCTCGACATGTTCGACGGTCTTGCCCTCGCAGTAGACGGCCTCGGGGAAGCCGCGACGGCGGGTGCGCTGCAGGTCGAGGGTCGCGACGCCCTCGAGCGGATCGGGCGTCCGGTCGGTGGCGCTCACGCGCGCACCGCCAGCAGCGGGAGGGTGAAGGCACCGGATTGGATGCCGGCCAGGTCGACGGTGACGAACCGGAACCCGGCCGCCCGGACCCCGTCGACCACCCGGGCGCGGAGTCGCTCGTCGGCGATCCTCCCCACCTCCGCGGCGGGAAGCTCGATCCGGGCGACCTCGCCGTGGTGGCGCACCCGGCAGTCGCTGAACCCCGCGGCCAGCACGGCGTCCTCGGCGAGGTCGATGGCGCGGAGCTTCTCCGGCGTCACCGGTTCGCCGTGGGGGATGCGGGAGGCGAGGCAGGGGGCGGCGGGCTTGTCGGCGACGTCGACGCCGAGCGCCCGGGCCATCGCCCGCACGTCGTCCTTGGTGGCCCCGGCCTCGGCCAGGGGACGCAGCACCCGGTGCTCGGTGGCGGCCCGCGATCCCGGACGATCCGGTCGCACCGCATCGCTCGCGTTCTCGCCGTAGGCGATGGCGGCCAGGCCGAGCTCGGCGGCCAGGCCGTCGTCGATCCGGGTGAACAGCTCGGACTTGCAGTAATAACAGCGGTCGACGCCGTTGGCCAGGTAGTGCGGGTCGTCCTGCTCGTGGGTGGCCACCTCGATCACCCGGACGCCGATCCGCTCGGCGGTGCGGTGGGCCAGCCGCCGCTCGCGGGCGGCCAGCGAGGCGCTCACCCCCAGGATCGCCACCACCCGGTCGGGCCCGAGGGCCTCCACCGCGACCGCGGCCAGGGTGGCGGAGTCGACACCGCCGGAGTAGGCGACGCCGAGGCGCGCGGACGGGTCGGGCAGGGCGTCGGCGAGCAGGCGCCCGACCTCGTCGACGAGGCGGCTCACCCGCTCGGAGGTCTGGGTGCGAACGTCACTGGTCATGGGGGATCCTTCCGGCACAGGTCGGCGGCCGATGGTCGGATGTCCGGGCTTCTAGGACGCTACCACCGGCCACTCCGCGCACCCCCGTCTACGACCGTGGGCCGAACCTTCCCGGCCCCCGTTGCCGCCACAGCGAGCGCGTGGATACTGGACTCATGAGTCGCGTATTCGACCGGCATCCGTGGGCCCGCTGGACGCTTCCCGGAGCCGCCGCCGCCGGCCTGGTGGCCGGGGGCCTGCTCCTTCCCAGCACCGCGAGCGCCGACGGACTCGCGCCGCGCTCCGCCGAGCAGTTGCTCACCGACGTCCAGCAGGCGCACGTCGCCGGCCTGTACGGCCATGTCACCGAGACCGCCGACCTCGGCCTGCCGTCGCTTCCGGCGTCCATGACCGGCACCGACACCTCGCTGACGAGCCTCATCACCGGCAGCCACAGCGCGCGGGTGTGGACGTCGGGCACCGACAAGTCCCGGGTCGCGATCGAGGCACAGGGGCAGGAGACCGACGTGGTGCGCAACGGCACCACGGTGTGGCAGTGGAGCAGCGCGAAGAAGACCGTCTCGCGCACGCTGTTGCCCGCGCACAGCACGACGACGCCCTCGACGGCGAGCGCCCTCACCCCGCAGCAGGCCGCCCAGCGGATCCTCGCGGCGGTCGGGCCGAGCACGACGGTCACCACCGCCGCCAATGACGTCGTCGCCAACCATCCGTCGTACGAACTGGTGCTCACCCCGAAGGACGCCTCCAGCCGGATCGCCTCGGTGAAGATCGCCATCGACGGCAAGACGAAGGTGCCGCTGCGCGTCCAGGTGTTCTCCACGACGATGAGCGGCCCCGCCGTGAGCATCGGCTTCGACCGGGTCGACTTCACCGTGCCCTCGGCCTCGGTGTTCGACTTCACCCCGCCGGCCGGCTCCACCGTCACCACCAAGGACCTCACGACGGCCACCGGCAAGAAGCCGACCGGCACGGCGCCGTCGACCAGCCAGAAGCCGACCATCGTCGGCACGGGCTGGACGCAGATCGCCACCGGACACATCGACCTGGCGGCGATGGAGAAGCAGCAGGCGTCCGCGGGCGCCTCGGGCACGAGCATCACGAAGCTGCTGGGGCTGCTGTCCACCGTCCGCGGCAGCTACGGGACCGCGCATGTGCTCGACGGCACCCTCATGTCGATGGTCATCACCACCGACGGGCGCTACGCCGTCGGCGCCGTGGCACCGGACAAGCTGCTCGCCGCTCTTCCGGCCAAGTGACCGGACCGCGGAATGAACCCGACCGTGGAGGCGGCGCCCGTTGACGCGGGCGCCGTCGCCTTTCCCGTCACCCTTCCCGAAGACTCGGCCATCGCGACGAACGGCCTGACCAAGGCGTTCTCTGGCAAGACCGTGGTCGACCACATCGACCTGCGCGTCCCCCGCGGCGCCGTCTACGGCTTCCTCGGGCCCAACGGGTCGGGCAAGACGACGACGATCCGCATGCTGCTCGGCCTGGCCCGGCCGACCTCCGGCACGGTCCAGCTGCTCGGCCGCTCGTACCCCGACGCCGTCGAGTCGCTGCACCGAGTGGGCGCCCTCGTCGAGGGCCCGGCCTTCCACAACCACCTGACCGGCCGGGCGAACCTCGCCCGCATCGACGCCGCCGACGCCCGCTCCGACCCCCGCACCAGCGGCGCCCGGATCGACAGTGCCCTCGACCGGGTGGGCCTGCTGCCCGCGGCCACCAAGCGGTTCCGCATCTACTCCCTCGGCATGAAGCAGCGGCTGGCGATCGCCGCGACCCTGCTCATGCCCCGCGACCTGCTCGTCCTCGACGAGCCCACCAACGGCCTCGACCCGCAGGGCACCCGCGAGGTGCGCCAGCTCGTCGGCTCGCTGTGCGACGACGGGGTCACCGTGCTGGTCTCCAGCCACCTGCTCAGCGAGGTGGAGCAGATGTGTTCCCACGTCGGCGTGATGAGCGCCGGACGCCTCGTCGCCCAGGGACGGCTGGACGAGCTCGCCGCCGGTCGCCGGCGCACCGTCACGGTCCGCACGCCGGACACCGGCGACGCGGCGTCCGTGCTCACCCGGCTGGGGCTGGGCGAGGTGACGGCGTCCGCGGGCCGGGTGACGGCCGTGCCGGACGGGCAGCGTCCCGAGGAGGTCGTCGCCGAACTGGTGCGGTCCGGCGTCCGGGTGCAGGGGTTCGCCGACGAGCACGAGCGCCTCGAGGACATCTTCGTGGGTCTCACCGGGGAGGGTTTCGATGTCCGTGGCTGACCTCGCATTGGCGGACGCCGGCCCCGTCCGCACCCGCCGGGGCCCGGGCCTGTGGCGGTTCTACCGCAGCGAACTGCGCCTCATCATGAGCCGCCGGCGCAACGAGTTCGGCCTGCTCGTGCTCGTGGCCGTCCCGATCCTCATCAGCATCGCGGTGAAGTACTCGAGCCCGCACCACCAGGACTCCGGCGGCGGGCCCGACTTCGTCTCCCAGATCCTCGGCAACGGCATCTTCGTGCCGCTCGCGGCGCTCACCCTCGAGATGCCGATGTTCTTCCCGCTCGCGATGGCGATCCTCAGCGGCGACTCGATCGCCGGCGAGGCGCACGGGGGCACCCTGCGCTATCTCGTCACGGTTCCGGCCGGGCGCACCCGGCTGCTGGTCGTCAAGCTGCTCGCCCTCATGACGAGCGCGGTCATCGCCACCCTCGCCGTGAGCGTCGTCGGACTCGTCATCGGATCGGCGATCTTCGGGGCGGGGCCGGTGCTCACGCTGTCCGGGGTGACCATCGGCTTCGGTGAGGGCCTGTGGCGGGTCTTCCTCGCCGCCCTCTACGTCGCGGCGGGTCTCATGGCCCTGGGCGCGGTCGGCCTGTTCGTGTCGACGCTCACCGAGCAGCCCATCGCGGTGACCGTCATCATGATGTTCGCGACGATGAGCATGTGGATCCTCGACCAGCTCTCCCAGCTCGACTGGCTGCACCCCTGGCTGCTCGTCGACCGCTGGGCCGGGTTCAGCGACCTGCTGCGCCAACCGCCGTCCTGGCACACCATGCAGCTGGGCCTGCTGGTCGACGCCGCCTACTTCGCCGTGTTCGCGCTGCTCGCGTGGGCGCGCTTCAGCAACGCCGACATCACCAGCTGACCCGCCGTCCGAGGGTGCGCGAGTAGGGTGCCGAGCATGTCGGAACCCCGCTTCCGGGTCGCCATCGTGGGCGCCGGACCGTCCGGGCTGTTCGCCGCGCAACACCTCACCGCCGGCGGGGACGTCGCGGTCGACGTGTACGACCGGCTGCCCACGCCCTACGGGCTGCTGCGCTACGGCGTGGCCCCCGACCACACGTCGATCAAGTCCGTCGCCACGGCGCTCGCCCGGGTGTTCGACGACCCCTTGGTCCGCTTCCTCGGCCTGGTCGAGTTCGGGCGCGACATCACCCGGGCCGACCTGCTGAGCGCCTACGACGCCGTCGTCTACGCGGTGGGCGCGAGCGAGGACATGCGGATGGGCATCCCGGGCGAGGACGCCGAGGGCTGCGGCTCGGCCCGGGAGTTCGTCGCCTGGTACTCGGGTCATCCCGACGCCCGCCCCCAGTCGCTGGCCGGCGTCCGGCACGTCGCGGCGATCGGCGTCGGCAACGTCGCCGTCGACGTCGCCCGGATCCTGCTCAAGGAGCCGCTCGCGCTCGACGAGACCGACATGCCCGAGGACGTGCTCGCCGAGCTGTGGCGGGCGCAGGTCACCGACGTGTGGGTGCTCGGACGCCGCGGGCCGCAGCACGCGAGCTTCACCACCCCCGAGCTGCGCGAACTGTGCTCGATCCCCGGGGTGCAGGTGGTCGTCGACCCGCCCGTGCTCGAGGGCATCGACGAGAGCGGGCTGGACCGGCGCACCCGGGGAAACCTGGCGGCGCTCCGGGACGCCGCCGCCCGCGAGGTGCCCGCCCCCCGGGCCAGGCTGCACCTCGAGTTCTGGCACCGCCCGGTGGCGGTGGTCGGCGACCCTGTGGCCGGCCTGGTGATCGAGCGCACCACCGTCGGCCCCGACGGCCGGGTCGTCGGCACCGGCGAGACCGCGCAGATCGAGGTCGAGCGGGTGTTGCGGGCGATCGGCTACCGCTCGGTGCCGCTGCCCGGCGTCCCGTTCGACGAGCGGCACGGCACGATCCCCTCGGCGACCGGCCGGGTGCTCGACGGCGGCGAGGTGTGCCCGCGCGAGTACGTCGTCGGCTGGATCAAGCGCGGCCCGATCGGGGTGATCGGGACGAACAAGTCCGACGCCCGCGAGACCGTCGACGCCCTGCTCGCCGACCTGGCGATGCTCGGACCAACGCCCGAGCGCCGGGACGCCCTCGACCTGCTGGCCGCGCGCGGTTTCCACCCCTCCACCTTCGCCGACTGGGAGCGGATCAACGCCGCGGAGCAGAACCGGGGCGCCCCCTACGGGAGGCAGCGGATGAAGCTGGAGGCTTGGCAGGAACTGCTCGACCTCGTGCAGCGCGAACGCCCGGGCGGCCCCATCCCGGTCGAGTGACGGGTTGGGGGCCCCGACGTGCCGGGCTCTCTGCGAACTTGACCCCACCTGCCACATCCGGCGTCCGGGAGCGGGGGTGTGGCAGGAGGTGCGAATTTCGCAGGAATCCCGAGCACGGACGGCCCTTCCGGGCGTGGGCGGCCCGGCCGCCGGGGCGGGCTACCCGACGGGCGTCACTGCTGCAGGTAGTTCTGCAACTGCTCGCGCTCGAACTCGAGCTCCCCGATCCGGTTCTTGACGACGTCGCCGATGCTCACGATGCCCGCGAGGCGTCCGGACGCATCGACCACCGGCAGGTGCCGCACCCGGTGCTCGGTCATCACCACCATGAGGTCGTCGGTCTGGCTGTCTGGCGTGCACGTCTCGGGGAGCCGGCTCATGATCGAGCCGACTGTGCGGGAGAGCGTGTCGGGGTCGTCGTGGAGGCTGCGGACGACGTCACGCTCGGACACGATCCCCTCGACCTGGGAGCCGTCGATGCTCACGACGACGGCGCCGACGTTGTGCTCGGCGAGGCGGTGCACGAGGTCGGCCACGGTCGCGTCCGGGCCGATCGTGACGACCGCGGCACCCTTGGCCTGGAGCAGATGGACGACCTTCATGGCGACTCCTCGGTGAGCGACCTTGGGGTCTCAGGGTCCCACACGCCGAGGGGGCCAACAAGGGGGCAACCGACAGCCTCCTCACCTGCTCCGATGGGTGCGAATGACACCACTCCGCGCGCCGCTGGTCAAGGGCTTTCAGCGGCCGTTTGGGACCCACCACCTAGGATCGACGGGTGAATCCCGCGCGGGGCATCCCCGAATCCAGGCGGCGCATGTCCCGGCGCCGCAAGCTGCTCATCGGCATCGCCGTCCCCCTCGCGATCGTCCTCGGCGTCGCGGGGTGGCTCGCGTACTCCCTGCAGCACGCGATCGACTCGGCGACCAACAACACCGGCGGGTCGCTGCTCAACGCGCTGCATCCCCAGAAGCTCAAGGGTGAGGACACCGGCAGTGTCAACCTGCTGCTGGCCGGCAACTCCTTCGACGACAAGGGGCATCAGGGCGCCGGGCTCACCGACAGCATCATGGTGGCGCACGTGGACGTGACCAAGAAGAAGCTCACGCTGATCAGCGTCCCCCGCGACCTGCTCGTGAACTACAACGGCTCCGACATGAAGATCAACGAGGTCTACGTGCAGGCGGGCCAGGGGTCCGCCGGCCTGGACGCCCTCGGCACGGTCGTCGAGAAGGTGACCGGGCTGCACATCGACCAGCACATGCTGGTCGGCTACCAGGCACTCAAGGACGCCGTCAACGCGGTCGGCGGCATCACCGTCGACATCACCAGCCCCGACTCCCGGGGTATCTACGACCCCAACACCGGCCTGCAACTGCCCAACGGGCCGCAGCAGCTCACCGGCGACCAGGTACTGCAGCTCGCTCGGGCCCGCAACGACCCGGTCCCCGGGAAGACGGCCTACGGGCTGCCGAACGGCGACTTCGACCGGCAGGCGAACCAGCGCAAGATCATCGCCGCCCTCATCGCCAAGGCGAAGGGCAGCGCGGAGCTGGCCAACCCGGTGAACCTCGTGAAGATCTTCGACACGTTGTCGGCCAACCTGCGCACCGACCTCACCGTCGGCCAGGTGAGCCGGCTCTACCAGCTGACGAAGGGCTCGACGTCCGGCATCACGAGCCTCAGCATCCGCGGGAAGAGCGGTCACCTGCTGCTCGGCGACTACCGCAGCGCGTCCCTCGGCGACGTGCTCGTGCCCACCGCCGGCACCTACGACTACTCGGCGATCCGTTCCTACGTCGCCGGCGAGCTGAAGGGCTGAGCCGCATGCGACTGCTACCCAAGCGCCCCACCACCACGGGGGCGGCGGAGTCGTTCACCGGGGACGTCTACGTCACCAGCCATGCGGACGAACCCGACGCCCGGACCGGGCTCGCCCTCGTCCGGTTCACGCCCGGCGCGCACACGGCCTGGCACTCGCACGCGACCGGCCAGCTGCTGCACTGCACCGAGGGGCTGGGCATCGTCGTGACCCGCGAGACGATCATCGTGCTGCGGCCCGGCGACACGGTGTGGACGCCGCCCGGCGAACAGCACTGGCACGGTGCCGTCGACGACTCGTTCATGAGTCACCTCGCCCTCACCGGCACGGTCCCCGCCGGCTCGGACCTTCCGGCGACCAGCTGGGCCGAGCACGTCGGCGACGACGATTACGCGGCCGCCTGCCGGCACGCCCACTGACACCCCGCACGGCTGTCGCTCGGGAGTGACCCGTCGGAGCTGTGGGAGGATTCGGTGATATGGCCCGCCGACGCCGTGTGACGATCATCGAACAGCCGTGGCACCTGTTCGCGTTCACGGCCACCGCGGTGCTCGTGGGCGTGCTCACAGGGTTCATGGCCGCCACCTTCCGCATCGTGCTGCTGGGCATCGCCACCGTGCGCACGCAGTTCGTCGGCTGGGCGCACGGCAACGTCTTCTTCGGCTTCCTGCTCGTCGTCGCGGTCGCCGCCGCGGCCACCGCCGCCGCGGCCTGGCTGGTGCACAAGGTCGAACCGCACGCCGAGGGCAGCGGCATCCCCCGCGTCGAGGGCGTGGTCGAGGGGCGCACCGCGCCGGGCAGCGCCCGGATCCTCCCCGTCAAGTACGTCGGCGGCGTCCTGGCCATCGGGGCCGGGCTGGCGCTCGGCCGCGAGGGCCCCTCGGTGCAGATGGGCGGCAATATCGCGGTGATCCTGTCCCGCCTGCTCCGCCGCAACCGGCACGACATGCGGACGCTGGTCGCCGCCGGCGCGGCGGCGGGACTGGCGACCGCGTTCAACGCTCCCATCGCCGGTGGCGTGTTCGTGCTCGAGGAACTGGTGAAGAGGTTCGACCCGCGCACCACCATCGCCACCCTGCTGGCGTCCGCCGCCGGGTTCGGCAGCGCGTCGCTGCTGCTCAGCAACACCTCCGACTTCTACGTCGCCCCGCTGCACGACCCGCGGCTGGTGCAGACGCCGCTCGTGCTCATCGTCGGGCTGGTGACCGGCTACGTCGGCGTCCTCTACAACCGGGCGGTGCTGTACAGCCTGCGGATCGCCGACACGAGCACCTGGCCGGTGGAACTGCGGGCGGCTCTCATCGGCGCCGCCGTGGGCGGGGCCGCGTTCTTCGCCCCGTGGATCGTCGGGGGCGGCGACGACCTCACCGCCCGGGCGCTCACCGGCCAGGACACGATCCTCACCGTGGTCGGCATCCTCGTCGTCCGCTTCTTCCTCGGCATCATCAGCTACGCGGCCCTCACGCCCGGCGGCCTGTTCGCGCCGATGCTCGTCATGGGCTCCGACCTCGGACTGCTCGTGGGCCTGCTCGGGGCGGCCGTCGCCCCGTCGATGACGCCGGACCTCGCCGGTGCCGCCCTCATCGGCATGGCGGCGTTCTTCACCTCGTCGGTGCGCGCGCCGGTCACCGGGCTGATCCTCGCCACCGAGATGACGCACTCGGTCAACCTGCTCCCGCAGATGCTGGGCGCCTGCGCGATGGCGATGCTCGTCGCGACGATGCTCAAGTCGGAACCGATCTACGACTCGCTCACCGCCCGCGCCGTCCGCAACGCCCAGGCGAACCTGCTCGAGGAACGGGCCGCCGAGAAGGCCGTCCGGATCCTCGAGAAGGAGGCCGCCCAGGAGCAGGCCCGGGCCGAGGCCGATGAGCAGGCCGAGGCGGCGGCCGTGGAGACGGCGCCCGGGACGCCCGAGGGCGAGGGCGCGGAGGAGCTCGGAGGGTCTCCCGAGCCCCCTGAGCAGCGGCCCGACGGCACGGGTTCCGAGAATCCTCCGCCGCCGGCCCCCGAACCCTGACCGCTCGGTTATCCTCGGCTCTGTCCCGGCGGTTCCCGCCGCCCAGACCGACACTCATTCCGGCAACGACGCCACGAGGAGTCCCATGTCCGAGCCCACCAGCCTGCCCATCGCCGCACGCATCAGCCTCACCGGCGGCTCCGACTTCTGGCACAGCACGCCCGTGCCCGAGGCCGACCTGCCGGCCGTCATGCTCACCGACGGGCCGCACGGCGTCCGCAAGCAGGCCGGGGCCACCGACCACGTCGGTCTCAACGAGTCGGTGCCCGCCACCTGCTTCCCGCCGGCCGTCGGCCTGGCCTCCACGTGGAACCCCGCGCTCGTCGAGGAGGTCGGGCGCGCCCTCGGCACCGAGTCTCGGGCGCTCGGTGTCGGCGTCCTGCTCGGCCCGGGAGCGAACATCAAGCGCTCCCCGTTGTGCGGCCGCAACTTCGAGTACTTCAGCGAGGATCCCCACCTGACCGGGCGGCTGGCCTCGGCGTACGTGCGCGGCGTCCAGAGCCAGGGGGTCGGCACGTCGCTCAAGCACTTCGCGGCGAACAACCAGGAGACCGACCGGATGCGCCGCAGCTCCGAGGTCGACGAGCGGACGCTGCGCGAGATCTACCTGCGCGGGTTCGGCACCGTCGTCCGCACCGCCCAGCCGTGGACGGTGATGTGCTCGTACAACCGGATCAACGGGGTGCTCGCCTCCCAGAACCACTGGCTGCTCACCGAGGTGCTGCGCGACGAGTGGGGGTTCGAGGGCTTCGTCGTGTCCGACTGGGGCGCCGTGCGCGACCGGGTGGCCGCCCTCACCGCCGGCCTCGATCTCGAGATGCCCGCCAACAAGGCCCACGAGGACGCCGTCCGGCGCGCCCTCGCCGCGGGCGAGATCGACGAAGCGACCATCGACCGGGCCTACCGACGGGTCGAGGCGGTGCTCCGACGCGCCCACGAGTCGGTGAAGGACGCCGACGGCCGGTTCGACGTCGACGCCCACCACGCGCTGGCCCGTCGCGCCGCCGAGCAGGCGATCGTGCTGCTGAGCAACGACGGCGTGCTGCCCCTCGACCCCGCGGACTTCGGGGACGCCGGCTCGCTGGCGGTGATCGGGGAGTTCGCCCGCACGCCCCGCTACCAGGGCGCCGGCTCGTCCCGGGTGAACCCGACCCGGCTCGACAACGCCCTCGACGCGCTCGGCGCGATCCTCGGGCGCGACGTCCCCTTCGCGCCGGCGTTCACCACCGACCCCCGCCACCCGGTGGCCGAGGGCGCCCGCGAGGAGGCCGTCACGCTGGCCCGCACGGCGGGCCTCGTCCTCCTGTTCCTCGGGCTGGGCGAGAACCACGAGTCGGAGGGCTACGACCGCACCACCCTCGACCTGCCAGCCGAGCAGCTGGCCCTGCTCGACGACGTGCTCGCGGTCAACCCCAACGTCGTGGTCGTGCTGAGCAACGGGTCGTCGGTGCTGCTGCCGTTCACCGACCGCGCACGGGCCGTCGTCGAGGGCTGGCTGCTGGGGCAGGCGGGCGGACCGGCGATCGCCGACGTCCTGTTCGGGGTCGTCAACCCGTCGGGCCGGGTCGCGGAAACGATCCCGGTGCGCCTGGAGGACTGCCCGTCGTTCCTCAACTTCCCCGGCGACGCCACCGGCGTCCACTACGGCGAGGGGCTGTTCGTCGGCTACCGCGGGTACGACGCGCAGCAGCGGGAGGTCGCCTTCCCGTTCGGCCACGGCCTGTCGTACACGACCTTCGCCTACAGCGACCTCTCGGTAGGGTCCACGGCGTCCGGCGTCCGGCTGGAGGTCACGGTGACCAACACCGGCGACCGCGCGGGCCGCGAGGTGGTGCAGGCCTACGTGTCCGTCGACCGCTCCTCGGTGGTGCGGGCACCGCGGGAGCTCAAGGGCTTCGCGGACGTCACCCTCGACCCCGGCGAGTCGCGACGGGTGGGCATCGACATCCCCATGGACGACCTCGCGTACTGGAGCGTCCGCGACCACCGGTGGGTGGTCGAGGCGGGCAGCTACACCGTCGCCGTCGGGGCTTCCAGCCGTGACCTTCGGCTCAGCGCCGCGGTGGACTTGGCCGGGGACGAGCCGGTGCGCCCGATCAGCCTCGACACCACGATCGCCGAGGCGATGGCGGTGCCCGGGTTCGGGGAGCAGCTCATGGCCCGGTTCGCGGAGACCATGGGCGGCCTCGGCGAGCCCGACGAGGACATGGCGCGGATGTTGGCCGACATCCCACTCGCCGCGGCGATCGGGTTCTCGGGGATGGACCCCGAGCAGTTCGGGGAGGTGATCGCCCAGGCGAACGCCGCCCGGAGGGTCTGATCCCGGGCCGGGCCGCCGCACGGGTGGGACGATTCGCAGCGCCAACGCCGAGCCCGTGCATCTCCCGCGGACAACCCTGGTCGACGCTGCGGATCCTCTCAGCCCCGGATCGGCAGCCGCGTCAGGTCAGTCCGGCCAGGTAGTGGTCGATGAGGTCCCGAGCGCCGACGGTAACGGCCTCCCGCTCGGGATCGCCCGACCCCCTCGCGACGAGGGCGGCGAAGGCGCGCACCTCGTGCACCATGTTGTCTGCGTCGTCGGGCGCCGGGTTGTCGAGCACGACCTCCTCCACGCCGTCGCGCCACTCGAGCCGCACGTGCGCGGGGCTCGAGACGGAGTCGAGCAGCAGGGTGGCCTGCTCCCCGTGGATGCTGCTCGGCACCCGGCTCGAGCTGATCTTCGACCAGGAGCAGGTGACGGCCATCCCCGGGTAGTCGAGCACGAGGACGCCGGCACCCTCGAACCCGTTGTCGAGCAGCACCCCCGTCCCGGTGGCCCGGCGCGGCGTCCCGAACAGGTCGAGGGCCGGTTCGAGGCAGTAGACGCCGATGTCGGCCGCCGCGGAGTTGGCGAGCGCGGGGTCGAACGCGTTGACCCGCTCGCCCGCCCGGAAGCGGTCGTAGCGCGACGAGTACTGCTGCTTGTCGAAGCGCACCTGGTGGATCGGGCCGAGCAGGGGCAACCGCTGGCGGACGGCGTCCCACGCCGGGTCGTAGAGCGGCCGGGTGGCCTCCATCGCCACCACCCGGTTGCGCCGGGCGCGCTCGAACACGTCGCGGGCCTGGTCCGCGCTCGCCCCGAGCGTCTTCTCACACAGCACGTGCCGGCCCGCCTCGATGGCCCGGCACGACTGCTCGTGGTGCAGCAGGTTGGGACTGGCCACGTAGACAGCGTCACAGCGCTCCAGCAGGGCCGGCAGCGAGGTGACGGCGCCGGCGAGCCCGTGCCGGGTGGCGAACGCCTCGCCCCGCGCGGCGTCCCGGGAGTAGACGGCGACCGGCTCGCACACCCCGCTGCGCCGGCAGGCGCTGACGAACCAGTCGCTGATGAAGTTCGTGCCGATGATGCCGAACCGGAGCATGCGCGCCTCCCGGGTGTGGGAACACCGCGAGCCTACTGGCGCCCGGCCCCGGCCGGGCGAACTCAGCTGGGGACGGCCGGCACGAGCGGACGCCGCCGGTTGGCGACGTAGACGCCGCCGAGGATGAGGACGCCGCCGGCCCACTGGGCGAGGCTGAGGTGCTCCCCGAGCACCAGCGACCCCGACAGCACCGCGACGAGCGCCGAGAGGCCGATGAAGGTGGCGTAGCCGTTGCTGCCCAGCGTCCCGATGGCGACGTTCTGGAGGAAGAACGCGGCGATGGTCGGGCCGAGCGCGAGGAACAGCACCGAGCCGCCGAACCGCAGGTCGTGGGCCGGCAGGGTGGCGAGCGCGGGCAGCGTCCCGTCGGCGGCGTGCCGCACCACGGTGACCCCGCCGAACACGATCGCCCCGGACGCCACCATGACGAAGGTCTTGTCGATCTCGCGGGCGTGGCTCCACAGCTGCGCGAAGACCGAGTAGAGCGAGTAGGCCACGACCGCGGCGACGAGGAACAGATAGCCCCAGGCGTCGAACCCGGCGCGCAGGCCGCCCGCGACGACGGTGAGCACGACGCCGGCGAGGGTCACGAGGATGCCGGCCACCTGCGGCCGGGTGGGGTGCACCCGCAGCACCCCGACCGACGCGAGCAGGGCCACCACCGGGATCGCCGAGACGAACAGCCCGCTCTCGGACGCCGTCGTCCGCGCCACGCCGAAGGTCTCGCCGACGTAGTAGAGCACCGGCTGCAGGAGCGCGAGCACGAGCAGCGGGCGCAGGGTCGCGGCGGTGATGCGCAGCCGGACCACGCGCACGGCCCACAGGAGCAGCAGCACGACGAGGGCGACGAGGAACCGCCAGCCGAGCAGGGTGAACGGGTCGACGCGGGTGGTGGCGTCCTTGGTGAAGATGAACGAGATGCCGTAGAAGAACTCGGTGACCACCGCCGCCGCGACCGCGCGAAGCTGGTGGGGCTGGTGGGTGCGCACCCCGGGAGCCTAGTCACCGGGTTGTCGTTGCGCCCACTCGGGCTGCCCGGGGAAGGGCGAGGGTCAGTCGAACTCGACGAAGACGCTCCGGAAGCCGCCGACCGGGGCGATCTCCCGCTCGGGGACGGGGTCGTCGGCGAGGCGGATCACGGTGGTGGCGGCGAGGGCCTCCTCGAGGGCCACCCGCAGTTCCAGCGTGGCGAGGGGGCGTCCGGGGCAGACGTGCGGCCCGATCCCGTAGACGAGGTTGTGCTCGGCGTTCTCCTCGGGTCGGAACGCGTCCGGGTCGCCGAAGACGGCGGCGTCCCGGTTCGCGGAGGTCCAGTGCAGCTTGACCGTCTCGCCGGCGGGGATCCGGACGCCGGACACCTCGACCGGGCAGGTGGTGCGGCGCCGGTTGGAGACGAACGGATCGTCGATGCGGAGGATCTCGTCGATCACCGCCGTGATCTCGCGGGCGCTCGCGCCGCCGCGCAGGTGCTGCTGGAGGTCGGGGTGATCGGCGAGGTAGTGCATGACGACGCCGACGCACAGCGCGATCGACCCGAGGTCGCCACCGGTCCAGTTCCGCAGGATCGACACGAGCTCGTCGTCGGTGAACCGGCGTCCGTCGACCTCGTCGGACAGCAGGCTCGTGGTGAGGTCGGCGGGGGCGCGGTCGCCGGCGTCCCGACGGCCCGCGATGAGCGAGCGGATGATGTCGTCGAAGCGATCGGCGACCTCGGCGGTGCGGCCCAGGTCGCCGGAGCGGGTGGCGGCGTGGTTGTCGGCCATCCAGGTGAGCAGCGCCTCCTCGAGCGCCGCGGGCCAGCCGAGCCAGGCGCTCTGGGCCCGAACGGCGAACCGGGCGCCGACACCGTTGACGGCGTCGTGGGCCACCCCCTTGGGGAGCGAGGTGAACAGGTCGCGGGCGATGGCCCGGAACACGGGCTCGAACGGCTCGAGGGCCGCCGGCGCGAAGTAGCGGTCGAGGACGCCGCGCACCTGCCGGTGCCGCTCTCCGTCGAGCCCGTTGGGCACCTGGAGGAACCGGGAGACCGCGCTCGAGAACCGGTCGGGGTCGGTGGCGACGGCGACGACGTCCGCGTGGCGCAGCAGCACCCACTCGCCGCCGTCGTTGCGACCGACCCCGTGGTCGAGGCGCAGGTCGTCGGTGTAGGCGCGCGGTTCACGCCCCCCGGGCGACCAGTCGGTGGGGAAATGCTCGCTCACGCGCGTGCTCCTGGCTCGATGATCGGCCACAGGCTACGCCGCAGCGAGCAATCCGCACCGGTGGGGTGCGGATTTCCACGCGGGGCGGCCGGGACGCCGCCGGCGCTCAGGCGCGCCGGTCGGACAGCGCCCAGGCGGCGCCGGACGCTGCGACGGTGACGGCCAGCACCGACGGCCATGCCCCGATCCGCTTGGCGAGGGGGTGCGACGCTCCGAAGCCGCCCACGTAGAGCGCGGACAGGAGGGTCGTCGTCGCGGCACCGTCGCGCCGGAGCCAGGTGCGTCCGGCCAGGACGCCGGCGGCACCCAGCAGCGCGCCGCCCAGGGGGCGGATGCCGGTCTCCCGCGCGCTGAGCCAGCCGCCGATGAGGCCGAGGGCGGTGACGGCGGCCGTGTTGACGTCGGCGGCGGGTTTCAGCGTGGCCATGCGGGGCTCCTCGGTGCGTGCGGGACGGTCACCTCGAGGCTAGCCAGCGATCGCAAGCTCCCGGCGGGTGGCCAAGGACCCTGCCCACGGCCGGGCCGCCCCGGCCGCCCGAGCGTCACGCCAGCGGGTAGCCGGCGACCGGTCCCTCGGAGTTGGGGAGCCAGCCGAGGGCCGGCGCCACGTGCTCGGCCATGTTCGCGAGGATGCGCACGTTGAGCTCGGGCCCGAGCTGCGACGGGATCGTGAGCATGAGCGTGTCGGCGGCCTGCACCGCGGCATCCGCGCGCAGCTGCTCGATGAGCTCGTCCGGCTCGCCGACGTAGGTGCGCCCGAAGGTCGAGGTGAACCCGTCGATCATGCCGATCTGGTCGCGGCCCTCGCGGCGGAGTCCCTCGAAGATCCGGTCGTCCTCCGACACGATCGGGAAGACGCTGCGGCTCACCGAGACGCGCGGCGTCCGGGTGTGACCGGCGTCCCGGTAGGCGTCGCGGTAGCGCTCGATCTGCTCGCGCTGGAGGTCGCCGAACGAGTCGCCCGTCGCCTCGGTGAGCAGGGTCGAGCTCATGAGGTTGAGGCCGAGGCGGCCGACCCACTCGGCGGTGTCGCGGGTGCCCGCTCCCCACCAGATGCGGTCGGCCAGCCCCGGCGCGTGCGGCTCGACGCGCAGCCTGGCGCCCCGGCCGAACTGCGCCGGGTCGGCGTCCACGACCGTCTCGCCGCGGATGGCGCGGAGGAACAGGTCGAACTTGTCCCTGGCAAGGTCCGCCCCGCGGGGGTCGTCGGAGCCGGTGTAGCCGAACGCCTCCCAGCCGCGGTGCGCGGGCTCGGGCGATCCCCGGCTCACGCCGAGGGCGACGCGGCCGTCGCTGAGCAGGTCGAGCGCGGCGGCCTCCTCGGCGAGGTAGAGCGGGTTCTCGTAGCGCATGTCGATGACGCCGGTGCCCACCTCGATCCGGGTGGTGCGGGCGGCGATGGCGCTGAGCAGCGGCATCGGGGACGCCGCCTGGCGGGCGAAGTGGTGCACCCGGAAGTAGGCACCGTTGACCCCCAGCTCGTCGGCCGCCTCGGCGATCTCGACGGCGTCGTGCAGCGCGGTCCGCGCGTCCGGGTCGCCGGGACCGCGTCCGGCGCCGTAGTGACCGAAGCTGAGGAATCCGAAAGCCTTCATGGCCCCTGCAACTCAGTTGAAGCGTTAAGTATTCCGCTCGCCCGGCGTCCTCCGCCGTTCCCGGGGCGGGCGATCTCGACGCCGGGGCGGGCGATCACTGCTGGATCGCCGTCGAGAACGCCCGCACCAGCAGAGATCGCCCGCCCCCCCGGCATGGCGCCGGGGTAGTCAGCCCGGGGTCGTAGGCTCCGAGCATGAGCGACGACACTCCCCACGACACCACGGCGGCGTCAGACCCCTGGTCCGACCTCGACGCCTACGTCTCCCTCCCCCGCCTCGGCGGCCTGCTCCTCTCGCCCGACGGCACCCGGCTGCTCGTGTCGGTGTCGGCCCCCGACAAGGACACGACCTCCTACCGCGGTTCCTGGTGGTCGGTCGACCCGGCCGGCACCGACAGCCCCCGCCGCGTGACCCGCTCGGTCGAAGGCGAGGGGTTCGGCGCCTTCACCCGCGACGGGCACCTCCTCTTCGGTTCGAAGCGCCCGACCCCCGCCGACCGGGCCGACGGCGAGGCTGGCGACAGCGACGACACCGGCGCCCTGTGGCTGCTGCCGGCGTCCGGCGGCGAGGCCTACACGATCGCCCGGCGCTCCGGAGGCTTCTCCTCGGTGATCGCCCCGCGCGCCGGGGACGCCGTCATCGCCCGGCTGCCGATGCACGCGGGGGCCGCCGACGACGCCGCGGATGCCGCCGTCCGCAGCGGCCGCCGCAAGCGCAAGGTGTCGGCCATCCTGCACGAGACCTACCCGGTGCGCTTCTGGGACCACGACCTCGGGCCGGTGTCCGACCGGCTCGCCCGCCTCGACCTCACCGCGGACGCTGGCGATGTCACGACCACCACCACCCCGCTCACCGGCGACGTCGGCCGGGCCCTGGCGGAGGGATCGTGGTCGATCAGCGCCGACGGCAGCCGGCTGGTCGTCGACTGGGCCGAGCCGCGGCCGCGGGGCGAGGTGGCCGGCACGATCGTCGCCGTCGACACCCGCACCGGCGAGCGCACGGTGCTGGCCCGCGACGAGGCCGACGAGTTCGCCCACCCGGTCGTCTCGAGCGACGGGTCGCTCGTGGCCTGCCTGCGCGAGTACCGCTCGACCGCCGACACCGCACCCGACCAGAAGCTGTGGCTCGTCGACGCCGCCGGCCACGGCCGCGTCCTCGCGCCCGGGTGGGACCGCTGGCCCGCGCCGGTGGCCTTCTCCCCCGACAACGCCACCCTCTACGTCGTGGCCGACGACGACGGCGACGGGGCGATCTTCGCGGTCGACGTCGCGGAGGGCACCGTGCGCCGGCTCACCGGCCACGGCAGCTTCTCCTCGGTGGTGCTGTCCCCCGATGGCGGCACTCTCTACGCCGTGCGCACGTCGTACTCCGACCCCGGCTCGATCGTCGCGGTCGAGGCCGCCACCGGCGACACCGGCGAGCTGCGCTCCCCCGTCACCTACCCGGCCCTCCCAGGGCGGGTCGAGCGGGTGGAGGCCACGGCCACCGACGGCATGCGCGTGCCCGGCTATCTCGTCGTCCCCGAGGGCGCATCGGACGCCGCCCCGGCGCCGCTCGCGCTGTGGATCCACGGTGGCCCGCTGAGTTCGTGGAACGCCTGGTCGTGGCGCTGGTGCCCCTGGCTGCTCGTGAGCCGCGGCTGGGCGGTGCTGCTGCCCGACCCGGCGCTGTCCACCGGCTACGGCCGCGACTACGTACAGCGCGGGTGGGGACGGTGGGGCGCCGAGCCGTTCACCGACCTCATGGCGATCACCGACGAGATCGAGCAGCGCCCCGACATCGACGCCTCGCGCACGGTCGCCATGGGCGGCTCGTTCGGCGGCTACATGGCCAACTGGGTCGCCGGGCACACGGACAGGTTCCGGGCGATCGTCACCCACGCCAGCCTGTGGAACCTCGAGACCTTCGGGTCGACCACCGACTCCGCGTGGTACTGGGCGCGGGAGATGAGCCCGCAGATGCGCAGCGCCAACTCACCGCACCTGGCGGCGTCCGCGATCTCGACGCCGATGCTGGTCGTGCACGGCGACCACGACTACCGGGTGCCGATCGGCGAGGGGCTGGCCCTCTGGTGGGCGCTCGCCTCGGGCTGGGACGGCGAGCCGGACGCCTTCCCGCACAAGTTCCTCTACTTCCCCGACGAGAACCACTGGGTGCTCACCCCGCAGCACGCGCGGGTCTGGTACCAGACGGTGCTCGCGTTCATCGAGCACCACATCGGCCGCGGCGAGTTCCGGCGCCCCGACCTCGTCTAGCCGCCCGGACGCCGGCACGCGGCCGGCCGGGAGGAGGTCAGACCTCTCCCGGCCAGTCCGCGCCGAGCTCCTGCCACCGTCGCTCCACCTGCGCGAGCACATCGGCCGGCAGGGGACCCTTGGCGACCATCTCGGCGTTGTGCCGCACGTGCGCGGGGTCGGCGGTGCCGGCGATCGCCGACGACACACCGGGGGCGAACACCGCGAACCGCAGGGCGAACTCGTCGGCGGGCAGGTCCACGTCGTAGCTGAGCTCGCGCAGGCGATCCCAGTAGGTCTCGCCGTAGACGCCCACCGGACGCCGGTCGTGGCGCCACACGTTGTTGGCGGCCGGACGCTTGGCGATGACGCCGAGGCCGAGGGCGCCGGCGTCCATGACCGCGTGGTGCAGGCTCCACTGGTCGGCGATGTTGACAGACGTCTCGATCGAGCCGAACCCGTGGGAGGCGATCGCCGCCGTCAGGTGCTCGTTGTCGCCCGAGTAGGCGGGCACGCGCACCTTGCCGGCGTCCCGGGCGGCGTGCAGGACCGCGATGAGGTCGTCGCGCAGCGTCGGGGTCATCGGGCAGGAGTGCAGGTGGTAGATGTCGAGCCGGTCGGTGCGCAGGCGGGCGAGCGACTCGTCGATGCCGCGGCGCACCGCCTCCGGCGTCCAGTCGTCGACCCCGTCGATCCCGTAGCCGCCCTTGGTGCTGAGCACGATCCGGTCGCGGCGCGCCCCGAGGAGCCGGCCGAGGTGCTCCTCGGACGTGCCGTACCCCCGGGCGGTGTCGATGAGGGTGATGCCGGCGTCCAGGGCGGCGTCGATGACCCTCGCGGCGTGCGTGGGGGTGACGAAGTCCTGGCCGATCTGGCCCGCGCCGAGGCCGAGGGCGCTCACCCGCAGGCCGGTCCGTCCGAAGTCGCGCTCGATCATGGCCCCCACTCTAGGAACTGCACGAAGCCGCCGGCGCCGGCGCCCGGGTTCCGGCTACCCCGTGAACCCGATCAGCCAGGTGACGCCGTAACGGTCGCGCACCTGGCCGTCCCAGTCACCCCAGGGACGCTGCTCGAGCTCGTCGAGCACCTCGCCACCGTCCGAGAGGGCGAGGAACCACCCGCGGAGCAGGTCGGCCTCCTCCCCCAGGATCGAGAGCATCGCTCCCTGGATGGCGATGGCGTCCTCGTCGGGTCCGGCGTCGGCCATCATGAGGTTCACCGGTCCGCTGAGCACCCCGTGGGCGATCGCGTCGGCGGGGCCGTCGACCCGGCGGAAGTCCCGGTAGCTGTGCACGTCGAGATCGCCACCGAACACGTCGTGGTAGAAGGTGAGGGCCTCCCGGGCGGTGCCGGGCAGCAGGAGGTAGACATCGGGCCAACTCATGGTCATCCGGTCCTTTCGTCGGCTTCTTCAGGCTAGTCAATGGGGAGTGTCGAACACGCTTGAGCGATCAACATCCGACGGTCTCGTACCCTTTCTGGTGTGAGCGATAACCGTCTGGACACCCCGATCCCACCGCGACGGGTGGTGCGGGTGCGGCGTCCCCGGACGCCGGTCAGCTGGACGATCATCGGGATCTGCGTGGCGGTGTGGATCGGGGAGCTCACCAGCCCCGCCTTCCTCGACCAGGTGGTGCTGGCGCCGGACCTCGGCCGCACCCAGCCGTGGCGGTTCATCACCTCGGCGTTCGCCCACGCCACGACCATCCTGCACATCGGCTTCAACATGCTCGCCGTCTGGATGCTGCGGGGCCTCGAGACCTATCTCGGCGGACGCCGCTTCACGGCGCTCTACCTCATCAGCGCCCTCGCGGGCAGCGCGGTGTTCGTGCTGCTGGCCACCCCGGGCTCCGCCGACTGGTACACCGGGCTGGTCGGTGCCTCCGGCGCCATCTTCGGACTGTTCGGCGCGCTCGTCGTCGTCTACCGGCACCTGCGCCAGCCGATGACCCAGATCTGGGTGGTGCTCGCCATCAACGCGGTGATCAGCTTCTCCGTGCCCGGCATCGCCTGGCAGGCGCACGTCGGCGGCTTCTTCACCGGCCTGGCCATCGGGGCGATCCTCATCAGTGAGAGCCGCCGGGTCGCACGGGGCGGCAGCGACCGCAGCTGGCTCGGCCTGGCGATCCTCACGCTGATCATCGTCGTGGCCCTGGTCGTCAAGTACTCGCTCGCGGGCGCCTGAGCCTGGGCCGGCGGCGTCCCGGTGCCTCTGGCGCGCCCGACCGGGACGCTCGGATCGACCGCCAAATCGACCCTCTTTTGACAGGTGAATCGATACAGTTTATCGTTTTGTGTATCGATCAATCAGCGATCGGCATCGAAGACCGATCCAGGGGGAAGGACCCGTGATGTTCCAGTCGATTCCCGCCACGCTCCTGCTGGCCTACTCCAACAACGACGACTACCTCGCCGCGGACGCCGCGTCCACGACGCTGGCCAGGGGCTTCGCCCACCTGCGGGGTATCCTCGGCAAGGGTCGGTCCGGCCGTCCGCAGAGCGGTGCCCGCACCGCCCCCCGGCTGCAGGCCCGCCCGGTTCACGCCGCCTGATCGGCGGCGGCCCCCAAAATCAGGGGGCCGGCCCTCCCGGGTCCCGCGCACGCCGCGGGTGGGCCCGTCGGGCCACGATTCGTACAGTTGGGGTTCACGAGGAGGTGGATCACTTGGGCTCGATCACGATGAAACAGCTTGCCCGCAAGCTGGGAGTCTCGGTGACCACCATCTCCAACGCCTACAACCGCCCTGACCGCCTGTCGGCGGACCTGCGCGCCCGGATCCTCGCCACCGGCGAGGAGCTCGGCTACTGCGGCCCCGACGCGGCAGGGCGGTTGCTGCGTAGTGGCAAGGCGAACGCGATCGGCGTCATCAGCGGGTCGAGCTACTCCTACGCCTTCACCGATCCGTACGCCATCGAACTCTTCGCCGGCATGAGCGGCGTCCTCGAGCGCGAGGGGGTGTCGCTCGCGCTCATCCCCACGGCCGGCGACCGGCAGGGCGCGGAGGCGATCTCGAACGCCGTGGTCGACGCGATCATCAACATGAGCGCCCGCAGCAAGAGCCGGGCCATCGACGTCGCGCGCCGGCGCGGACTGCGCGTCATCTTCACCCACATGGTCGACGGCGCCGAGTACGTCGCGATCGACGACCACCTGGCCGGCCAGATGATGGGCCGCCACCTCACGTCCCTGGGACACCGCCGCGTGGCGATCGTCTACCAGGACCACGCGCTCGACGAGCCGATGGTCTACGACGTCGGGCGGCTCACCGCCATCTGTGCCGACTTCGCCGAATCCGCCGGCAGTTTCTGGGGCGTCCGGTTGCAGGGGATCGTCGACGGCCTCGGCCCCGACTGCGAGGTCGTGCTCATCGCCATCCCCGACAACGAGCGCCTCGCCGGACGGCTCGCGGCGATCGCCGCCGTCCACCTCGATCCCCGGCCCACGGCCGTCGTCGCGCTGAGCGATCGGATGGCCCTCGGCGTCCTCGACGAGATCGAGGACCGCCGGCTGGTGGCCGGGCGCGACATCTCCGTCGCGGGGTTCGACGCGGTTCCTGAGTCGCGCCATCGGGGGCTCACCAGCGTCCGTCAGCCCACGGCGGAGAAGGGACGCCTGCTGGCCCGCCTCGCCCTCGAGCCGGACGCCGTCGAGCACCAGATCGTGCTCCCGGTCGACCTCGTCGTCGGCCGCACCACCGCCGCCCCCGGCCCCGCGCTCGTCCCCTGAGCCGCCCCGCCTTGGGGCGGGAGTTCTCGACGCCGGGGCGGGACTTCTCTGCCGATCCGGCGTCGAGATCGCCCGCAAAAGCAGAAATCGCCCGCCCCCGGTGAGGCGGCACTCAACGCCGGACCTGCGTACCTCCGTCGAGCAGACGACGGAGCCGAGTGCAGAGGACGCCGGGGCTGGCCAACTCGTCCGGAAACCAGCGGAAGACGACCCACCCGAGCGCCTGGATGTCGTTCTCGCGCCGCTTCTCCCGGACGAGGGCGTCGGACACCCGCTCGCCGGGCCGCAGCAGCCTCTCGTACTTCACCCGGCCGTCCACCTCTCCGACCACTCCAAAGTCGGGCCAGGCGAAGTCGGTGATCGCGACGACCCGCCCGAACTGGTCGATGACGCTGTACTGCAGCACGGGTTGAGGGATGCCGTGGTCGTGGAACGCCAGCCGGCTCAGCGACTCGGCTGGGCTCTCCGCGAGACCTGACGCGAGGCCGAGCGCCGTCTGCGCTCTGCGTGCCCCGTGCTTGCGCATGTCCGCCATGAGGCACTCGGCCACCGTCCAGCGCAACTCTTCGTTCTCCCTCGTCCGTGACAGGTGGAGAGCGGCATCCAGCATGACGACGGCGTCGTCGCGCGGCAGTATGCGAGCGGCGTCTGCCGCCGTCCGCGCGCGACTCGTAACGAGAAACCCGTCGATCTCGACCACGTCGGATTCAGGGAGGATTCCCGCATAGGCGCGCAGCCATGATGTCGCATCACCTCCCCCACGTGTCCGTCGTGCCCGCGTGCAGGTCACTTGACCCAGTGCGGATGCCGGAACGGGCCAGCCATGGAGGAGCGCCGCGGAGGTGTGACTCACGACCGTGGCGGGGCCCAAGCGGTCCCTCGTCGACTCGAGCAGGAGACGATGTTGCTGGTCGGCGGTGGCCACACGCTCGCTGGTGTAGCCGCCCTGACGCAGGCGCGTGAGGCCTCCGAGGAGCACCTGGTTACGAATCGTCCGGTCGTTGCGCCCTTCCGAGTGGAGTTGTGAGGTGGTGAAGACAGTCATGCGGATATCGAAACGCCCGGACGGGCCATCCGCCACCGTCCCTGTGGATAACTCCGCTCGACCGGCCTACCTGCCCAGGACCAGCAAGATGAGCGCCCAAGGCCCGGTCGGACGAGGGGCGGGCGATGTCTGCTCGTGCGGGCGATCTCGACGCCGAAATGGCAGGGAACGCCCGCCCCGGCGTCGAGAACGCCCGCCCCACCGTCGAGAACGCCCGCCCCAGGAACGGGACCCGGGGGTCAGGCCTCGGGGAGCTCGCGCACGGGGGCCGCCGCCCGGTTCACCGCCGGCTCACGGGTGTCACGGAGCCAGGGCACGTGCGACGGCACCGTGTAGAGCAGTCCGGCGAAGATCGGCCACAGGATCAGCCCGGTGCCGAGCGACAGCACCGCGCCACCGGTGACGTCCGTGGGGTAGTGGACGCCGACGAGCATCCGCGAGCAGGCGACGAGGATCAGCAGGACGAAGAACAGCACCCCCCACCACCGCCGGCGGTGTCCGAGGGCGGTGAGCACGAACAGGCCGACGAGCAGCACCGACGTGATGAACCCGGTGTGCCCGCTGGGGTACGAATTGGCCCCGGTGACGACCCACTCGGGGGCCACCGACTTCGGGGGCCGGTCACGCGGGAACAGGGTCTTGGCGATGTGCCCCGGCAGCCACGCCAGCGCGACGAAGAGGATCGTGATGAGCCCGAGGGTGCGGTGTCCGCGCAGGATGATGAAGATGCCGAACACGAGCAGCAGCCACGGCGTGGCCGTCGGACCGTCCCAGAACTCGATCCAGCGGCCGAGGGTCACCTCCCAACCGACCCGCACGTGCTCGAACCACTGCAGGGTCGCCAGGTCGAACGAGGCCGTCGGACGCCCGTTCTGGACGAGGTCACCGAGGACGAAGCCGAGGGCGAGGATCACCAGCCCGGGCAGTTGCATGGCGGGACGCCACCAGGCGGGGCCCACCGGCTCCGGCCGCTCGAGCCGCGGGGCGATCTCCCGCGATCGGGTCGTCTCCATCAGTCGATGCTCCCTTCGGGCTCGCGGGCGTCGTGCCGCGCGTAGCGTGACCAGACGAAACAGAAGATGCCGAAGCAGACGAAGCCGAGCGCGATGAGCGCGAGCAGCGGGACGCCGATCGGCGTCCCCTTGAGCGCCTCGAGGGCCTGGTCGAGGCCGCCGGCCTTCTTCGAGTTGTGCTGGTAGGCGGCCACCCAGAAGAGGATGGCGACGATGGCGAGGGCGAGCCCCTTGGTGGTCCAGCCGACCACACCGAGCTGCACGGCCCAGCGCGGCGGCCGGCCCTGCAGGTCGTACTTGACGAACGACGTGCGGATGCCGCGCTGGATCTGGTCGCCCGCGGCGATCGCGATGCCCAGCCCGATGAGAGCGACCCAGACGCGGCCACCCGGCATGCCGAGCAGGCTGGCCGATGTCCGGTGGGCGCTCGAACTGCCGCTCCCCGCACTGCCCGACGTGAGCACGGTGATGCCGGCGATGCCGATCGAGGCGTAAACGACCGCCCGGAAGAAGCACGCCACCTTCCGGAACACGAGCTTCGACCCGTCCAGCCAGGTGAAGCCGAACAGTCCCTCGATGAGCATCCACACCGTGAGCGCGAACATCCCGACGATGACGGCCACGATGATGAGGTGCCCCATCGGGAGCTTGGCGATGGCGGCGATCGACCCCTGATTGGACGCGCTGACCTTGTGGCCCAGCAGCACCTGCAGGGTGAGCCAGGCGAGCAGCAGATGCACCAGCCCGTAGACCCACAGGCCCACGGTGACCAGCCACCGGTAGGCCGGGTGCTGCTGAACGGCGACGCTCGCGGACGCCGCGGCGTCCACCACCTCGTCGCCGGCGGCGCCGAGCCGCCGCTTTGCGTCACTCATCTGCTTCTCCTTCCTCGGGGGTGACGGGAACCCTCACCATCAGTGACTTCGGGTCGCACCGCACCTCCATCCGTTCGAACCGCCCGACGGGATCGCCGTCGATCTCCCCGAGATTGGGGTCGCTGAGGCGGACGACGAACTCGCTCGCCCGACGCCGGGCCAGCAGCCGGTGACCGTGGCGGCTCCGGGTGACGAAGTCGCCGACGAGGGCCGTCCACCCGACCAGGCCGTAGGGCGAGACGACCAGCCCGTCGAGGACGCCGTCGTCGAGCGAGGCCTCGGGCATCAGCCGGATGCCGCCGGTGAGGGTGCCGCAGTTGCCGATGAGCACCGAGCGGGCGTATTGGATGAGCGAGATCTCGTGGGGGGTGTCGACACACACGCGGAACCCGGCCTTGACCAGCTCCTTCAGTCCGGTGATCGCGTACGCCGGCCAGCCGATGCGGGCCTTGAGGCTCTCGTTCGTGTTCGCCATGGCGTCGGCGTCGATGCCCATGCCCGCCATGACGAGGAACCGGTTCTCGGTGCTCGCTCCGGTGTGGCTGCTGAACCGGACGATGCCGGTGTCGATCAACCGGTCGGTGCCCGAGATCATCGCCTCCACGGCGAGCTGCAGGTCGTCGTAGGGCACGTCCAGGTTGCGGGCCAGGAGATTGCCCGTCCCGCCGGGAAGCAGGGCCAACGGGGTGTCGGTGCCGGCGAGCACGGACGCCACGGCCCGGACCGTCCCGTCCCCACCGAGGGAGGCGACGATCGTGGCGCCCTCGTCGAGGGCCTGCCGGGCCTGCCCCTCGCCGGGGTCCTCCTCCGTCGTCTCGTACCACGCCGCGGCCGACCAGCCGCCGGCGTCCAGGTACCCCTGGATCTCGGACTTCACCGCCTCGACGTCGTCGAACTTGCTGGGGTTGATGACCACGGCGAGGCGCGCGGACTCGCTCCCCCGAGAAGAATCGCTGCTGTCCACAGCCGCACACTAGGGCACCCGCCGGTCGCTGCGGAGACGTTCGGCGTCCCCTCTGCGGCGGCTTCCGCGCGGACTACCCCTTTCAGGGCGTACGAATCGGCTGAGGGCGTACGAAATGTGGGCGGATCCCGACGAGTCGTACGCCCCGGGCGACGAACCGTACGCCCGCTGACGCCGGTCAGCCGGCGAGCAGCCAGTCGATCACCTGGTCGGCCTGCGAGGGCGTCCAGGCCTGGGGGTCGGGCGAGGCGAGGTTCTTGCGGCCCTGATCGGACAGGAACTTCTGCAGCGTCGTCGGGACGCTGGAGGGCTCCGTCTTCGGCGTCCCCTGAATGACGAAGCGGACGTGGCCCGCGGGGTTGAGGAAGAAGAGGGCGTCGGAGTGCTGGACGTCGTAGGTGAGCGGCTGCCCGGTGCGCCAGTTGCGGGGAGCCGGTTTCGCGGCCGGCACCTTCTCGGTGTAGACGCCGAGGTCCTTCCAGATCGCGGCGATGTCCTTGGCGGACCCGGTGGCGACCACCCAGTTGGCCGGCACGGGCTGGAACAGCTTCCGGTACGCGGCGATCTGGGGCACCGTGTCGCGGGCCGGGTCGACGGTGACCGAGAGGTAGACGACCTGACCCTGGTGACCGGCGGCGTTCGCGGCGCGGGCGGCGTCCACGAAACTCGAGGTGTCCATCGGGCAGGTCTCCTGGCACAGGGTCATCACGTCGGACAGCACGACGATCTTCCCCTTGAGGGCTGCCAGCGACGTGCTCGCCCCGGTCGAGGTGGTGAGCCGGACGTTGCGCAGCGCGTCGGGCAGGGCGAAGTCTGTCACCGTGCCCACCTGGCTGGGAGGTGTGGCGGACGACGACGAGGCCGGGGCACTGGTCGCGGCCGGCCCCGAGCACGCCGATACCAGGGCCAGTGCGGCCACCATCATCCCCGCGGCCCACGCCCGCCTGCGTCCCGACATCGTTCTCCCCTCGGCTCGACCGTGCGGGGGCGGCGACCCCCGACCCATCGTGCCCGGTCGCGGCAAATCAGCCGACCGCGGCCCCGTCGTCGTGGTTCGCTCCGACCGGACGCCGGATGGCGTCGAGATCGTGGAGGAACGCGTCGGCCCACGCGTGGATGTCGTGGCTGGTCACCTGCTTGCGGAGCCCGCGCATCCGGCGGCGCTTGGTGGCCGGCGGGTCGCCGACGGCCCGCAGGATCGTCTCCTTCATGCCGTTGATGTCGTACGGGTTGACGATGTAGGCCTGCCTGAGCTCCTCCGCCGCGCCCGCGAACTCGCTGAGCACCAGCGCCCCCGAGCCGTCGGTCTTGCACGCCGGATACTCCTTGGCCACGAGGTTCATCCCGTCGCGCAGCGGCGTGACGATGAGCACGTCGGCGGCGCGGTACATGGCGGTGAGCTCCTGCTTCGACACGCTCGTGTGCAGGTAGGTGATCGGGCTGCGGGCGATCGTGCCCATCGACCCGTTGATCCGCCCGATCTGCAGCTCGATGTCGTCGCGCAGTCGCTTGTACTCCTCCACCCGCTCCCGCGAGGGGGTCGCCAGCTGGAGGAACACGGTCTCGGCCGGGTCGAGGCGTCCCTCGCTGAACAGCTCGCCCACCGCCTGGATCCGCTGGCGCAGGCCCTTGGTGTAGTCGAGGCGGTCGACGCCGAACAGGATGTTCTTGGCGCCGAGGTCGTGGCGGATCTGCGCCGCCCGGGACACGACCTCCGGCGAGTTCGACAGTTCCTCGAAGGCGTTGACGTCGATCGAGATCGGGTAGGCCTGCGCCCGCCCGGTACGCCGGTCGGGCGTGATGAAGCGGTCCCGGTGCGTCTGGTAGCGCAGCATCTGGCGCAGCAGCCGGACGAAGTTGTGGGCGTCCTTGGGCACCTGGAAGCCGACCAGGTCGGCGCCGGCGATGCCCTCGAGGATGTCGCGCCGCCACGGCAGTTGCTGGAACAGCTCCTCGGGCGGGAACGGGATGTGCAGGAAGAAGCCGATCCGAAGGTCCGGACGCAGCTCGCGCAGCATCCGCGGGACGAGCTGCAGCTGGTAGTCCTGCACCCACACCACCGCACCCTCGCCGGCCACGGCGGCCGCCTGCTGGGCGAACCGGCGGTTGATCCGGCGGTAGGCGTCCCACCACTCGCGGTGGTACTCGGGGAACGCGACCGAGTCGTGGTAGAGCGGCCACAGGGTGGCGTTCGACATGCCCTCGTAGTAATCGGTGACCTCGTGAGCCGACAGCGGCACCGGCACGACCGGGATGCCGCTCGCCTCGAACGGCTCGAGATGCTCCCCGGGCACACCGTGCCAGCCGATCCACACGCCGTGCTTCTGCCGCAGGACGGGCTCCAGAGCGGTCACCAGACCGCCCGGCGACATCCGCCACTCGTCGTCGCCGTCGCCACTGACGCGCTCGACCGGAAGCCGGTTCGCGACCACCACGAAGCTCGCGGAGGGGCCAGTGGGGTTGGCGGGTGTTGCGCCTGCGGAGTCCGATCTAGACTCGGTGCTGCTCGTCATACTCCACCTCCGGTGGCCGAGTCTAGCCACGCGGGCCTGGCCATCCCAGATCCGAGGAGCTCCACCCGTGCCGGAAACCGCGAGTTCACAAGCGAAGATGAGTGACGCCGGGCTGTCGGCCCGGGCTGCGCTGCTCGCCGAGCCCGGCCGCGCCCTCGTCTGCAGCGACTTCGACGGCGTCCTCTCCCCCATCGTGGCCGACCCCGACGCCGCCTACGCCTCCGAGCCGGCGGTGCACGCCCTGCAGCGCCTGGGCGCCCGGGTGGGAAAGGTGGCGGTGATCACCGGGCGGGTCGCTCGCAAGGCGGTCGAACTCGGCGGCCTCGCCGGGCGCGAGGGCCTCGGGTCGATGTCGGTGCTCGGACTGTACGGCGCCGAGCGCTGGGACGCCGCAACCGGCGAGTTCGTCGAGCCCGAGCCTCCGGAGGGGGTGGCGGCCGCCCGTGAGGAGCTTCCCGGGCTCTTGCAGGGACTCGGGCTGGGTGGGGCCCGGGTCGAGGACAAGCGGCTGTCGCTCGGCGTCCACACCCGCGAGCTGGACGACCCGGCCGGCGCCCTGGCCCGGCTCACCGGGCCGTTGACCGAGCTGGCCGGCCGTCACGGCCTGCGGGTGGAACCTGGGCGCAACGTCGTCGAGCTGCGGGCACCCGGGCGCGACAAGGGCGACGCCCTGCGCGACCTCATCGCCGAGTGCGACCCTGCGGTCGTCGTGTTCGCCGGCGACGACCTCGGCGACGTCGCGGCGTTCGAGGTGGTCCGCGAGCTGCGGGCGTCCGGCCGGATCGAGGGGCTGCTGGTCTGCTCGGGCTCCCAGGAGCAGGACGCGCTCGTCGCCCTCGCCGACGTCGTCGTCGACGGGCCACACGGTGTCGCCGACCTGTTCGCCCGGCTGGCCGACGACCTGGGCGCCTGACCCGGACGCCGCTCAGTCGACGTCGGTGTACTTGGCCCGGGCCACGATGAGCGGGTCGGGCGGAAACACCACCGAGGTGTCCTTGCCCTCGTAGTCGAACTGGTTGAGGAAGGCGCGCATCGCGTTGACCCGGCCGCGCTTCTTGTCGTTGCTCTTCACCGACATCCAGGGCGCGTACTTCTTGTCGGTGTGGGCGAACATCGCCGCCTTCGCGGCCGTGTAGTCGTCCCACCGGTCGAGGCTCTCGAGGTCCATCGGGGACAGCTTCCACCGCCGCACCGGGTCGATCTGGCGGATCGCGAACCGGGTGCGCTGCTCCTGCTGGGTGACCGAGAACCACAGCTTGGTGACCGTCGTCCCCGATTCCACGAGCATCCGCTCGAAGGCGGGCGCCTGCCGCATGAATCCCTGGTACTCCTCGTCGGAGCAGAACCCCATCACCCGCTCGACCCCGGCCCGGTTGTACCAGCTGCGGTCGAACAGCACGATCTCACCGGCGGTGGGCAGGTGCCGGATGTAGCGCTGGAAGTACCACTGCCCGCGCTCCTCGAGGGTCGGTTTGGCCAGCGCCACGGTGTGCGCGGCCCGCGGGTTGAGGTGCTCCATGAACCGCTTGATGGTCCCGCCTTTGCCCGCCGCGTCGCGGCCCTCGAACACGAGCACGTGCTTGGCCCCGACGTCCTGCGTCCAGTACTGGAACTTCAGCAGCTCCACCTGCAGCAGGTACTTGTCCTGCTCGTACTCGTCGCGGTCCATCAGCTCGTCGTACGGGTAGTCCTCGCGCCACGTCTCCACCGCCGACCCGTCGGGCGCGATGAGCTTGGGATCCTCCCCGCTGCTGCCCTGGACGACGTACCCCTCGGCCTGCAGCCGGTCGATGTACTCGCGGAGATTGAGGTTGGTGAGCGAGTGCGGCATGGCCTCATTCCATCGCGTCCGGACGCCGACCCGCGGGCGTTCCAGCAGATGTCGCCGCGCGGACGCCGGTCAGCCGAAGCGGCCGGTGACGTAGTCCTCGGTGCGCGAGTCCTTCGGGTTGGTGAAGATCGTGTTGGTGTCGTCGTACTCGACGAGGACGCCGACCCGCCCCTCCCGGCGCTGGTCGACGGTGAAGAACGCGGTGCGGTCGGAGACGCGGGCCGCCTGCTGCATGTTGTGGGTGACGATGACGATCGTGTAGTCGCGCTTGAGGTCCTCCATGAGGTCCTCGATCGCCTGGGTGGCCACGGGGTCGAGCGCGGACGCCGGCTCGTCCATGAGCAGCACCTCGGGTTTGACGGCGATCGCCCGGGCGATGCACAGGCGCTGCTGCTGACCGCCCGACAGGTCGAACGCGCTCGACTTCAGCTTGCCCTTGACCTCGTCCCACAGCGCGGCCCGGCGCAGCGACTCCTCGACGAGGTCGTCGAGGTTGCCCTTCAGGCCGTTGGCCCGGGGGGCGATGGCCACGTTCTCGTAGATCGACTTCGGGAACGGGTTGGCCCGCTGGAACACCATGCCGACCCGCCGGCGGATGTCGATCGGCCGCACCGAGCTGTCGTAGAGGTCCTCGCCGTCGAACAGCACCCTGCCCTCGAGCCGGGTGCGCGGCACCATGTCGTTGAGCCGGTTGAGGCAGCGCAGGAACGTCGTCTTGCCGCAGCCGGACGGGCCGATGAGCGCCGTGATCTCGTTGCGGTGCACGTCCAGGCTGATGTCCGAGAGCGCCTGCACGTCGCCGTAGAAGAACGAGACGTGCTGGGCGCTCAGCACGATGTCGTCGGCCCCGGGCGCCGACTCCCCAGTGACGGGCTGGGCCTGGGCCCGGCGCTCGCCGGTGCTGACCTTGACGGTGGGGCTCATCGACGACTCCTGATGAGAGGGGGTGGGAACTGGTGCGGTGAGTCGGCGGGGGGCGAGCGGAGCGATCGGGCGCTCCGACCGCCACATTCCGGTCGCGTCGGCCTGAGCTGTCATAGTGCCATCCTTCGGGTGGCCCTCACCGAGCGTGCCGTGATGAGGCGGCCGATGAGGATGAGGATCACCAGCAGGACCAGCGACACGGCGCCGGCGGCGGCCGAGAGGTACTGGGCCTGCGGGTCGGGAAGCTGCAGGTTCGTGAAGATCACCGAGGTGAGGTACGGCACCTGCTCGTGGGTGAGGGCGAGGCTGGGGTTGCTGTCGGTGAACCCGACGGTGAACAGCAGTGGCGCCAGCTCACCGGTCGAGATCGCCAGGGCCACGATGACCCCGCTCATGATGCCCGGCAGCGCCGGGGGGAAGACGACCTTCCAGAGGATCGCCTGGTCGGGCATGCCGAGGCCGGCCGCGCCCTCGCGCAGGGCCCTCGGCACCTGGCGCAGGGCCACCTCCGTGGTCTTGACGATGTAGGGCAGCACGAGCACCGAGAGGGCGATGACGCCCGCGATGTACGAGTAGCCCCAGCCCACCTGCACCACGAGCGTGATGTAGGCGACGTAGCCGAGGACGATCGAGGGCATGCCGGCGAGCACGTCCGAGAAGAACCGCATGACGTGCTCGATCCGCGGGGGCGCGAACTCGGCCAGGTAGATGCCGCTGCCCACCCCGACGGTGCCGGCGAGCACGAGGACGCCGAGCAGCAGCCACAAGGTGCCGAGGATGGCGTTCTTGAGACCCCCGGCGTTGGTGTTGTGGGTGAGCAGGTGCCACCCGACCACCGGCAGCGCCTGGTGGAAGACCGTGAACAGCACCCACAGGGCCGGCCCGGCGATGGCGAGGGCCGCGAGGCCGCACAGCCCCCAGAACCCGAGGTTGCGGAGACGCCTCCAGATGCTCATGTCAGGCCCCCCGTCCGACCGGGACGTTGGTGCCGAGGCTCCGGGCGATGTAGCGCCCGGCGAAGTTGACGACCAGGGTGATCGCGACGAGCACCAGGCCGACCTCGGCGAGCGAGTGCACCGCCATCCCGGTGGAGTCGGTGAGCGCGCTGTCGAGCATGGCCGCGATCGTGCTGGCCATCGTCGAGAAGGGCGCGAACAGGCTCACGGGATAGGTGTTGAGAGCATTGCCGCTGATGATGAGGACGGCGATCGTCTCCCCCAGCGCGCGGGCGAGGCCCAGCACGGCGGCCGCGACGATCCCCCGGTGGATGAACGGCAGGGTGACGACCCGCACCGACTCGGCACCGGTGAGGCCCAGCGCCGCCGCGCCCTCGCGGGTGTTCGCCGGCACCGAGCGGACGAGCTCGCGGGTGATCGACGCGATGATCGGCACGATCATGACGGCGAGCACCAGGCCGGAGGTCAACAGCCCCTGGCCGTTGCTCGACACGCCGGACGAGAGCCAGGGCAGCCCGAGGTGCGAGATCGGCGTGTAGACGGCGCGCGAGAGCCACGGCCCGAACGAGTAGACGCCCCACAGGCCGAAGACGACGCTCGGGATGCCGGCGAGCAGCTCGAGGAACACCCCGAGCGGCGCCTGGAGCGCGGCCGGCAGCTTCTCCCCGAGCAGGATCGCCCCGCCGACCGCGACCGGCACGGCGACGATGAGCGCGATGAGCGAGGAGAGCACCGTCCCGAGCACGAACGCCAGGACGCCGTACTGGGCGCCGCCCGCTGCGACCTGGCCGTTGCGGTGCTCGAGCGCGCCGCCGTAGAGGTTGCCCATGGTGAAGGTCTTCGTCGTGAGGAACGACCAGCCGTTGAACCGGATGGCCGGCCACGCCTCACTGAAGATCTTGTAGACGAGGAACGCGAGCGCCAGGGTCGGGATCAGCGCCAGGGCGCCGAGAACCAGTCGCAGCGGGTCGAGGTGCAGCCGGACGCGGCGGAGCCGCGCCCCGTCCTTGGGGGACAGGGGCGCGGACTCCGCCGGTGCGGCGCTGAGGTCGGATGCCGTCACGGTCTCGTGTCAGCCCTGGATCTGGGAGATGGCCTGCTCGATCTTCGGCTTCACCGAGTCGGGGATCGCGACGAAGCTCACCTTGTCGAGGTACTGCGCCTGGCTGCCGCCGGACTTCGACATGGTCCACATGAGGAAGGTGCGGACGGCCATGGCGAGGTCGGCGCTCTTCTGCTTCTTGTTGACCACGAGGTACTCGAAGTTGACGATCGGGTACGACTTGGCGCCGGGCTCGTAGATCAGCGGCTGGGCCAGGTTGTCCGGGATCGACCCGGCTCCCGCGGCGACGGCGGCCGACACGTTGTCGGTGGTCGGCAGCACGAAGTTGCCGTCCTTGTTCTGCAGCTCCGCCTGGCCGAGGCCGGCCTTGGTGGCGGCGTCCTGGACGCTGACGCCGACGTAGGCGATGCAGCCCGGGGTCTGCGAGCAGGTCTGGACCATGCCCGGGTTGCCGCTGGCGGTCAGTTCGTTGCCGACGGCCGGCCAGGTGACGGTGGTGCCGAGGCTCGGACCGTTCTTCCAGGTGTCGTCGGTGGCCGACAGGAAGCTCGTGAAGATGAAGGTGTCACCGCTCGCGTCGACGCGGCGCACCGGCACGACCTTCTCGCTCGGCAGGTTGGCGCCGGGGTTCAGCTTCTTGATCGCCGGGTCGTCCCAGGTGGTGATCTTGCCCTCGTACATCTGGGCGAGGACCGCGCCGGTGAGCTTGAGGTTCTTGACGCCCTTGAGGTTGTAGTTGATCGCCTGGGAGGAGATCACCACCGGCACGTTGAGCATGTCGGGGTTCTGGCTCTGCTGTCCCGAGCTGAGGTAGGCGTCCGACCCGCCGAGCACGGTCGTGCCCGCGATGGCGTCGGCGATGCCCTTGCCCGAGCCGCCGGGGGCCGGCTGGAGCGAGATGTTGGAGTAGGCCGACTGGAGCGGCGACTGGATGGTCTGCAGGTAGGGGTAGATCAGGCTGGACCCCGCCTCGGTGAGCGTCACCGCGGAGCCCGGGTTGCCGGTCGCGGCGGCGCTCGCCGAGCCGGCCGGTGCGCTGCTCGCGGCCGCGGTGGAGTCGCTCGAGGACGAGGTGCTGCTGCTCGCCCCCGACGACGAGGAGCCACAGGCCGAGAGCGCCACGATGGCGGCAAGCCCGACGGCTGCGGGAAGGACAGAGCGCTTCATGGAATAAGCCTCCAGATCGAGGTGATCGGTTTCAGGACGGGACCGGTTCCGACCCGGTTCGTCCAACACCGATGACGCTAGAGAGGCTGTGCGAGCAGAAGGTGTCGGCAATGTGCCGTCGAAGTGTCGTGACGGTGAATTCTTGTTCACCTCGCGCCGGCCCCGCCGGCCGCCGCCGAAAACCCGTCGGGCGGGCCGTGCGCGACGCCGCGGCGCGGGTCTGGCAGTCTGGGCCACATGACGGAGTCGCGCTGGCGCAACGCGCACCGACGCATCGTCACGGCCGACCTCGCCGCTGACGACGCGGTGCTGCCGCTGGCCGTCCTCGCCGGAACGGGCGGGACGCGCGTGCGCGATCTGGAGTCGGGCACCCGGCGCCAGCGGCTGGGCAATCAGGCGTGGACGTTCGCCTCGTTCACCGTCTGCACGGTGGGCCTGGTCGCGATGGCCCGCCCGGTCGTCGTGTGGGTCGCCTCGCTGCATCACCCCGGCTGGATCGAGGTCGTGGGCCTCACCCTCGACCTCCTGGTGATCGCCGGCATGGCCTACTGGGCCCTCATCATCCTCGGCTACTGGCGCTTCCGGGCACGGCAGCGGCACCTGCGGCGGACCATCCGCGGGCGGCGCTGAGCCTCACCGGCGGAGGGCGCCGAGGATCACTCGCCCTCGCCGCCGGAGATGTTCACCATCCACTCGATGCCGAACCGGTCGACCACCTGCCCGTAGGTGTCGCCCCACATCTGCTTCTCGAGCGGCATCGAGATGCGTCCGTGCTCCGCCAGCCGGTAGAACCACACCGTGAGCGTCTCGACGTCGTCCCCCATGAACGCGAGGTAGACGCGCGTGCCGTTCCAGCTCTGTTCGGCACCCGGCATGGCGTCGCTGGCGAACAGCGAGAACTGGTCGGTGACGAGGGCCGCGTGCATGACGCCCTCCGCAGGCATGTCGTCGAGCGACATGTCGCCGAAGGTCAGCACGTCGAGCCTGCCCCCGAACACGTCGTGGTAGAACTCCATCGCCTCCCGTGTGTTGCCGGCGAAGTTGAGGTAGGGGCTCAGCTGAAGGGTCATGGAAGCTCCTTGTCGGGCGCGTCGCTGCGCCACGCCGCCGGCCAGGCTGGTCGGTCGTTTCGGAGTCTAGGACGCGGCACTGACAACGGAGCGGAAACCTGTGACCCCGTCAGCGGTCGGTGTCGATCTCCAGCTCGACGGTCACCGTGACGCCCAGCGTCAGGCCTTCGGCGAGGCGGACGGCGTCCCGGATGGGGACGACGTAGCCCCCGTCGTGGGGCCACAACGAGGTGGTGAACGCGGTCCCGCCCACCGTGCCGCGCACCGGGATCATCCCCCACCCGTAACTCACCACCGGAGCGACGGCACGCAGGTCGTCGCACCCCTCGGGCCCGACGGCGACGAAGTGGTACGGGGCGGGGCCACGCCACTCGAACAGATCTCCCTCGACCACGAGGCGCATGGCCCGACCCTAGCCGCCGCATGGCCCCGAGCGCCTGTCGCGCGCGCCGGGAGCGCGACCACATCCGGGCAGGCGGGAGACGGCGCCCGGGACGCGACTACTGTCTGGGCATGACGCAGTTCGGCGAACCGATCGAGGCCGTGATCTTCGACTTCCACCAGACGCTGGTCGACGCAAGCCGCAGCGAGGGGTGGCTCGACGACGCGTGGCAGGTCTCCGGACGCCGGGGGCGTCCCGACGACGAGTGGGGCGAGGAGCGCACCCAGGAGGTCAAGGACTTCCTCGCCAACGTCTGGCAGCTGGCGAACAGTGTCGACCCGCACAGCGAGCGCGATCTGTCCCGCGCTCGTCACCAGCAGGTCTGGGAGGCGACCCTGGCGATCGTCGGCGGCATCGACCCCGACGTGGCCGATGCCCTCTATGCCACGATGGACCACCACTGGGTCCTGTACGCCGACGCCGTGCCCACGCTCGAGGCGCTGCGTCGTCACGGGATCCGCGTCGGACTGCTCTCGAACATCGGCATCGACATCCGCGCGACGCTCGTCCAGCAGGGCGCGCTCGACCTGTTCGATGCGGTGGTGCTCAGCTACGAGGTGGGCGCGGTGAAGCCGCAGCCGCGGATCTTCGAGCGGGCGCTCGTCCAGCTCGGCGTCCCGGCCCAGCGGGCGCTGATGGTCGGCGACTCGTGGGCCTACGACGCCGGCGGCACCGAGCTCGGGCTGCGCACGCTCCTCCTGCCCCGCACCCAGGGCCGGCACCACGGCTTGGGCCAGGTGCTGCGCCTCGTCGGCGCGGCATGAGCCGAAGAGAGCTTCCGCGCGGGGTGCAGGTGCGGTCGGCCCCCACGCCGGCCGATGTCCAGGCACTCCGGCGCGCCTACCTGCGCCGGCACATGCCGCAACTGCGGATCGTCCGGCTGACCTCGACCCTGCTGCTCGTGCTCGCCGTCTGGTTCGCCTACCTCAGCCTGCGCGCCCCGGCGCGGGTGCTCCCCTGGGTCATCACCGCGGTCGGCGCCGCGTTCGGGGTGGGGGCGAAGCTGGTCGTGCGCCGGATCGACCGGAACGTCGAACGCCACTGGAGCCGGCCGATCACCACGGTGTTCACCGAGGAGGCGATGTACATCGACGACGAGGACGACCTCTGGACCATCCCCTACGACGCGGTTCGCACGATCTCCCGGGCGCGCGGGTGCGTCGTCATCACCGACGTCGAGGGCGGCACGACATTCCTGCCGCTCGCCGCGCTACCGGACGCCGAAGCCGGCCGGTTCCCGGGCTGACCGGCTCAGCGGCGAGCGATCGGCTGCTGCAGTTCGGTCACCCAGGTGGTCTGGTCGGGGCTGGACGACTCGTGGTAGATCTCACGTCCCGGGCCGGCCGGGAAGAAACCCTGCTCGGCGGCCCAGCTCATGAGCGCCGACCAGGACTCGCCGATCGTCGCCATGATCCCGTAGTGGGTGGTGCTCGCCACCAGCACATCGGGCAGGTCGACCACCGTCAGCCCCGGCAGCGGGTCGGCGTCCCACTCGAACCCCGCGACGATGTCGATGCCCCCGTCGGGACCCATCGCGTAGGTGGCCACCCCAACCCCCGGCCGGCCCCCGGACCGCTCGATGGCCGACACGACGGCGCCGAACAGCGGGCCGACCACGGCGGACACCTCGGGCTGCGAGGGCGCCGAGCCGGTGGTGGCGAGGATGCGCCGCGGCCCGGACTGGGTGACGGTGAATTCGAGATCGGGCATGACTCCCCATTCCCTCGAGTGGCCTCCCGGACCACCGGCCGGGGAGGCGGTCCGTTACGAGAGTCCGGCGCTGGCGAGGAACTGCTTCGCGACGGTGCCGGGGTCCTGCTTGTTGATGACGACCTTGGTGACGAGCGACAGCAGGGTCGACGTGTCGAGCTTCGCGGAGACGGCGTCCAGGGTCGACGAGATGGTGCTCGTCACCTTGTCCTTGCGGATCAGCGGCACCACGTTCTGGGCGCCGAACAGGTGCTTGGGGTCGGTCAGCACGACGAAGTTGTTCGCCTTCACCTGCGGGTCGGTGGTGAACAGGTTGGCGGCCTGCACCTGGCCGTTCTTGAGCGCGGTGACGGTGAGCGCGCCGGCGGCGTCGAGGGGCTTGAAGTCCTTGAAGGTGAGGCCGTAGACCCGCTTCAGCCCGGGGAGTCCGTCGATGCGCTGCTTGAACTCCGGGGGACCGCCGAGAACCATGTCCTTCGCGTGCCCGTCGATGTCGGCGATCGACTTGAGCCCGTACTTCTGGGCGGTGGCCGCGGTGACGCAGATCGAGTCGGAGTCCTGCGCGGACGAGGGGTTGAGCGCGGTGAGGTTGGCCGGGAGCGCCTTCTTCAGCGCGGCGAGCGCCTTGTCGGGCGTGCTGATGTCGGCCTGCTTGTCGTAGTAGCGGGCGAGGTTTCCGGTGTACTCGGGGATCAGGTCGATCGACCCGTCGTTGAGGGCGCCGAGGTAGATCTCGCGGCTGCCGATGTTGAGCTTGGTGGACGCCGTGACCCCCTTGGCCGACAGGGCGGTGGCGTAGATCTGCGCGAGCAGGGCGCTCTCCGGGAAGTTGGCGGACCCGACGATGAGGGTGCCGGTGCCCGAGCCGGAGCCGGAACTCGCGGACGACGACGCCGAGCCGCTGGCACCGCCGGCCGCGGACGAGCCGCTGGCGAGCGGGTTGCTGTTGTTGCTGCTGCCGCAGGCGGCGAGGCCGACCGCGAGGCCGCTGCCGAAGACGGCGGTGAGCAGGGAACGGCGGGTACTGGTCATCGAAACTCCTTCGTCTGGCCGACCACGTCGACGCTATCCGATGTCGTCCCCAACACTCAGGGGTTGCCCGACATTCCTCTCTGGGAGGAACGGGTCTCCCCACCCCGCAGGGGGGAGCGTGCCGCGCGCCCCGGCGTCCCCGCCTCGGGCGTGCGCGGGGCCGCCGGGCCCGGGTCTGCTGCGAAACGTGCGCCACCTGCCACTCCACCCCGTCCAGAGGCGGGGTGTGGCAGGTGAGGCGAATTTCGCAGAAGCCACGCCCGGGAGGATTCGGACGCCGTCGGCCCCGGGCGCATCCCGAGGGTGGGAGGCCCCGGGCGCATCCCGAGGGTGGGAGGGCGCGGGCGCATCCCGAGGGTGGGAGGGCGCGGGCGCGGGGGTCAGGAGGACAGCCCGGGCGACACGACGAACCGCTGGACGCCGGCCAGCACGGCGTCCACGGCGATCGCGAGCAGCCCCACGAGCAGCGCACCCCCTGCCATCATCGAGTAGTCGCGGTAGGCGAGTCCGTCGATGAGGAACCGGCCGAGGCCTCCGACGCTCACGGTGGCGGCGATGGTCGCGGTGGCGACGACCTGCAGGGTCGCCGACCGGAGTCCGCCGAACAGCAGCGGCATCGCGCAGGGCACCTCGATCTGCCACAGCACCTGCCAGGGGGTGAGCCCCATCCCGCGGGCGGCGTCCCGTGCCGCCGGGTCGACCTGTTCGACGCCGGCGTAGGCGCCGGCGAGCAGCGGCGGGATCGCGAGCACGACGAGCACGACGATGCTCGGGATGAGGAACGCGTCGCCGGAGGTGATGTGCGGGGCGAGCAGCAGCAGCACGATGAACAGCAGGCCGAGGGTCGGGATCGACCGGACGCCGTTGGCCAGGCTGACGACCACCACCCGCCCGCGTCCGGTGTGCCCGATCCACAGCCCGACCGGGATCGCGATCACCGCGGCGATGAGCAGGGAGCTGCCCGAGTACTCGAGGTGCTGCACCAGCCGGTGGGCGATGCCGTCGGTGCCGCTCCAGTTGCTGCCGCTGGTGAGCCACTGCCACACGCTGATCACGCGGTCCTCCTCAGCCAGGGGGTGGCCATCCGGGTGAGGACGACGATGACCACGTCGAAGACCACCGCGAGCACCAGGCACGCGAGGGTGCCGACGAGGATCGGCGGGAGGTAGAGCAGCGAGAAGCCCTCGGTGAACAGCGACCCGAGCTGCACCACGCCGATGAGGGCGGCGACGCTGACGATCGACACGTTGCTCACGGCGGCCACCCGCAGCCCCGCGGAGATCACCGGCACCGCCAGCGGCAGTTCCACCCCGACCAGCCGCCGGAAGCGTCCGAACCCCATCGCCAGCGCCGCCTGCCGCACGTCGTCGGGCACCGCGGCGAGCCCGTCGGCCACGGTGCGCACCAGCAGCGCCACCGTGTAGAGGGTCATCGCGACGACCACGTTGATGGGGTCGAGAATCTTGGTGCCGAGCATGAGCGGCAGCAGGATGAACAGCACGAGCGACGGCACCGTGTAGAGGACGCCGGCCAGCGACGTGATCGTGAGCCGCAGCCGGGGCCACCGGTGCGCCAGCCAGCCGAGCGGCAGGGCGATCGCCAGCCCGATGACCAGCGGGACGCCGGACAACCACGCGTGGGTGAGGGACAGCTGCCACACCCGGGAGTCGTTGTCGCGCAGCCACTGGATCATGCGCTGCGCTCCCTGTCGATCGCGCCCACGACGTCGGTGGCGTTGACGGTGCCGAGCAGCGCCCCGGTGCCGTCGACCACGACGCCCCGTCCGCTCGGCGAGGACAGGGCGGCGTCGAGCAGCGCCCGCAACGGCGAGTCGTCCTGGGCGACGGTGCCCGACCTGTTGAGGTGGTCCGACTCGACCCGGGCGCCGACGTCCGCCGGCCGGACCCAGCCCACCGGACGCCGTTCGGCGTCCAGCACGAGCAGCCACTCGGCCCCGGCCGCCACCCGGCGGGCGGCCTCGCCGCTCGAGCCGAGGGAGATCGTCGGCTCTGAGCGGGTGGCCACCGAGCCGTGGAGGAACCCGAGCGCCCGGTATCCCCGGTCGTGGCCCACGAACTCCGCGACGAACTCGTCGGCGGGGTCGCTGAGCAGGTCGGCGGGCGACGCCAGCTGGGCGAGGTGGCCGCCCACGCGCATCACCGCCACCTGATCGCCGATGCGCAGCGCCTCGTCGATGTCGTGGGTGACGAACACGATGGTCTTGCTGAGATCGGCCTGCAGCCGCAGCAGGTCGGCCTGCAGCTGCTGGCGCACGATCGGGTCGACCGCGCTGAACGGCTCGTCCATGAGCAGGATCGGCGGGTCGGCGGCGAGGGCGCGGGCGACCCCGACCCGCTGCTGCTGGCCGCCGGACAACTGGTTCGGGTAGCGGCGTCCGAGCGCCGGGTCGAGACCGACCCGCTCGAGCAGCCCGAGCGCGGCCGTGCGGGCCTGGCGGCGTCCGACCCCGAGGAGCATCGGCACAGTGGCGACGTTGTCGGCGACGGTGCGATGCGGGAACAGGCCGGCCTGCTGGATGACGTAGCCGATGCCCCGCCGCAGCGACGCGGCGTCCTGCTTGGCGATGTCGACGTCGTCGATGAGCACCCGGCCCGAGGTCGGCAGGATCATCTTGTTGATCATGCGCAGCGACGTGGTCTTGCCGCAGCCCGAGGGCCCCACGAACACGGTGACCTTGCCGGTCGGCGCGGTGAGGCTCAACTGGTCGACAGCCACCGTCTGGTCGGGGTACACCACGGTGGCGCGGTCGAAGACGATCATGTTTCGTCCTCTCGATCGGTTCCACCCATCTCACCATGCCCAACCAGCGCGCGGCCACGGTCCGGACCTCGCGGCGCATGGCGGAGTGCGCGCCCGCCCACACCCGGCCACCCCTAGCCGGTAGCGTGAGCGGCGTGAAGGGCTTTGTGCGCGTGCTCCAGGACCTCGCGCTCATCGTCGTGCGGCTGTGCGTCGGACTCGTGCTGTTCCTGCACGGCTGGCACCGCTTCGTGACGGTCGGCATGCAGGGCGAGATCGCCCGGGTGAGGGCGGCGGGACTGCCGTTCCCCACCGCCTTCGGCTACGGCGCGGTGACCCTCGAGATGATCGGCGGCGTCCTGCTCGCCTTCGGGCTGGCCACGCCGCTCATCGGCCTGGGCATGCTCGTCGAGAACATCCTCATCATCGCCTGGTTCAAGGCCTCACGAGGCTACGAGGTGCTGTCCGGGGGCTGGGAGTACAACCTCGTGCTCGCGGCGTTCGGGCTGCTGTTCCTCACCTTCGGCGGCGGCCGGGGCGCCATCGACACGCTCTTCCGGCGGCGTCCCCGCCGGACTCCGACCCCGGTGGTCGACGAGTCCGAACCGGCCTGAGCCGACGCCGCCCGGCCCCCGGAATCCCTCACAGGGTGCTCACAGCCGGGTCATGGAAAAGGTAGTGATTCGGCTGTCACAGTGGTGACCATGGCACGAGTAGACGCCGATCCCCTCACGCGCCCCGACGGGTCGCCCATCCGGGTGCTGACCGTCGACGACGAGCCGAGCCTCACCGAACTGCTCTCGATGGCCATGCGCTACGAGGGCTGGGAGGTCAGCACCGCCAACTCCGGCAGCACCGCGGTGCGCGCCGCCCGGGAGAGCCACCCGGACGCCATCGTGCTCGACATGATGCTGCCCGACTTCGACGGCCTCGAGGTCATGCGCCGCATCCGCCAGGACCAGCCCGACGTGCCCGTGATCTTCCTCACCGCCAAGGACGCCGTGACCGACCGGATCAACGGGCTCACCGCGGGCGGCGACGACTACGTCACCAAGCCGTTCAGCCTCGAGGAGGTCATCGCCCGGCTCCGCGCCCTGCTGCGCCGCACGGGCGCCACCACCGCGAGGAGCGATTCGGTGCTCGTCGTCGGCGACCTCACCCTCGACGAGGACTCGCACGAGGTGTCGCGCGGCGGGCAGGCCATCAACCTCACGGCCACCGAGTTCGAACTGCTCCGCTACCTCATGCGCAACCCCAAGCGGGTGCTCTCGAAGGCGCAGATCCTCGACCGGGTCTGGAATTACGACTTCGGCGGCCAGGCGAACGTCGTCGAGCTCTACATCTCGTATCTCCGCAAGAAGATCGACGCCGACCGCGAGCCGATGATCCACACGATGCGCGGGGCGGGCTACGTACTGCGTCCCGCCGACTAGCCGGACGCCGTGGCCTCGACGACGCTTGCCCCTGACACCCCGCCCCAGTCTCCTGCCCAGGGGGCCGCTAGCGTGGGTGTGATGAGGCGCGGGACGCTGAGCCGCCAACTCGTGCTGCGGGTGGCCGCACTCGTCGCGGTGGTCGCGATCGCTCTCGGCGCGGTGAGCCTGGTCGCCGTGCAGCACATCCTGCTCACCCAGGCGCAGGGGCAGCTGGCCAACGCCCTGTCCGTGCAGGACAAGGGACTCGTCCCCGATCACGACGACGCGGGCACCCCGACGGCGCCCCGGGTGCGCGGCATCAACATCCCCGGCCTGCCGCCCGGGACGATCGTCGTCACCAGTGGCGAGCAGGTGCGTGGCGGCCGGATCACCAGCGGCGCGATCGATTCGATCAGCTCCGACCTCGCGCAGCGGCTGCTCGGCCTGCCGACCGCCGAGCCCCAGCAGGTCAACCTGCCCGGGTACGGCGCCTACCTCGCGGAGAAGGTCGACCGCGGCTACGAGACCGACGTCGTGGCGATCCCCCTCGAGGGCGTCCAGTCGGTCATGAGCAAGCTGCTGGCCCTGGAGATGGTGCTCGCCGCCGTGGCCGTGGCGGCCACCGCCGTGCTGTCGCGGGCCCTCATCTCGCGCGCGCTGCGGCCGCTCAACCGGCTGGCCGCCGCCGCCACCCACGTCTCGAACCTCGAACTCGACCGGGGCGAGGTGTCGCTGGCCGTGCGCGTGCCCGCGAAGGACTCCAATCCGGAGAACGAGGTCGGGCGAGTGGGTCATGCGTTCAACCACATGCTCAACAACGTCGAGGGGGCGCTGGCGGCCCGGCAGGCGTCCGAGACCAAGCTGCGCCAGTTCGTCGCGGACGCCTCGCACGAACTGCGCAACCCGCTGGCCGCGATCCGGGGCTACTCGGAGCTCAGCCGACGCAGTGGGGAGGAACTGCCCGCCGACACCGCCTACGCGATGGGTCGGATCGAGGCCGAGAGCGGCCGGATGAGCCGGCTGGTCGAGGACATGCTGCTGCTCGCCCGCCTCGACAACGACCCCGACCTCGACCTGCGTCCTGTCGACGTCGTCGAGCTGGTGCTCAACGCGGTCAACGACGCCCGCGTCGCCGGGCCCGACCACACGTGGCGGCTGAGCCTGCCCGACGAGACCATCACCGCGTGCGCGGACGCCAACCGCCTGCACCAGGTGGTGGTCAACCTGCTGGCGAATGCGCGCACCCACACCCCGCCGGGAACCGTCGTGGAGACCGGCGTGCTCACCGAGGGACCGTGGGCGGTCATCACCGTGAGCGACAACGGCCCCGGCATCGACCCGGACCTCAAGGACATCGTCTTCGAACGCTTCGCGCGGGCGGACACCAGTCGCGCCCACACCTCCGAGGGGTCGACGGGTCTGGGCCTGGCGATCGTCGCCGCCGTCATGGAGGCCCACCACGGCACGGCCACCGTCGACTCCCGCCCGGGGTACACCTGCTTCACGCTCCGGCTGCCCCTGTGGGAGTGAGGCGGGGCGCAATCGGCTGAGCAAGGCCGCGACGACTTCTCATAGCGGCCGCACAGAGCCGTCACACGGGTGGCAAAGCAGCTGAATATTCGCTGAATCCATGAGCCTTTCGCCCACCCTGACGGAGCGGTCCCTCGACGACCACGCTCCCACCGATCCGCCCATCTCCCTGGGCCTGCGCGCCGCCCGAACGTCGGCGGCGTCCGGACGCACCGACCGCCTGCCCCGATCCGCCCGGCTCAGCCTGGCAGCGGTTCTTGCGGCGACGGCGGTGCTGTACATCGCCGGGTTGAGTGCGTCCGGCTATGCCAACTCGTTCTATTCGGCGGCGGCGCAGGCGGGGTCGGTGTCGTGGAAGGCGTGGTTCTTCGGGTCGCTGGACGCCGGCAACTCGATCACCGTGGACAAGCCGCCGGCGGCCCTGTGGGTGATGGGCCTGTCGGTGCGGCTGTTCGGGCTGAGTTCGTGGAGCATCCTGGTTCCCGAGGCGCTGATGGGTGTCGCCAGCGTGGGGGTGCTGTACGCGGCGGTCCGTCGCAGCCTGGGCTTCGACCGGGCCACCGGCAGGTTCCGGCCGACGATGCGGGCGCACTGGGCGGGGCTGGTGGGTGCGGTGGTGTTCGCGCTGACCCCGGCGGCGACGTTGATGTTCCGGTTCAACAATCCTGACGCGCTGCTGGTGCTGCTGGAGACGCTGGGCGCGTACTGCGTGATCCGGGCCACCGAGACCGCGTCGCGTCGCTGGTTGGCGTTGGCGGGGGTGGCGATCGGCTTCGGGTTCCTCACCAAGATGTTGCAGGCGTTCATCGTGTTGCCGGCGTTCGTGGTGGCGTACGCGGTGGCCGCCCCGGCCACGTGGCGGCGCAAGGTCTGGGACCTGCTGGTCGCGTTCGGCGCGATGCTGGTGAGTCTGGGTTGGTACGTGGCGGTGGTCGAGCTGGTCCCAGCGTCGGCGCGGCCGTACATCGGGGGGTCGCAGACCAACTCGTTCCTCGAACTGGTCTTCGGTTACAACGGGTTCGGCCGGATCACCGGCAACGAGACCGGCTCGGTCGGCGCCGGAGGCGGTGGCA
>DATAKK010000075.1:0-4973 GCA_036261615.1 Propionibacteriaceae bacterium | reverse complement strand
TCTCGTCGAGCGTGTGGGGCGCATTGCGCAGCGGGTTGTCCTCGGCGGGCCAGCGTCCGGAGGCGACCTCGTCGATCTCGTCGCGGATGGCGACCATCGCGTCGCAGAACCGGTCGAGCTCGGCCAGGTCTTCGCTCTCGGTCGGCTCGACCATGAGCGTGCCGGCCACCGGGAAGCTCATCGTCGGCGCGTGGAAGCCGTAGTCGATGAGCCGCTTCGCGACGTCGTCGACGGTGACGCCGGTCTGCTTGGTGAGGGCGCGCAGGTCGAGGATGCACTCGTGGGCGATGAGCCCGTTGCGGCCGGTGTAGAGCACCGGGTAGTGGTCGGACAACCGGTGGGCGATGTAGTTGGCGTTGAGGACCGCGGTGAGGGTGGCCTCGCGCAGGCCGTCGGCGCCCATGAGGGCGATGTAGCCGTGCGAGATCGGCAGCACGCCGGCCGACCCCCACGGGGCGGCCGACACCGGCCCGCGGCTGGTGGCCGGGCCGGCGTCCGCGGTGAGCGGGTGGTTGGGCACGAACGGTGCCAGGTGCGCCTTGACCCCGATCGGGCCCACACCGGGGCCGCCGCCGCCGTGCGGGATCGCGAAGGTCTTGTGCAGGTTGAAGTGGCTCACGTCGGCGCCGAAGTCGCCGGGACGCGACAGGCCCACCATGGCGTTCATGTTGGCGCCGTCGACGTAGACCTGGCCGCCCGCCTGGTGCACCATCCGGCACAGGTCGACGATCCCCTCCTCGAACACCCCGTGGGTGCTCGGGTAGGTGACCATGATCGCGGCCAGCCGGTCGCGGTGCTTGTCGATCTTGGCGGCGAGGTCGTCGAGGTCGACCGACCCGTCGCCTGCGGCGGCCACGACCACCACCCGCATGCCGGCCATGGCGGCGGACGCCGCATTCGTGCCGTGGGCCGACGACGGGATGAGGCAGACGTCGCGTTCGGGCTCGCCGTTGGCCTCGTGGAAGGCGCGGATGGCGAGCAGGCCGGCGAACTCGCCCTGGCTCCCGGCGTTGGGTTGCAGGCTGACCCGGTCGTACCCGGAGATCTCGGCGAGCCAGCGCTCCAGTTCGCGGATCAGCCGCGCGTAGCCCTGCGCGTCCCCGACAGGGGCGAAGGGGTGGAGGTCGGCGAATCCGGCGTAGCTGATCGGCTCGAGCTCGGAGGCGGCGTTGAGCTTCATCGTGCACGAGCCGAGCGGAATCATGCCCCGGTCGAGGGCGAAGTCACGGTCGGAGAGGGTGCGAACGTAGCGCAGCATCTGGGTCTCGCTGCGGTAGGCCGAGAACACCGGGTGGGTGAGGAACGCCGACGTCCGCTCGTGGCCGGCCAGGCCGCCGACGGGCTCGGCCGGGGCGACGCCGAACGACTCCATCACCGCGGTGATCTCCTCGGGCGTGGTGTCCTCCCCGACCGACACCCCCACGTGCGTCGCGTCGACCAGGCGCAGGTGGATGCCCCGGTCGTGGGCGGCGTCCACCACCTCGACGGCGTCCGCGACCTCGACGGTGAGGGTGTCGAAGAACCCGTCGCCGGCCAGGCGCAGCCCGGCCGCGTCGAAGGCCCCGGCCAGCGTGCGCGCGTGCTCGTGCAGGCGGCGGGCAATGGCGGTGAGCCCCTCGGGACCGTGGTAGACCGCGTACATCGACGCCACCACCGCGAGCAGCACCTGGGCAGTGCAGATGTTGGACGTGGCCTTCTCCCGGCGGATGTGCTGCTCCCGGGTCTGCAGCGCGAGCCGCAGGCTCGGCGTCCCGTGACGGTCGACCGACACGCCGACCAGCCGGCCCGGAAGCGACCGCTCGAGGCCCTTGCGGACGGCGATGTAGCCGGCGTGCGGGCCACCGTAGAACAGGGGGACGCCGAAGCGCTGCGCCGACCCGACGGCGATGTCGGCGCCCCACTCCCCCGGCGGCACGATGAGTGTGAGCGCCAGCAGGTCGGCGGCCGCGACGACCAGCGCGCCGTTGTCGTGCGCGGTCCGGGCGATCGCCTCGAGTTCCACGGGACCGCGCAGCGTGCCGTCGGACGCCGGCACCTGCACGACCACGGCGCACACCTCGTGCGTCTGCAGGTCGCGCACGAGGTCATCCCCGCCGACGATCACCTCGACGCCGATGGCGTCGGCGCGGGTGTGCAGCACCGCGAGCGACTGCGGGAGGATGCCCGGGTCGACGAGGACGCCGCCGCCCTTCGGCGAGTTGCGGTGGGCCAGCGCCATCCCCTCGGCCACGGCCGTCGCCTCGTCGAGCAGGCTGGCGTTCGACACGGGCAGACCGGTGAGGTCGCTCACCATGGTCTGGAAGTTGAGCAGAGCCTCGAGGCGTCCCTGGCTGATTTCGGGTTGATACGGCGTGTAGGCGGTGTACCAGGCGGGGTTCTCGAGCACCCTGCGGCGGATGACGGGCGGAGTGACCGTGCCGTGGTAGCCCAGGCCGATCATCGCCCGGAGCGGCCGGTTCATCCCGGCCAGCAGTTGCATCCGCTCCAGGTGCTGGGTCTCGGTGAGCGCTGGGGGCAGCTCGAGGTCGCGCCCCAGCCGGATCGCGGCGGGCATCGCCCGCTCGCCGAGTTCGCTCATCGACTCGAGACCGATCGCCTCGAGCATGTGCGCCCGGTCGTGCTCGCGGGGGCCGAGATGGCGCCCCAGGAAGCCCGCGTCGTCGCCGATTGCCCGTCCGTCAGCCATCTGTCACCCCATGATCGAGTTGTCGCGGCCGCCTCGCGGCCGCCGGGGACACGATACAGCGGGGTCGCCGGGCGCCCGGCATCCACCCTCGGCAGGGGTGCCGGCCGGGGGGAAGAACGGGGTCAGCTGGCGCGGTGACGGCGGCGCTTGGCCAGCTCGTCGTGCGGGTGCTCGGCCGCCTGCTCCTCGGCCCGCTGGCCGGGGAGCACGGAGAGGGTGCCCTCCATGTCGCGCCAGACGCCGCCGAGGGCGATGGCGAACATGCCCTGACCGCCGCGCAGCAGGTCGATGACCTCGTGGTCGCTCGTGCACTCGTACACCGACACCCCGTCGCTCATCAGCGTGACCTGGGTGAGGTCCTGGACGCCCCGCTCGCGCAGGTGGTCGATGGCGATGCGGATCTGCTGCAGGGAGATGCCGGCGTCGATGAGGCGCTTGATGACCTTGAGCATCAGCACGTCGCGGAAGGAGTAGAGCCGCTGCGAGCCCGAGCCGTCGGCCCCCCGGATCTCGGGGACCACCAGGCCGGTGCGGGCCCAGTAGTCGAGCTGGCGGTAGGTGATGCCGGCCGCGCCGCAGGCGACGGGGCCGCGGAAGCCGAGGTCTTCGGGAAGCGGGGTGAAGCTGCCGTCGAACAGGGCGTCCTGCATCGCCTCGGGACGGAAGCCGTCGCCTGTCGCCAGCGCGTCCATCTCACTCCTCACAGACCGATGAGTTCTCCTTCGCCGGGGCAATCGCAGCTGCGTAACTACACCGGTGAGATCAGACGCTAGTGCCGACCCCGGGGTGGGTCAACGATCCTCGACGGCTCGGCGCGCGGACTTCAACGACCGGTTGAGGGTTGCCCCAAGCCCGCTCGGGCGCCGTCACTGCTCGTCGAAGTCGTCCGGATTGACGTGGTCGAGGAACTCCCGGAAGCGTTCCACCTCGTCATCGGGCTCGTCGATCTCGACGCCCACCTGGTCGAGCAGCTCGTCGGGACAGGTGAGCGGGATGCCCGCGCGGACGGCCAGCGCCGCCAGGTCGGACGGCCGCGCGGAGATCACGTGGCCGTCGATCTCGAGTTCTCCGATGAAGACGCCGTCGGTCATCGAGGTGATCCGGCCCCGGACGGCGGTGTGGCCGAGTTCGGCGAGCGTGGTGACGAAGAGGTCGTGCGTGAGCGGGCGCGGGGGCACGACGCCCTCGAGCGCGTTGGCGATCGCCGCCGCCTCGTTCGCGCCGATCCAGATCGGCAGGCACCGCGTCCCGTCGACCTCCTGCAACAGGAGCAGCGGTCCGTAGCCGGGCATGGTCACCCGCACACCCAACACATCCAGCTCTCGCATGGCACCAGCCTACGTGCTGATCGGGAGGCTCCGATCCATCCGAGGGAGGTCGCCCGGTGAGGAGCCACGACGGCGCATCGGGTGCGCCGAGCGACGGGGGTCGCAAGGGGGTCCGCCCCCTTGCCACATCTCACCCCCGGTCGAGCATGATGTGCATCATCGCGGCGTGGGTGTGCAGGATCAGCTGCACGACCTCGGCCGCGGCCTGGGAGGTCTCCGCGCTGTGCCGGCGGGTGAACGGGGCGACGGCCTGCTCAACCATCCCGGCCTCGCGCTCGGCGGCCTGCCTGATGGCCCGCAGGTGGCGGGAGTCCATGCCGTACAGCGCGAGCTTGCGGGCGGCCACGCACACGGTGAGCGCCTCGCGTCCGAAGTGGTTGCTGCCACGCTTGGGCACGACGAGGAGGTGCCGCTCCAGTTCGAGCAGCGCGGCCTCGGTGAGTCCCGACGCCTGCAGGAGCTCCCGGCGGCTCAGTTTGATCGGGGCGCGCGCGCCCTTCGACTGGGGGTCGGCTCCCACCGGCGCCGGGGGCGGCGCGGCCGGCAGCGGCGCGGGCGCACCGGACGCCGCCGCGTCCAGCTCGGGGGGGTCCTGGCCGGCGTCCATGGCGTCGAGGTGCTCGCGGATCACCTTGAGCGGAAGGTAGTGGTCGCGTTGCACCCGGAGGATGTAGCGCAACCGGTCGATGTCGACCTGGGAGTACCGCCGGTATCCGGAAGGGGCCCGCTCCGGCGACAACAACCCCTCGCTTTCGAGAAAGCGGATCTTGGAGATGGAGATGTCGGAGAACTCGGCCTTGACGATCGTCAGCACCTGGCCGATGCTGCGCAGTTGCGGGGCCATCAGCTCAAACCGTGCTCGCTCACGAAGTAGACCATGCGGTACTTGCCGATCTGAACTTCGTCGCCGGGACGCAGCAGGGCTGAGCCGTCGACCAGGGTGCGGTTGACATAGGTGC